>JBJXFH010000040.1:0-18897 GCA_046155365.1 Acidimicrobiales bacterium | reverse complement strand
CCCGGGCGGCGTCGGCCAACTGGCAGATGAAGCGCAATCTGGTCAGCGCCTGCCGGGCCGAACCGGCGTGAATCGTGGTGTAGCCCTTCACTCCACTTGACAAAGTGAGCAATAAAGGCAGCGCTTCCCTGTCCCTGACTTCACCAACGATGGCCACGTCGGGGGACATGCGGAGAAATCCTGCCACCAGACGGCGGAGATCAATCTCGGCCCGATCAGCCCTGGCGGCGCGGGTTTGTAGTGATGCCACATTCGCGAGCGGCACATCAAGTTCAAAAACTTCCTCGGCCGTGACCACCCGTAACGCGGGGTCCAGCTCGGCGGTGCAACAGGATAACAGCGTGGTTTTGCCCGATCCGGGGGCGCCGGCGAACACAATAGAGCAACGGGCGGCCACCGCGGCGCCGAGCACCTTGGCCACCAGCGGGTCCAGCATGTCCCGGGCCACCAATTGATCCAAACGACCGAAAGCGGAGGTGCTGAACTTGCGGATGTTGACCATCAGATGCCCGCCCCGGGCCACGTCCCCATGCACGATGTGGAGCCGTGCTCCCGATGCCAGTTGGGCGTCCTGCAAACCTTCGGCCGGGTCGAGCTTGCGGTGGCTTCCGGCCTCATCCAGCAGCTTCGTAATGGTTCGCACCACGTGGTCGTCGTCGTGGAAGCCCTCGTGGTGGTAGCCGCTGGGCCCGTGGTGGCGACGCACGAAGATGGCGTCGGGGGCGTTGACCATGATTTCCCACACGTCGGGGTCATCGAGCAGCGCCTGCAAGGGTCCGAAGCCGGTGAGGTTGCGCATGGCTCGATCGGCCACCGCCTGGGCATCGACCAGTTCAAAGGGGCGAACCCCCCGCCGGTGATCGAGGTTCCACTGTGCGATCTCGTCTTCGACCACACGGCGCAGGGTGGCCACGCTGGCGGCGGCGGACATGTCCAATGCCAGTCCCGCGGCTCGTCGTTGCACCCGTTGTTCAATGTGCTGCAGCGGGGAGTGGGCCTCGCTGAGTTGGGTAGCGGACTGTTGTGCTGGGGTGGGTTGGGCCGCCGTGGGGGCTTTGGGGCCATGGCCGGCCGCCTCCAGGAGACGGGCTTCGGTGGTGGCGGCGGGGTTGGCGGTGGCCGGATCGAACAGGGGCGAACGGTGCTGATCCATCAGCTGGCCGCCAAGTCGAACAGGCCGCCCAGCTCGCCCGGTCGGACCGCCACCGGATCCGGCAGCGCAACGCCCACCGGTTCCATGCGTTCCAGAAGGACCGTGACCGCCGCGCCGAGGGGATCGCACAACGTGGCGGGCAACGGTGCGCCATCCCGGATGATGCTGTCGAGCCGGCGGATCTCCGGCACGAACAACACCCCGGCCAGGTTGGTGGCCGCGCCTGGGCTGGCGAGGAGTGTCTCGTCGGTGGGCCAGGCGGGGGACACCGTGTCCACCAGGGTGGTGATGGCCCGGGTGATCTCGGCCCGGGCCCGGGGATGGCGCGGGGCCCGGTTGACCACCGGCACCAGTCGGGCGGGGTCCAGGCCGAAGTGCCGCAACCGGCCCAGGGTGCGGATCAGGCTGTGCAACCCCTTGAGGTCCGCCCCGCCCACCACCAACACCACGTCAGAGCGGCGCAGACACGCCCGGGCCAGGGCGTTTCGTTCCTCGATCTCCACCGATCCGCAGTCGGTTTCGCCCTCGACGTCGGCGTCGACATCGGCCACCACCATCGGGAAGGCGCAGCTCAGGCCGTCCAGGGAGGCGTGCAGGGCCCGGGGCCGCAGCGCCGCCCAGTCCCGATGGCGGCGCAGGCCGAGCAGCAACTGATAGTGGCGACCGTGCACCGCGAAGGTGAGGTTGCGCACCGCCTCGGCCGGCACGTGGTTGGCCCGGTAGGCGTCAACCAGCTCGTTGAGGCCCGGCACGATGTCCGGGGCTCCGTGCAACATCGCCTGATCCGCGTCAAGCGCCAGGTCTGCCAGCAGCACCGCCGCGCCGTCCGTGGGGGGCGTGTGGAGGCGTGGGCGGCGGGTGGCACGACGCCCGGCCCGAGCGTGCTGGTCCGCTGATCCGAGGGCTTGGGCCAGGGCCATGGCCAGCACCGAGGCCCCCGCCGCAGCGCCGGTCACGCTGATCCAGCGGCCCATTTGAGGTGGTCCCGCCCCGAAGGCGGGCTGGTCCCGGGATTCGAAGGCCTCGGCCAAGGTGGTGGGGGCGGCTTCCAGGGCGGCGGCGTGGGTGTCGAGGGTGACCACCAGATCGGTGCGACTGAAATCGGGTCGGAGCACCGCTTGGACGCCCAGCACTTGCCAATCGCGGGTAACGGTGCGGTCCTCAACCACGATGGTGGCGGTCCCGGCGCTGCGCATGGCGTCGACCAGGTCACGATCCAGCTCGATGGAGGCGCCGTCCACCAACAGCGCCGAGTACGCCCGTCCCGACGCCAGGTTGACGGCCACTTCCTCCCGTGACACGCAGCGGATGAACTCCAACGGCGCAGCGCCACTGGTGGCCCACTGGCTGACCTCACCGAACCACGGGGTACGAGGTCGGGCCAGGCCCAAGACCACGAACCGGGCGCTCATCGGGACACCCCGGCGGCGGGGCTGGTGGTTGTGGGTGACAAGCCGGATGCGGCGGTGGATGCGGCAGTGGGAGCGACAGGGGACGTGACGATGGGGAACCGGTCGGCCAGGCGATCCCGGGCCCGGGTTGAGCGCAGCACGGTGAGCTCGTTCGCCGCTGCGCCGTGGGCCACCGCCAGCGCTTCGTCGGCGCCGCTGAGGGCCAGGGTGATCACCACGTCCTCGGACAGGACCAGGGCGTCATCGGCACCGGAGGACACCGCCACCACCAGCGCCTGTTGGACCAACACCACGCTGGCGGTTTCCTCGGAGGCAACCACATCAACCCGATCGCCCGGCACCAGGTTGCCCAGCAGCGCCCGGGCCCGGGGCACGGCGAAGGAGATCTCGCGGTATTCGGCGGTGGTGTTGGCGGCTCTGGCACCTTCTACCGGGGGTTCGAGCACGGCGTCGGTGAGCAGCGCGCCCTGCGCCACCGGGCCCCGGGCGGCGCTGCCGACCACGGCATCGGCCTGGGCCCCGGAAAAGGCGCTGGTGGCCTGAGATGGTGGGAGCTCCATGACCACCGAGGCCATATCCGCCGGCGACAGGATCTGACCCGGCGCCAGGGCTCTGGTGGCCACCAGGTAGCTGGTGGAGGGTTGGTCATCAGCGCTGCGGGCGGTGAGGAACGCCGCCAACGCGGCCACCGTGACCAGCAGCGCCCCTAGCACCGCCCGTCCGCTGGGCAAAGGTCTTCCGGGCCGGATGGTGCGGCCGGCACCCTCGGCGGCAGCAGCCGGGCGCACCGGGCTGGTGTCCATGATCTTCGCTACCCTCTGCATGCCGTTCGATCCTATCCATGAGCTAACATGGCGTTACGGGTAATCTCAGTATATTTCCCGAGAATCTGTCGAACGTATCGAAAGCCTGCGAAAGGCTGTATAGGGTGGTGCACCTATGGGGAGCTCAGAGATTCGATGGCTCAGCACGGCTGAGTCCGCACGGCGGCTCGGCATCACGCCGCGCACGCTGTACCGGTTCATTGATGAGGGCCAGTTGCCGGCCTACCGCTTCGGGCGGGTCATCAGGCTCAAGGAAGACGAGGTGGAGTCCTTCATCGAGGCGTGCCGGATCGAGCCCGGCACGCTCGAGCATCTCTATCCGGAGACGCTGAGTGCGGACAGTCTGACCGAGACCACGCTGAGCGAGGACAGCCGGACGTAACTCCAGGCGGCCCCACCAGCGGAGACCCGGCCTTCAGGGGGGAGCGGGGACATGGCCGCCAGGTCCTCGCCCACCCACCGCAACCGGCCCCGCAGCGTGGCGCCGCCGTCCATGGTGCAGATGGCCTCGGGTTCGTCGTCGGCCAACTCGGCCAACAGCTGACGCATGGTGGGTCGATCCCGCACGGCCGGACGATGCGCGGTCAGCGCCGTGGCTTGCGGGCCGGGCACGTGATGAAGCGCCACCACGTGGGCCAACGCGATCAAGGTCAAGGCGGCGTCCGCGCCGGCCAGGGCAACCACGTCCTCGCCCAACACCCGCACCAAACCCTCATGGTCGGTGCCGGTCTTGCCGCGGAGCGTGATGGGCTGTCCGATCTCGGCCAGGTTGACGAGCAGGGAGGCGAACGTGGTGGACTCCGCCGCTTGGCGGTTCAGCCAGCGGGTTCGGCGCCGTTCCGCAACACGGTCTTCCACCCGGGAATCAGCCAGAAAGCGCGCCGCGGCGTCATCCACATCACCGGCGCGGTCCCCGTCCATATCCCCGTCCAAATCCCCGAGCGCGTCCCCGTGCGCGTCCCGGTGGTCAGGGCTATCGGTCATCGCCGTGCTCCAAAGGGACCTCGAAGCTCGCCTCGGGCCAGTACCCTGGTCATGACCGTCACCACGAACCTCTCGGGACCGACGGAATCCCGAACCACAGCTCGGGTGTCTCTGGTAGCTGTGATCACCGAATGACTGCATCGTCACCCAGCCCCGTCCCCCTGAAGCTGTCCGTTCCCGGCAATGAGGTGATGGCCGCGCTGCTGGGGCCCCATGATGAGCTGCTCCGCATCGTTGAGCAGGCCTTTCCCGCCACCAGCATCCACGTCAGGGGCAACGAGATCTCCCTGGAAGGGGCCGACGCCGCTGAGGTGGCCCGGGTCTTTGAGGAGCTGGTCACCATCTCCCGGCTGGGTCACGAACTGGAACCGGTGGGCGTGGCGCGGGCCATTGACATGGTGCGGGCCCATGAGCGGCCCTCCGAAGTGCTCACCGCGGAGGTCCTGCGCGCCGCCCGGGGCCGCTCCGTTCGACCCAAATCCGCAGGTCAGAAACGTTATGTTGACGCCATTGGGGTGAACACCATCACCTTCGGGGTGGGTCCCGCCGGCACCGGCAAGTCCTGGCTGGCGGTGGCCTTGGCGGTTCAGGCGCTGCAGGGCAAAGAGGTGGAGCGCATCATCCTGACCCGCCCGGCGGTGGAGGCGGGGGAGAAGTTGGGGTTCCTGCCGGGGGATCTCACCGCCAAGATCGACCCCTACCTGCGCCCGCTGTACGACGCGCTGTACGACATGGTTGATGCCGAAGGGGCGCAGAAGCTGCTCACCCGGGGCCTGGTGGAGGTGGCGCCCTTGGCGTTCATGCGGGGCCGGACCCTCAACCGCAGCTTCATCATCCTGGACGAGGCGCAGAACACCACCCCGGAGCAGATGAAGATGTTCCTCACCCGCATCGGCTTCGGCTCCAAGGCGGTGATCACCGGGGACACCACCCAGGTTGACGTGCCGGGGGGACGCAGCGGGCTGGAAGGGCTGGAAGAGTTGCTGGTGGGCATCGACGGGTTGACGTTCGTGCACCTGACCAGCCGGGACGTGGTCCGCCATCGGATCGTGGCCGACATCGTCAACGCCTACGAACGGGCCGGCCCCCGTCCCCGTAGCGGAGACCGACGGTGACCCTGCTCCGTCGAGCGCCCACGGCAGCCGCGGCTCCGGCGGTTCCTGATGTTCCTGATGTGGTGATCAGTGACGAGCAGCGAGAGGTCATCGTGGACGCCGCTGCCCTGGCGAACCTCGCCGCCGCCACCTTGGTCGCGGAGGGCGTGGGCGGCGACGCGGAGTTGAACCTGACCTTCGTTGCCGAGGACGTCATGGCCGCGCTCAACGCCGAGCACATGCACGAGGACGGCCCCACCGACGTGTTGGCGTTCCCCCTTGATGATCCCCACGAAGACCGACCGGCGGGGATGGTGGCGCTGTTGGGTGACGTGGTCATCTGCCCGGCGGTGGCTGCTCGCTACGCCACCGAGCACGATCGAACCCTGGATCAGGAGTTGTCACTGTTGGTGGTGCACGGGGTGCTGCACGTGTTGGGCCATGACCACGCCGACGAGGACGAGGCGGCCGTGATGCGCCACCGGGAGTTGGCCCACCTGCGGGCGTTCGTTGATCCCGGTACCACCCTGTGAACCCTCCACCATCTCCCACACCCACCCATTGCCGCGGTGCCGTGGCGTGGCGGAGTCAACCGTGAGCACGCCGAGTTGGGCTTGGTCCGCGTTCGACGTGGTGGCGCTGGTGGTGGCCCTGCTGGCGGTGCCGGCCACCGCGGTGCTGGCCATCACCGACACCGTGCTCACCCAGGTGACCCGCACCAGGGTCAACGCGTTGCTGGAGGTCAAACCGACCAGCGCCCCGTTGCGATCCCTGCGTCTGTTGGTGCAACGCCGGGACCAGGCGCTGCATCCGGTGCTGGCCCTGGAGTTGGTCTTCGACGTGGTCATCGCCGGGCTGGTCTCGCTGGTCGCCTACCGCGTTGGTGGGGGCTGGCTGGTGGCGGCGGCGTTCGTGGTGGGCTTCCCGGCGCTGTTCCTGGTGGCAGTGGCGTTGCCGCGGGCGTGGGCGCTGCACAACTTGGACCGGGCCGCGGGGGTGGCCGGCAGGGTGGGCCAGCTGGTCAGCCGGGTTCTGCCGGTCCGGCTGTTGTCACGGTTGGCCCTGCGGATCAGCGGGCGTCTGTTCCCGCTGCCGCAACGAGGGGTGGAGGATCCCGCCGGGCAGTCCTTCATGGTGGTGGCGGGCTCACCGGTGGAAACGGACCGCATCGATTTCGAGGACCAGCACCTGTTGGCCTCCGTGATCGGGTTCGCGTCCACCGTGGTGCGCGAGGTCATGGTGCCCCGGCCGGACATGGTGTGTCTCCCGGTGTCCCTCCCGCTCGATGACGCCCTGATGGTGGTGCAGAGCGAGGGCTACAGCCGTTATCCGGTCACCGGGGAGTCCATCGATGACGTGGTGGGCGTGCTCTACGCCAAGGACATCGCCAACGCCGCGCTCCGGGCCGCCACCGGGACCGGGGTGGGTGGTCGTCCCATCCCCGCCGGCGCCCGTCGCACCCAAACCGTGGCCGACCTGGTTCGCCCGGCCCGCTTCGTGCCCGAGATGAAACCGGTGGCCACGTTGCTGCGAGAGATGCAGGTGGAGAAGCTGCACCTTGCCGTGGTGGTTGACGAGTACGGCGGCACGGCCGGGCTGGTCACCATGGAGGACATCATCGAAGAGCTGGTGGGCGAGATCGAAGACGAATTCGACGAGGCCCGACCGGCCATCGAGCATCAGGCCGACGGGTCTATCCGGCTGGCGGCCCGACTGTCCCTGGAAGAGGTCAACGAGGAGCTGGGCCTGGAGTTGCCCGAAGGTGACTGGGATACCATCGGCGGGTTGGTGTTCGACCATTTCGGCAAGATTCCCCTGGTGGGAGACGCGGCCCAGTTCGGTGATCATGTGCTGGAGGTGGCGTCCATGCGGGGCCGACGCATCGACCAGCTGGTGTTGCGTCAAGTGCCGGGCGAGGCTGACTCGGTGGGGACCGACGCCTCCAGGTCCGGTTCCCTCGAAGGCGCTACCACCGCGAACCACGGTGAGGGTGAACCTAAGGTCGCCCCCGCGGATCGTCATCAGGTGCAGGCATGAGCGCCGATCAGCCCCAGGGGGCGGACTTCGGGTCGGGCTTCGGTCGGGACACGCCGCTGGACATGATCTCGGGTTTCGTGGCCGTCATCGGCCGTCCCAACGTGGGCAAGTCCACGCTGGTGAACCGCCTGGTGGGGACCAAGGTTTCCATCGTGTCGGACAAACCCCAGACCACCCGAACCCAGATCCGGGGGGTGCTGAACCGTTTCGACGCCCAGCTGGTGTTCGTGGACACCCCTGGCATTCACAAGCCTCGAACCCCGCTGGGCAACCGGCTGAATGACCGGGCCCAGGCGGCAGCGTCGGGCGTGGATCTGGTGTGCGTGGTGCTGGATGGGGCCTCCGGCGTGGGCCGGGGCGACGAACGGGTTCTGCGCAGCGCCCCTGCCGACGCGGTGGTGGTGCTCAACAAGGTGGACGGCATGCGCCCGGAACTGGTGGCGGCGCAGTTGGCCACCGCCGCCCGCTTCGCCGCCAACACCGGTGCCGCCGCCAGCGCCAATATCGGCGGCAATATCGGCGGCAATGTCAGCGGCAACGTCGGTGGAAATACCGGCGGCGGCATGGCGTCCCCGCAGCCGGATCGACGGGAATATTTTCCGGTGTCGGCCATCTCCGGTGAGGGCGTGTCGGCGCTGCTCGATCACCTGTTGGGGCGTTTGCCCACCGGCCCGGCGTTCTTCCCCCGCGATGAGGCCACCGACAACCCCGAGGCGTTCTGGGTGGCGGAGCTCGTTCGGGAGCAACTGCTGGCCCGCACCGAGGATGAGCTGCCCCACTCCATCGCCACCAGGGTCACGGAGTGGGACTGGCCCTACATCCGCTGCGAGATCCTGGTGGAACGAGATTCCCAGAAAGGCATCGTCATCGGCCATGGCGGGGCGGTGCTCAAAGCTGTGGGCAGCGAGGTCCGCAAGGCCCTGGCTCCGGGCGCCTATCTGGAGTTGGCAGTCAAGGTGGAGCGGAACTGGCAGCGCCGACCGGCATCATTGGACCGCCTCGGGTTCTAGTGGCCCCGGAGCGGTCCGCGGGTACCACGACCGCCGTCGGTGACCCGGTAGGTTGCCCAATGTGGCTGGTGCAGGGCGACGGAGCAAGCGAGCCGATGAGGAGCGGACACGCTCGTTGGGTTTGGACCCGCAGCGCATCCCCCGTCACATTGCTTGCGTCATGGACGGCAACGGTCGCTGGGCCCAGCAGCGGGGCCTGAAACGCACCGACGGGCACGCGGCCGGGGAGGAAGCCCTTTTCGATGCCGTCGAAGGGGCGCTGGAGCTGGGCGTGAGCTGGTTCAGCGTGTACGCCTTTTCCACGGAGAACTGGAGCCGCCCGCCGGATGAGGTGCGGTTCCTCATGCAGTTCAACCGCAAGATCCTGCTGGGCCATCGGGACGATCTCAACGACAAGGGCGTGCGGATCCGTTTCCTGGGCCGGCGGGATTGGCGGGTACCGCGGAGCCTGTTGCGGCTGGTGGAGGAGACCGAGGAGCTGACCCGCCACAACCGGCGCATGACGTTCTCGGTTTGTTTCAACTACGGCGGGCGGGCGGAAATCCTGGACGCGGTAACAGCCATGATGCGATCGGGGGTCACCGCCGATCAGGTCAACGAGAAGAACCTGCGCAAGCACTTCTACGCCCCGGACATGCCCGATCCCGACCTGGTCATCCGCACCTCGGGGGAGTACCGCATCTCCAATTTCCTGCTGTGGGAACTGGCGTATTCGGAGCTCATCTTCAGCGATATCTTCTGGCCCGATTTTCGCCGGGAGAACCTGTACGACGCGGTCCGCCAGTACCAGGCCCGCGATCGCCGCTTCGGTGGGTTGGCCTGAGCCGGGTGCGGCCATGAGCTTGTATCGGGGCACGGCCATCGTGCTGAGGACCTTCAAGCTGGCGGAAACCGATCGCATCGCGGTGCTGCTGACCCTGGAGCACGGCAAGGTCCGGGCGGTGCTCAAGGGGGTGCGCAAACCCAGTACCCGTCACGGACTGCGCCTCGAACCGCTGGCGCATGTGGAGGTGCAGCTGTACCGGGGTCGGGAGCTGGACACTGTCACCCAGGTGCAGGGCATCGACGCCTTCCCCGCCATCCGGAACGATCTGGACCGCTTGGCCCGTGGAGCCATCATGCTGGAAGCGGTGGAGGCTTCGACCTTGGATCGTGAGCCCGACGAGCGCCGGTTCCAGCTGTTGTTGGGGGCGTTGCGATCCCTGGAAGCCGCCGATCGACCGCTGGTGGTGAGTGCCATGTTGCTCAAGTTGCTGGCGCTGGACGGCGTGGTGCCAATGCTGGACTGCTGCACCGGTTGCGGCGGTTCCGAAGATCTGGTGGCCCTTGATCCCGAAGCCGGCGGCGCCCGATGCCGCGCCTGTCGCTCGGGGATGGTGCTCAGCCCCCGGGGGTTCGAGCTGGCCCGTATGGTGCTCGGTGGCCGGTTGGGGGCCGCCCTGAACGAGCCCCGATCACCAGACACCGACGCGCTGGATCGGGTCACTCTGGCGGCGGTGGAGCGTCACGTGGAGCGACGCCTGCGCTCAGCCACGGTCAACACCCACTAGCAAGCCGTCATCCGTGAGCTGTCAGCTGTCCCGGCTGATCGGCACCCAGATTTCGGCGCTTTCGTCCCACTGGACCCATTCCTGGCTTCGTGGTTCCCAGCAGATGTACGCCTGACGGGCCCGGTCCCACTGCGGCGTATACGGATCAACCTCGGCAGCGTCGGTTTCCGCGGTGAGGGCCGGTGATTCGACGAGGGCCGGTGATTCGACGACGGTATCGATAGCGGCGCGTGCGGCGTGGGCTGACTCGACGTCGACGGATTCGTCTTTCGCCGTCCGTTCGATGTCCGCGAAAGCGGGTTGAGGCGTGTCTGTGGATTCGACGGCCGAACCAAAACTGGTCAAATCGATGCTGCCGGGTGATTCGGTGTGGGCGGATTCGGTGTGGGCGGCCGACGCAATGGATCGGGTCGAATCGTCGTAGGGGGATGATTCGACGGGGGCGGGCTCGTTCGGGGCCGCCGAATCGGTCTCCAGCAGCGCGGCAATCTGGGGTTCATCGGATTTGGTGACGTCCGCCGATTCGACGAGGTCGAAGTCGAACGGGGCTTCTGCGATGACCTCACCCGATTCTGCGACTACCGATTCTGCGACTACCGATTCGATGACGGCTGATTCGATGACGGCTGATTCGATGACGGCTGATTCGAGGGTCCGCGGCGATTCGATGACGGCGGGAGAGGGGGCGGCGAAGGGCCTCCATCCGACAGGAGTCGGGTCATCGGCCATCGGCGGCGGGGCGGAAGGAGCGGCCTCGAGGGGCTCGAGGGGCTCGTGGCGGGCCCCGGGAGCGGCGAACATGCGGGGAACGTTGGCGGAGGGTGCGGGCCACGGTTGAGCGTCGTGCACACGGGCCGACGGTTCGACGCGTGCGGTGTCGCTGCCGTCGGCGTCGATCGCTTCCCGGATGACCTTGGTGGTCTTAGTGGTCTCGGGCTGGGAAAGGGGTCGGGCCCAGGTTTCAGGGGTGTCTTCGGCCTGTTCGGGAGGGGCCGGCGATTCGGCCTCGGGCTGCAAGGGCGGCTCGGGTACGGCGGTGTCCGTGTGCCGGAAATCGTTCTGGTCCACAACCGCCAGATCAAGGCCGGCGTCGCTGAGGGGACCCAACTTCTCCGCCGCCAGCCGTTGACCAACCGACGGACCGGCCAGCATCGTGATGGCCTCGAGCCCGGCGCGTACCAGGCCGGTTGCGGCGAAGATGAACAGCAGGCGCAACGGCCACCACGCCCCCGTCACGGCCGCCAGCATCCCCACCAGACCCAGCAGCCCGTCAGGCAGAGCCCAGCGGATCAAGATGCGGCGCAGGCTGGCCGGGCGGCCGGATCGGTCCGCCAAGCGCAAACCGGCCACCAGCTTGCCGGGGGTCCAGCCCACCAGGCCGGGCAGCAACACCATCCCCACCAGCACCGCCGCCAGCGTCACCAGATAGGTGGAGATCTCCGGGGCATCAGCGATGTACACCGTGTTCAGTAACTGGTAGGTGGGGTGGCTCGACTCGATGACCCTGCCGTTGATCAGGGTGAAATCGGCGATGATCTCACCGGCGTCGCCGACCCGCTCGGTCTGGAACAGCACGTTGCAGTTGGGTGCCGGGGCGGGATCGCAGGCGCCGGGCTGGGTCATCAGCACGTCTCGGCCGCTATGGAACAGCGCCAGGAACAGCACCGTCACCGCCAACATGTCGATGAGACGCGCCGTGAGCCGCCGCTTCCACAAGATCGTCCCGGATTCGACATCGATCTGCGGTTCATTGTCGATCTCGGGAGCGGGGCGGGCCTCCCGGGATCCGGGTGAGCGCGGGTCGGGGTCGAAACCCCCGTTTCGGCCTGCCGGTCCTCGAGCGGGGTCGGTTGGGCTCCCGCTCTTGGACGCCGATGCCGACGTGTCGGGCTCACGCGCTGAGGCGGGCCGACCTGGAAGGGTCCTCACCCCACCATTCTTAGTCGCCAATCGACCACAAGAGGGGCATCCTGTCGTCTCAGAGCGGTTCTTCGCTCTCGCTGAGCGCGCGGATGGCCGGATACGAAGGGCGGGCGAAGGGTGGATCAGTCAGCTTCGACGGGAATCCACGCATCCTGCTCGCTGGAGAACTGCATCCACCGCTTGGTGATCGGATCCCATTGGACGTAGGCCTGCACCTTGCCGTCCCAGATGGGGTCGAAGTCCTGTCGTTCGGCTTCTCCGCCCGAGTAGCGGTCCGGCGCGGGGCCGGGGACCACCAGGCGGGGTGCGGCAGTGTCCTCCTCACGGGTGGACACCACGAACGTGTGGGTGATGGTGTCGCCCACCCTTTGGTGATTCGGGGTGAACCAGATCAACAACACGCCGAACAAGCCCACACCGTCCAGTAACCACGCGGCGAGGCGGATCAGCGCCAGCGCGGTACCCGGAGGCCGCCCTTTCTGATCCACGAGCTTGAGCCCGACCAGCGCCTTGCCCGGACTCAGCCCGGTTTCGCCGACCACGATGCCGTGCAGGGCGATAGCCATCAGCAGGACCAGCCCGAGCGACATTGCCAGGGCCGACACCACCTGACGCAGGACAAGAAACACCATGAACAGGATCGCCATGTCGATGGCTATCCCGGTGACCCGTCGCTTGACCAGGTCCGGAGCGCCCGCGTTGGTTGACGCAGGTGGAGTCGCGGTGTGAATGGCGTTCATGGGTTCGGGCTTCAACCTGCCTGGTGGGGCCGTATGGGGGTGGGTGCGAGGTGGGTGCGGGGTTGGCGAGTGCGTTTCGTTCGTGGTGGTGAGGGCGCTGATCGGAGGTCCGCAAGGAGAGGGATAACCTGCTCACCCATGGCCAGCCCGTCCACTTCCACATCGGCCGTTCCACCCGAGGACTTGAACGCGGCCCCCAACGAGCCCCAACCCGGGCCCTCGGACGCCGATCGGCCCGATTCGGAGGTGACCGACCCCGAGCTGATGGAGAAGGTGGTGAACCTCTGCAAACGGCGGGGGATCGTGTTCCCTTCGGCGGAGATCTACGGCGGGTTCCGCTCCACCTATGACTACGGACCCATCGGCGTGCTGATGCTGCGCAATGTGAAAGATGCCTGGTGGCGGACCATGGTGCAGCTCCGCACGGACGTGGTGGGGCTGGACGCGTCCATCCTGTCCCCGCCCGCGGTGTGGGAGGCGTCGGGGCACTTGGCCAACTTCACCGATCCCCTGGTGGACTGCACCAAGTGCAAGCAGCGCTTCCGGGAGGATCACCTGGAGGACGCCTCGCTGTGCCCCAACTGCGGGGCCCGGGAGGCATTCACCGCGGCTCGCCAGTTCAACTTGATGTTCAAGACCCACGCCGGCCCGCTGGAAGAGTCCGCTGCGGTGGCCTATCTGCGGCCGGAGACGGCGCAGGGGATGTTCATCAACTTCGCCAACGTGCTGAACACCAGCCGCAAGAAGCCCCCCTTCGGCATCGCCCAGGTGGGCAAGTCCTTCCGCAACGAGATCACCCCGGGCAACTTCGTGTTCCGCACCCGGGAGTTCGAGCAGATGGAGCTGGAGTTCTTCGTTCCCCCCGACGAGGCCGCGGAGTGGTACCGGTACTGGTGCACGGAGCGCCATGACTGGTATGTGCGCCACGGCATCCCCGCGGCCCAGCTGCGGTTGCGTCCCCATGACCCCGACGAGTTGTCCCATTACTCCTCGGGCACCTCTGACGTGGAGTTCTTGTTCCCGTGGGGCTGGGGTGAGCTGGAGGGCATCGCCAACCGCGGGGACTATGACCTGACCCAGCACGGCAAGCACTCCGGGGCCGAGTTGAGCTACTTCGATCAAGAGGCCAAGACCCGCTACGTGCCCCACGTCATCGAACCCGCCGCCGGTGCCACCCGTTCGATGATGGCCTTCCTGATCGCCGCCTATGACGAGGAAGAGGTCAAGGGTGAAACCCGCACCGTGCTGCGCCTGCACCACCGGATCGCGCCCTACAAGGTGGCGGTGCTGCCACTGTCCAAGAAGGGCCCGTTGACGGAGCTGTCCCGGTCGGTGCTGGGCCTGGTGCAGCCGCGCTGGATGGCCGATTACGACGAAACGCAGGCCATCGGTCGCCGGTACCGCCGTCAGGACGAGATCGGCACCCCGTACTGCGTGACCGTCGATTTTGATTCGTTGGAGGACTCGGCGGTTACGGTGCGGGAGCGGGACAGCATGAGCCAGGAGCGGGTGCCGATCGATGCGCTGGTCGATTACCTCGAGGCTCGTCTGAGCTGATCTCGGCTGATCTCGGCGGATCTCGGCTGCGTTGCCCCGATCCGGCGGGTTCGGGGAAGGGGTGGCGCGGATCGGCTGGCGCGAACTGCTAGCGTGGCGGCGCGCTCGATGTACGTTCGGGCTACCGCGCCTGGTCACGATCTTTACCCGCTTGCGTCGCTGCGACGTTGACGCTGATGGGTGAACCGGGCCGAGGGGCTGGGTCAGACACCCACCGGGTGGCCCCAGGGTCGCCCATTTACCAGGAAGCTCACCAACACCGATGGCCGAAAAAGCCGACATCATTGCTGATCACCGCCTCCATGGCACCGACACCGGGTCTCCCGAGGTGCAGATCGCGCTGTTGAGCGATCGCATTACGTACCTCACGGAGCATCTGAAGGTCCACAAGAAGGACCATCACACCCGTCGGGGTCTGCTCATGCTGGTGGGACGCCGGCGCCGGCTGCTCGATTACGTCCGCAAGAACGACATTGAGCGATATCGGACCATCATCGCCAAACTCGGACTGCGTCGCTGATCCGAGACTCCACACCGAGCGGCCTTCCGGGGCCGCTCGTGCGCTGTTCGAGCCGTTGCGCTCGTTGCAGCTGAACGCAACACACCACGCAAACCGAAACCAGTAAGACCGGCCGCGGCGGTCCGGGTGGGCGGTGTCCACCCGGGAACCATCAGCTGCCAGCTCCCACTTTCCCGGTCACCCCATGCAGCGGGTGGCGGGGCGGGTGCGATCTGGGATCTGGTGGGTGCCCCGCAGCCAAACCAACGGCCCTTCAGGGGCCAAGGAGAAACCACATGGCTGAACCCATCAGCGTGAGCGCGCCGACCGACGGAGCGCCTGACAAGATTTTCACCCTCGAGACCGGCAAGCTGGCCGGGCAGGCCGACGGGGCCGTGGTGGGCCGCATCGGCGGCACCTACGTGCTGGTCACCGCCACCGCCGCCAAGACCGTGCGGGACGGGGTGGACTTTTTCCCGCTCACCGTGGACGTGGAAGAGCGTTCCTACGCCGCCGGCAAGATCCCCGGCAGCTTCTTCCGTCGTGAGGGTCGGGCCCCCGACAGTGCCATCCTCACCTGCCGGCTCACCGACCGGCCGTTGCGGCCCAACTTCCCCGAAGGATTCCGCAACGAGGTCCATGTCATCGCCACCGTGATGGGTGCGGACAAGGTCAACCCCCACGACGTGCTGATCATCAACTGCGCCTCCGCGGCGCTGTGCATGTCCGGCATCCCGTTCCTGTCCGCCATCGGTGCCGTGCGCCTGGCGTACACCGCGCAGGGCGAGTGGATCGGTCACCCCACCTACCAGGAAGGCCAGGCATCATCCTTCGAGATGGTGGTGGCCGGCCGGGAACTGCCCAACGGTGACGTGGCCATCATGATGGTGGAAGCCGGCGGCACCACCTCCACCTGGGAGAACATCCAGGCCGACGCCCCTAAGGTCACCGAAGAGGCGCTGGCGCAGGGTCTGGAGGCGGCCAAGCCCCACATCCGCAACATGATCAAGATGCAGCTCGACCTCATTGCGGAGGCCGGCGGTCCCAAGCCCACCATGGCCTATACCGAGCAGGTCGATTACAGCGACGAGGTGTACCAGGCGGTGGTGGCGGCGGCCACTGATCGCATGACCCCGGTGATCTCCATCAGCGCCAAGGCTGAGCGTGACACCGCCGAAGGTGAGATCCGCAGTGCGGTGGTGGCGGAGTTACTGCCCCGCTTCAGTGCCTTGCGTGACGCGGAGAAGCAGATCAAGGCCGCCGCTCGCAGCCTGACCAAGAACCTGGTCCGCACCCGCATCGTGAATGAGGGCATCCGCATCGACGGTCGCGGTCCCCGTGATCTGCGGGCGCTGTCCTCTGAAGTTGGGGTGCTGCCCACGGTGCACGGCTCGGGCTATTTCCAGCGGGGCGAGACCCAGGTGGTCAACATCACCACCCTGGGTGTGCGTCGCATGGATCAGATGATCGACGGGATCGACATCACCGAGCGCAAGCGCTACATGCATCACTACAACATGCCGCCGTACTCCACTGGAGAAACCGGCTTCATGCGCGGCCCCAAGCGCCGGGAGATCGGTCACGGTCTGCTGGCGGAGCGGGCGCTACTGCCGGTGATCCCCAAGATCGAGGACTTCCCCTACACGCTGCGTCTGGTGTCCGAGGTGCTGTCCTCCAACGGCTCCACCTCCATGGCGTCAGTTTGCGGTTCCACCCTTTCCCTGATGGACGCCGGTGTGCCCATCAAGGCCCCGGTGGCCGGTATCGCCATGGGCCTGGTGTTCGCCGACGGGAAGTACACCACCCTGACGGACATCCTGGGCGTGGAAGATGCCTTCGGTGACATGGACTTCAAGGTGGCCGGCACCGGCGAGTTCGTCACCGCCTTGCAGCTCGACACCAAGATCGACGGCATCCCCGCCGACGTGTTGGCCGCCGCCCTGGCCCAGGCCAAAGAGGCCCGCCTGGAGATCCTGGCGGTCATGCACGGCGCCATTGCCGAGCCCCGTGACGACGTGGGCCCCACCGCCCCCAAGATCATCAGCTTCACCATCCCCATGGACAAGATCGGCGAGGTCATCGGGCCCAAGGGCAAGGTCATCAACGCCATCCAGTCCGAGACCGGTGCCGATCTCAGCGTGGACGACGACGGCTTCGAGGGCACCGTCACCATCAGCGCGGTGGACATCGTCATCGCCCGTGAGGCCGAGCGTCAGGTTCGGTTGATCCTGGAGCCGCCCACCGCCGAGGTTGGCGCCACCTATAGCGGCCGGGTCGTGAACATCACCAAGTTCGGGGCGTTCGTCAACATCCTCCCGGGCCGTGATGGCCTGGTGCATATCTCCAAGTTGGGCGGCGGGCGTCGCATCAACAATGTGGAGGACGTGCTGACCCTGGGCGAGGAGCTCGAGGTCATCGTGGAGGACATCGACCCCAACGGCAAGATCTCCCTCAAGCCGGCCAACATGCCCGAACGTGAGGGCGGCTCGGCTGAGGGCGGTGATCGCCCCGAGCGCGGTGATCGCCCCGAGCGCGGTGATCGTGAGCGCGGTGATCGTGGTGATCGCGAGCGTGGCGATCGGGACCGTGGCGATCGGGACCGTGGTGAGCGGGCGGAGCGGCCGGCCGGAGGCAGTGATGCCGCGCCGGAGAACGGTGCCGGGCGGGAGTACGTGTCCTTCGAGGAGTCCTTCGAAAGCGAGCTGCGCGAGGAGTTCGGTGATCTCGGGCCGACTCCGGTGGGCGGCATTCCCGATCGGGAGCGGCCCAGCGGTCCCCGCAGCGGTGCCGGTGCCGGTGCCGGTGCAGGTGGCGAGCGTCCCCGCCGGCCCCGTCGTCGTCGCTGATGATCCGGGTCGAGACGGCACGTCGGTTGGTCGCGCCCTCAACGCGGGCCGGCTGACGTGCCGCTCGACCATGTTCTGCCGCTGAGCGGTGAGCTGCCGGCCGGACCAGGTTGGCGTCGAAGCACCCTGGACAACGGCGTCCGGGTGGTATCAGAAGAAGTGCCCGGGGCCCGCTCCCTTTCGGTGGGGGTGTGGCTCGGGGTGGGTTCCCGTGACGAGCCCGAGGAACAGGCCGGGCTTTGCCATGTCCTCGAACACCTGATTTTCAAGGGCACCGCCGAGCGTGACGCCCGGTCCCTCTCCTTGGCGTTCGACGCCGTGGGCGGGGAGATGAACGCGTATACCGCCAAGGAGCGCACGGCCTATTACAGCCGGGTGCCGGCGGGGGCTGAGACCATCGGTTTGGACCTGCTGCTCGAAGCGGTGCGACGGGCCGAACTGCGCGCCGAGGACCTCGATAGCGAGCGCGAGGTCATCCTGGAAGAGTTGGCCGGGGCCGAAGATGACCCCGCCGACTGGGCCGATACCAAGCTGTTCGAGGCCGTCTTCCCCGACCATCCCCTGGGCCGGGAGGTGATCGGTTCGGCGGAGACGGTCAGCGCCATCTCCCGGGACCACGTGTTGTCCTACGTGGCCCGCCATCTCGCCGGTGCCCACCTGGTGGTCAGCGCCGCGGGGGTGGTGGATCACGACCGGCTGGTGGAAACCACCGCCCACTGGTTCGGTGACCTACCGCGAGGTATGGCGGTGATGCGGGCTGCGCCGGCCACCGCCATGGCGCCCAAGGTCCACGTGCGTCGGCACACTGAACAAACGCAATTAGCACTGGGTTGGCGTTGCGGCGGCATGCACAGTACCGATCGGTATGCACTGACGGTGTTGGAGCACGTGCTGGGGGACGGGCCAGCCAGCAGGTTGTTCTTCGAGGTCCGCGAGCAACGGGCGCTGGCATACTCGGTGGGATCCTCACTGTCGTTGTACGAGGACGTGGGGGCGTTGGTGGTGTCCACCGCGGTGGCCCCCGACCGGGCCGCGGAGACCCGCAAGGTGATCGAAGCCGAGGTTGACCGGGTGGCCGCTGACGGCATCACCGAGGAAGAACTGGCGGCGGCGGTGGGCTACGTGGTGGGCTCCACCGTGATCGGCTTGGAGGAAGCCTCCACTTGCATGGCCCGGCTGGGCTATCTGGAGTTGACCTACGGCGAGATCCATTCGGTGGAGTCCTACCTGGACCAGATCCGCGCCGTGACCCTGGCGGACGTGACCCG
>JBJXFH010000023.1:0-44762 GCA_046155365.1 Acidimicrobiales bacterium | reverse complement strand
CTAGGGCGGCCAGGCCCCGAGCGCCGTCAGGGAGGCGTCAGCCGACCGGTCCGCGCTCCGGCTCTAGCTCGCTCGATGGGGGGAGGCGCCGCCGGGGGGCGCAGCCCGCCGTTTCAAGACATTAACGTCGCCGCCCATGGGCCAGACCATGCGAGCGGGACAGTTGGTGGAGATCGGCCGGGTCGAATACGTGGAGGCCCCCATTGACCCACCCCAGCCCGGTGAGCTGTTGGTGGCCAGCCGGTTCTCCTCCATCTGTGGCAGTGATCTGCACGGGGTCCAGTACGGCGTGGAGCTGCCGCCGGGTCCGTGGGCGCCGGGCTACCCCGGCCATGAGGGCATCGGCCATGTGGTGCAGTCCCGGGCCGAGGGGTTCGCTGAGGGGGATCTGGTCCTGGCGGTACCCAACGCCGCCATCGGTCGTTGCATGGCGGAATACCAACGGTTGCAGGCGGTGACCGCGGTGAAACTGGACCGGACCCTTGACCTCCCGCTGGAGGAGGTGTTGATGGCCCAACAGCTGGGCACGGTGATCTTTGCGCTACGCCGATACCCCACCGATGTCGCCGGCAAGACAGTGGTCATCTTGGGGCAGGGCTCTGCCGGGCTGTTCTTCTGCCACCTGCTCAAGGCCGCCGGCGCCGCCCGGATCATCGTGGCCGACCTGTCAGCGCACCGGCTGGCGTTGTCGCCGGGTTTCGGGGCCGATGTCCGCTTGCAGGCCGGGGTGGACGATGTGCGGGCCGCGGTCATGGACCTGACTGGCGGCGTGGGCGCGGACTACACCGTGGAGGCGGTGGGGACCCGGACCACGCTGGCGCAGAGCATCGAGCTGGCCGCGGTGGACTCCAAGCTGTTGTGGTTCGGCCTGCCCGACGCCAAGGAGCCGGTGCCGATCTCGTTCCAGAAGTTCTTCCGGAAGCGGCTCACCGCCCAGACCGTGTACGGCGCGCAGCAGGAAGCGGGCCTGGTGTCATTCCGGGTGGCGTTGGACATGATCGCCCGCCGCACCATCAACGTGCGCCCGCTGCTGTCCCACATCCTGCCCATCGAACAGGTGGGCCACGCCTTCGAGCTGGCCCATTCCCGTGAGGACGGCGCGGTCAAGGTGTCCGTCAAGTTCTGAGCGCCTCCGGTTCCCTCACGGCCGCGTACCAGCCGCCGGCGGATCTGGGTTCGTTGTTCGCGTTCTTCGCGCTGCGGGCCATTCCTGGGGTGGAAGACGCCCACTGGTCCGCCCCCGACGGTGCGGGCCACTACCGTCGCACGGTCCGCTTGACCCACGGCGAGGGCATCATCGAGCTGCGGGGCCGGCATCAGCAGCTGTTCATCGCCACCGTGCTGACGGACCAGCGGGACCATCCCGAGGCGGTGGTGTTGGCGCGCCGGCTGTTCGATCTTGACGCTGATCCGGTGGCGGTTGATGGCGTGTTGGGCGGGGATGAGGCCCTGGCTCCGCTGGTGAGGGCCCGGCCCGGGTTACGGGTCCCCGGCCTGGCCAATCTGCACGAGGCGTTGGTGCGAGCCATCATCGGCCAGCAGATCTCCGTGGCCGCCGCCCGCACGGTGACCGCACGTTTGGCGGCCACGGTTGGCGCTTCGCTGGGCTTCGAGGATCCGGCGGGCACCCTGAACCGGCATTTCCCCCACGCCGCGGCCCTGGCCGGGCTCGACGCCGCCTCGTTGCCCATGCCCCGTTCCCGAGGGCGGGCGTTGGTGGCCGCCGCCGCCGCCCTGGCTGGGCAGCAGCTGCCGTTGCCGGTGCCACCGGCGGATTTGCCCGCGGCCCGCCGGCAGCTGTTGGCGCTCACCGGGGTGGGACCGTGGACCGCGGACTACGTGTTGTTGCGGGCCGGCGGGGACCGGGACGTGTTCCTGGCCGGGGATCTGGCCATCCGGTCCGCGCTCACCCGGTTGGGTCTGCCCGCAGACGCCCGGGGCGCGGCCGCTCACGCCACGCGCTGGCGTCCCTGGCGCTCCTACGCCACTTTGCACCTGTGGCGGTCATTGGCGGATCCCGGTCCGGGGGGTGATCACCCGACGTAACCCGCCCGCCCGCCCGGCCGCCCGGCCCATACCATACCGTCTTGTATGGTGGCCGAGGCGGGGTTCGGGTTAGTCCTTGGGCGCCCGCATGACCAAGCAGAACTCGCCACCCTCGGGGTCCGCCATCACCACCGCGTGAAAGCCCAGATGGCCGGGCACAGCGAAGTCCGGTTCGGACAGCACGGTGGCGCCCAACGCCAGCAACTCCGCCCGGGCCGAGGCCGGATCCTGCGGGAAAAGGTCAATGTGGAGCCGGTGCTTGGCCGACTTGGGCTCCGGCACCTGCTGCAGGGTCAGGTGGTTGATGGTGCGGGAGTTGGCCGAGTCGCTCAACGTGACGGTGTGGAGCTCGTCCCCGGTGCGGGTCCGGAACCCCAGCGCCGCCTGCCAGAAGTCGGCCAAGCGGACCACGTCGGCGCAGTCCATGGTCACCCCCATCGCCCGCAATGCAATGTCAGCGCTCATGTCCGTGCCTCATATCCGTGGGTCATGCCAGTGGGTCAGTGGGTCAGAAGGTCAGAAGGTCAGTGGGTCAGTGGGTCACTGGGTCGAGCACGTGGGACACCCCGACGGGGTCCACCTCCACCAACTGATCGAAGCGGCAACTGGTGGGGTCACGATCGTCCCGCCAGCGTTTGAACGTGGTCACGCCCCGGAAGCGGCCGTTGGTCACCGTCAGATACTCCACCTCGACCACCCGCTCGATGCGCACCGGCACCCAGCTGAGGTCCTTGCTGCCGTTCCAGCGGCTCACCGCGCCGGGCAACCGGGTGGCCTCATGCGCCTCGGGACGGGCCCATTCCGCCCACGGATGGCCATCCAGCGCGCCGTCCGCCAATGGAGCGAGGTCCTGGACCAACTGGGCACGCAACTTGGCCGAAAAGCTGGCGGTCACACCCAGGTGGTGCAACACCCCGGCGTTGTCATACAGGCCCAGCAACATGGACCCCACGCCGGCACCATCCTTGTGGGTACGGTACCCGGCCACCACGCAATCAACGCTGCGGCGATGTTTGATCTTGAACTGCACCCGCTTGTCGGGCTCGTAGCGTCCGGCCCGGGGTTTGGCGATGAGCCCGTCGAGGCCGGCCCCTTCGAACTCGGAATACCAACGGCGGGCCAGCTCCGGATCCTCAGTGGCGGGGCAACGATGCAGGCCGGGCGCGGCCACCGCCACCGCTTCTTCCAGCAGGCTCCGACGCACGCTGAAGGGCTCCTGGCGTAGGTCCCGCTCACCCAGGCACAACAGATCGAAGGCCACGAACAACGCCGGGGTTTCCGCCGCCAGCCGATTGATGCGTGACACCGCGGGGTGGATCCGTTGCTGCAGGGCGTCAAAATCCAACCGGTCCTCGCGCACCACGATGATCTCGCCGTCCACCACGCAACGGGGCGGAAGCGCCGCCAGCAGCTGCTCGATCAGCTCCGGGAAGTACCGGGTGAGCGGTCGTTCGTTGCGGGAGCCGAGCTCGATCTCGGGACCGTCACGGAACACAATGCAACGGAAACCGTCCCACTTCGGCTCGAAGCTCAGATCACCGGTGGGAAAGGCCTCCACCGCCTTGGCCAACATCGGCTTCACCGGGGGCGGCACCGGAAGATCCACAAAAGCGACGATAGCCCGGTACCGGTGCGCGGGGAGCACAGGTACCGGGCCATCGGCGGACTGGCTGGATGCTGCGTTCCGTTGGCGGCCGGAGCGCTACCTGCCAGGGTGGGACTGTTGGCGATCAGGTCACTTCTTCGGGCCCTTGCCGTTGTTGGCGCCGTTGGCGGCGGAGTTGCCGGGGTTGGCTCCGTTGGGCGGGCCGTTGCCGGGCTTGGTCGGTTCCTCGGTGGGTTGTGCCGTCGGGGTGATGGTCAGATCCGTTGAGGGGTCGGTGGTGGTGTCTTCCTGGCCGGGCTTGCCGCAGTCGCTGCGGGCGGCGTCGGACACCACTGCGCCGTGGTTACCGGCCAGTTCATCGTTCTCGTGGTTCTTGGCCACGCTGGAGACGAACTCGCCGTGATTGGCGGGGGCGTCATCGCCCGTCGGACAATCGATCTTCCAGTCCTCGTCGGCGGGATCGGTTGCCGGGAGCGTGTCCCCGTCATCTTCCACCGTACTATCAGGTATGGAATCGGTGGTGTCGGTGTCCGGTTCGGCTTCGGTGGTGTCAATGACGGTGTCCTCCGGCACCACCTCGTCCTCGTCTGTGTTCTGGTTGAGCTCGGCAACGCGATCTCGGGCGGTGGTAGAGGCGTTGCTGTGATCGGGCGGAGGGGGCCAGACCCCGGTGGCGGCGGCTGCGGTTCCCACCGTGAGTACGCCGGCGCCGATGATGCCGACGGCTTTGAGGGTGATCAGTTTGGCCAACATGTGCTTACGCTCCCTGGGGTCTGCTGCAACGGTGGGTCCGGCGCCCGAACCGTCCGCCGCAACCGAACTGTCTCCGGTGGTGTCTCCCACCGTGTCTCCCATGGCGTGCAGAGCTTGTTGCACCGCAGCGTGCATACCGGCGGACACGGTGCTCAGCCGGGTCAGCTCGTGCGGTTGGGCCGGTCCACGCAACGTCTGCAAGAGATGCGACAGATGGTCGAGTTCGTCCCGCCCGGCAGCGTTGCCGGCCGATCCGATCCCGCCATCGGCAGCACCGCTTGGCAGCTCTGGGTGCGTGTTGCCCGTCATGGTGCCCCCTTCATCGCTGCCGCGGTCTCCGTTGTTACCGGTGAGAGCCGATTTGTTGTGGGTTTCCCCAATTCTGATGCCGATGCTGATCCCGGCGCCGCAGCCGGTTGTGGCCCCGGTGCCGAGTGCAGTTCGGCCAGCCGCTTCAGTCCCCGGTGGGTGAGCACCCGCACGGCGGCTTCGCTGCGTTGCATGAGCTCGGCCACCGCGGCAACGTCCAGATCGGCCACCACCCGGAGCAGCACCGCTTCGGCTTGATCGGGCGATAGTTCCCGCACCAGGCTCAGCGCCGCCTCGAGGTCCTCGGCCGGGCTTGACGGCTGCAGGGGGGCGCGGGCGGACTCGGGCGGGTCGGCCATGGCGGACTCGGGGCGGCGGGTCCGGCGGCGCAACTCGTCGGTCAAGCGACGCCGGCCGATGGTGAACAGCCAGCGACGGAAGCCATCCTCGTCACCGCGGAAACGGGGCAACCCCCGGGCCACGTCGATCCAGGTGCTCGAGGCCAGATCCTCGGCCATGTCAGCGGCGCCGCAACCTTTGAGATACCGCAAAAGGCGGTGGTTGTAGCGCTGCCACAGCTCACCCAGCGCCTGTTGGTCACCTTGGCGCGCCGCGCCGAGCACCACTGCAAAGCGCTCCCCGGCCCCGATGCTCACCGGTGCTGCATCGGCCTCGATGGATCCCGCCCACACGGGACGGTGGACCCAGACCGAAAACACCGACCCATACTCATCAGTATGGGCCTACCGTACCGACCTGCTTGCCGGGCATACTAGACCGACTAGTATGCCCGGAGGTGGCTGGGTAGGCCACGTCCACGATCGGGAGAAGAACGCTGAACCGCAACGATTACTTCGAAGCAGGCCTGGAGTTGTTGGCGGCCGGTGGCGTCGCCGAGCAAACCATCGCCAAGCTGTGTGAGCGCCTGAGCATCACCAAGGGCTCCTTTTATCACCACTTCACCAGTCTGGGTGACTTCCGCCAGCAGCTGTTGGCCTACTGGGAAGCCAACCACGAAGCCAAGATGGACGACGCTGAACCCAACGTGGTGGAGTGGGTGGCGCCGCCCGCCAGTTCCGTTGATGCCGCGGTGCGGGCCTGGGGTCAAAGCGATGAGGCCGCGGCCGCCGCCCAGGAACGTGTCGATGCCCTGCGGATCAAGGTGGCCACCCGGGATCTGCGGGCCGCCGGGGTGAACGCCGATCGCGCCAAGGGACTGTCCACGTTGGGGTTGGCCATTCAGATCGGCGTCGAAGCGGCCGGCGAAAGCTGGGATCGCAAGACCCGCAAGGGCATCGTGGAGGAATTCCAGCGCGCCGTGGAGGCTGCGGGGGGCTCAGCGAGGCCGCCGGTCAAGCGCAAGGCCTGACCCGGTGGCCGGGGCCGCTGAGACCCGGGGATCAGCTCAGCGGCCCTGGTAGCTGGGCGCGCGTTTGCCCAGGAAGGCGGCGATGCCTTCGTGGGCGTCACTGGTTGCGGCAGCGATGGCGATGGCCGCGGACTCCCGTTCCATTGCTTCTTCCAGCGCACTGTTGGCCCCGGCGTAGATCACCCGCTTGGCCAGCCCGAAGGCCTTGGTGGGACCGTCCGCCAGCTGGCGGGCCAGTGCGGTGGCCTCGCTGATCACGGCATCGTCGTCCACCACCCGTGACACCAGGCCCCAGTCCTCGGCCTCCTCAGCGGTGAGGACCCGGTTGGTGAGGACCAGGTCCAAAGCCCGGCGTAGGCCCACCACCCGGGACAAGAAGAACGACGAGGTGCCGTCGGGTACCAAACCGGCCTTGGTGTAGCCCATCGTGAATTTCGCCGATCGCCCGGCGATGACCAGGTCACAGGCTGCCACCAGGGACATCCCGGCGCCCCCGGCGGAACCGGTCACCGCCGCCACCAGGGGGGCGTCCATCTTGGCCAGGCGGGCAATGGCGGCGTGCAGGTCCACCGTCATGGAGTCCACGATGCGGGGCAGCTCATCAGGGCCTGAGCTGGCGAAGGTGGCCAGGTCCCCGCCGCCGCTGAACAGCTTCCCGTTGGCCTTCAACAACACCGCCCGGACCCGGGGGTCATAGGTCAGGAACAGCGCCGCATCACGCAGCTCCCGGGAAAGCTGGGGGTCCATGGCGTTACCGCGATCGGGCCGGTCGAGCGTCAGGGTGGCCAACCCCCCGTCGAGGTCGAGTTGCAGGCATTCGAACGTGGGTGTGCTGGTCACGCCGGCGATGTTAGGCGCCGTTCCCCGGCGGCGCCCGCAGTCGAGCCCAGGTCGAGCCCGTGGGCGCCGGACAGGCGCGGCGCCGGTATTGCGGGTCAGCGGGGGGCCGGGCCCGGCGGTGGCCAGGAGCCGGCGGCGGCCACCAGCGACGCGGTGTAGGCCGCGGTCGGGTGGTTGAGCACCTGGTCGGCGGGGCCGATCTCCACCAACCGGCCCTGGTGCAGCACGGCCACCCGGTCCGCCCGCTCGGCCAGCAACCGCAGATCGTGGCTGATGAGCAGCACCGTCAGGCCTCGTTGGTGGCGCAGACGGTCCAGCAGATCGAGCAACGCCGCCCCGGTGGTGACGTCAAGGGCGCTGGTGGGTTCGTCCGCCACCAGCAGGACGGGGTCCGCGGCCAGGGCCATGGCCACCGTCACCCGCTGCCGCAACCCGCCCGAGAGCTGGTGGGGAAAACACCGGGCGCAGCGTTCGGGGTCCGGCAGCCCCACGGCGGCGAGCAGCTCGATGGCCCGGGCCGCCGCGCCCCGCCGATCCAGGCGATCCGGGCGCTCCTGGTGGTTCGGGCGATCCAGGCGATCCGGGCGCTCCTGGCGGTTCGGGCGCTCCGGGCGGTCCGGGCGGTTCTGCGAGGCGTCATTGGGGGAGCGGGGACGGTCTCGCGTGGCGTGACGGCAATGGCGACGGATCAGCTCTGCCACCTGGGGGCCGATCCGCATGACGGGGTCCAATGACGTGGCGGGATCTTGGGTTACGTGGGCGATGCCGTGTCCGCGCTGTTCCCGGGCCGCCGCCGTTGGTTGGCCCCGCAGGATCAGATCGACCCCGTCCAAGCAGACGTCCCCTTCGAAACGGGCGTCCACGCCGAACGGTGCCAGGCCCACCAGGCTTCGGGCCAGCGTGGACTTGCCCGAACCTGATTCGCCCAGCACGCCCAACAGCTCACCGGCGGCCACGGTGAACGTCACCCCCTGCAAGACCCGGGTGGTGCTGCCGCCGTGGTGCAGCACGGTGCCCAATCCCCGCACGCTCAGCAGCGGGGCGGGATCCGTCACCGCCGGAGCCATACCGATTGGTACGGTGGGGGTTTCGATGCTGGCAGTTCGCATGGGGGTGCCGGTCGGTCTGATCAACCCTTCGCCGAGCTGCGCCAGCGCGGCCACGGTCAGACACAGCACGGCGGCGGGCAGCAGGCTGAGTTGCGGCGCCCGGTCCAGATCGGCCTGGCCGGCGGCCACCAGTTGTCCCCAGCTGGTTTTGTCCGTTCCCACCCCCAGGCCGAGAAAGGACAGCGATCCCTCCACCAGGATGATCACCCCGGCCATGATCAGGGCGTACCCTCCCACCGCGGCGGCGATGTTGGGCAGGACCTCCCGGCTCATGATCCGCCACGCGCCGCTGCCCGACGCCCTCGCCGCCAGGACGTGATCGCGCTGGGTGACATCCACGGTGGCGCTGCGGGCCACCCGGGCGAAGGACGGGATCGCCAGCAACGCCAGGGTGCAGGTCACCGTGACCAGGCCCGGCCCGCGGAACAACACCAGTGCCAGGGCCAACACCAACGCCGGGAAGGCGGCAGCGGCGTCCACGACCACCATCACCGCGGCGTCCACCCATCGCCGCAGGGAGCCCGCAGCCACACCCAGGGCGCTGCCCACCGCCAGGCCCACCATCGTCGCCACCACGGCCACGATCACCGACACCCGGCTGCCGTGAACCACCCGGGCCAGGAGATCCTCGCCGAGGCGGGTGGTGCCGAACGGGTGGGACCAACTGGGCCCGGCTCGTCCGTTGCGCAGATCCTGAGCCCCCGGATCCAACGGCAACCACGAGGCCCCCAGCGCCGCCAGCCCCACCGCCCCCAACCAAACGCTCGACACCACATTGGCGGTGGCCCGGTACCGGCTCATTGCCGCACCGAGCCCTGATCCGCCCGCAGCCGGGGATCGGCCCAGTGGCGAAGGGCCTCCACCGCCATGACCGTGATCACATAGGTGACGGCGATGATCAGGACCGCGCCCTGGGCCACCAGGTAGTCCCGTTCACTCACCGAACGAACCAGCAGACGGCCGATGCCGGGGATGGCGAAGAGGGACTCCACCAGCACCGCGCTGCCCAACAGGGCCGGTACGTTGAGCGCCACCACGGTCAGCAGTGTCGACAGGCTCTGACGCAGGGCGTGGGCCAACACCACCCGGACGGGGCCCAACCCATTGAGCCGGGCCGCCAGGATGTGGGGTTGGCCGAGTGTGGCCACCAGATCGTTGCGCAACACCCGCACATACAGCGCCGCCAGCGGCACCGCCAAGGACAGAACCGGCAGGATCAGCCCCTCCACGTTGGCCCGCGGGTCCCGCCCCCACGGGACATACCCGAAGGTATCGAACCAGCCGAGGCGTTGGATGAACAGGCCCGATAGCACCACGCCCACCGCGAAGCTGGGTACTGCCACCCCGGCGAAGCTGGCAGCGCGAAGGATCCGGTCGAAGGGTCCCCCCACCCTTGCTGCGGCCACCGTGGCTGCCACGAGGGCGCCGAGCACCGCCACCACCTGAGCCCCGATCACCAGTTGCAGGCTGGCGGGCAGGCGTTCCCGAAGGCTCTGGCCCACCGGCTGGTTGGTCACGTAGGACACGCCCAGATCGCCTCGCAACGCGGCGCTGACCCACTGGAGGAAACGCAACGGGGCGGGGCGGTCCAACCCCAGCCCGTTACGTAGCTGGTCCAGATCCTCCACGGTGGCGGTGGGCCCGGCGATGGCCACCGCGGGATCCCCCGGCATCGCGGACAGCAGGGCGAAGGTCCCCACGCTCACCAAGGCCAGCACGGCCACCAGGTGCACCAGCCGCCGGATCAACCAACCCATGGTTCCGCCGGCCTGTGGTGCGGGACCACGTTCGGACCGCTCACCGCGACCGCCGGTGTCAGGCGGGACGGACGGTTCGGGCCGGGAAGAAGCCGGTGGCCTCGATCCCGGTCACGCTGGCGTCCGCCACCAGCGAGATGGTGCCGAAGCTGCCGTTGAGCAGCGGCACCTCCTCCCGGGCCAGTTGCTGCACCTGCCCGTACAGGTCACGCCGTACCGACGGGTCTGCTTCGGAGCGGGCCGCTTCCAGTAGCCGGTCCATCTCGGGGTTGCTGTAGTGGCTGAGGTTGAAGGTCCGGTTGGAGTGGTACAGGTCGAACATCACCGTGTCGGGATCGGCGTAGTAGCCCGCCACCAGTCCCGCCACGTCGTACTGGCCCAGCACCATGGTCAACACCAGGGTGGTCAGATCGGCCACGTTGGCCACCTTGGCGTTGATGCCCACCTCGGCCCAGGCCGCGGCGTAGGCCCGGCCGGCGTCGGCGAAGGTCTGGCTGGAGCTCAGCGCGCTGTACGTGAACGCGACGTCCTTGCCGGTCTCGGCCTTGTACTGCTCGATCAGCCGGCGGGCTTCATCGGGGTTGTGTTCCAGCGGCGTCTCCGGCGGTACATACCACGGGGAATCCTTGGGCAGCACGCTCCAGGAGTACTGGTCGTAGCCTTCGCCACCAAGCGCTTCGGACAACGCGTCGAGGTCCAGCGCCAGCAGCATGGCCCGTCGCACCCGGACATCATCGAAGGGGGCCTTGGCGGTATTGAGATACAACACGGTCTGGCCGGCTATCGGCGGGCGAACTGCTTGCACCGCGCCGGTGTCGGCACCGTCTTGGGCTTGGCGCACCGTGTCCGATAGGGCGGCGGTCATGATCTGGAGATCCCCGGCCCGAAAGGCGGCCAGCCGGGCGTTCTCATCGCCCAGGAAACGGAACGTGATCTGCTCATAGCCCACCGGCCCGCCCCAGTAGTTGGGGTTGGCCTTGACGGTTAGATGATCGTCGCTGACCCATTCCACGAACTGGTAGGGACCGGTGCCGGCGCCGATGGGGGCCCGGGCGAGGTTGGCGCCGGCGGTCTTGATGGCCGCGGGTGAAAGCATCATGCCCTGCACCCCCGCCAACACCGCCGGCAGCGCGGTCCACGGCACCTTCAACCGCAAGGCGATGGTCCGGTCATCTTCAACGATGACCTCTTGCAACGGATCCAACGAGCCGGCGTTGAGCCGGGATGCTTTCTGGCGGTCCAGGTTGGCCTTGGCGGCGGCCGCGTCGAGCGGGGTGCCGTCATGGAAGCTCACCCCCGGCCGCAGGGTCAACGTCCAGCCCAGCCGGTCTTCGGATTCCACCAGGGACTCGGCCAGGTTGGGTTCAGGCGGCGCGCCCGGTTGGGCCTTCATGAGGGAGTCGTACAGCGCGTTGCCCACGCTGAGGGCGCTGACGGACAAGAAGTTGCCTGCTGGGTCCAGGCCCGGTGGGTCATCATCAAGCCCCACCACCAACAGGCCCGGATCCGCGTTGGCGGTGTCACCGTCACTTCCGGAGCAAGCCCCGGCCAGCACGCTGAGCGCCAGCACCGCTCCTATCCAACGGATCCAACGCACGGTTGCAAACTACCCGTACGGCACCGGATCCCGGGTCCCGCCGACGGTTTCGGGCTCGGCGCGCTACGTTCCCCCCATGGTCGCTACTCGAACCGAATCCATCACCGCTGACGACGGCGTTTCCTTCGACGGGTTCGTCGCCCTACCTGAGGAGGGTTCCGGCCCCGGGGTCTTGGTCATCCAGGAGATCTTCGGCGTCAACATGTACATCCAGAACGTGTGCCGGCGGCTGGCGGGGCTGGGCTACGTGGCCATGGCACCGGACTGCTATCACCGCCAGGAGCCCGGTTTCGCCGTTGACCGCACCGGTCCCGAGGCCGTGGGTGAGGGCATCAAGAAAGCCACCAAACATGATGCGGCACGGGGCCTGGCGGACCTGGGCGGCGCGTTGGCGCATCTGCGGGGCCTGCCGGAAGTGGGCGGCCGCAAGGTGGGCGTCACCGGGTTCTGCTTCGGCGGTTTGATGACCTACCTGGTGGCCAAAAACTTCAATCCTGACGCTGCGGTTTCCTACTACGGCTCCAACATTGCCAACATGCTGGACGGTGTGGCCCAGCAGCTGACCTGCCCCACATTGTTCCATTTCGGGGACAATGATCCATTTCTGCCCAACAGCGACGTGGACAAGATCCGTGAAGCCACCGCGGCCATGGATCATGTCACCGTGCGGCAGTACTGGATGGGCGGGCACGCCTTCGATAACGCCTTCTCGCCGTTCTATCAGCCCTACCAGGCCAATGAGGCGTGGGGTCACACCACCGCCCACTTCGCCCGGCACCTGGCCTGAGGGCGGCGCACCGATGCATTTTCAAGTTGCCGAGCACCCCGGTTTGCGCCCACCGGGGTTCCGTCATTCGCTCTACGCCACGCTGGTCACACCTCGGCCCATCGGATGGATCTCCACCATTTCCGATGCCGGGGTCATCAATCTGGCGCCGTTCAGCTTCTTCAACCTCACCGCCAGTGATCCGCTGTGTTGCATGTACTGCGCCAACGGGTCCCACGTGTCGGGTGGCCCCAAGGATTCTCTGGCCAACGTGCGTGAGGTCCCGGAGTTCGTGTTCAACCTGTGCACCTGGGACCTGCGGGAGGAGATGAACCTCAGCGCCGCCAACTCGCCCCGGGACGTGAACGAGATGGCCGCCGCCGGCCTGGCTGCGGGGTCCTCGGTGGTGGTGCGCCCGCCGCGGGTTGCGGCTTCACCCATCGCGCTGGAGTGCACGGTGTTCGACATCATCGAGCTGCCCTCCACGGAGACCTTCACCAACACCATGGTCATGGGCCGGGTGGAGGTGGTCCACATCGCGGATGAGGTGGTGGTGGACGGCATGATCGACTTTGCCAAGATGCGGCCGTTGGGTCGCCTCGGTTACAACGACTACACCGTGGTCGACAACGTGTTCACCATGGTCCGACCAGACTGATCGGTATGGCTGCGATGAGCCTTCCCCTTGATGATGTGCGGGTGCTCGATGTCACCGTGGCCCGGGCCGGTCCCACCGCGGTGCGTCAGCTGGCGGACTGGGGGGCGCAGGTCATCCGGGTGGAGCCGCCACCGGGGGACGGTCACGACGAGTTGTCCGGGGCCCGTTCCGGTTCGGACTTCCAGAACCTGCACCGCAACAAACGCAGCCTCACGCTCGATCTGAAACAACCCGCCGGCCGGGAGGTGTTCTACCGTTTGGTGGACCACGCCGACGTGGTGGTGGAGAACTGGCGGCCCCCGGTCAAGGCCCGGTTGGGGGTTGATTACGAGACACTCTCGGCCCGTAATCCCAGGCTGATCTACGGCAGCATCTCCGGGTTCGGCCAGCACGGGCCTTACGCCGAGCGGGGCGGGGTGGACCAGATCGCCCAAGGTCTGGGTGGGCTGATGAGCATCACCGGGCTGGAAGGTCAGGGCCCCGTACGGGTCGGTATCCCGGTGGCGGATCTGTCGGCGGGGTTGTATCTGGCGATCGGAATTCTCACGGCGTTGCACGAGCGGACCCGCACCGGCCGGGGTAAATGGGTACAGACATCGTTGTTGGAGGCCATGGTGGCGATGTTGGACTTCCAGGCCACCCGCTGGTCCATCGATGGTGAGATTCCCCCACAGGCCGGCAACCATCACCCCACCGGCATTCCCATGGGATGTTTCGCCACCAACGATGGTCACGTGAACATCGCCGGGTCCGGCGGACGGTTGTGGCGTGGGTTCTGCGAGGCGCTGGGGGTGACGGAATGGCTTGATGACCCCCGCTTCCGCAGCGCTCAACTTCGTTCGGTGAACCGTGATGAGTTGAACGGGTTGATCGCGTTGCGTTTGGTGCAACGCAGCACCGCTGAATGGGTGGCGCTGTTGACCGAGCACGGTGTGCCGGTGGGTCCGGTCAATGACATCGCCCAGGTGTTCGCTGATCCTCAGGTGCAACACCTGGGTCTGCTCCACACCGTTGAGCATGGCCGGTTGGGTCCGCTGGATCTGGTGCGCAATGCCGTGACCATGACCGAGGGCCCCGCGGCAACGTCCCCCACGGTGCGTCAGCCCAGCCCCGATCTGGGCCAGCATGCCGAGGAGGTGCTGGCCGAGGCCGGCTTCGGTGACGACGAGATCGCCGAGTTGCGCCGGGCCAAAGTTATCTGACCTGACCTGACCTGACCTGACCCGCCCGGCTCCCCTGCTTGAAATGACATGAAAGGTAGTTAAACGCAGGGCATGTGGTCATACATCGCGCTCGGTACCCGTCACGACGCCTGATGTATCGACCCGCAGAGGTCAATTGAACGCTATGGGTCTACATTTCGTCCCCCTGCGCCACGACGCGGCGCGAAAAGTGCACAGTGACGTTTTCGGCGATTCGACCCAGATTCGCCCTGGCGCCCCAGTGAGAAATCGCCGCCACTGTACGTGATGGGTGGTTGGTTGGAGCCGGCGTGGGCCCCCTATCCGGCGGGCCGGCCCGAGGTGGTGCGGCACGGGGAGGGTCACGTGTAGCAGGCTGGGGGCGATGACCGAGATCGCGCTCCCCACCGAGAAGATGCTGGCCCACGTTGAGGGCGGCATCGGCTGGATGACCTACAACAACCCGGCCCGGCTCAACGCCATGTCCCTCGACATGCAGCAGTCGGTGCCCATCATCCTGAGTGCCTTCCAGGAGGACCCCGAGGTGCGGGTGGTGGTGGTCCGCGGCGCGGGCGGCAAGGCCTTCGTATCGGGCGCTGACATCTCCGAGTTCGGTGAGAAGCGGACCTCGCCCGAAGCCCGGGCCATCTACGACGGGGCCGCGGCGGACGCCGGTCGGGCCTGGGCGTCGGTGGACAAGCCCATCATCGCCATGATCGAGGGGTACTGCATCGGCGGGGGCATGATCACCGCGTTGTCCACCGACATTCGCATCTGCGGTGAGGACAGCCAGTTCGCGGTGCCCGCGGCCCGGTTGGGTCTGGGTTACGGCTATGGCGGGGTGGAGAAGTTGGCGGCGCTGGTGGGCCCGGCGTGGACCGCAGAGATCCTGTTCTCGGCCCGGCGGCTCAACGCCGAGGAAGCGTTGCGGATCGGTTTGGTCAACCGGGTGGTGACCCGGGAGCAGCTGGAGCCGGCGGTGCGGGAACTGGCGGCGCAGATTGCCGCCAACGCCCCGCTCACGGTCAAAGCCTGCAAGGTGGCGCTGCGAGAAACCCAGAAAGATGCCGCCAAACGGGACTTCGACCGGGTGTCGGAGCTGGTGGAGGACTGCTTCCGCTCCAAGGACTACCTCGAAGGCCAGCAGGCGTTCCTGGAGAAGCGCTCGCCGGTGTTCCGGGGGCTCTGATCAGACCCGGCCTTTGCCGGCGCGCTGCACTGAACCGGGCTGTGACCGGCTGGTGTTCAGGTGCCGGGTTCGGTGGTGGCCCGTTCGATGTCGTAGAGCTCCTCGAGGCCGGCCAGCCCGGCGAGGGTGTGATAGACGCCGTTACGGGCTCGTAGATCCTCGGCCCGTCGGTCGGGTTGGTCCCGCTGGCGTTGGTACAGCTGGCGCACGGCGTCCATGGCGGCGCACTGGCCGCTCATGGGGTCAATGACCATGGCGTAACCCAGCTCGGTCCATTGTGCCGGTGGGCGCACGTCGAGCATGGTCATGGCCACCAACGGCACCGACACCCGGCGAGGAGCCTCGGCCCATTCTTCCTCGGTGCCGGGAAAGAACATCACGGCATCGGCGCCAGCGGCCACGTACGCCTCGCAGCGTTCGATGGCGGCGGCGAAGCTCTCGTGGCGCACGGCCCCGGTGCGGGCGATCAGGGTGAAGTCCGGGTCTCGCCGTTGCGCCACCGCCACGGTGATCTTGGCCACCATGTCCGCCACCGGGATCAGGTGCTCCACCCCCCGGTGGTGTGACACCCGTTTGGGGGCCACCTGATCTTCCAATTCCACCGCCACGGCGCCGGTGGCCTCGAACTCCCACATCATTCGGGCCACGTGCACCGGATCACCGAAGCCCACCCCCCCGTCGATGATCAGACCGACCGACGAGCGGCGGGTGATGGCCCTGGCAAACGTGGCCAGCTCGTCCACCGTGAGCAGCGCCTCGGACACCGCCAACTGATACCCGAGACCGCCGCCGGAGAGGTAACCGGTCTCGTAGCCCAACTCGTCGCACAGCCGGGCGGTGAGCGGATCCAAACACAGCGGGGTCAGCAGCGCCGGGGCCTTGCCAGCGGCGGCGTCGTGCAGGCGGGCCTTGAAGGTCTGACGATCCATGGGTTGCTCCTGTCAGCTCACGGTGGCTACTGCGGTGGCGGCGCTGACCCCGGCGATTCGGCCGAACACCGAACCGGCCACCAGCCCGGTGCCGCCGGGATAGTTATGATAAAAGAGACCGCCCACCAATTCTCCACAGGCGAACAGGCCCGGGATCGGCTCCTCGGCGGTGTCAAGGACTTCGCAACTGGTGGACACCCGCAGCCCGCCGAAGGTGAAGGTGATGCCACAGGTCACCGCGTACGCCTCATACGGTGCGGTATCCAGCGGATTGGCCCAATTGGTCTTGGGAAAGGGGATGCCCGGGGTGCCCCGACCATCTTTCACCGTGGGATTGAACGTCACGTCGGTTTGGACCGCATCGTTGAAGGCCCGGATCGTTTCCAAACAGCGCTGCGGGTCCACGCCCTCCAGCTTGGTGACCAATTCCTCCAGGGTGTCAGCCTTCACCTTTGTCACCTGTCGAATGCGATACTCGTCACGCAGCAGATGTACCACCTTGGCGTCAAAGATCTGCCAGGCGAACATGTCAGGCTGATTGAGGATCACCGCGCCGTACTTGGCGTAGGTGTAGTTACGGAAGTCCGCACCTTCATCCACGAAGCGTTCACCCCGGGCGTTGACCATGATGCCCACCGGATAGGAATGCTTCTGGAACCCGTCACCCACCGCCAGATCACCGAAGGGTGGGGCGTTGAGATCCCATCCCACGGCATGGGAACCCGACCAGTGCCCGTACGGCATGGCCCCCACGTCGAGTGCCATGCGGATGCCGGCGCCGGTGTTGAACTTGGTCCCGCGCACCTTGGCCAGATCCCAATTGGTGCCCAGGTACTTGGCCCGCCACTCGGCGTTGGCCTGGAACCCACCGGCGGCCAACACGACCGCCTTGGCTGCCACCTCATGGACACGGCCCCCGTGACGCACCCGAACTCCTCGCACCGCGCCGTGTTCGTCAACCAACAGCGATTGTCCGCTGGCTTGATACACCAGCCCGATGCCCTCACGACGGCACGCCTGATGCTCAAGGTCCACCAACCCTTCGCCTCCGCCCCAGGCCTCCACCGCCAGACCGCCCCAGAACTTGAAGCGGCCGTCCACCTTGAACGCTTGGCGGCCGTAGCTGGGTTGGAACCGCACACCCTTGCCGGCCATCCACTCCAGCGTGGGGAGGCTGTTGTTGACCAACACCTCGACCAGGTCGGGATCGGCGCGGTACTGGGTGACCCGGGCCATGTCCTCGAAATATTCCTGGGCGCTGTAGGTGCCGAAATCAACGTTGGTGCGCTCCTCTTCGGTGAGGTCGGGCATCAGCTTCACCAGATCGTCGACCCCGTTGAACACCACCCGCATGGCCCCCGCGGTGTAACGGCTGTTCCCGCCGCTGTCCTTCTCCGGGGCGGCCTCCACCATGAGCACCGAGGCCCCCGATTCCCGGGCGGCCAGCGCGGCGCACGCAGCCGCGTTACCGGCCCCCACCACCACCACGTCAACTGGAACATCAAACGGCCCTGCGTCGCTACTCACCCCGCCGACCCTAGTTGCGGCCGGCCGGACGCAGGGCGGTGACGGTGCCCTACCCTGGGCAACCCTGCTGCTCAGGTTGCGGTATCCGGCGCGGGTCGGTTCACTGAAGCGGCGTGTGGCTCATCGACAGTCTCCCCATTCACCCTTTGGTGGTGCACGCCCCGGTGGTGCTGGTGCCGATGTTGGTCGCGGGCCTGGTGCTGTTCTTGGTCAGCCCCCGCAGCCGGCCACTGGTGAGCCTGGTGGTGGCGGTGTTGGCGGTGGGCGCGGCGGTTACCTCGGTCCTGGCCGTGGCCTCCGGCGGGCAGTTGTCCGAGCAGTTACGGCTGGGTGACCGGGTCTCCACCCACGAGAGCCGGGGCGAGCTGGTCCGGTTGCTGTCCATTGTGTTGGCGGTGGGGGCGGGCCTGTTGGCGGCCTGGCAGCGCTCATCGCAGGCCCATATCCGCCACCATGCCGCTCGCTGGTTGGGGGGCTCCCTGGTCCCGGTGGCGTTGGTGGCCACCTTGGCGGTCATCGGCACCGGTCACAGCGGCGCGCAGCTGGTGTGGGAGGACTCGGTCATCGTCGCCCCAGCCGGAACCACCCCTCTCACTGGGACCGGTTCACCGACCGGGTCCACCCCCGGGCCGGGAACGGACCCCGGCACGGTCACCGGCAGCACCGCCCCGGGAGACACCGTGCCCCCGACCCTGGCGGCTCCGGCCGTTGAGGTGGTGCTGGGGGAGTGGACGCTGCTTAGCGATCTGGCCGCCACCGCGCCGGGGTCGGTGCCGTTCCGCATCCGAAATGCCGGGGTCCGGGTCCACACCCTGCGAATCCGCTCCGAGGGCGGCGGCGATGGACGTTTCGAATGGCGCTCGCCGGAGCTGCAATCAGGCGAGACCCTCGAAGCCACCGTTGACCTTCCCGCCGGTGGGTATGAATTGACCTGCTCCATCGAGGACTCGGCCGGAGACCACGCAGATCTGGGCATGGTGGCGCCGTTCACGGTTCGGGCCGGGGCGCCCATCCCAACGGCTCCCACCTTGCCGGTAACCACCGTGCCGGTGACCACCGCTCCGTCCAACCCAGCCAACCCCGCCAACCCCGGCTCCACGCCCAGCCCCAGCCCGGTCAGCGTGGCCATCAAAGCCTTTGCCTTCCAACCGGCCACCGTCAACGTCGCGGTGGGTCAATCCGTGGTGTGGACCAACCAGGACCCGGCGCCGCACACCGCCACCGGCAACGGGTTCGACACCGGATCGCTGGGCCTCGGAGCCAGCGCCACCTCCCGTTTCAACACCCGGGGCCGGTTCGAGTACATCTGCGATATCCATCCCGCCATGACCGGCACCGTGGTCGTGCAGTGATCATCCGGAGCTGATCATCCGCAGTTGAGGTTCGGCCGGAGGTTTCGTCCGGCTGGTAGTCAGTCCGCCAGTGCCACTACGGCGGTGCCCAGCACGGCGGTGGTGCCGTCCTCGGCGACCATCGTCAGGTCGATCTCGATGGTGCGGGCGTCGGGATCGGTGTCGGTGATGGCGCCACGGCAGGTGGGATGGGAGTCCACCAGCATCGTGGTGCGGAACACGGTGTCCAGCTTGCGGATCTGCGCGCCCGGAGCCCAGCGGTGGATCATGGCGGCCAGAAAGCCCTGGCTCATCACGCCGGGCACGATGGCGCCGGGTAAGCCTTCCTTGCGGGCGAACTCGTGGTCGGTGAACCGGCCCCAGCTCATCCCGGCCGATTCGCAGAACAACGTCACCTTGGCCAGGGACACGTCGGGCTTTTCCTCGGGCAACTCGTCGCCCAACTCCACGTCCTCGAAATGCATCTCAGCCCCCCAACGCTTTGATCTGACGCAGATCCACGGTGGCCACCGGCTCGTCTCGCTGATTGTAAAAGTTCATCCGGTGCACGATGAACATCATGGTGCCCGATCGGCCGGTCTTGGTGTAGATCTCGGCGATCTCGCTGCGGCCGGACAGGACATCGCCCATGCGGATGGGGCCATGGATGTCCACTGACTTGCCGCCGTCGATGCTGCGACCCTTGCCCAGATCGGGAAAATCCTTGGGGTTCATGGCCCCGAAGTTGCCCAGACAGCCGATGTAGGTGGGATGCACCTGGAAGTCGGGATGGGCCGGATCACGGTAGCGGGGGTCATCGTCACCGCAGGCTTCGGCGTAGGCCAGGGCCCGTTCTGGGCGTATCTCCACATCGGTGCGGTGGAACTCCACACCAACGAACCGTGCCCTCAGATCATCAACATCAACATCAACATTGACGTCGGCCATTCGTTACTCCCCTCGGAAGCTTCTCGGTCGGCAGCGACGGGCTTGTAGCGCCGCCACCAGATCCTCAATGGTATGGATCGGCTCGTCGAACTCGGTGGCGGCGAACCCGATGCGGCTGACGATGTGGGAATCACTGCCGCCGAAACCGGCGTAGTCCAACTTGGTGGCTTCGGCCTCGGCCCATTCGTCTTCGCCGGGGCGACTCCCGCCGTTGTAGACCTCAACCAGCTCCACGCCGGCAACAGGACCCTTGCGTTCGTAGTGGGCGAACAACCCGACGTTGGGTCGGCCCGGATGGCACGGTGCCGCCACCGCCCCGCAGCGACGGGCGGTGTCCAACACGGTGCCGATGGGGTGATCCAGCCGGGTGAAGTCCAGCGCCGCGGTGAGATCGGGGTTCACGCCGAACACCAGCACGTGGCCGTAATCGGTTTCCACCTCGCTGGCCTTGAGGATCAACAACCCGTAGCGGTCTTCGAGGTCCCGATAGTCCGACTCATCATCGAACTGGCGGTGCTCGGTCAGCACGAACCCGTCCAGGGGAAGTTCCTTCTTGCGGATCCACTGGCAGTAATTGTCCACCTTGGCCCGCCCGTCATCGGAACGCACCGAGTGGGTGTGCAGATCCAGGATCATCAGCGGCGCCGGGAACTCATGCGGGACGGAACCGCACCACGGCGAACGCTTCACCATCGTTGCGGTCCTGCACCTGGAAATCCGCTACCACGTCCATACCGATGCGTACGTCAGTGGGATCACAGCCCACGATATGGGTGAGGATGGCCGGGCCTTCCTCGGTGCGCACGTAGGCCATCACGTAGGGGCAGGCGGCGGCGAAGGGAGGGGCCTGGTTCTGGTGGGTGACGGTGAAGGTGTAGATAGTGCCCTTGCCCGAGGCCACGAAATGCTCGATGTCGCCGGACAGGCAGGTGGCGCACACCCCGCGGGGCTTGTGCTGCACGGTGGCGCACTGTCCGCAGCGCTGCAACACCAGCTCACCGCGGGCGGCGCCCTCCCAATACCCTCTGGTCTCCCAGTTGGCGTACACCAACGGATGGGTCAGATCGGCGGTCACATCGGCGGTTCTATCAGCCATGGTCACTGCGCTCCCAGGATCAAGGTGGCGCCGCTGTGGGCCACACCCAGCGTGCCGCCGGTGCCATGAGCCACGGCCAGGCGGGCGTTGGGCACCTGCCGGTCACCGCATTCACCGCGTAGCTGTTTGGTGGCCTCGATCACCAAGAAGATGCCCCGCATGCCCGGATGATTGTTGGACAAGCCGCCACCGTCGGGGTTGACCGGCAGCGCGCCGCCCAGCCCGATGCGCCCGCCGGACACGAAATCCCCGCCCTCACCAAGCTCGCAGAATCCGAGATTCTCCAGTGTCAGCAGCACGGTGATGGTGAAGGAGTCATAGACCATGGCCAGATCGATATCGGAGCGGGACACACCGGCCATGCCGAAAGCCCGTTCGGCGGCGTGGCGGGCGCCCATGGTGAAAAGGTCGGGGGAGCCGATCTCCTGATGGCACACCGATTCGCCACAACCCAGTACCGAAACGGGCTTCTTGCGGAGATCCTTGGCCCGCTCGGAGGAGGTCACGATCACCGCGCCGCCACCGTCGCTAATGATGCAGCAATCGAGCAGGTGCAACGGCGCGGAGATCAACCGGGAGGACAGCACATCGTCCACCGTGATCGGGGTGCGCATCTTGGCGTTGGGGTTCATGGAGGCGTGGCGGCGCATGGTGACCGCAATCTCCGCCAACTGTTCGGACGTGGTGCCGAAACGCTGCTGGTGCAGTTGGGCCACCATGGCGTAACTGCCCACGGTGGTCATGCCGTAGGGCGACTGGAACGAATCCCACGGATTGCGCGAGCCGTGCCCGCCACCGGTGCCGATGGCCATGGACGTTGACGCCGCCGTAGACCCGTACAAGATGAGCGCCACGTTGCACAGCCCGGCGTTGATGGCCGCCGCGGCGTGGGTCACATGGGACACGAAGGACGAGCCGCCGATGTTGGTGCCGTCCACGTAGGTGGGCTTGAGGTTGAGGTACTCGGCCAGTTCGATGATGCCCATGGCGCCCATGGTCATGGAGGCCCCGAACAACCCGTCCACGTCGCCCAGTTGCAGGCCGGCGTCATCGAGGGCGCCCCGGGCTGATTCGGCCATGATCTGGAACTCGGATTTGTCGGGGGCCCAACGGGTGGGGTGCTCGTAGACCCCGACAATGGCGGTGGCACCGGACAGGCTCATCGGCTGGCCCTTCCTGCGGCGAGGGCGGACACGGCGCCGTCGATGACGGTGGCCAGGGCAGCGGGGGCTTCGAGGGGACCGTGGCGGCCGGCACCGGCGAGGCGTTGGATCGTGACGTTGGCGTTGGTGAGGCTGGCGGCGAGGGATTCGGCGGCGGCCACGGCGTCGGCGTCTTCGTGCTCGCCCACCACGATGACCACCGGGCAGGTGACGGCGGCGACGGCGGTGCTGGGTGCGCTGGCCGCCCAATCGGACTGGGCCCGGCGGTCCCCCACGGTGGCCCGGGGGTCGGTGCGGACCCACTCGGCGAAGGCCTTTTGGTAAACCTGGCGGGGGGTGTCGGGGGCGTAACCGGTGTTGTCGAAGGCGCGGCGGGCCTTGCCTTGGGTGATGGCGGTCAGCTCGGCGATCTGCTGGGCCAGGTTGGCGGGGGTCAGCACCCCGACCAGCACCACCGCCAGGGGCCAAGCGGGGTCCGCGGCTGCGGCCGCCAGGGCCAACGCCCCGCCCAAACCTTCGCCCACCAGCACCGGGTGCTCCGCCCCGCAGGCGCCGGCCAGGCCCCGCAGGTGCGTGACCATGGCGGCGATGGACCCGAGCGAGTCCAAGCTGGCGGAGCGGCCGTGACCGGGCCGGTCATACGCGATGGGGGTGTGGTCGGCGGCCAGCGCGTCGAGCAGATCGGCGAAGCTGGCACCGTTGTCACCGGCGTCGTGCAGGCACAGCACGACCTCACCGTTGGCGCGGGGCGGCGCATGGCCCGGCAGGCTGGTGGCGCCTCGATGGTGGACCAACGTGGCCAACCCATCGACGGGGAGATACTTCTGGGGCACCGGCGGACGCTACCGACGAGTTGACACCGGCGTCAAAGAGGCTGCCGGTACGATGAGCGTTATGCGGTCAGTGAGCTGCGACGATGAGACCTTCGCCAGGTTGATCGGTGAGGGCGAGCTGTACGACTACGAGCTGGGGGAGCGTTACGTCGTGGCACCAGCCGCCGGTGGATCCCACGCCTTCCTTCAAGCCGAGATCATCGGTGTGTTGCGGGGTGCGCTGAACGGTGGGCGGGTTGCCGGCCCGACCAATCTTGGCGTGCTGGGGGAGCCCGGCCGACGCTGGTATGTCGTACCCGACGTGGTGGTGTTTCCCAGAGACACCCAGGTCCAGAACGCAGCGTTCTTGTACGCCCTGGTTGCAGTGGAGATCCGTTCACCTCGCGAGAACATCGAAGCCAAGCTGGCCGACTACCGCGCCGTGGCCGAGCGCACCGGGTTGGTGGTGGGCGAGGTCTGGTACATCGACGGTGCCACGCTCACCGTGCACCCTGGCGCCGGTTCCGAGGGAGAGACGGGGTGGCCCGAGGCGTTGGCCGCCGTGCAGCACGCGGTGGCCCGCTGGCAGGAGCAGGCTCAGCGGTAGGCCACGTACTCGCGTCCCATCGCTTCGCGGGCGATGATGCCTTTCATGATCTCCGCGGTGCCGTCGCCGACTTCCAATGACATGACGTCGTGGAGGCGGGCTTCGAAGGGCAGCTCGGCGGAGAAGCCCATCCAGCCGTGTAGCAGGATGCAACGGTGGATGGCCTCCGCCGCCAGCTTGGGGCCCAACCACTTGACCATGGCTCCTTCGGCCACGTAGGGCTGACCCTGATCGGCCATGGTCAGCGCCTCGTAGGCCAACGCCCGGGCGGCGCGCAACTGGCCCAGGTGCTCAGCAATGCCGAAGGCCACCGCTTCCCGTTTGGCCAGCGGCTGCCCGAAGGTGTGGCGGGCCTTGGCATACTCCATGGTTTCATCGAGGGACTGGAACGCGGCCCCCATGACCGCCAGGCCGATGAGGGCCCGGTTGAAATCCAACGCTTGCATGGCGGACACGAACCCCGCGCCCTCCACCCCGATCTGATGGTCGGCGGGGATTCGGACCTCGTCGAAATGCAGTGATCCTCGCTGGGTCAGCGGCGTGGAGGAACTGGGATACACGCTGCGGGTCACGCCGGGCAGATCGAGGGGCACCATCACCGCACTCACCCCACGGGCGCCTTCCCCACCGGAGCGGGCGAAGATCACCGCCGCTTCGGCCAGACCGGCGAACGTGATGGATGCCTTCTCACCGTTGAGCACCCAGTCGCTGCCGTCACGACGCATCTGCAGACGGATGTTGGCGGCGTCGGAGCCGGTGCTGGGTTCGGTCAATCCGTAGGCGATGACGGCCTCGCCGCTGGCCAACGGTGCCAACCACCGTTGCTGCAGACCGATGTCGGCCCGTTTCAACAGCTCGGCGGAGATAGCGGCCAACTGCGGGAAGTACGCCACGGACACATCGCCCCGGCCCAGCTCCTCATTCACGATGCCCAACTCCACGAAGCTGCCCTCACCACCTCCGTGTTCCACCGGCACCCGCAGGCCCAACACGCCCAGCTCGCCCATCTCCAAGATCCGCTCCCGGGGATACGGCTCGGTACGCCAACGGAGAAACTCCGGTCGCAGCCGGTCGTTGGCGAATCGACGCAAGGTGTCGCGCAACAGTTGGTGGTCTCCGGCGCTCATCGCAGTCCTTTGCGGGCTTCGTTCCAGGGGATGTCCCGGTCGACGCGGGGTTCGCTGGGCAACCCCAGCACCCGTTCGCCCAGGATGTTGCGTTGGATCTCGTCCGTACCACCCCGTATGGACATGGACGGCGCGGTCAGGAACTCCACGTGACCATCGTGGCTGGCCAACATGCCCTCGGCTCCCCGGCTGTCCTTGTTGAGATAGGCCCGGCCTTGAAACGAGAACGTCTTGTGGACCTTGGCGCCGGAGCCAGCCGGGCCAGGGTTGCGGGAGACGCTGGCCCGTTCGGCGGTCCAACCGGCGGCGGCGTCACGGGTATGGATCTTCATGGCCCGCTGCCTGGCCACCGGATCACCCAGCGCCTCCCGGCCCCGCAGATCCCGTAGCCAACCCGGCACCAGCTCGGCCCGGTCGCCGCCGTCACCGCCCCCCCGGCTGGTACCGGCGGAAGCCCGTTCGTGGGCCAGCACCGTCATGGCCACCTTCCAACCGGCACCGACATCGCCGATGCGCCAGGCGTCGGGCACCCGGGCGCCGCTGAGGAACACCTCGGAGAAGTGGCCATCGCCGTTCATCTGCACCAGCGGCCGCACCTCCACCCCGGGGGCGTCCATCCGCAGGGCGAACATGGTCAACCCGGCGTGTTTGGGAACATCGGGGTTGGTGCGGGCCAAACACAGGCCCCACTCGGCCCACACGGCGCGGCTGGTCCACACCTTTTGGCCCTCAAGGGTCCACTCGTCACCGTCGCGCACCGCCCGCAACGCCAGGTTGGCCAGATCCGATCCGGCCTCGGGCTCGGAGAACATCTGGCACCAGATCTGTGAGCCGTCAGCGATGGGCCGCAACCACTGCTGTTGTTGGGCCTCGCTGCCATGGGCCAGCAGCGCCGGGCCGCACATGCCCAGCCCGATCATGTACACGTACAGGTCCGGAACGGCGAAGTTGCGCAGCACCCGGCCGATGAGGGCCGCCTCCTCCGGGCTGGCGTCGCGGCCACCGCGGTCGGTGGGCCACGTCGGCACCGCCCACCCACCCTCGACGGTGGCGGCCAGGTAGCGGCGGCCCGACTCCAGGTCCTCGCTGCCCGCCCCCATGGTGGACATGCGTTCGTCGGCCCGGCGGGGCTGCAGGATCTCGCTGAGCTGCTGGCGGATCTCGGCTTCGGTGGTCACCCGGCCGACGGTAGTCGCGCCGGCACGTGCCGATCCTGGTAACGGGAGCGGCCCGATCGGCGGCGCCCCAATCCTGCGACCCTGCGGCGAGACGGAATTAGCGTGGGGCGATGGAAGTACACGTCGCCGCCACCCCCAAGGCCGCGGCCCGGTCGTTGGCAGTGCGGGTAGAGGTGGCAGCCCGCCGAGCCATGGGCAAGCGGGGAGTGTTCAACCTGGCCCTCTCCGGGGGCACCAGTGCCTCGACGGTGATGGCGGCGTTGGTGGACACGGAGATCTTCTGGGGTCGAGTCAACGTGTACCAGGTCGACGAGCGGGTGGCCCCCGATGGCAGCGTGGACCGCAACGCCACCGCGCTGGTAGCCGAACTGGCCGAGCAGGTGGGCCTGCCGGAGCATCGTTTGCACCTCATGGACGTCACCGCCGGAGACCTCGATGCGGCCGCCCGCCGTTACGCCGCCGCCCTACCGGAAACGCTCGACGTGGTGCACCTGGGGCTGGGAACCGACGGCCACACCGCCTCGTGGCCCCCCGGCGACAACGCCGTGCTCGCCAGCGACGCGTTGGTGGCCATGGCCGGCCCCTTCAACGGGCACCTTCGTATGACCCTCACCCCCGCGGCCATCAACGCCGCGGGGCTGCGCCTGTTTTACGTCACCGGCGCCGACAAGGCGGACGTGCTGGCCCGACTGCGCGCCGGTGACGCCGCCCTGCCTGCCAGCGCCGTGTCCGACGACCGCACCGCCATCCACACCGATCGGGCCGCCGCCGGCGCCAGCAGCGCGGAGGCCTGATCGCTGTTCGCCACCCTCAACGGTCGGTCGCCACCGGTCAAAATGACATGAAAGATCTGAAACGGGAAGACTCTGGCGGTTTTTGGACAGCACCCTCCCCAACAACCCCCAGATTCTCGACAATCCGTGGCGGCCGGGGTGCGCTGTGTCGATAATTCGGGGGGATGAGGCGAAGGCCGTGTCCAAAAACCGCCAAAGTCTCCGCGTACCCGTGGGGCCCAGTAGGCCGTCGCGCTCAGTACCCGCCCTTGACGGAGAACAGCCGGGCGGGGTTGGCCCGCAACATCGCGTCGATGTCAGCGTCGCTGACGCCAGCGTCGTTCAGCATGGGTAGCACGTCGTGGCTGATGTGCAGGTAGTGCCAGTTGGGCATCTTCTGGGTGAAATCGGCTTCGCCGGGAATCCAATCCAGATAGCACGATGCGTCGTGACTCAACATCATCCGCTCGGCATGACCCCGCTGGCAGAGCTCGGCGATGACCGCCACCCGCTGCTCGGTGTTGAGGTACCCGTCGATGCCGAAGCGGTCCATGCCCAGGTAACTGCCGGCCGTCAGCAATTGCTCCAAATACTCCAGATCATCGGTGTCCCCGCTGTGACCGATGATGACCCGGCTGAGATCCACCCCCTCCTCCCTGAAGATCTGCTGTTGATCCAGACCCCGTTTCGACGCGGCGTGGGTGTGGGTGGTGATCGGCACCCCGGTGCGCCGATGAGCCCGGGCCACTGCCCGCAGCACCTTCTCCACGTGCTTGGTAACGCCGGGCCGATCGGTGGCGCACTTGAAGATGCCGGCGCACAAACCGGTGTCAGCAATACCCTCGGTCACATCTCTGGAGAAATGATCGACCATGGCCTCGATCGGCCGATTGGCGTAATAGTGCGGCAGCTCGTTGAACGTGTAAAGCCCGGTGGCGGCGATGATGTGCAGGTCCACCTGCTGGGCGATGCGGGCGATACGGGGAATGTAACGACCCAACCCGATAGCGGTGGGATCGATGATGGTGTCGATGCCGGAGCGCTTCAGCTCCTGGAGGCGGTGCACGGCGTCAGCCACCCGGGCGTCCTCGTCACCCCACTCGTCGGGGTAGTTCTGCATGATTTCCGGCGACAGGACGAAAATGTGCTCGTGGCACAGGACCCGGCCCAGTTCCCCCACCGGTACCGGTCCCCGCAAGGTGTGCACCGTTGCTGTGTCGCTCACTGTTGCTGTGCTCATCGCAAACCTCCCCGAGATATCGGCCGGACCCTACTTGGTGCGCTTCGGGGGTGTCTGTCACGCTCACAGGGTGATCGACTTCGAGATCCCCGCTGACCTGGCCGATCTGCGTGACCGCACCGCGACGTTCGTGCGCGAGCAGATCATCCCGTTGGAAGCCGACGCTCCCCGGGACCATCACGGCCCCACCGAGGAGTTCCGCCTGCACCTGGTGGAGCTGGCCCGTAGCGCCGGGCTGCTGGTGCCCCATGTCAGCGCCGAGTTCGGCGGCTTGGGGCTGAGCCACGTGGCCAAGGCCCTGGTGTTCGAGGAATCGGGCTACTCCTTGCTGGGACCGGTGGCCATGCACATCGCCGCTCCCGACGAGGGCAACATGCACCTGCTTGAGGTGGTGGCCACCCCCGATCAGAAGGAACGGTTCCTGCGCCCGATCACCTCGGGTCTGCATCGCAGCATGTTTATGATGACCGAGCCCGACGGTGGCGCCGGGTCCGACCCCTCCATGATGAAGACCCGGGCCGACGAGCAGGCCGACGGCAGCTACCTCATCAACGGCACCAAGTGGTTGATCACCAGCGCCCTGGGCTCGACCGTGGCCATCGTCATGGCCCGCACCTTCGACCGGGCCGGCACCGACGTGGGCGCCACCATGTTCCTCACCGAGGCCGGCGCCCCCGGCATCAACGTGGACGAGGTGCTGTCCACCATGGACCACAACGCCGTCGGTGGCCACGCCGTGATGAAGCTGGAGAACCTGCACGTGCCGGCGGAATCGGTGCTGGGCGAGGTGGGCGGCGGGTTCCGTTACGCCCAGGTTCGGCTGGGTCCGGCCCGCCTGACCCACTGCATGCGCTGGCTGGGCGCGGCCCGGCGCTGCAACGACATCGCCACGGAGTACGCCCGCACCCGCCACGGTTTCGGCAAGCCCATCGGTGAGCACGAGGGCATCGGGTTTCAGCTGGCGGACAACCTCACCGAGATGCAGACCTCCCGGCTGCTGATCCTGCACTGCGCCTGGGTGCTGGATCAGGGCAGCCAGGCCCGCGACGAATCGTCCATGGCCAAGCTCTACGTGTCCGAGGCCACCAGCCGGGTGGTGGATCGCTGCGTGCAGATCCTCGGCGGTCGGGGCATCACCAGCCGCACCGTGGTCCGCCAAGTCTACGAGGACATCCGGGCCTTCCGCATCTACGACGGCCCCAGCGAGGTCCACCGCATGGCCATCGCCCGCCGCTCCCTCCGCGCCTGAACGCCGTCGAGGGGCCGGCTCGATCTACTGCATTTGCACTACGGCCGAGTCAGCAAGAGGATTTTCCGACCGTAGGGGCGAATCGACGTAGATTCGCCCCTACCGGTTTTCGGGTGGTGGTACGGCCGCGGAGAGTGGTCAGCGGGGGGTGAGGATGACGGGGAGCTCTCGGATGGAGCGGCCCAGCGGGTTGCCGCGCCAGGCCGGCGGGACCCCGTCGGAGACCACGTCGAAGCGGCGGTAGAGCTGGCTCAGGGCGATGGTGCCCTCCAGCCGGGCCAGGTTGGCGCCCAGGCACAGGTGGCTGCCCCAACCGAACCCCAGCTGAGGGTTGGGGTCCCGGGCCACGTCCAACCGGGCCGGGTCTGCAAACGTCAGCGGATCTCGGTTGGCCACCAACATCACCAGGAACACGGTGTCGCCAACCTCGAAGCGATGTCCGCCCCGTTCATGGGCCACCGCCACCTTGCGGGCCATGGATTTCGCCGGCCCTGCCACCCGCATCAATTCATCGGCGAAGGTCTCCTCCACCGCCCCCGAACCGATGGCGGCGACCGCGGCGGGATGGTCGAACAACGTGCGCACGCTGGAGGCCAGGAGGTTGGTGGTGGTCTCGTGTCCGGCGAACAGCAGCAGGGTGCAGGCCCCGACCACTTCCAACTCGGTCAGCTCGTCGAAACCGCTGTTGACCACCTTGGAGATCAGGTCCTCGCCGGGGTGACGGCGGCGATGGTCCATTAGCGAGGTGAAGAAGCTGATGAACTCCTCGGTGGCGGCCACTACCCCGTCGTCGGCGCCCTGCCCGGTCTCCACCGAGAAGACCACCTCACCCAACCGGTCCGACCATTGCTGGAACCGGCTGCGTTCCTCCCGCGGCACACCCAACAGGTCCGCGATGACCAACGCCGGCAAAGGGGTGGCCAGCGCCGCTTTCAGGTCCACCGGCACACCGGCGGGCAGCGCGTTGATCAGCTCGGTCACGGTTTCTTCCACCGCTTCACGCAAACGGGCCATGACCCGGGGGGTGAACGCCCGACGCACCGGTTCCCGCAGCCGGGTATGGGTGGGCGGATCACGGAACACCATCCAGCCCGACAGCAGCTCGTAGGTCCGCTCGAAGGCCGCCCCCCGTCGCTCCACCTGGCGGGCAAAGGCGCCGGTGCGGTCCGAGGACAGCCGAGGGTCGAGGAACCCCTCTGTGACCGCCTTGTAGGACATGAGCAGCCACGCCCGGTTGCGTTCACTTCGGCGAATGGGATCCCCGGCCAGCATGGCGGCAGCGAAGGCGTCAGGATCGGCGTTGACGGCGCGATCACCCAAATCGATGTCGATGGCGGGGTCCGCCCACCGTCCAGCTCGCTGTTCCGCCAGCTTCGCCACGTCCTCGGTCATGGCCGCGACACTGCCACAACGGCCCGAATCAGGCGACCCGCGCTTGGCGTGGCTTGTGGACGAGGTGCCCGGGGCGGCACGCTTAGGGGGCGCAGGTCCGATCGGCCCGGCGTCGGGGTCCGGTGACAGGTACCGGCTAGCAGGGGGAGCGCGGATGCGTGACGTGGTGATCGTCGAAGCAGGTCGTTCGGCTATCGGTAAGCGGGGGGGCGCGTTGGCCACCGCCCATCCGGCCGACGTGCTGGGTCCGGTGCAGATGGAGGTCATCCGCCGCGCCGGGCTGGAATCGGGTCAGGTCGATCAGGTGGTGGGCGGCTGCATCAACAAGCTCGGTGCCCAGGCCATGAACATCACCCGTACCGCGTGGCTGTCCCACGGTGGTGCCGAGCATGTGGCCTCCACCACCATTGACAGCCAGTGCGGCTCCAGCCAGCAGGCCCTCAACCAGGCGTACAGCTTGATTGCCTCGGGCGCTGAGGACGTGGTGTTGGCTTGCGGGGTGGAGAACATGAGCCGCCTGCCCATTGGCTCGGACGCCGAGGCCGGCGCCAAGGCCGGTATGGGTAAGCCCATCTCTCGGAGCTATTTCGGTCACTACGAGTTCGTGAGCCAGTTCGAGGGCGCCGAGCGCATCGCGGATAAGTACGGCATCACCCGTGACCAGACCGACGCCCTGGGCCTGTCCTCCCAGCTGCGCGCCGCCGAGGCCATCCGCGAGGGCCGTTTCGAGCAGCAGATCGTGCCTATCGAGGTCGATGTGCTGGACGACAAGGGTCAGCGCACCGGTGAGCGTCGGGTGATCACCCTCGACGAGATCCCCCGCGAGACCTCCCTCGAGAAGCTGGCCGCCCTCAAGCCGGTGGCCCGGCCCAACGGGGTCCACACCGCCGGCTCCTCCTCCCAGATCGCCGACGGTGCGTCAGCGGTGCTGGTGATGTCCGCCGAACGGGCCGACAAGCTGGGCGTGCGACCGCTGGCCCGCATCGTGAGCACCGCCCTGGTGGGTTGTGATCCGGTGCTGATGCTCGAGGGGCCCATTCCCGCCAGCCGCAAGGTGCTGGAGCGGGCCGGCCTCAGCGTTGAGGACATCGATGTGTTTGAGATCAACGAGGCCTTTGCGTCCGTGGTGCTGGCCTGGGCTCAGGAGCTCGGTCCGGACATGGCCAAGGTCAATCCCAACGGCGGCGCCATCGCGCTGGGTCACCCCCTGGGCGGCACCGGTTGTTTCCTCACCACCAAGGCGCTGTTCGAGCTGAACCGCACCAACGGCCGGTACGGGCTCATCACCATGTGCTGCGGCGGTGGGCTGGGCACCGGAACGCTGATCGAACGGGTCTGACCCCGGTCCGAACGTGGTGATAGCGCCGGCGGTGGGGTGAACGACTCACCGCCGGCGCCGCTTTCCCCCAACCTGGGTGGTGCCGGCGGCCCCGCCCGGGATCACCGTGGCAGGCGTGATCGACCTTGAGTTGTGCCTTGTCGAGGACCCTACCGAAACCGACGGGCCGCTCATGGCCCTCAGCCTGGGCGGCCAGGAAGCGCTGGTGGTTTCCATCAGCCCGCCCGGTCGCCGGCAGCGGTACGGCGAGCGGTTGACCCTGCAGTCCCGGCTGCCCGACGAGGGCCTGGCCTGTTACACCGCCGGTGACACCGTCCATACCGGCGGGTATGAAGCGCATCGGTTGTTGGTGCCTCATCCCGGCCAGGCGGCCCTTTTGCGTCTGCAGCGCCAGATCGAGGAGCGCGGCTGGGCCCTGGCGGTACACGGCGTGGACGCCCCTGCCGGCCGATCCAGCGGGCTCATCGAGTTGTGGCTGGCCACACCGACAGGCGGTGAGGGTGCCAGTGCCGTTGAGCTTGACGCAATGTTGGGTGCGGTGACGCACGATTGGACCTATCCGCCGGCGTACCCCGAACTGGTCGTGCGCGCCGGCGGCAATATCACCGAGCACCTTCGCCGTACCGATCAGTACGGCAAGATCCGCTTGCAGCCGTCGGAGGATGGGAACAGCTGACCCGGATTTATGTGAGGTTTACGGTACGCCGCCGTCCACCCGCAGCACAGCGCCGGTGGTGAAACTGGACGCGTCACTGGCGAAATACAACGCTGCCCCGACGATCTCATGGGGTTGGCCACCACGACCCAACGCGTAGTTGGCCTTGGCCCGCTCTTCGAATACGTTCAGATCCCACGCTTTGGAGATATCGGTCAGGAACGGGCCGGCGGAGATGCAGTTGACCCGAACCTTGGGCCCGTAGGCGTGGGCGTAGGCCACCGTCAGGGCGTTGAGGCCGGCCTTGGCGGCGGCGTAAGCGGCCTCGATGGGGGTGGGACGCAGGGAAGCGATGGAGGACACGTTGATGATGGAGCCTCCCTCGCTGCGGGCCATGCGGTCACCCACCAGCGCCATGAGCCGGAACGGACCCTTGAGGTTCACCGCCAGCACCTTGTCGTACAGGTCCTCGCCCACCTCCACCAAAGATGGGTACAACGGGGACATGCCGGCGTTGTTGACCAGCACGTCCACCCGCCCGAACCGCTCATAGGCCGCGTCGGCCAGGGCGTCGCAGTCACCCCAACGGCCGACGTGGGCCGCCACCGCCATGGCCTGGCGACCGGGGAAACGTTCGGTGACCTCAGCGGCGAGGGCCTCGCAGGCGTCGAGCTTGCGGCTGGCTATGACCACGTCGGCGCCGGCTTCGGCGAAGGCCAGGATCATTTCCCGTCCCAGCCCCCGACTGCCCCCGGTCACCACGGCCACTTTGCCTGACAGATCGAATCGGTTCGCCATGGCCCGATTCCAGCAGGTGGCCAGCCGCCCCGCCCAAACCACGGACCGGCCCGTACGCTGAGCCGGTGATCGACTGCTGGTGGTTCCCGCCGGACCAACCGACGGCCCAGCGAATCGACATCGACTCGTTGCCCGGACCGGACACGGGTGTGGTGTGGGTCGATGCGATGGCTCCGGATGCCGGCGCACTGGCCGATCTGGCCCAACGCCTGGGGCTGGACCCGTTGTTGGTGGCCAGGTTGGGCCGCCGTCAACCCCGCCACCAGCTCTCGGTGTGGGGCAATGCCCGTCATGCGGTGCTGCCCGCCTGCTCGTTGCGCGCCGACGCCGACCATCCTGACGTTGGCGCCGCCGCCCTGAACCGCCCGGGGGACTCTGATGATGCGGGCGAGTTGCGGCTGCTCGATCAGATTGTGGTGCGGACGCTGGAGTTGACCTTCACTGATCGGGTGGTGCTGACCATTCGCTGGCCCGAACCCGATGGAGACGACGGCCACACTGGCCACGACGGCGCCTATCCGCTTGACGGCGCGCTGGCCAGTTTCGCGTCCTCGGTTCGTAACGGCGGGCCGCAAGGGCTTTTCGGCTTTCTGTGGGCCCTCTTCGATCAGTTGGCGGAAGACGTGTTCGCGGTGGTCGATCTCATCGACAGCCACCTTGACGCCGCCGAGGACGTGGTCTTCGAAGACGATCCCAACGTCACCATACCGAAGGGTCTGTTCGCGTTGCGTCGGAACCTGTCGGCGTTGCGGCGGGCGTCCTCAGCCCAACGTGACGTGGTTTCGGTGTTGCTGCGTACCGACCGGGACCTCATCGATGACACCACCCGCATGGCCCTGGAACGGGTGTACGACCACATGTTGCGGGTGGTGGAGTTGGTGGAGGGCCAGCGTGACCTGTTGGCCGGCCTGCTCGATGCGCATCTGGCCATGAGCGCCAATCACACCAACGAGGTCATGAAGCGCACGTCGTCCTGGGGCGCCATTCTGGTGGTGGCCACGCTGGTGGTGGGCTATTACGGGATGAACTTCGCGTCCATCCCCGAACTGGAGTGGCAATACGGCTGGGTATGGGCGCTGGGCCTGATCGTGGCCGTCACCGGCGGGTTGTATGCCGTCTTCAAACGAAAAGGCTGGCTGTAAACGCGCTGGATGGTGCCCGTCAGCCCAGGGCCCGGCGCAGGGAGCGGTAGAGCAGGTTGGCGTCGCCCAGGCGATGGCGCAGCCGGCTTTCCAGGCCGCTGATCGGGGTCAGGTTCTGTGGGGCCCGGGGGTCACGGGCGGGGCGGGAGGCGAAGCGCACCACGGTGGCGGCGGCCAGATCGGCCATAGCGGTGGCGGTGGCGGGGGCGGTGAGGGCGATCTCGTGGCGGACCACCCCGGCCCAGGCGTGGGTGGCGGGCCCCGGCAGCCGCAGGTACCACGACAGACGGGGGAAGGGGCCCTCGATGGCGAAGATCGGAGTGCGTTCACCGGCCCGCAGTTGCCCCACGATCGGGGCCAGCTCGGGTGGGAGATACTGCTGATGGTGGGTTTTCACGTGACCCACGGCGTGCTCGATGTGCTCGCGGCGGCGGATCGGCCCGTCGATGATGACCATGGCGAGCGTAGATCCGGCGGCCGCGGCATGGTTGGCGGCGTTGCCGGCCACCGCTACTTCCAGTTCGGCCATCACGGTTTGCAGTTCAATGCTCAACGATCCCGGATCATCCCGGTCGGTATGCAACGGCTGCTGTCGCCAGGTCGCGGCGCCGGTTGCCAGGTCACCCACGGGCACCGGGAGCAGCAACACCCGATCCACCTCGATGCTGACGATGCGGGCCGGTGTGGGAGGCCGGCAGGTGCAGCACACCACCCCTGCCGCCACCGATGCCGCCATCCCGGCATGGAAGCGGCCGTCGGGTCCGGTCCACACCAAGTTGGCGTCCACCCGGCGCACGCCATCCACAAAGGCCACCGTTGGCGCCGCCTCGCAGTTTGGCAGGCGCGGCTCCCAGGCCCGGGCCGGTACCTCCACATTGACATCAACCGGCGCCGGTTCCGCCCCCGGTCCCGATGGGGTGTCCTCCAGCGGGGAACCGTAGTCAGGGGACCAGGCCTCCACCACCAGCCGCCCACCGGCCCTGCCCCGACCATTCCCGACGGTATCCACACCGCTTGGTATGTGCGTACTGTCCGGCATGGTCAGGCCAGGACCCGTTCGATGGCGGCGCCGTCCACGGACTTGGTCACCTCGAAACGGACCGGCAGCCGTTCGGCCAGTTCCCGTACGTGGGTGATGATGCCCACCATCCGACCGTTGCTGCCCAGCTCCTCGATGGCGGTGGCCACCGTGTCCAAGGTGTCAGGATCGAGGGTGCCGAAGCCCTCGTCCAGGAAGAGGGACTCCAGCGGCGCCGCCCCCGGCCCGGCTAGTTTCACCACCTGCTCCGCCAACGCCAGCGCCAGGGCCAACGACGCCAGGAACGTTTCCCCGCCGGACAGGGTGCGAACGGAACGCAGGGCGTCGGCGTTGTTGTGGTCCAACACCGAGAAGTCCTTGTCCTGCAATACCAGAGAGTATGCTCCGCCGGAGAGGCGCTGGAGCAGCCCGGTGGCCGCGTCAACCAACTGCTGGGTGGCTTCGTCCAGGATCCAGGCCACGAACTGGTCCGAACGCAACAACCGGGTCAGCTCCCGGCCCACCCGCTCATCGCTGTTGGCTTGGTCCAGTTCCGCCCGCAGCCGTGCTGATCGCTCCAGATCGCGGCGCAGTGCTTCCACCTCGTTGTCCAGCCGGGCCAGCAACGCCACCGCTTGGTCCCTGATGGCGCCGGGGTCGGTGCCCGCCGAGAGGGACGCGCCCGTTGCGGAGGACAACACTGGGCCTGCTTGCTGGGTCAGCGACCGGATCAGTTGGCTCCGACGTTCCGCGCCAACGCCGATGGCCTCTGCCAGCTCCGTGAGACGTTGCTGGCACTGCTCAGTGGCGGCGGCGGCCCACTGCAGCAGTTGATCCCAATCGGCGCTGAGGTCGTTGCGCCCCGGGGCGGGCGGCTGGAGTGCGGCCACCCCGTCCCGGGCTTTGTCGAAGGCGGTCATGGCGTTGTGTCGCGCCGCTTCACCGGCACGCAGCTGTTGTTGGGCGGTGTCCCGGCGGCGTCGGAGCGCGGCGTGTGTGTGCTGAACGGTCTGACGTTCGTTTCCGATTCGCTCGGTTTCCGCCAGTTCCGCCCGGGCGCTATCGGCGTCGGGCTTGGTGGAAAGCTCGTGCTGCAGGTCGTGCAGTTGTTGTCGCACCGATTCCAGCTTGGTCTCCACCCGACCCTGGTGAATCTCGGCCACCTGTCGGGCGCCGGCAGCGGCCTGGCGGGCTTGGTCGGCCTGGTCACGAGCGGCGGTGGCGGCCTGCAGGCGGGGGCCGACGGGGGCGGCCAAGGTCACGATGGTGGCGCCGCACACCGGGCAGTCATCGCCGGGATGAAGGTGCTGCGCCAACGACGCGGCGGTGTCGGCGGCGGCGGCATCGGCCAGCGCCGTCTCGGCCTTTTGCAGATCCGCAGCGGCCGCCGCTTCCGTGATCCTGGCGCTGTCGCTGGCGGCAATGGCGTCGCTCATGGCGTTCTCGCCGCGGGCGCATTGCTGGGCCAACTCGGCGTGCTGCTGATGGGAGGCCAACAGGGCGCGGCTGGTGTCCGCACTGGGGAGGCGGCCGACGGCATCATCGAGTTGCTGCAGGACTTGTTCGAACGCCTCGATCTCATCCTGCAGGGAGGCCAACAAACGCTGTTGGGCGTCGTGATCGTCGCTGAGGGTGTTGACGTCAGCCGGCTTTCGCAAGGCGGTGAGCTGGGTGAGGACCTGCTCGTCGTGGGATTGGCGTTGGGCCAGCTCCCGTAGCTCCCCCTCCAGCAGTTGCAGCTGGGGCCGGGCTGCGTCGCAGGCCTCAAGCAGCGCTGTGGCCCGTTCCCGTTGGTGCTCGACGGCTTGCACTGCGGCGTCGGTCACCTGGGACAGCTCGGCCAACCGGTCGGTGGTCACCCGGACCAAAGCAGCACACTGATCGGTATGGATCCGGCAGCGTCGCTGGAGGCGGTCGTAGAGGCCGAGGTCCAGCAGTTCCTTGAGCAGGGCCTGACGGTCCCCGGGGCTGTGGTGCAGGAACCGGGCGAACTGACCCTGGGGCAACACCACCGCGGTGGTGAAATGCTCATAGGTGAGGCCCAGCAATTGCTCCACAGCGCCGGTCATGGAGCGGGCGTCGCCAGCCAGGACCTCATTGGGGCCGGTATCGCTCAGCCGTTCCAGCCGTGCTTCTTTGGTGGTGGCGCCGCCCCCGGTCTTGGCCCGCACCACCCGTACCGCTCGGTATAGGGCGGGGCCGAGGCGGAAGTCCAGCCCCACCCGGGCCTCCACGCGGCCCCGGCTGATGACTGGTTCCACCAAGCGGGCGTCGCCGTAACGGGGCACCTGGCCGTACAAGGCGAAGATCATGGCGTCGATCACGCTGGACTTGCCGGCGCCGGTGGGTCCGGAGAAGGCGAACAGGTCCGCATCGGTGAAATCGATGACGGTGCGCTGGGTGAAGGCCGTGAACCCCTCCAACTCCAACCGTTCAGGCCGCACGACGCCCCCGTCGTTTCGGCGAACTGGGGCTGTCCGGGCGGTCGGGGCCGTCGGTGTCGCCCGGCCCGCCGTGATGTTCGCTGGCGTCGGCCTCGACCAGGTTCTTGAACAGTGTGTGCAGCCGGGGGTCCTCGATGTGTTGCCCGGCCAAGAACTCGGCGAACAACTCATGGGGCGCCCGGCCCAGCCGCCCCCCGCCCGTGTCGTTGCTGCTGTTGCTGTTGGTGGCGCCGCGAGGATCGGGCGGCTCGGCCTCCACCCGCACGTCCACCGCGTTGGGGAATCGTTCCCGCAGCTCCTCGGCCAATCCGGCGCGATGGGCTTCGCGCACCACCAGCCGCAAGTGGGCGTCCCCGGCTCCGGCGGCCTGCAGCGCCAGTTCTACGGTGTTGCCGATCAAGGTGGTGAGCCGGCGCGCCGCCCGCAATTCCACGGTTTCGATCCTTGCCGGCAGGCCCGGGGAACAGGCCACGATCTGGCAGGACGGGGTGTTGTCACCCTCCCCGAAGTCCAGTTGCAGCGGCGAACCGGCGTACCACGTGGGCGCCGGGCTCGGCAGGTGCTGGCAGCGATGGAGGTGACCCAGGGCCACGTAGTTGGCGGTGGGCGGGAAGATACTGGCAGGTACGGCGTAGTCGAAGATGGTGTGCGCCGCCCGCTCCCCGCCACCGAGCAGCCCGCCCACCGCGGTGACATGGCCCACCACCAGGTTCACCCGGCTGCCGTCGAAGCCCCGGCACAACGTGTTGGTCACCGCCCGCACCCGGTCCAGGTAGCTCTGGTTGTGCTGATCGGCATCGCGTTCCAGCAGTTCGGCGGCGCTGATGGCGTAACGCTGGGACAACCACGGCAGCATGGCCAGACGGGTGGGTACGCCACCGAGGTCCAGATCGATCACGCCGCCCTGTTGGGGTGACACCACGAACGGCCGAACGTGGACCCGGCCCAGGCTCAACAGCGGCTCCACTGCGGCCAGCCGGCGGGGGTGATCATGGTTGCCGGCGATCACCACCACCTGGCGATCGGTGCCGGCCAGGCGGAGCAGGGTTTCATAGACCAGGCGTTCGGCGTCAGGGGTGGGGGCGGCGGTGTCGAACAGATCCCCGGCCACCACCACCAACTGCACCTGCTGATCGTCCGCCACCGCCACCAGTTCGTCCATGGTGGCGGCGTGTTCCTCGGCCCGGGACCGGCCCCGGATGGTGCGGCCCACGTGCCAGTCCCCGGTGTGCAACAGCCGCAACGGCCCTTTGGCGATCATCGGTTGGGCAGCCCGGCGAAGGGGTCCTCATCGGCCGCCCCACCATCCCACGCGGTACCGTCCTGACCAGTACCGTCCTGGCCGGTATGATACCTACCGGTTGGTACGGCCTCATCGACGCGGGTGGCCCAAGACGGGAACGGGAAGGTCACCAGCAGGGGGATGGGCAACTCCGGTTGGGACACGAACATGGAACCGGGGCGCAAGATGGTGGCGCGTTGGCGGGCCACGCCCACCAGGAACCCGTACTCGGGGCGGGATGCTTCGGCGGGGTCCAATCTTCCCACCACCCGCACCGCGCAGTTGGCCACCACCCGGCGCTCCACCTCCGAGGCGGTCTGCTGAGCCCCGATCAGGATGATGCCCAAGGAACGGCCACGCTCGGCCACATCGAGCAGGATCTCCTTGATGGGGCTGGATCCGTCACGGGGGGCGTACTTGTTGAGCTCGTCCAACACCACCACCTGCAGGGGCCGGAACGTGCCGGTGCGTTCCTTCTCCTCGAACATCCGCCGCAAGGTGACGCCCACCACGAAACGTTTGGCCCGGTCATTCAGGTTGTGCAGATCCACCACCGTGACCTGCTCCCGCAGTTCGATGCGGTGCCGGCCGGGGTTGGTGAGATCGGCCCGGATCAGGTGCTCGAGGTGTTTCACCGCACCGTGCAACCGTCGCACGAACGCATTGATGGTGCCCGCCCCGATGGCCCGGCCGGCCCAGTCGCTGCCATCGTCTTGCACCCGGTCGGCAATGAGATCGGCCAACTGACCGAACGTTCGCACGGTGCGGCCATCGATGGACACCGCGCCCTCACCGGCCGGCACCGCATCACGGAGTTTCGCCGCCACGTTCCCAACCACCAACGTGTATTGCTGGCGGTCATCCTCGGCGTCAGCGAACAGGAACGGCAGCAGTTCCTGATGGCAGAAATCCTCCAATGTCCAAAAGAAACTGGTCACGCCCTCGCCCCGCCCGGCCACGTCGGGTACCCCGCTGCGGTCACCCCGGCGGGGCGGAGCGAAGAAACCAACGGAAGGAAAGCAATCAGCCGGCAAACCCAGCAGCGCGTACTGATCGATGTGGTCCGGTTCCAAAAGGCGGTTCGGCTGATCGAGAAACAGCAGATCTTCACCTTTTACATTGAAGATCAGAGCCTTGGTGTTGGCCGCCTCGGCGCCGAGCACGCCGGAAGTGAACAGGCTGTAGAGCAAGAAGCTGGCGTAAGTGGTCTTGGTGGCCACGCCGGAGATGCCCGAGATGTTGACGTGGGCCCCGCGGGTGCCGTCGATGAAATCCATGTTGAGAAACAACAGCTCCTCGTCCCGGCTCAAACCGGCGGGCAGCTTGCGTTGCCACTTCTCCCAACCCAGCGCCCGGTCCCGTTCGGCGTCCGCAGCCCGGTACACCGCCTGGCCCGGCAGCGGGGGCACGAACACCTCTGGTTCGAAGCGGGTGCTGTTGATCAGCGCCGCCTGGGAGATCTCCGCCGGCAGCAGACCCTCCGCCACCAAGAACACGTCACCGTCGAATCGCAAGCCGTCGTGGCGGGCCCGGACCTGGGTGACTACGCCGTAGATCTTCACCGGGGGGCGGCCCGGCACCAGGCGTTCGGTGGCCACCACATCATCGAGTTGGAGGAACTGATCCTCGGGGACCCCAACCCAGAACTCCAATGGCGTCGAGTCCTGGGTGCCGATCACCCGCCCCACCGGTTCTTGCACCGGCGCAACGCTAGCCCCGCCGCGGCCCTCGGACGCGGAATCAGGTCAGGTCAGGTCAGATCAGGTCAGGTCGATGCCGGGGTAAAGCGGGAAGCGGTCCAACAGCTCCGCGGCCCGGCGTCGTCCCGCATCGGCAACCCCGGCCGACAGTTCGTATTTGGCCTTGGACGGCCCGCTCGACGCCGCGGTGGGTGACGCCGCCCGCAACGAGGAAACGATGATGTCGGCCACCTCGTCCATCTCGGCGGTGCCCATGCCCAACGTGGTGAGCGCCGGCGTACCGAGCCGTACGCCCGAGGTGTACCAGGCACCGTTGGGGTCACGGGGAATGGAGTTGCGGTTGGTGACCACCCCGCAGTCGAGCAGCGCCGACTCGGCCTGGCGACCGGTGAGCCCGAACCCGGTGGTATCCACCAGCACCAGATGGTTGTCGGTGCCGCCGGTGACCAGGCGGGCGTTTCGTCGCAACAATCCTTCGGCCAGTGCCTTGGCGTTGGCGGCGATGGCGGCGGCGTAACTGGCGAAACCCGGCTGGAGGGCCTCGGCGAAGGCCACTGCTTTGGCCGCCATCACGTGGGACAACGGGCCGCCCAACACCATGGGGCAGCCCTTGTCCACGAACTCGGCGTAATCGGGTTGGCACAGCACGAACCCGCCCCGGGGCCCGCGCAGGGACTTGTGGGTGGTGGAGGTGACCACCTGGGCGTGGGGCACCGGATCAAAGTCACCGGTGAACACGTTGCCGGCCACCAAACCAGCGAAATGCGCCATGTCGACCATGAGCACCGCGCCCACCTCGTCGGCAATGGCGCGCATGGTGGCGAAGTTGATGCGGCGGGGATAGGCGGAATACCCGGCCACGATCACCAGCGGACGGAACTGCTGGGCCTGGGCCCGTACCGCGTCGTAATCCAGCAACTCGGTGTCAGGGTCGGTGCCGTACGCCTGCTGGTGAAACATCTTGCCGGAGATGTTGGGGCGGAACCCGTGGGTGAGATGGCCCCCCGAGTCCAGCGACATGCCCAGCAGCCGTTGGTTGCCCAGCTCCTGACGCAGCTTCTCCCAGTCGGTGGGGGACAGGTCATTGATGTGGCGGGCCCCAAGCCGTTCGAGGGCGCCGGCCTCCACCTCTTTGGCCAGAATCGACCAGAACCCAACCAGGTTGGCGTCAATGCCCGAGTGTGGTTGCACGTAGGCGTGGGTGGCGCCGAAGAGCTGGCAGGCCAATTCGCTGGCCCGGGCTTCCACGATGTCCACGTAGTCGCAGGCGGCGTAGAAACGGTGGCCGACGGTGCCCTCGGCGTACTTGTCCGACAGCCAGTTGCCCATGGCCAGCAGCACCGCCGGGCTGGCGTAATTCTCCGAGGCGATGAGCTTGAGCTGGCTGCGCTGGTTGGCCAACTCCCCGGCGATAGCTCCAGCGATGGTGGGCTCGACTTCGGCGATGACGTCGAGCGCGGCCCGGAAGGCGGCGTTGGGGTTGGCGGTCACGGTCTCTGACTCCTGTTGGCCGGCCTGGTCGGGCCTTCGTTGCCGATGCGGGCGTGGCGTCGGGCGGTCCCCGAAACGCTACCGCCGACCCGCCACCGGTCCGTTCATCCCCCGTTTCGACGAGCGCGCCCTTCTGTGAGCGGTGGCTACCCCCCGTCGATCGCGTCTCAATATATTGCAGTGCATTTCATTCCGAGCAGACGCGTCCGGAGACCAGTTCCGGGCAAGCCTGGCCCGGGATCAGCTCCGCCAGGCCAGGTACCCAGCCTCGGTGACCACCACGGCGGCGGCGATGATCAACGTGGGCAAGCCTGCGCCCAATCCGTCGGCCAGCACCCGAGCCAGCGAGTTGTCGGTGGAGGTTTCCCAGTAGGCGAAGGTGCTGAGGGAGAGCACCCCCCGCAAGGCGTTGACCACCAACCAGACCAAGAACCCACCGATGGCGCCACCGAGCATCATCGAACAACAGCCCGCTCGCCCTTCCGGTGCGGCGGTCAGCCCGAAGCGGGACACGGCACCGGTGGCCAGGGCTACGGCGGCACCGAAGGCGACACAGCCGACCAGCTGCAGGCCCAGCCCGGCGGTGGTACCACCTTTGGCGTTCAACGCGGCGCCGATCGAGCTCACCAGCGTGGACAGCAACGCACCGGCAGCCGCGGCGGCGAGGGCGGTGATGACCGCATCCCGGGTGCGGCGAGCGGAGGGTGGGGCGCTGAGGAGGGCCAACCCAACGCCGGAACCAACGATGGCGCCGTACAGGAGGCTGTCGAGGAGGCGGGCGCTGCTCGTGGGGTCCGCCAGCCACAGGTTGTTGAGCTGCCCGAGCAAGGCTGCCACCACGATGTTCACGCCGAGGCCGACGCTCAGCATGGTGACCGGTGTCCAACCTCGGACTTTGGCCTCAGCTGTCGGGTGGTCCGTCCTGGACACGTTCGTCGCCTTCCATTGCGCCGCCTGCAAAGGTTTCTGACGAGGATGGAGTCGGCTCCGACAAGAAAAATACACCGGATCGACTACTGGATGACGGATCGTCACATCTCCGCGCCCGTCCGTCAAGCGCCGGCGGAGACTTCGCCCCACGGGTGGCAGAGCCGGGACTGGCCGCTAGGCTGTCGCGGCTCCGGTTCGCGGGGCTGTAGCTCAGCTGGCTAGAGCACCTGCTTTGCAAGCAGGGGGTCGTGGGTTCGAGTCCCATCAGCTCCACCTCGAAATACCTGCCCTGACCAGGTATGATAGCCTTCCAAGCCTCGGCCGACCGCCGGGGCTTTGGTCGTTTTTGCGGGCGATGTATCAGCGATGTATCAGAACGTATCGGCACTCGGCGGTGCCGGCGGACACAGGGAGGCACCCGGTGGCATGGAAGGCGACGGGAAATCCGACGGTGCGCCAGCAGCGCGGCCGGTGGGTGGTGCGCGTCGACGGGCTCGACACGGCGACGGGAAAGCCGCGCCCCAGGCAACTCGGCACCTACCCGTCTCGCCGTGCCGCGCAACAGGCGGTGGCCACGTCGATCGCAGACGGCGAGCCGACGGTCGCTGACCGTGCCAGTGTCGCCTGGCTCGTCGATCGATGGGTCGTGTCCCGAAACGATGTGGGTCTCAAGGCGAGAGAGCAGCACGCCTGGGCGGCCAAACACATCAAGCACGGCCTCGGCGGTCTGCGCATCGATGCCCTCGACCGTGACGACGTCGCCCGTTGGCTCGAGGGTCTGGCGACGGGCGGGCAGCTGGCACGGCGAAGTGTGCAGCTGTGTCGCACCATCCTGCGCGCCGTCCTGGCGGACGCCGTTGATGAGGGCTTGATCCGGCGAAGTCCCGCTGCCCGGGTTGGGATGCCGCGTCAGGTCGTGAAGCCGGACCGCCAGCGTGAGGTCGACGCCTGGGACGAGGCCCAGGTCGCCGCTTTCCTCGACGCGACCGCGTCCTACCGGTGGGCCGGGCCCTTCCGGCTCGCCGTGCTCTATGGGTTGCGTCGAAGCGAGCTCCTCGGTCTCAAGTGGGACGACATCGACCTTGAAGCGGGAACCGTTCGGGTTGACGAAGCACTCGTCGAGGTGAAAGGCGGGCTGGCATGGACACCAGGCAAAACCAAGCGCTCACTTCGAACGATTCCCATCGACCGGGAGACCGGAAGGATGCTCGAAGCCCATCGGAGGAGCCAGGTCGCAGAGCGGTTGCTGTTGGGCCCCTGTTGGATCGACCTGAACCTGGTGGTGTGCACCAGGACGGGGACCGCGGTGCACCCACGCAACTTCAACAAGTCGTTGGCCATCATTGCCCGGGATGCGGGGCTTCCTCTGCTTACCTCGCATGGGCTGCGGCACACGGCGGCCACGCACATG
>JBJXFH010000021.1:0-31689 GCA_046155365.1 Acidimicrobiales bacterium | reverse complement strand
GCAGAGACGCTGCAGCTGGTCGGGATGTTCCAGCAGCGTGGTGATGCCCTTGGTGGTGGCGTTACGGGTGGTTTCATTACCGGCCAGGATCAGCAGGTTCAGATACCCGTGCAGCTGCTGCTGGGTGAGCCGCTGCCCATCCACCTCGCCGTTCACCAATTGACTGGTGACGTCATCGCCGGGGTGGGCCCGCCGGTGGGCGATGAGACGTTCGTAATAGTCGAAGTACTCCACCCGCAGCCGCCGGCGCATGGTTCGGCGATCTTCTCCGGGCATAGCCCATTCGGTGGAGCTGGTGTCGAACACCGAATCCGTCCAACGCCAGATATCCAGATAATCGTCGGTGGGCAGACCCATCAGATCGCAGATGGCCGCCAGCGGCAGCTTCAGTGACAAGGCGCGGACCAGGTCGATGGGCTGCCCGCCGGCGGCGTCGAGGGCAGTTTCGAACTCGTCTACGAAGCGGGTGGCCAGCCCGGCCAGACCGGCGGCCATGGCTCGACACCGTCCCGGCGTGAAGGCCCGGGCGGTGAGCAATCGGAACGCGGTGTGGCGGGGCTGATCCATGAACACCAGGTCCAGCGGCTCGTCACGATCCCACCCGTACAACTCGTCCCGGCGGGCTTTGGACGCCCACATGGCTTCTTCGTGCTCAATGGAGTGCAACCGCAGCCGCTGCCCGCTGTTGATGAAGGTGGTGGCGTCCCGGCCCACGGCGTGCACCTCGGCGTAGCGGGTGATGGCCCAGAACGGCTCGATGCCGGGTCGGTCATACCAGTACACCGGGGCCTCACGCCGCAGCAGGTCCCACTCCGCCCAGGGGTAGCCCCGGGTGGCGTACAGATCCAGCGAGTGGATGTCGATCTGGTCCAGGTCACGGCGCTCAAGGACGGCCATGGCCGGAGCCTACGCCAGTACCCACCGGCGCCGGGATCCCCGGCCGGGGCGGGGTGCGGATCAGCCCCGGAAACTGCGGCGGGCGCCGGCGGGGTTGGGGGTGGGTCCGTAGTAACCGGACGTAAACCCCGGTTCGCTGCTGAAGGTGATGGCCGCCGCGGCCTCAGCGAACTGGTGGGCCAACGCCACCATGGCATCCTCGGCCCCGTAATCGAAGGGATCCTCCAACAGGGTCTCCACCGCGGAGGGGTCCGGCGCCACGTGTTCGAGCTGCCAGCGGATGGTCCGCCGCAAACCGTCGATGGGATCCACCAGGTCTCGGTAGCCGAGCTCCTGGCGGATGAGGCTGGCGTCCACCAGGCGATGATGGGCGCTGTCGTGCTGCACCATGGACCGCGCCGAACGGGCAATACCATCAGGTATGCTCACCAGCTCCATCTGATGGCCGACCTCGTCCATGATGATCTCCGCCACTTGCGCCAAGGACAACACGTAGTCGTCGGTGACGTTGTAGGAGCGCCCGGCGGAGGCGTCGATCTGCTCCACCGCCAACATCACTGCGTGGGCCGCGTTCTCCACGAAGGCGGCGCTGAACAACGTCAGCCCGCCGTCGGCGACGATCAGGTGGGGCCGGCGGTCCAGCGCCCGGCGCAGGATGGGCCATTCCCGGGGTAGCACCTGGTTGGGCCCGTAGATGTACGGATAGCGGAAGTGGGTGGCGTCGGGATGGCGCTCGAACACCAGCTGCTCGCTCTGCCAGATGCGCTGGATCTTCTGGGTGGATTCCTCGCCGACCCCGGCGTCACCCTCCCGACAGGGGCTGCGCATCCCGGTGGGGAACACGTCCCCGCTGTGACCGAACCCGGGGTAGACCGGCACCCCGCCAATGGAAAACAGCCTCGGGGTGCGACCCACCAACACGTCCACCAGCATGCGCAATCGGCCGTACATGGCGAACACCACGTCAAAGTTCCGGTTGCCGAGGCCATCACGGAAGGAGGCCTCGTCAAAGGGGTCGGCGTGGATGTGGGGCACCACCGATTGGGGCGGCAAGGTGTCCACCTCGTGACGGCCGGTGTGCAGGATGGTCACCTGATGACCGCGGTCCACCAGGCCGTTCACAATAAGCGGCCCGCTGGGCCCCGTCCCGCCGATCACCAGGATGTCCATGCGCCGGCAATGTAGTCGGCCAGCCCTGTCACTTCCGTGAGCGCACGAAGTGAACGGTAAGGTCGGGCACGCCTTGTCAGCCCACGAAGTCCGAGGAACGAGATGCCCGCACGCACCGGTGAGCACTATCTCAAGGGCCTCAAGGCCTCCAACCGGGAGCTGTGGCTTGGGTCCGAGCGGGTGGGCGATGTCACCGAACATCCGGCGCTGCAGGGCGCGGCGCACTCCATGGCCCGGGTGTTCGACCGCCAGCATCAGTGCGCCGATGACTGTCTGATGGCAGACCCCGAGACCGGCGAGGCCATCAACGTCAGCCACCTGATTCCTCACTCCAAGGAGGATCTCTGGCGCCGGCACCGGGGCCTGGAGCGCATTGCCGAGGTCAGCGTGGGCCTCATGGGCCGAACCCCGGACTACAAGAACGTGACCTTCGCCGGGTTCGCCGGGCGACGCAACGAATGGGCCGGGAAAGACGGGTCCAACGCCGAGGGGGCCGACAACCTGGTGGCCTTCCAGAAGCGGCTGCGGCGCAACGACATCGCCCTGACCCACACGCTGGTGCATCCCACTGTGGACAAACGCAACGGTGACGTCCCGCGCCCCGGTGCCGAGGTGCCGCTGCACAAGGTCGGCGAAACCAAGGATGGCATCGTGGTGCGCGGTGCCCGCATCCTGGCCACCTCGGCGCCGTTCGCTGATGAGATGGTGGTGTACCCCGGTTTTCCGTTGATCGGTGATCCCGACGGCCTGGCGCCGTACGCGCTGAGCTTCGTGACCCCGATGGACACGCCGGGGTTGGTGTTCTTGTGCCGGGACAGTTTTTCCGTCGGCGGGGATCCCTTCGACCGGCCGTTGTCCACCAACTTCGACGAGCAGGATGCCTTCGTGATCTTCGACAATGTCGAGATCCCCAAGGAAAACGTGTTCATCAACGCCAATGTGCGGGTGTACAGCTCGGTGATGGCGCTGGCGTGGTGGCCCAACATCATGCAGCAAACCACCATCCGGGCGTTGACCAAGCTGGAGTTTGCCTACGGGCTGGCGTCGCAGATGAGCAAGGCCATCGGCGATTACTCCGATCTCACCGCGGACATGATGGGCGAGCTGCTGACCTATGTGGAGATGACCCGCAGCGGGCTTTTGCTGGCCATCGAACACGCCCGGGATTACGGGGACGGTGTGTGGTTCCCCGACGAGCGCCCGCTGGCCCCGCTTCGGGCCACCCTCACCTACTGGGTGCCGCGGGCGTTTGAGATCCTCACCCTCATCGGCAGCCACAACCTGATCGCCGCGCCCACCAGGGGCATGTTGGACGATGAACGTCTGCGGGGCCTGATCGACACGTACATGGCCGGCGCCGATGACCTTGACGCCGAGCGGCGATCGGCCGTGTTCCGCCTGGCGTGGGACTTTTGCGGTTCCTCCCTGGCCGGCCGCCACGGTCTGTACGAGCGCTTCTACCTGGGTTCTGCCGCCCGCAACAAGAAGACGCTCTATTGGAACGCCGAGGGCACCATGTCCGGCGTGCCGGGCCCGGTCAAGGTCCGTGGTGACGAGTTGGTCGAGGCCATGCTGCAACTTGGCCAACGTTGAGGGTGGCCGGCTTGGCGCCTGACGAGCGCTACCCCGTCTGATGCCTCGCGTTTGCCTGGTTGAACGCTTATGAACGGGAATGAAGCGCCAAGACTCTGGCGGTTTTCGGACACGCCCCCCGGCCCAAGCCCACAAAATCTCGACGGACCGTGGCCCTGCGCCCGCTGATGGTCAACATTTCGGCTTGGTCCCACCAACCCCGTGTCCCAAAACCGCCAAAGTCTCCCGAGAGGAAGCGGCAGGCCCGCCCCGGGAGATCAGCTCAGCTCCCGAAGGAGTGCCCGACCACATCAACGCGGTCCAGGCCCAACTCGTCGAGCAGCTCGTTGTGGGCGTCGGTCTCCGCCACACAGATTTGCTGGGCGAAGCCGGCCTGGTATGGGTTGAACGTGCCACCGAGGCGTTCGGAGGTCTCCCAGAACCCGTCCATCAGCTTCTTGGCGAAGTGGTAGCTCGTCCAGGTTCCACTTGTAGTACTGCGCCACCTTGACCGGGTCGCACAGTCCCTGCTCTGTCGGGGCTGAACCGGTGACCTGGCGTGCCACCGCCTCGCGAGCAAACGTTAGACCCTTCGGTTTGACGGCGCGTCCCGGTGTGGCAAGGTGCAGGCATGCGTCGGCGGGCCAAGCGAGTCGGGTCCTCGGACTGGAGCGGGGTTCGGCTGGCGATCGCGGCGCTGGTGGTCACCATCTCCGGCGGTACCGCAGGGTATCTTGCGTTCGGGTTCGGACTGCACGACGCCGTCTACCAAACGGTGATCACGGTGACCACGGTGGGTTTTCAGGAGGTGCAGCCCCTCAACCGTGACCAGCGGACCTTCACCATGGTGTTGGCGGTGGCCGGTACCGCCACCACGCTCTACACATTTGGCGCGGTGCTCGAGACCGTGCTCGAGGGTCGGCTACGGGACCTCTACGGAAGGCGACGGATGCAGCGCAGGATCGATGAGTTGTCCGATCACGTGATCGTGTGCGGGTGGGGCCGCGTTGGTCGGGCGCTGGCCAAGATGGTGGCCGGCAGCGGTACCTCGCTGGTGGTGATCGACATCGACCCCGAGCGGCTCGGGACCGCCAGCGGGATCGGGCCCGGCGGGTTCGTGGTGTTGGGAGACGCCACCGAGGATTCGGTGTTGCAGCAGGCGGGGGTGGAGCGGGCCCGGGCGTTGGTGGGTGCGCTGGACAACGACGCCGCCAATCTGCTGGTGACCCTCAGCGCCCGGGCGCTCAATCCGCAGCTGTTCATCGCCGCCCGGGCCCGGCTCGAATCCAACGAGGAGAAACTACGCCGGGCCGGAGCGGACCGGGTGGTCAACCCCCAGGCCATTGGCGGGTCCCGGCTGGCGGCGTTCGTCTTGCAGCCCAACGTGGCGGAATTCCTCGACGTGGTCATGCACGACGGCAGCTTGGAGTTCCGCCTCGGTGAGGTGACGGTGGCTGCTAACGCACCGGCTGCGGGCCAGCCGCTGTCCTCGATTCAGCGTGAGACGCAACGAGGGGCGCTGGTGTTGGCGGTCCGCAATCCCGACAGCACCTTCGTCACCAATCCCCCGCACGATCTGGTGCTGGCGCCAGGGCAGGTGCTCATCGCCATCGGCACCGCCAGCCAACTAGGCGCGCTGGGCGAACTCTGCCGGCGATGAACGAAAATAAACGAAACGGTTCGCGCTAGTCGGTGATGTCGAACTGGGCGCCGGTTACCGCGGCGAAAACCGTGCCGGCCACGGCGGCGCCCAACAGCGCGGCGCGGCCCATGCGCGAGCGCCGCGGCGGGGAAGACTTGCGGCCCGTGATGGTTCGACGCGCCTGATGTCCGTGTGTTCGATAGGTTCGGTGTGCTCGATGTGCGTTCATGCCACTCTGCGCTCCCGCTGCTGTGCTCGACGGCGTTCGCAGCTGCTCGGGTCCGCCGCAATGCGTGTCATCATATTACGGTCTCGTTACGGCGCATGCAAGTTGCGTTGCGCCGTTCAGGACAACCCGGACTGCCATTCCCATCGCACCGGAATCCGAAACGTGGCTCATGCCGCGGCGCACCCCACCTGACTAGGGTGTCAAGACCGGCCCGAGTGGCGGGCCACGGAAGGAGCTCCACGTGGACGTCGGGATCTTGATGCCATTCGCTAGCGACGGCTGGCCCGGAATCAAGGACAGTGAGGTGTACGCCGAGGAGTTGGGCCTGGCCCGCATGGCGGACGAGTTGGGGTTCAACGTGGCCTGGGCCGCGGAACACCATTTCTTCGGGTATTCCTTCTGCCCGGACAACACCCAGCTGCTGTCCTACCTGGCCGGGGTTACCAAGCAAATCGACGTGGGCACCGCGGCGGTGATCATGCCGTGGAACGAACCGCTGCGGGTGGCGGAGCGGGCCGCCATGTTGGATCACCTGTCCAATGGCCGGTTCCGGCTGGGCTTGGGTCGTGGCCTGTCACGGCGGGAGTACGAGCCGTTCCGTGGCGTGGAGATGGACGAGGCCCGGGCCCGCTATGACGAGGGTTCCACCATGGTGGTGGAGGCGTTGCGCACCGGTTTCATCGAAGGTGACGGCCCGTACTACCCCCAACCCCGCGCCGAGCTGCGGCCCCGCCCCGAGCGTTCCTTCGAGGATCGTCTGTACTGCGTGGCCTCCAGCGATGATTCGGTGGAAACCGCCGCCCGCCTCGGTGGTCGGATGACGATGTTCGCCGATCGGGCCTGGGAGCATCGCATGCCCAGCATCGAGACCTATCGCCGACGTCATCTGGAGATCCACGGCAAGCCGGCGCCGCGCCTGATGACCGCGGACTTCTGTTTGTGCATGGAGGATTCGGCGGAGGCGAAGGAAAAGGCCCACCGTTACATGGGCACCTACCTCGGCAGCCTGCTGGAGCACTACGAGGTCATGGGTGACCACTTCAGCGTGACGGAAGGGTACGAGGCCTACGGGAAAGCGGCGGAGATCTTGCGCCGGGTGGGGGAGAGCGGCTTCCTTGAGATGTTCATGAAGGCCACCGCTTGGGGTACGCCCGATGAGATCCTCGCCACCCTCGAACGTCGCCGGGAGGTGTTGGGCCCATTCGAATACACCACCGCGTTCCGTTACGGCGGCATCCCCTTCGATGAAGCCCAGGCCTCCATGCGGTTGTTCGCATCCGAGGTGCTGCCCGTTCTGCAGAGTTGGGACTGATGGCTGGGCGTCTGGCCGGCAAGGTTGCCATCGTCACCGGAGGAGCCCGCGGTCAGGGCGAGGCCGAGGTGCGCCTGTTCGCCGCTGAGGGGGCCAAGGTCATCATCTCCGACGTGCTGGTGGAGCCGGGCCAGGCGTTGGCCGATGAGCTCGGTGGGGATGTCATCTTCACCCGCCACGATGTGAGCAGCGAGGAGGAATGGCAGCACACCGTGGCGTTGGCCGAGGAGCGGTTCGGCCGAATCGATGTGTTGGTGAACAACGCCGGCATCGCCTTCACCGCGCCCATCGCTGATCACACCGTGGCCGACTTCGAGCGGGTCACGGCGGTGAATCAGGTGGGCGTGTTCCTGGGCATCCGCTCCGTGATCGATCCCATGAGCCGCGCCGGTGGGGGTTCCATTGTGAACATCTCCTCCGGCGCGGGGCTGCGGGCGACGAAATACATGATCGCCTACGCCGCCTCGAAGTATGCCGTCACTGGCATGACCGCGGCGGCGGCGTTGGAGCTGGCCCGCCAGAAGATCCGGGTCAACTCCATTCATCCTGGGGTGATCGAAACTCCCATGCTGGGCGGTATCTCCCCGGAAATGCACGCCGGGCTGGTAAGGGCCACGCCGATGCGTCGAATGGGCGAACCGGCGGAAATCGCCCGGGTGGCGCTGTTCTTGGCGTCAGACGAATCCTCCTACATGACCGGAGCCCACGTTCCCGTTGACGGTGGCAGCATCGTGTAGAAAACGACCGACGCCGGTCGAGCAAGTTGTGCTCGACCGGCGACGGTCTCTGGGTGGTGAGGGTTAGCGCGAGATGGGCCGAGGCCCTTTGCGGCTGGCGTTAACCGTGCCGCTGCTGCATGGCCGTAATCCGCCACAGCCGCAGCCATCCCGACGCCCCGAACAGCCGCTCGATAAGTCGTCGCAGCATTCGGTCTCGTAACTCACTGACCCGATCTCTCCGGGGTGTCGACGGTCCTTCGTCGACGGCCTCGTCGTTGTCGTCGTTGTTGTCGACGGTGTCGTTGTTGTCGACGGCGTCTTCTCCGGGGTCCGGCGTGTTGCCGCCGTCCGTGCCACCGCCACCAGCGCCAGTGCCGTCATCAACTGCAGGAGGAGGAGCGGGAGGCGTTTCGCCAGCTCCGCCGTCGGTATCAGGAGCGGGCGGTTGAGGCGCCTCCTCAACGGGCGGGGGCTGCTCCTCGGCCGGGGGGACCGGCGGGGCGGGCTCTTCCACGGGCGGGGCGGGGGGAGCCGGCGGCTGCTCCTCAACCGGCGGGGCGGGAGGGGCCGGGGGAGATGGCGGGACCGGGTTGGTCGGAGGCTGTTCGGTGACGGGGGCCGAGGGGCCGCAGCCGGCGGGGGCGGCACCGCCACCATCGCTGAACGCCGGGGCGCAAGGAGCCCGCCGCTGGCCGCCGCCGCCCACGCTGCCAGGGGCGTTGTTGTCCACCACGTTCAAGCTGGTGAACAGGGTGGCCATGTCCTTGGCCCACGTGCATTCAGCGCCGGCGTCACCGCAGCTGGCATTGGCACCGGCCTCAATCCCGAAGCCCCACTGGGAGGCGAACTCCTCCGTCACCCGACCGTCGGGTCCCCACTCGGTGGCCAGGGCGTACACCGACCAGCCGGTGTCATCCACCACGTAGCCGCCGTAATCCCGCAGCGTCCGGGCCAGGATCTTGGCCGGCTCGCTGGTCAGGGTGTTCTCGTCGAAGGTGGGTGCGAGTGCCAGCAGCGAGCCCATCTGCACCGCTGGGTTGGAGCCGTGGTAGCGACCGGGGGCGCCGCTGTCCGCAGCCACCGCCGGCCAACGGAACCCGGCTTTCCCATCACCCTCGCCGCCGTTGTAGTAGCAGAGCTGCTCACAATCCAGTTCCAGCTTGAGGGCGTGGCGAATGGTGCCCCCCGGGACCAATTCTCCGACGCGGATGGCGCCACCCAGGCTGGACATGCCGCTGCCGCCGTGGGCCCCCAGCACGCCGTCCCCGTTGCGGATATCACCTGAGGGGAACATGTATTGGCTGGTCACCGCACCGCCCGAGCCGCAGCGATGGAACGGCTGGGTCTGCATGACCGTGGTCCCGTCCTCCAGCAACACCGCGGCGGCCATGTTGGGCGTCAGGCCCGAATAGCCGGGGTCGGTGGAGAAATCGGTGGGGATGGGCACGTTGTTGGCGATGGCCTGGCCCCCGTTCACCGACCCGCAGCGGGTGCGTTGGTTGTCCCAGCCGGCGGTGTTGAGGACCACGTTGGTCTTGGGCGCTTCGGGCTCGAGCACGATGATGTTCTCGTCCACCGTCATGCCCATGGCCCCGGCGGGTGCAATGTCCGCCGGGACGTAATTGGCGCCGTCACCGATGGGTAAGTTCCAAATGGAATCCCAGGCGAAGGGCCATGTCCTGGGGTCCCGGGAGGCGGGGAATTCGCCGGCGGCGTCCGCCGGGTTTGCTGGTCGGGATATGAAGACGAGGCCGGCTCCGAGAAGGAGAAGCGCCAACACGGATACTGCCGTGATGGCACCAGACCGCCGTGATTTGAGGTGCATGGTGGGATGTCCTGCCGTGTTGAGAGGGTGCTAGAAAGGCTCCTGCGCAGGCCGCCGTTACGTAACTGTAATGGAAAGTCGTCGTTTCGCAACATGGAGTCGTGCCTCCTCAGGGGTGCTGCGGGTGGATACCGGTGACGAGGTCACGTCTTTGCCCAGGTCACAGCGCTAACCCCTCATCTGCACTAGCCTCGTTAGAAAGTCATGAATCCGCAATGATATGTCGAAATGTTGACGGCCGGGTCCGCTGATCCGGCGCTGGCCAACGGGACCGGGCCCCAGCGGCGGCGGGGGTGCCAGTAGCGTTCAGGGGCCGCGCGCCATCGCAGGAGGAGCCGCCCGGGTGAACTTTCTGGCCCACGGGATGCTGGCGATCGAGCAGCTCCACTGCCCGATCGGGGCCTTGGCCTCCATGGCGGAAGACCTCGCCCCGTTGGCCGGCCTCCAACTTCAACGGGACGGCGCGGGCCCGGCGCTCCGGCGAGGGTTGGCCCACCACCGCCGCGTCGATGCCGCGTTCCACGACGCCGCTGCGTTCAAAGCCGCCAACCGGGTGGTGGCCGCCGCGTTGCGTGACGCCGGCGAGGACCGCTGGGCTGCGGTGGCCATCGCCCATGTGGCGGTGGAGTTGCTGATCGACGGATCCATACCGGCGCCGCAAACCGCAGCATTGTGGGACGCGGTGTTGGACCCAGCCGCGGTGCGCTTTGCGGGATCGTTGTTTGCGGCCTCCGACGTGCCGCGATGGGAGCTGATCGCCGAGCAGTGGCGTGCCGCGGGACCCCCGCCGTACGGATCGGTGGCCGAGGTGGCCCGGCGATCAGTCGGAGCCGTTTCCCGCCGGGGTCGCCTGCGTGCGGTGCTAGCCCATCAGGAAGTAGCGGCCTTGCTCGACACGCTGCACACCCAGGCGCCCCCGTGGCCGATCTGGCGCCGGGCGATGAGCGGGGTCTGACACCGCAATGCCGGTTAGCCTCCGTGGTCATCTGCTGACCGAAGGCGCAAGAGGCGGGTTGCTATGACTGACCAGATGGCCGAGCACAACGAAGCCACCTTTGTTGAGCTGATCGCCGGTAGTTGGAAACGCCACGCCGAGCTCACCCGCAACACCCAAACCGACGATCTGCTGGTGGGGGCCATCATTGCCTCCTCGGTCAACCAGGGTTGGGCGCTGATTGACATCGGGTCCGACGGGCGCTCCCACATGCTGCGTTTCGATCACGCCGCCAGCCGCACCCGTTTGGTGGTGGAGCTGCACTCTTTGGCCGAGGATCTGGCCACCGCCAAGGTGCTGGGCCGGCTGGCCAACGTGGAGATCGGTTACGGCCTGCGGGTGGACAACTTCTCCCAGGTGTTCCAAGCGGTCAAGACCGAGATCAAATCGGCCATGCTGGTGGCCAACGAACCGGGGGTGATCACCGTGGACGGGGATCTTTCCACCGGGTACGTGTACGCCCAGCTGACGCTGCTGTTGGATCTCGATGAGTATCTCACCGGGCCGCTGACCGTGGACTACGGAAAGCTCCAGTCTCACATCGGCGCCGTGGTGCATTCGCTCAACAAGTATCTCCGCGGTCGGCTCGGAATCTGAAAGGCAGGTCATTGTCGTGTTGAAGAAGCTGATGGATTTCGCCAACGCCCGGGAGATGCGGGAGTCGCGCGACGAGATGGTGGTGGGGGAGCTGGTGCTGGCCATGGCCCAGATGGGTATGCCGGCCACCCGGTTCATGGCTGGCACCGACGCCCAGATGATCCGATTCTCCACGCCCCACGATCCGCTGTTGCACAACGTGGCCGTCACCGTTGATCGCAAGACCGGCGGGGGTGCCATCTCTGAAGCGATGATCGGCTCCAAAGCGGTGATCACCGTGGTGGCCGAGATCAAGAACTATCTGGCCGATCCCGATGATCTGGTGGGCATGTGGCGCACCGATTTCGCCAACATCACCCGGATGCCGTTGCTGGGTCAGGTGAAGTTGGATCATCAACTGAACTCGGTGTTGGCCACCAAAAAGCTGATCGTGGAACTCAACGAATTCCTGGGTGACCCCACCGTGGGCCGTCCTCGGTTGGTGCAGCTGTTGCAGGCCACGCTGGCGGAGCTGTCGGGCGCGCTGGGCCCGTTCAAGAAGCAGTCCCCCTTCGAAGTCGACGGCTGAGCACGTACGGCTGAGCGTTCAGCGTCCCTGCCAGTCCGGTTCCCGACCCTCGGCGAACGCCACCCGGCCCTCCCTGGCGTCCTCGGTGGCCTGGGCCACGATGCGCATGGTCTCACCGAAACGAACGGCGTCCACCCAAGGCATCTCCCGGGACCGCACAGCCACCTCCTTGGTGGTCCGCACCGCCAACGGGGCCACCCGGCACAAACGCTGCGCCAACGCCCGGGCCTCGGTCAACACCTGGTCCTGTGGAACGATGCGGCCCACCAGGCCCATCTCCTTGGCCCGCGCCGCGGACACCGTGTCACCCAGTAGCAGCAACTCCATGGCGTCCTCCCACCGCAACCGTTGCGGCATACGAATGGCGCCGACGATGGTGGGCACCCCCAGGCGCACCTCAGGGAACCCGAACGTGGCGGTCTCGGAGGCGATCACGAAGTCGCAGAAGCTGACCGCGGTCACCGCGTAGCCCAAACAGATCCCGTTCACGGCGGCGATGGTGGGTTTGAACAGCTCCAGACCGCTCTCGAAGGAGTTGATGGTGGGCTTCTCCCAGAACGTGCCCTTGAACGTGCCGGCTGAACCGGCCCCGTCGCGAATGTCGGCCCCGGCGCAGAACGCCCGCCCGGAACCGGTGATGATGGCCACCCAGGCCTCGGTGTCCTCCAGAAAGCGGGTCCAGGCCTCATTCAGCCCGATGCGCATGGCCCCGTTGATGGCGTTGAGCCGTTCGGGCCGGTTGTAGGTGATGGTGACGACGTGTCCATCCTGCTCGTAGAGCACCGGCGGGGTCGGCGGGAAGGGTGGGTCCGGGTCGGTCATGCCGCTCAACTTAGATGGCCGTTCCGCCCTTCCGCAGCAGGTGAGCCGCCTATGAAAGCCCCGCTCGGCGGACCAACTCGTTGAAGGCGACCCCGTCTCCTAGCACTTCGAGCCGCTCCTTCTTCATAGCATGAAGGCCAGTGTGCTCGTATTGCGCTATTTCCAGCTTTATGAGTTCGTTCAGCGCAACACGTCCGGTGGACTCGCGATTCACAATCACACCCTCTCCAGCGAAGATGCGATACTGATGAATGTCACTTCGCCAAGTTAGGAAAAGTAATGCCTGATCGCTCGGACTGGGCGAGCCGGTTGCGTCCACACCGAATACGTTGATCGACAAGGTCTCCTTGGAACCTTGCAACCCCCTCGAGTCGAGCACGCGAAGATGTACGATGGACTCGGCGGCCCGGATTGCAGGATTCGACGAGCCTTCTTCGCCCCGCGGCGTGGTCATCCGGGTTTCGGGTGGCCCACCCCATTCCGCCAGCACAATCGCATCAGACCGTTCCACCATATCTTCAAACGATTGAGCGAAGGTAGCAAACTCCACGGCTGGGCTGGCATAAAAGGCCACGACGGAATGCCATCCATCCGGTCGCGACGACGACAGCGTCGCAGGCTCCGCGACATTTGTGTCCAAGGTAGCGTTTTGAGCCGTCTCGATGCCGACAGATGACGAGTCACCGCAACCGGCGAGGAGGGCGACCATTCCGAACAACAGGCACCTTGTGGTCGTAGTAAGCATCCGGGTCCTCTCTCTCGGCGCAGCTGTCGGCGTGTTTGACCTAGTATCTGCCGTTCACCTGGGCTACATCGTGACTGGTGAGCCATACCGCCGACCAGTTACAGATAAACGGTGTGGATTCGTCGGTGGAACACATGGCTGAACTCGTATCGCCGCTGTGGAAAAGGCCCACGGAGTGCCCGGTTTCATGGGTCGTAATTCTTACTAGTCGTCCCCAGTTGACCGACCATCCGGGGGTCCTGCGGGCTCCACAACACGCTCGATCCGAAGGTGAGCGTGATATCAGAACAAGGCTGCCACCAGTTCGAGCAAGTGTTCCATCTCTGGGACGTGGTGCTCACAAAATTGTCACCGCCAGCCACAGACGTCTGCAAGACGTATATGAAGAGAACGGCAAAAACGGCTGCCGCTACACGGAGGCGCATCTGCGAATAGTACCCCCCCCAGGAGCATGTCAAGCGGCGTGCGCAAATTTGAGGTGAGCACGGGGCTGATCGGTAACCCCAGCACCCGGTCATGGACTTCTGACACGGACCCATCGCTAAGCCTCTTGCGACCGTACCGCTTCCTGGCGCCACTGTCGCGCAGAGGCCAAGACATGCGAGCGTGGACCCTCGCAAGTGCGCAGGGCGGCGTGCGGAACCATCATCGGGTTCTTGTATCGGGATGTTTCTGCTGGTCCGATCTGCGTCGTCGCCTGGGTTCCCCAGTGAGATGGCCGACCTTCGCCTGTGTTGCGGCCCGGACCTTCGGGGTTCGTCACCTCACATCCCCGATGGCCTGGCAACGTGGGCGGCCGGGAGTCCCTTTAGTAGCGTGCCCCGCAGTTGCGCCCCCGGAGGACCCCACGATGACCGACCAGACCGAAGCCGAGCTCAGCCCAGCGGAGGCCGAGGCGTTCCGGGCCCGCTGCCGGGCGTTCCTCGACGAGCACGCCACCGGTATCACCATCACCGAGCCGGACCCCCGCGGCGCCCTCGAACTTGAGGCCAACAAGGCGTTCCAACAGAAGCTGGCCGCCGCCGGTCTGGCCGGCATGACCTACCCGGCGGAGTACGGGGGGGCCGGGCTGAGCAGGGCCCATGAGCGGATCTGGCGGGAGGAGTACGGCCATTTCCCGGACATGACCACCCAGCTCACCATCAGCCACGGCATGTGCCTGCCGATGCTGGCAGAGTACGGCTCCCATGAGCAGAAGGCGGCGTTCCTGGCGGACAACATCGCAGGGCGAACCGTGTGGTGTCAGATGTTCTCCGAGCCCGGCGCCGGCTCGGACGTGGCCTCGCTGCAGACCCGGGCGGTGCTCGACGGGGACGAGTGGACCCTCAACGGCCAAAAGGTGTGGACCACCCTGGCCCATGCCTGCGAGTACGGCATCATCATCGCCCGCACCGACCCCGAGCAGCTCAAGCACCGGGGCATCTCCATGTTCATCGTGGACATGCGGGCTCCTGGCGTGGACATCCGCCCCATCCACCAGATCGACGGCGGCAAGCACTTCAACGAGATCTTCTTCACCGACGTGCGCATTCCGCTGAGCTGGCAGGTGGGCCCGTACAACGAGGGTTGGCGTCTGGCCACCGCCATGTTGATGTACGAGCGGGTGGCCATCGGCACCGGCTCCAAGAGCGGGGTGTCCACGCCCACCTACAAGTACCTCCACGGTGAGGCCCAACGCCGGGGTCGCCTGGCCGATGCCACCATTCGTCAGGGCCTGATGCGGCTCTACGCCGAGGAGACCGCCAAGAGCCTGGTGGCCATGCGCACCCGAGCCGAGATGAAGGCCGGCAAGACCCCCGGCCCCGGCGGATCTTTGGGCAAATTGCACGGCGCGGTCATCGCCCGCCTGGCCCGCAGCCTGACCCTGCAGATCACCGGCCCCGACGGGGTGGCCTGGGACGCCAACTCCGCCGATGGTGACAAACACGCCAAGAGTGTGTTGCGCAGTTTCGCTTCCAACATCGCCGGCGGCACCGACGAGATCCAGAAGAACATCATCGGGGATCGGGTGTTGGGCCTACCCCGGGACATCTCGGTGGATACCAGCGTGCCGTTCAAGGATCTCAAGGTCGGCACCCAGAAAACCGCCAGGGACTGAGGGGAACGAGCACGTCATGAGCGAGAACCACGTCGAGGATAAGGACCCCGGGCTGCCCACGCTGGAGCTGGACGGTGTGCGGGCCGTCATCACCCTGCAACGACCCGAGAAACGCAACCGCATTGAACCCCCGGATCTGGTGGCGTTGCTGGGCCTGTTCAACCAGATCGAGGCCGCGCCCGACGTGCGGGTGATGGTGCTGCGAGCCACCGGTCCCTCCTTCTGCTCGGGGTTCCATCTGGGGGCGTTGGCCGGCGGCGCCCGACCCGAGGTGTCTTTCGGGGAGATGTGTGACCGGTTGGCGGCGCTGCCCATGCCCACGGTGGCCCATATCGAGGGCAACATCCACGGCGGCGGCACCGACCTGGCGATTTCGTGTGATTTTCGCATCGCCGCCGATGACATTCACTTGTTGATGCCGGCGGCCCGGCTGGGGTTGCAGTATTACGCCAGCGGGTTGGAGCGTTTCGTCAGCCGCATCGGTCCCGGGGCCACCAAACGGTTTTTCCTCACCGCCTTGCCTCAGGACGCCGCCACGTTGCTGCGGGTGGGGTATCTCGATGAGATCTGCGCCAGGGAAGATTTGGCGGCCAAGGTGGAGACCTTCGTGGACGCCATCACCAAGCTGGGCCCCGAAGCGGTGAGCCGCACCAAGGCCGCCATCAACGCCCTGGCTTTGGGCGCCACCGACCTGGCCCCGCTGGAGGCATCGGCCCGGGAGTCCATGCGTTCGGCGGAGCACAAAGAGGGCCTGCGGGCGCTAGCGGAAAAGCGGGCACCGAACTTTGGGGCGTCCACCCTGCAATGAGCGCCTCTCCGACCAAACGGCTGTCGCTCAACGCCTTCTCGATGAACTGCGTGTCCCACATCCAGCAGGGGCTGTGGACCCGGTCCGACACCCGCCAAACCGAGTACAAATCGCTCGACCCCTGGCTGGAGTTGGCCCGAATCTTGGAGCGTGGCTGTTTCGACGCCCTGTTCCTGGCCGACGTGGTGGGCCTGTACGACGCCTACAAGGGCGGCCCCGAGGTTTCCATACGTGAAGGTATGCAGGTGCCGGTCAATGACCCCATGCTGCTGATCCCGGCCATGGCGACGGTCACCGAGCACCTGGGTTTCGCCTTCACCTCATCGATCCTGCAGACCCATCCGTTCACCTTCGCCAGGCAGGTGTCCACCCTCGATCACCTCACCAACGGCCGGGTGGCATGGAACATCGTCACGTCGTATCTGCCCAACGCCGCCGCCAGCCTTGGTTTGGGTGATCTGCCCGGCCATGACGCGCGGTATGACCAGGCCGACGAGTACCTCGACGTGGTGTACAAACTGTGGGAGGCGTCCTGGGAAGAAGACGCCGTGTTGGCGGACAAGGAGCGGGGAATCTACGCCGATCCGGCCAAAATCCATCAGATCAACCACGTCGGCCCGCACTATCGGGTGGCCGGCCCCCATCTGTGTGAGCCCTCACCGCAACGCACGCCGCTGCTGTTCCAGGCCGGTTCCTCCGAGCGCGGTCGCCGATTCGCGGCGCAGCATGCCGAGTGCGTGTTCGTGATCACCTCCCGCCGGGCGCTACTGGCGGGCAAGGGACCGGTGGCGGACATCCGGGCCCGGGCGGCGCACTATGGTCGACGGCCCGAGGACATCCGCTTCTATCAAGGTCTCTCGCCAGTGGTGGGCGGCACCGAAGCTGAAGCGCGGGCCAAAGCGGCGGAGTACCTCGAGGGGTTGTCCACCGAAGCGGCGTTGGCCCATCTCTCCGGCAGCATTGGAGTGGATCTGGGCGCCATCGATCCCGACCGCCCGCTGGAAACGTTCCGCTCTGAGGCAATGACCGGCGCCGTGCGGGGCCTGCTGGAGAACGTACCGCCCGGTACCCGTACCTTTCGGGATCTGGCCCGGGCCAACATGGCCGGACAGTTCCTGGTGGGCGCCCCCGAACAGGTGGCGGACACCCTGCAGGCCTTCGGCGAGGCCGGCATCGACGGGTTCAACCTGGTGTACTCCGTCACCCCCGGCACGTTCGTGGACTTCATTGACGGGGTGGTGCCGGTGCTGCAGGAGCGCGGCGCCCTGCAACGGGACTATGAGCCGGGCCCGTTGCGCCAGCGGCTCTTCGGGGACGCCCGCCTGCCGGAGCGTCACCCGGCCGGTCAGGCCCGGGCCCGCCTCGGCACGGACCCCGCAGCCGCTGTGTATGGCGGGTAGCACGGCTGGACCGGCGGGGGCGGGCCGGCGCGCGTGACGTCGGCCCATGAGCGAAACTGTGCCCCATGGCGCTGAGTGGCATTCGGGTTCTGGAACTGGCCGGTGCGGTGGGGGTGGCCTACGCCGCCAAGCTGTTGGCCGATCTCGGGGCGGATGTGGTCCGGGTGGAGAGCGAGCGGGACGTGGTGCGGGGCCGACCCCATCAGATCCATCGATGGTTGAACACGTCCAAACGTTCGGTTTCGAGCCGGTTCGACGCCGCTGGCGTTGATCGTGTGGTTGGCGCCGATCTGCTGCTGCACGACCTGACCCCATCGGCGGCGTTGGCTGCGGGGCTGGACTACCCCACCCTGGCGGCGGCGCATCCGGCCCTGGTGGTCACCTCGATCACACCGTTCGGTATGTCCGGTCCGTGGGCCGAGTGGTCCGCCACCGAGTTGGGCATCATCCACGGCTCCAGTTGGGGGTACCTCTCTCCGGCGGCGGCCAGCGATGCGGACCAGCCCCCGCTCAAGGCCCCCGGGCACCACGCCACCATCCTGACCGCCACCGTGGCCGCTGCTGCCGCTTTGGCCGCGGTGGACGCCGCCTCGGTGTCCGGCCGTGGTGAGCACGTGGATTTCTCGATGTTCGCCGCCGGGGCCCGCATGACGGAGACCGCTCCGGTGAACGCCAGCTTCTTGGGCAACGACGCATCACGCCTGGGGGTGCGCACCGTGGTGCCGTGGTCCATTTACCAGTGCCGTGACGGGCTCATGCAGTTCATCTGCGTGGAGGAGTCCCAATGGAGCGCGTTGGTGGCGTTGATGGGCAACCCCGAATGGGCCGGGTGGGAGGTGTTCGCCACCAACGCCGACCGACGCCAAAACGCCGATTTGCTGGAGTTGTACGTGGGGGAGTGGATGGCCGAGCAGTCCGTCGGCGAGCTGTATCTGCGGGGTCAGGCGGCGCGGTTGTGCATGGCCCCGGTGTACCGCATGGACCAGTTGCCCGCTGACCAGCAGTTCGCCGCCCGGAACTTCTTCGTGCCCGATCCCGATGGGCTGGTGCTGCCCCGGGCCGGGTTCGTGTTCGACCAGCCGTGGTGGTCGTTGCGGCGGATGGCCCCGGAGCCGGGCCAGCACGACGCTGAAGGCTGGACCCCGACCGAGGTACCGACCGGTACGGACATGCCGGAGGGTATGTCGGCGCCCCGTAGCGGCGAATCGGCGTCGATTCGGCCAAAAGAAGGTGCTGGTCAAACCCGGTTTTTGGGGGAGGCCGGGGCGTCGTCGGGGCGGCCGCTGGAGGGGGTGCGGGTGTGCGATTTCACGTGGATCTGGGCCGGTCCGTACTGCACCCAACTGCTGGCCCATCTCGGCGCTGACATCATCCGCCTCGAGTCGCCCGATCACCTCTGCCTGTTCCGGAGGCTGCCGTTCAACCCGCCCGAGCTGGCACCCAGCCCGGATACCAACGGACTGTTCCAGCTCTACAACTCCGACAAACGCAGCGTCGGCATCGACCTGGGCCACCCCGACGCGGCGGAGGTGGTGCGCCGGTTGGTGGCCTCCAGTGACGTGGTGGTGGAGAACTTCGCCGTGGGCACCCTGGCCAACCTGGGCTACACCGTGGCGTCGTTGCGGGCCATCAACCCCGACATCATCGTGGTGTCCCTCACCGGCTTCGGCCAGGACGGACCCTCGGCCGACTACATGGCCTACGGACCCTCCGGCGGGGCGGTGGCCGGGCTGTACGCCGCCAACGGCTACCCCAGCGGGAGGTCGGCGGAAACCGGTATCGCCATTGGTGACCCCGGTACCGGCCTGACCGCGGCCTTCGCTACCGTGGCCTCCCTGGTGGCCCGACGTCGGGGGCACGGTCCGGCCCGGGTCGATGTGGCCATGGTCGAAGCCATAGCCGCCACCGTCGGCGAGCTGTGGATGCAGTATCAAAGTGAGAACATACCGCCCGGTCCGGCCGGCAACACCGACCCCACATGGGCCCCGCACGGGGTCTACGCCACCGCTGCGGACCAGTGGTTGACTATCGCCTGCACCACTGACGAACAATGGCAGGCCCTGGCCGAACTGGGTGCTGCGGGTGCGGGGGACGGCCGGCCGGCGGGCTGGCGGGATCCTCGCTTCGAAACCGCCGAGGGGCGCAAGAGTCACGAAGCGGAGCTGGATGAGCTGGTCTCAGCCTGGGTGGCCGGGCAAGATCGGTGGGAGCTGACCCGCCGGCTGCAGGCGGTGGGGGTGGCGGCGGTGCCCTCGGTGACGCCCCTCGAGCTGTGGACCGGGGCCGGGTCCGAACAGATGGCTGCCATCGGGATGCTCGAAGCACCCCAGCATCCCGTTACCGGATCGCGGATCGTGCCGGGGGTGCCGTGGCGACTCACCAACGGGCCCAACGGCTTGCGTCGGCCGGCCCCGACCCTGGGTCAGCACACCGACGAGGTGCTGGCGGAGTTGCGATTCACTCCCGACGAGGTGGCCGCATTGCGACGCAGCGGCGCCCTGACCACCGCGCTGTCACCGCTGGGCTGACCACGCTCGCTCGGCAACCCGGCCGGCCGGGGGAATCGTCCAACAGCCAATCGACAGAACCAACCTGGTTGGCGCGCTCGCGAGCCCTTTCGATCAGATCAGAATCGGCGTCGCCAATACCACGATCGTAGATGCCCAGTAGCATGATCGTATGACGACACGTGAGCGGCTCTCAGCCACGGTCGAAGCCGACGTGCTGGCGGCGGGCCGTGCCGCGGTGGCTGATGGGCGGGCGGAGAGCCTGAGCGCATGGGTGAACGGCGCCCTTCGCCGCCAGGCGGACCATGACCGCCGCCTGCAGGCCCTTGGTGATTTCCTGGCGGCGTACGAGGCCGAACACGGCGAGATCACCGCCGCGGAGATCGAAGCCGCCAGCCGTGCGGCCCGAGGTCGAGCCGTGGTGGTCAGAGCCGAGCCCGCCGCACCCGCAGCACCTGCCGCCAAGCGCCGGAACAAGCGCGGAACAGTGTGACCGTCATCCTCGACGCCGGCGCCTTGGTGGCCGTTGAGCGTGGCGACCGTGAGGTGATGGCGATCATGAAACGCGAGTTCCTCGCCGGTCGGGAGCCCCTGACCCACGGCGGCGTCCTCGGCCAGGTATGGCGGGGTGGCTCTGGTCGCCAGACCAACCTGGCCCGTCTGCTCGCCGGCGTTGAAATAGCACCGCTCGACAGCACCCTCGGTCGCCGAGCCGGAGTGCTACTTGGAGTTACCGGAACCAGTGACGTCATCGACGCGGCCGTTGTCCTTCTCGCCCGTGACGGGGACGAGATCTTCACCTCGGACCCCGGCGATCTCACCACGCTGGCCCGCGCGGCCGGACTGCACATCGAGCTTGTGCGCATGTGAAGGGCATGGCCACACCGAGCCCGCAGTCGCACGGACCCAGCGCTACGCCGTCAGCAGCCGCCTATGCAAAGAGACGGGCGCAGGGCGTGGGGGGATCGATCCAAACCGATCGGGCCAGGTCGTTGAAGCCACGTGCACTCAGCGAGGGCGTGTGGCCGGTCAACGTGATGCAGTCCCCCGTCATGCTGAACCCCACATAGAGACTCACCGAGTGGCCCGGGTACACCAGGACCGAAGAAAGCTGGGCATTGCCGATGGCGGTTGTACCCAAACTCAGCGACCAGTAGCGCGTGACCCCGCCCGATGTGAACCGGAGTTGATCGCTGGTGACCTGGGCGCCGTTGTAATTGCTGTCCCGGAACAGGATGGCGCGGGGGCAGGTGGACCCGATCCGCACCGAGGACGCCTGGTCGTTGCCGATCAGTTGGTTCCGGAGGTCGGGGGCGTGGGCGGTGAAGCTCTGGCAGACGCTGCCGTACGCCGTGTCACGGTACAGGCCCATCGCCGCCCCGGCCGCCACCATTACCGATGACGCCCGGTCGTTGCCGAGGCTGGTGGACCCGAGTGCCGAAATGTCTCCGCTGATCGGGATGCAGGTGCCGCCGTGGTTGATTTCGCTGCAAATCTATCCGACCCTGGTTTGCGCTTGCGCCGGGCTAGCGACGAAGAGTGAACTGCCCAACGCAACCAGCGCCATCACTGCGGTGATCATTAAGCGACGTGACAACTTCCCCGGCTCTTGCTTCATGGGGTCCTTACCTTTCGGACCGAAGCGTGTGACTCCCCGGACGGCTCTTGTCGCCACCGGAGTCAGCCCACCGACGGTCGACGGGAAAATAGCACGTGAACAGTCAACCCGCTGGAGTTGGCACTTACCCCGGGTGGGCCATGCCTGTTTCAGTCCCCGCTGGGCACGCTCGCTGACAAGTGCGGTGTGGTATCGACCCGGGCCGCCCAGACACGGCGGAGGTGGTGTGCCGATTTTGGCCTCCGCGTGGCGCCATTGGTAGCCGGCACGGGAGACCCTGGCGATCTCGGCACCCTGGCCATCAGCACCGGGCCGGATCACGTATCGACGGTGAGTCCGCGGGAGGAAGGCCCGGTTCAGCTGAACGCCCAAAAAGACATGGTCGGTGACGGCCAACCCGCGGGAACTCACGCGCAAAGGTGCAACGCAGGAACGTGGCGTCACGGCCATTGGGATCAGCCCCGCACCGTTGCTATCCCGGGCCCCACAACGCCGCCGCCGGATCAGACGAGTGTGGCCATCCGGGGGAACAGGCGGCGGGGATTGTCATGGAACACGGCCCGCTTGTCTTCGGCGGAAAGAAAATCAAACGAGCCGATCACCGGCACCAGATCGTCACCGGTGATGCCGGGGCCTTCGGGCCGCGGTGCCCGACCGGAACCGGGGGCCTCGGTACCGAACACCATCCGCTTCACGCCTCGCTGCTCGAACGCGCAACGCAGGAACGGGATGTCATGGGCGCAGGTATCGAAAAACAAATTGTCGGAGAGATCCTTTTGGGCCAAATGGGGATCGCTGGGAATGAACCTATCCAGCGCCCCGCCGCAGTGACACACGATCACCCGCAATCCAGGAAAGCGGTCGAACACGTCACCGTGGCTGAGGACCTGGGTGGCCAGGTATTGCTCCACCACGAAACCCAATTGATAATTGTGCGGTACGTGCAGGATGCGGGGATCGAGGCAGTTGGTGCCGTGCACGATGACGGGCAACCCGCCCTCCTCGCAGCGCTGATAGAGCGGATCCCACCAGCGGTCGTTGAGGCCGGGCCCGTTGCGGCGGCCCTCGGGATCGGGGGACACGTACACCCCCACGAAGCCGTGCTCACCGACACAACGTTCGAGCTCCTCCAGCAAGTGCGATGCGTCGGGGGCGTGCACGTTCTGGGGGAGTTGCGCCGCGCCCAGGAACCGTGTGGGTTCCATGCGGCATTGCTTGGCGATGCAGTCGTTCACGAACCTGGTCCACGCCGGCAGCAGATGATCCTGCATCCACCCCTGCATCAGGAACGGGCGCGGCCCGAGGATCTGCACGTCGATCTGACGCTCGTTGATGTAGGCAATGTGGTTGCCCACCGAGGTGGCGAAGGCTTCATCGTCCAGCCCGAACTGCGCCGCCGCCGGGGTATCGATGGGGCTGGGCAAGACGCCGTTCATGGCCTGCATCAGCATGTTGATGTAGCCCACGCCGCCCATAGGTGCGGAAACATGGGAATGGACGTCGAGCACGTTCACACCGTCGAACATTCGCTGCGTGATCCTTATCGCTGGTGAGCGCCCGGACGGGCCGTTCGTGATGTCGGCAGTCTGTCAAGCCTGCGGCTGGTTAGCATGCCGCCATCATGTCCCTCATGCCGCCAACCCCACAGCGCCCTGGCGTCGGCCGCGCTGGGGTAGCGCGTTTGGCGTTGGTGCCGGTGTTGCGTTTGGTGTTGGTGGCGACGTTGTCCACGCTGGCGGTTTCCACGCTTGCGTCCTGCCGGAAGGACCCCGCGGGCCCCCGTAGCGACGCTGACCTCGTCTACGCCGCCACCATCGAGGCGTTGGCGAACGAGCACCGCGCCGCAGTCCCCGACGTGGCGTCCACCACGCAATCCGATCAGGGCAGCGTGTCCAGTGCCGGGCAAGGCGCGGCGAACGGCAGCGGGGCATCGAGGCCGCTTCTGGCAGTGTTCGTGGAACCGTTGGGCGAGGGGTACGTCATCGACCTCGCCACCCAGGCCCGGGTGGTCACGGCATTGGAAACGGTGGTCCAGGTGCGCTTCATCGACCACCGGGCCGAGGCCATTGACGAGGATCGACCCGGCAAGCCGGTGCGGGATGAGGGGACGCTGGTCGCGGTGGGGCCCATTGTCAGCGGGGGTGCCGCCGAGCGCACGGTGCAAGCCCGGCGCTACCTGAGCACCGACCGATGGGTGGACACGGTGGCGCACGTCAGCGGCGCCGGCGAAAGCCTGCGGGTGGTGCTGGGTCCGGCGTGATCCCGTCGTGGGGGACCGCGGCGGTGGTGATGGTGGGGTGCTCGGAGGCGGGTTCGGGGCCGATGGGGTCCGCCGGTTCGCTGAGCCGGGCCAGCTCGGCATCGTGAGCGTTGCGTAGAGCGACGGCGTGGCGCAGGGCCCGCTGCGCATCCAACGGGCCGGCCTCCCCCTCCAGCGCCCGGTCGCGGAGGGTTCGCAGTGCCGCCGCGGGCTCAGCTGTGGCGGGGTCCGATCCGGGTAACAGATCCACCAGCAGTGCGGCTTCGATCACGGCGTGCTGATAGCGGCCGTTGGCCTGGAGATGGCGGGCTTGTTCCAGCACGCTGCGTTGCAGGTCCGGCTGCACGGACACCGCGTTGCGCCACCGCAGCAGGGCCTTGCGCTCGAAGCTGAAGGCCAGCCCACCCGTGGCCAGCAGCCCCGACGTGGCCAGCAAGCCCGCCCAGCCCGGCACCCGCACGCTCACCGGGCCCACCGCGCCCGCCACCCAGGCCAGCTGGAAGCGGGTTTCGAACCCGGCGAAGGCCCGGCCCCGGTCCACGTCCGGCGCGTTGGCCTGGACCAGGCTGTCAAAGGCCAGGCGGCCCACGTTGGAGCACATCGACAGCCCGATGACGCACACCACCAGCACCGCCGGGCCCACCTTCACCGCACCGGCCACGCAGCACAAGGCGGGAATCACCATGGCCGTGCGGATCAGGCTCTTTTCGTCATAGCGATGGCGCAGGCGCGGTCCCACGACGGTCCCGCCCACCGCGGCCAGCGCGCTGGCCCCGGCCACCAGGCCGAACACCCACGGTGGGGAGCCGTTGCGTTTCAACTCGAAGGCGATGAGGAAGGCCAGGAACCCGCTTGCGGCCCGCATGACCGCCACGCTGGCGGCGGCGGCGAGCACGTCAGGATCGTGCAGTTCCTCGAACTCCTCCGCTGCGGTGGCCAGCGGCGCCACCTGCGGCCGGGGCAGCCGGAAGGCGGCCGCCGCGGAGATCGAGAACGCCACCGCGGCAAGTAGCACGCTGACCTCGGCACCGATCAGGGCGATGGCCCCCGCCCCCAACGCGCCGCCGCAGGCCCCGCCGAGCGCCCCCAACCGGGACAGGCGGGCGTTGCTGGCGAGCAGCGCTGAACGCTCCGGCACCAGGCGCGGGACCAGCGCCGCTTTGGCCACCGAATAGGTCTTGGCCGACACCAAGACCGCCAGTGCCTCGGGATAGAACAGCACCGTGCGCAGGTGGACCGCCAGCAGCACGCACAGCGCCGCCCGTACCAGGTTGGCCGTGGCCACCACCCGCGGGTACCCCTGCGCCACCCGGTCCACCATGGGGCCGATCAGCGGCGCCAGCAGGGCGAAGGGGGCCATGGTCAGCAGCAGGTACAGCAGGATGTTGGGGCGGGCGGCATCCACCGAGACGCTGAAGAACAACGACCCCGCCAAGGACACCGCGAACAGCCCATCGCCCAGGGCCTGGCTGAGATGGATCACGGCCAGACGGCGGAACGAACCCTGCCCCATCAGCCCCAACAGCAAGCGGCGGGACAGACCGGGCCGCACCGTTTGCATGACTCGACGGTAGCCCCGGCCAGCGCCAGCGCCGCGGGACCCACCAAGAATCCGGGCACGTTTCCCCACTCCACGCAGGGCGCGGCGTTTGACGCCACCGGTGACCAGGGTACCCAGCGGGTATGACCAGGGAAATCAGGCGATCCCTGGCAACGGATCCCGACGAACAGCAGGTGTGAAGGTGACGAGACGTGCGGTGATCGCGGATGATCCGCGGCGCGCCGAGCCGGCGCACGCTGAGCGTTGTTGGCATCGATCCTTTTCTGGCGACAGCGACGCCGTGAGCGGGGCGCGTCGATTCGTGATCGAGGTGGTGGTGGATCACCACTTGGCACCCAGGGAATCGGAACTGGCCGATGATCTGGTCTTGCTGGCCAGCGAGTTGGCCGCCAACGCGGTGCTGCACGCCGGCGGTGGCTTCGATGTCACGGTGGCCGTGCACGAAGCGGTGGTTCGGCTTGAGGTGGCGGACCGTTCCGATGCGCTGCCCCGACCCCGTGCTCCTTCGCCCGATCAACCCGGTGGTCGTGGGTACCAGATCGTGGGCGCCCTGGCCGAGCGGTGGGGGTTCACCAAGCTGCCGGTGGGCAAATCGGTGTGGGCCGAGGTGCGGCTGGGACCGGGTGCCAGCTGAGCAAGGCTGCGCCGGCTCAGGTGGGCGTACTCGACCCCGCCGACCCCGACCCCGACCCCGCGGACGCCGCGGCTGCGGCCCGGTTGCCCTCGGCGAGGGTGCGGCCGGTCAGGCCCAACAGGTAACAGGCCACGGGCGCGGCGGTTCGTTCCGACGCGTGCGCCGCCTGCGCCGCCAACGCCAAAAGGGCCTCGAAGGTCTCCTGATCGGGAGGCTCCACCCCGAGTTGGGCCGCGAACCGGGCGATCCATGTTGCTGCGTCCGGTGCGTCCCGTGCGTCCACTGCTGGCACGCTAGCGGCCTACGCTGCGCCGATGAACACCTCCCTGCTGGCCCAGCGCGTCTTGGACGGGCTGGCCAACGGCTCGCTGTACGGATCGTTGGCCCTGGCCATCACGTTGGTGTATCGCTCCTCGGGTCGGGTCAACTTGGCGCAGGGCGAGTTGGCCACCTTCGGGACCTACCTGTCCTTGGTGTTCACCACCCCCGCCACCCCGGCGCTGGCGGGCACCATGACCGCCGCCCGCTGGTTGCCGGGCGCACCCTGGCCGCTGTGGGCCGCGATCCCCGCCGCGGTGGCGTTCTCAGCGCTGGTCGGCGCGGGCATCGAGCGCTACGTGTTGCGCCGGGTTCCGGCCCGGGACGGACGAGCCGCCATCAGCTTGACGGTGGCGCTGCTGCTGTTGATCAACGCCCTCACCACCAACTGGTTCGGCTCGGGGTCGCGGGCCTATCCCTCGCCGTTCCCCAACGACGTGACCGACCAGCTCGGCGTGTTCGGCGCCCGGCTGCGGTACACCACCATCGGCACCTGGGTGACGTTGCTGGTGGTGATGGGACTGCTGTACCTGCTGCTGCTGCGGACCCGGTTCGGCCTGGCCTTCCGGGCGGTGTCCTGTAGCGGCGCCAACAGCGAGCTGTGCGGTATTCGCATGGGTCGGGTGCTCAGCGGTTCGTGGGCGCTGGCCGCCGCCTTGGGGACCCTCGTGGGGGCGTTGGCCGCCAACCGGTTGGTGTTGACCTCCAACATGATGACCCGCCTATTGGTGTATGCACTGGTAGCGGCCACCATCGGTGGTTTGTCCAGCCCGTTGGGGGCGCTGGTGGGCGGCATCTTGGTGGGCGTGGGCCAGAGCCTGCTGGGCGGTTACGTGCCCCGGGTGGACAACGTGCTGGCCTTCCCGCTGCTGGTGTTGGCCATGGTGGTCATGTTGTACGTGCGCCCGGGTGGGTTGTTCTCACCGCCGGGTTTGCGGGCCTCGGCCGCCGCTGGTGGGGTGGACGGGTTCGGATCGGGCGACGCCGACGGGGCCGGAGCCGGGGCTGCGGGATTCCGGTCCGCCGGCGGTGCACCGGGCGCCGGCTGGCGTTCACGCCTGGGGCTGACCGGCCGCACCCGCACCGCCGCTGACACCGCCGCTGACCCCGCCGCCGGCCAGGCGTCGCACCCGGCAACGTTCGCCCACGCGGTGGCACCACGCTGGTCCATCCCGGCCCGCAGCCCCCAGTGGCGGGTGGCCAAGGTGGTGCTGGCGTTGGTGGCGTTGGTGGCCATGGTGGCGCCGGCGTTCGTGTTCCCCTACCTCGAAGCCCGCCTGGTGGCCGAGGTGATCGCCACCGCGGTGGCCTTGTGGGGGTTGGGGTTCCTGGTGGGTGACGCCGGGCGGATCTCACTGGCCCACGCCACGTTCATGGGGGTCGGGGCGTACACCACCGCCATCGTGGCGTCCCGCTATGACGTGCATCCTTTCGTGGGGGTGCTCATCGCCGGGGTGGTGGGGTTCGTGGTGGGCGGGGCGTTGTCCCTGCCGGCCATGCGGATCCGGGGTCAATACCTGGCCATGGTCACGTTCGCGCTGGCGGTGATCTTCCCGTCGCTGCTCAACCGCTTCAAATGGTTCACCGGGGGCGAGTTGGGTCCCGCCCCCACCGACGTGCCCCAGCCCCCGTCGTGGTTGCCGCTGCCGGAATCCAAAACCTTCGCCTGGCTGCACATCGTGTCCTTGGCGGCGGCGGTGGCCCTGGGGTGGATGTTGCAGAACCTTCGCAAGGGGGCCTTCGGGCGGGCGGTGCGGGCCAGCGCCCAGCACGAAGCGGCCGCCGCCGCCATGGGCGTGGCCCTGACCCGGGTCCGCACCCAGACCTTCGCCGCCAGCACCGGTTTGGCGGCCATCGGTGGGGCGTTCGTGGCGGTGCAGACCCAGGCCGTGACCTCGGCCCGCTTCGATGTGATGCGGTCGCTGGCGTTGTACGCCATGGTGGCGGTGTTCGGCGCCGGCTCGTTGCTGAGCGCCGTGCTGGCCTCGTTGGCCCTGGTGGGCACGCCCTGGCTGATGACGGTGCTGGACATCAGCATCGGGGCCCGGGGGGTGCCACCGGACGCGCCCGGTGGTGGGGCCTACCTGCTGTGGGGCCTGGCCCTGGTGGCGGTGACGGTGGCGGCGCCGCAGGGATTGGTCCCGCTGCTGCGTCGCCGATTCGCCAGCGTGTTGCAGATCACCGACGACGAACACCCCGAGGCGTTTCTGCCGGCACGCGCCCGGCCGGACAAGGCGGCGGCCGGTCCTGGTGGTCGCGGAGGGCGAGGGCGTCGTGCAGCCGCCGAGCTGGCCGCGGAGGATCCCGCCGGGGGTGTGGTGCTGCTGGACGTGGACGCCCCGCTGCGTCAGTTGGACTGATCGAGGACTGATCGCTGGTCGGGCTACGGGTTTACGGCGGGGTTTACGGCGCGGTGTACGGCAGCGCGCCAGCTGATCATCAGCGCCACCCGCTGCTGTAGCCCGCCCCTGTTTGGCCCTGCGCCCGGTCGGGACGGCCGCCGATGACGTGGTCATTGGTGGACAAGCTGTCGAATCCGATGTCGTCGAGGGTTTGCACCGCGTCCCGGATGGCGACCCAATCGGTGCCGAGGTCAAGGTTGCCGAACGCCGCGCCCAGCTTCATGTGCTGCGATCAGGACCGTCGGGCGATGCGCACGCCCACCACCACCGTAACCACGCCCGCCACGAACACCGCCCCGATGATCGCCAGTGCGGTGAACCCCGCGCTGAGCTCATCTTGCGCCGGCAGGATCGGCTCGGGCGGAACCGGAGTGGTGACCGCGGCTGCCACCGTGGTTACCGGGGCGGTGGGGTCCGCGGTGGCGGTGCTGGTGGCGGTGCTAGTGGCGGTTTTGGTGGATGGCGCGGCACTGGCGATGACCCGCACAACGGGGGCGGGGTAGTCGGGTTCTTCCTGGCCGGGTTGGCTGATGGAGATCCATGCCAATTCCCCCGCCCGGCAGGTCTGGATCATGGGGAACGGCAATGGTCCCGCCGCGGTGGGGGTGAAGGTCAGCGCGAACTGCTCCACGGTATGGGCGCCCAGCTCCCCGCCCCGAAAGGTCACCGCCTCGGCGTCGTTGGTGATCTGCCAGCCGTCTTTGGCCACGCCGGTCATGTTCCTCACCCCGGCGGGAACCGAGAACGCCAACGCAATGGTGGGGGACTCACCGCAACCGTGCTGCACCTTGAACTGCACGGTGTTCGGCTGGCCGGCGGTGACCTCGAGGGGATTGGTGTCGATGTGCGCTCCGGCGGCGGCGCCCAGGGTGACCTCGGCCAGCGCCCACAACAACAACCCCGCCGCCACGCCACGAAAGACCCGTCTGAGCCGATTGGTGCCGGCCCTCACGGTTCCGGAACCAGCAGGACCTTGCCGGTGGTGGCCCGGCTCTGCAACAGCCGGTGGGCCTTCGCGGCGTCGGACAACGGCAGCCGCAGGCCGATCTCAATGTCCAACCGACCCGCCGCCACCAGCCCGAACAGCTCGCCGGCCCGACGCTCGAGCTCCTCCCGGGTGGCGGTGTAATCGGCCAGGGTGGGCCGGGTCAGATACAACGAACCCAGCTGGGACAACCGCAGCGGCAACAGCGGCTCCACCGGTCCCGAGGCGTTCCCGAACGTGACCATCATGCCCCGGCGGGCCAAAAGCTCCAGGCTGGCATCGAAGGTGTCCCGGCCCACCCCGTCATAGACCACCTGCAGTCCCTTGGGGCCCAGCACCGCGGTCACCGCGGCGGCGAAGTCCTGGTCCCGGTACAGGATCACGTGATCGGCGCCCAGGGCCCGTACCGCCTCGGCCTTCTCGGCGGTGCCAACGGTGGCGAACACCGTGGCGCCGCGGTGTTTGGCCAGCTGCACCAAGATCCGGCCCACACCACCGGCCGCGGCGTGGATAAGACAGTTCTGCCCCGGCCCCAAAGGAAACGTGTCCGTGACCAGGAACTGCGCGGTCATACCTTGCAGCATGGTGGCGGCGGCCAGCTCGTCACTGACCCCGTCGGGGATGGCCACCGCGGCCCGGGTCGGCACCCGGACCAACTCGGCGTAGGAACCGGCCACCCCGGTCCACGCCACCCGCTGGCCCAGCTGGAACCCGCTGACCCCGGCGCCCAGGGCGGTGATGGTGCCGGCGCCCTCCAGCCCGGGGACATATGGCATGGGCACCGGATACAAGCCGCTGCGCTGGTAGGTGTCGATGTAGTTCAGGCCGGCCGCGGCCAATTGCACCAACACCTCATCGGGCCCAGGGGAGGGGTCGGGCAGGTCTTGGAAGGTCAGGACCTCGGGACCACCGGTGGAGGTCATCTGGATCGCTCGCATGCGGAGGGGGCCTTTCGCGCCGATGCCGGTACAGAACGCCCTCGACGCTAACGGGCCGGGTCCGCGCAGCGACGGCATCGGATCCTGCAATGCTGGCCCGGTGAGCGAGACCAATGCCGTTGACCCTGACCGGCCCTTTGCGGACCCCCACCGGCAGGGGGTGGCGTTGCTGCACCCCGGCGCCATGGGGGCGTCATTGGGGGCGGCCCTGGTGCGTGCCAGCCAGACGGTGTGGTGGCTGCCGGAGGGCCGCGGTGACGCCACCGCCGCCCGGGCCGCCGCCGCCGGGTTGCAGCCGGCCGGTTCCTGGTCTCAGCTGTTGGCAGCCTGCGACCTGGTGATCTCCATCTGCCCGCCGGACGCAGCCACCGCGGTGGCCGGGTCCTTTGCCGCCGCGGCCCAGGCGTGCTCGCGGGAGCGGCCGGGCTGGACCTACGTGGATGCCAACGCCATCTCCCCGTCGCGGGCCCAGCAGGTGGCGGCGGTGGTGGAAGCGGTGGGGGCCCGTTTCGTGGACGGTGACGTGGTCGGCCCCCCGGTGGGCTCGGGCCGTACCTGCCTGTACTTGTCGGGGCCCCACGCCGAGGAGGTGGCGGCCCGGTTCACGGCCAACGGTGGCGACACTGAAACGCATGACCGGGGGTACTCCCGGGGCCACACCGAAGGGTATGTCGGGCGGCCCGAGGTGCGGGTGTTGGGCGATGATCCCACCGCGGCGTCAGCGCTGAAGATGCTCTATGCCGGTTGGACCAAGGCCAGCGGGGCGTTGCTGCTGGCGCTGTGGGCGGCGGCGGAACGGGCTGGGGTGGCACCGGCCCTGGCGGCGGAGTGGCAGGTCAGCCAGCCCGATCTACCGGGCCGGTTGGAGCAGGCGGTGAGCCGATCGGTACCCAAGGCCTGGCGCTTCGCCGGCGAGATGGACGAGATCGCCCATACCCTGGCGGAGTTGGGTCTTCCGGCGGGGTTCCACCGTGCCGCCGCAGAACTGTTCGGCGGGCTCACCTCGTTCAAAGATGGCCCACCGCCATTCATGGTCGAGGTGCTGGCGTGCCTGGCCGGTTCGTGGCC
>JBJXFH010000020.1:0-11111 GCA_046155365.1 Acidimicrobiales bacterium | reverse complement strand
TCCGTCGCGGCGGGGACCGCGGGCGGTGGCGGCCGAAGAACGGGGTGTCCTCGGGCTTAAGCGTTACGCGGCGCCGCCAACGGGCAGATGGCGACCCAGGAACGTGGCCACGGCGTCGGTGAAGGCGTCGTTGTCGTCACCGGCGACCATGTGCCCGGCGCCGCGCACATCGACATACTCCGCCCGGGGCGCCGCGGCCCGTAAGGCGCTGACCGCATCGTCGCTGACCAGATCTGAGAGCAGCCCTCGGATGAGCAGCAGCGGGGCCACAAGGGCGCCGGCGGAGTTGTGCAGCCGCACGCCGCGCTCAGCCCGTTCGGCCTCCCACGAGGCGGGGTCCTCCATCATGACCGCGGCCCGACCGGCGATGAACCTGGGGTCCCAATGCCAGCGGTAACGGCCGTCTTCGCCGTGGCGCAACACCTTGGCCAGCCCGGCGGAACTTGATGGCGGTGGCCGGTGGGGGTTGTAGGCGGCGATGGCGGCGGCGGCCTCGTCCAAGGTGGCGAAGCCGTCGGGGTTGGCGGACATGAATTGCACCACCCGCCGGGCGCCGGCCAGTTCAACGTGGGGGGTGATGTCCACCAGCACCACAGCGGAGAACAAATCCCGAAAGCCGGTGACGTGGTGGGCCTCGAGGGCGGTGATGCCCCCGAGGGAGGCGCCCACCACGGCCGGCCGGCCGGCATCGATTTGCTCCATGACGCAGAGCAGATCCGCGGCCATGGTGGCCATCTCGTAATCCGCGTCGGGATCCCACGCCGAGTCACCGTGGCCCCGGGCGTCGAGCGCCACCACCCGGTAACCCCGCGTGGCCAACGCCGCCCCGCTGCCCTTCCACGCCAGGCGGTTCTGCCCCCCACCGTGCAGCAGCAACACCACCGGCCCATCCTTCGGGCCCTGCTCGTCAGCGAGAATGCTCAGCCCGGAGCTGCCCCGATACGCAACGGTCTCCATGTTTCAGCCCCACATCCCTTGACCCCTCGGTACGGGCCCATTGGAACGCGTGACGGACCGCCAACACCAATCCTGGTTCGCGGCCCGGCGCCGGCCAGACCCGGGACCGCAGAGGTCATACCATGCTGGATGGTACGGAGCTGGTTGTGGGCGAACGTATCCCAGACGGCAGCGTCACCGCCACGCCCGGCTCGATGGGCTCTTTCTCCAGAATCTGTTCGATGCTGCGATGGAAGTGGATCAATGCCGGTTCGTTACGGCCGAAGATGATCTCTCGCTGCGCCCCGGAGCGGAACGATCGCTGTGTTTGTTCGGACATGACGTAGTCCTCGGTGCCGATGACGTTCAGCAACAGCTCGAAGGCTTTGGCCCAACGAGCCCGGGCCCGGTCGGTTTTCGGGGCTTCGGGGGCGTAGATGCTGGCCACGGAAACCGTTCGGTCCGGCCCCAACGGCAGCAACTGAAACACCTCGAGGTGATCCTGCTGGTTGATCACAATGGCGTTCGGGGCCAACAGATAGGCCAGCGTGATATGTGGCAGCAGCGTCCATTCCTGGCGGGGCAACTCGTCGAGCTGCGTGAAGGAGCTGTGCACCGCCACCTGGCGACCGTGGGGTCCGAAGGCATCGTTCAGGCCCGGCTCGGAGAACACGTGGGGCGCGATGGACGCGTGATGCAAGTGCCGAACGTGGTAGGTCTCACAGAACGTGTCGAACATCAGCTTCCAGTTCACCTCCCAGGTGCTCTGGTGGTGATCGATCACGGCGTACTCGGCGTACCCGTGGCTGTGCAGTTCCGGCGCCAGACCCGACAGCCACGCCGACGCGTCGAGCGATCCGGGCTCCCCGCTCAGCTGCACGAACACCAACCCGCCGGCCTCGTCACAGGCCAGCTCGGACAGACCCCGTTCGCTGCGGTCGAGCCCCTCGAACCCGGCGCGGTGGGTGGGGTTGATGAGCCGCCCATCCAACCGGTATGACCAGCCGTGGAAGCGGCACATGAGCGATGAGCCGGTATTGCCCCGACCCTCCGCCACGCAGGTGCCTCGATGGCGACACACGTTGCGAAAGGCCCGGACCACGCCGTCAAGGCCCCGCACCACCACCACCGGCACGTCGGTGATGGACAGCGTCACGTAATCGGAGGGCCGCGGCACATCGGCGCTCACGCAGGCCAGCAACGGGACCGCCCGGAAGATGCGATCCACCTCCAGGGTGTAGCGCTGCGGATCCACATAGGTGTTGATGGGGTTCACGTACATGTCCGGGGCCATGTCGGTGGTGTTGCCAGCGGCCCGGTGCGCCATGATCCGCTCGATCATCGCCAGCTCTTGTTGGCGTTGCATGCCACCTCCAGATTCCTTGCCCCGGGCGCTGTTGCCGTTGTCACAGTACCGACCGCCCCTCGTGGATGGCGTCTGAATCCGCCGACGCCGAGGTCGCTAAGGTGACCGACGCCCGCGCAACCCGGCGCCGGTGAAGATCCGATCTGAATGAGATGGCTGGCATGAGCGTTTTTGTGACCCTGGAACTCACCGCGGTCGATGGGAAGGCTGACGAGATGATCGCGGTGCTGGCCAAGCACCTGCCTGACACCAGGGCCCGCAAAGGGTGCGAGTTCGTGACCACGCACCGCGATCAGGCCAACCCCAACCTGATCATGCTGGTGGAGCGGTGGGCCACCCGTGAGGACGACGATGCCTATCGCGCCTGGCGGGCCGGGGACGGCGCCATCACCGACATGGCCGGTCTGGTGGCCGCAGCCCCCGTCATCCGTTACTTCGACGACGTGCAGGCCTGAAACTGAAACAGCCTTAGCGCGGCCTGAACGGCGTCGTGCTCCCGGGCGGCAGGGAACAAAAGCCTCCGCCCGGGAGCCATGACCTCGGTCTCATGCCGCCAGCGGGGCGTGAGCGGCGAGGATGGCGTCAAGATCAGCTTGGCCGGGCACCTGCGCCTCGGGCAGATGCGGAAGTCGGCGCAGCAGGTCCATGGCCCGCTGCAGTCGTTGGCCCCGCAACGCCGCCGTGTGGCCCCCGGTGATGGTGGTGGCACCCAGGGCGGCCACTGCCTCGATGGTGGCGTTGAACTTGGCGGCATCGATCATTGCGGTCCACGGCGACACCATCTGGTTGAAGAACACGAAGCTCTCCTCCCACAGCTCGCTTGGGCAGTCATCGGCCTCGGTGATGAAGCCCGGGGACAGGGCTGCGAAGGTGTCCACCGCCCAGTACACCCCGGTCTTGGCGTCGTAGAGGCCGCGGGTGGTGGGCGAATCGAACACTGGTGGACGCAGCGCCACCAGCGTGCGATCCCCGGCGTCGAAGCTCTCACCGCTGTTGACCCAACGCATCCGTGCGAGTGGCAGCTCCATGGCTCGGCTGGTGCGTTCCATCGTGAACCAGTTGGTGATCAACGTGGCCCGGGGGCACCGCTGCAGCACCGCTGGCAGGTTGCCGATGTGGTCGTGGTCGTCGTGGGAGAGGAACACCCAACGCACGTCGGCGGGGTCCACGATCGAGAACGCCGCCTCCAGCCACGCGTCCCGGGACAGCTCGTTGCCGGTGTCCACAATGACCGGCTCGCGACCGGTGATGACCATGGAGTTGAGCGCCACCACGGTGCCGGGAGGGCCGGGGACCAGCTCCGGGATGACGAAGGTGTCCGGGGCCACCCGGTACGGCTCACGCACGCCGGTCCGGAAATCGGGCTGGGTCTGCGCTGCGGTCGGGCCGGTGTTCGTGTTCGGGTTCGGGTCGGTGTTCGTGTCGGTGTTCTGCATGGGGTCACCATCCACCCCGCAGCCTGCGCCCGACTTGCCGCCGACTTGTAAACCACCTGGAGTGCCGCTCGATGGTCCCTCGGCCAGAGTTGGCGATGGTTTTGGCTCAGGCGGCGTGCGCGGCCAGCCGATGATGCGCAGCCCGCTCCACCAGGATGGTGAGGTACGTGCGAACTGGTGCGTGGATGAACGCCGCGTGGGCCCGTGACAGGGCCCGGTCAATCTCTGCGGCGTCCGTGCCGGGGTGGCGCTTGGCCAACCGATCACGAACCAGGTCCAGGTCTTTGTTGCTGAGCGTTCGGGCAGTGGCTTGGTCGGCAACGTCTGAACTCATAGGCGCGACGCTACACCCCACCCATCTGCTTGGGCGAGTTCTCGGGGCCGGCATATCTTGATTCGAGATACCGTCGCTCGGGCCGACGAGCGTACACGTCCGGGCCGCCCGGGCCCCTTTGCCGCCGCCGGGGCTACGTTGTGACCATGGCTGACGGCGTGCTCACCGGGTTGCATATCCACCCCATCAAGTCTTGTCACCGCATTGAGCTGCAGGAGGCCACCGTCTCCGTGTCAGGGCTGGCCGGTGACCGGGAATGGCAGCTGGTGGACGTTGAGGGTCGGGCTTTGACCCAGCGGACCGTGCCGAAGATGGCCACGGTACGACCCACGCCCATTCCCGGCGGCTTGCGGCTCGATGCCCCCGGGGCGGCCACGGTTGAGGTCGCGGTCCCTGACGGTGAGCCGGTCACGGTGCGGGCGCTGCTGGGGGACAAGGTCTCAGTGGGAGACGCCGGCGATGAGGCCTCCACCTGGCTCGAACAGGTCCTCGGCATACCATGCCGCCTGGTACGGTTGGCCACGCCCGATGCCCGACGCATTGCCATTGTGGACGCCCAGCCCGTCAGCTTCGCCGACGCTGCTCCGGTGCTGGTCGCCAATCAGGCCTCCCTGGCGGACCTGCAGGCCCGAGCCCGCGAACCATTCGGTATGGAACGGTTCCGCCCCAACCTCGTGGTCGCCGCGGACCAACCCTGGGTGGAGGACACCTGGCGCAGTCTCACCGTGGGCGCCGCCGCCCTTGAAGCCATTGCGCCCTGGCCCCGCTGCGCCGTACCCCAGGTGGACCAGGACAACGGGGAACGCCACTCCGAACCGGCGGTGGCATTGCGGGCCCATCGGTGGTGTACCGCAGCCCCGTCCCTGCCGGAGGGGCTGCAGCCCTTCTTCACCGGGCAGGGTCTGTTCGGGTTGGCCTGCACCATCGCCGCCCCCGGCACTGTGTTGCGCGTCGGTGACCCGTTCAGTGTCCACGCCAGGGGCGACGCGCTCATCCCGGCACCGGCGCCGCTGGCCTGAGCGGACTTCAGCGACGCCGGGCGCCGGGATTGTCGAAAGGGCCGTAGTACGCCAGCGAGTAACCCGGCTCACGGTTAAAGGAAACCGCGGCGCAATCGGCCACGAAGCGCTGCTGCAACGCCACCAGCTGGTCCTCGGCGGCGTAATCGAAGGGATCCTGCAACACCTTGCGCAACCGTTCATGGTCGGCGGGCAGGTGCTCGGCCTGCCAACGCACGGTGCGGCGCAAGGCGGTGATGGGGTCCACCAGGTCCCGGTAGCCCAGCTCGGTGCGGAGACGGCCGGTGTCCACCAAACGGTGCTCGCTGCTGTGGTGCTGGGTTAACGGGAACGCCGGCCGGGCCACCTCCATGGGCAGATTCACGTACTCAAAGGTATGGCCCAGCTCGTCGGCGATGATCTCGCACAGCTGCCGGCGGCTGAACTGCTCATCGTCGCCCACGTTGTACACCGCGCCGGCGGCAACATCGATGTGGTCCACCGCGGACAGCACCGCATGGGCCACGTTCTCCACGTAGGCCCCCGTCTCCACCGAGCGGCCGCCATCGGCCAGGATCAGTGGCCGCCGCCCGTCCAGCGCCCGCTTCACGATGGACCATTCCTTGGGCACCACCTGGTTGGGCCCGTAAATGTACGGATAGCGGAAATGCGTGGCCGCCGGATGGTGCTCGAAGACCATGGCCTCGCTCTGGATGATCTTGGCCACCTTGTCCGAACGCCCGCCCCGCCCCGCCAGCGCCGCCATCGAGGTTTCGTCATAGCTGCCCACCGGTGAGAAGGCGTCGGTCTCCGCCGCGCCCAGCTTCATGCCGGCGGGGAAGCGGTCCTCGTCATTGCTGAACCCGGGATAGACCGGCACCCCGCCAATGGAAAACAGCCGAGGGGTCCGACCCACCAGCACCTCCACCACCATCCGCAACCGCCCGTACATGGCGAACACCACATCGAAGTTGCGCCCGGCGATGGCGTCAGTGAAGGCGTCACGATCGAACGGATCAGCGTGCAGGTGCGGCACCACATCGATGGGCGGCAACGTGTCCACCTCATGCTTACCGGTATGCAAGATCGTGACCCGGTGGCCCCGTTGCACCAAACCGTTGACGATGTAGGGACCGGTGGGTCCGGTGCCGCCGATGACCAAGATCTCCATACCACCGCGCCTGCTCATGGCTCAGCGTCCCTCGAAGGTGGGCTGACGCTTCTGCAGAAAGGCCTTTACCGCTTCGGTGGCGTCCTTGGTGCCCACCGCGATCTGCTGGCTCAGACCCTCTGCGTCCAGCGCCTCGGCGTAGGAGCGTTGCACGGACTCGTTGAGCATCCGTTTGGTTTGCGCCAACGCCACCGGGGGACCGGCCGCCAGCCGCTCGGCCCAGCCGGTCACGAACCGGTCCAGCTCGGCGTCGGGTACCACCCGGTTGACCAGACCCAACCGATCCGCTTCGGTGGCGTCGATGATGTCGGCGAAGAACGCCAGCTCCTTGGCCCGGTGCAGGCCCACCAGCCGGGGCAGCAGCCAGGTGCCACCGAAGTCCACGGTCAGGCCCCGCCGGGCGAAGATCTCCGCGAAACGGGCGTTGTCGCTGAACACCACCAGATCACACCCCAACGCCAGGTTGGCCCCGGCGCCGGCGGCCACCCCCCGCACCTTGGCGATGGTGGGCTTGGTGAGGCGATGCAACGCCAACGGCACCTGGTTGATCCATTGCATGGCCACGCTCATGTGGGTGTCCGCACCGAAGGGTCCCCCACCGGACAGGTCCGCACCGGAGCAGAACTCCCCGCCGGCGCCGGTGATGATTACCGCCCGGTCCTCCACGTTGGCGGCCACCTCGGCGAAGGTGTCCAGCAGTTCCTGCCACAGCGTGCGGTTCATGGCGTTTTTGACCTTGGGGCGATCCAGCGTGATGGTCACCACACCGTTGGCCCGTTCGACTTGGAGCGTCTCCATGGCCGCCGACGCTACCCGAGCCCGACCGGGGGCGATATCGTCCCGCCCATGGCCACCACCAAGCCGTCACCCCGCATGACCGACGATGAGATCTGGAGCTATCTGGTCGAGGGCCACACCGCCATCCACACCACCTTGCGCCGTGACGGGGTGCCCATCGCCATGCCCCTGTGGTACGCAGTGCTGGACCGGATCGTGTACGTGCAGACCCGGGGCCGCAAGCTGGCCCGTATCCGCCATGACCCCCGCAGCTCGGTCCTGGTGGAAAGCGGCGAACGGTGGGCTGATCTCAAGGCGGTGCACCTGACCGGGGTGTCAGAGATCGTGGATCTGGACCGGGACCTGTCAGCGCGGTTCCGGGCCGAGATGGACCGCAAGTACGCCGCCTTCAGCTCCCAGACCCAGATGCCGAAAGATACCGCGGAGTATTACTCGGCTGCGGTGACCGGCGTGGTGCGCTTCACCCCGGACGGCAGGGTGCTGCACTGGGACACCACCAAGCTCACGGGCGCGAGCTGAGCGCGGCGGCTGCCCGCAACGAGGCCGCGGTTTCCGAACCCGGTGGCAGCCGGCGGGTGGCGGCGTCCACGCACCGGTCCCGCATCACCCGGTTGAGCGGGGCGTCACGGCCCAACCGTTCGGCGATTCGCACGATCTCACCGTTGAACCAGTCCACCTCCACCTGACCCCGGGCGAAGTGCAGGTCCTGCCAGGTGGACGGCCGAATGAGCCGATCGGGGTCAGTGGGGATCTTCACATGGTGCCATTCCCCGGGTTCGCGCAGGTTGGCCACCTGGGACCGGGGCGGGCGGCGCTCACCGGTGTCCAGCTCGATGCCGGCGGCCTCCAACACGTCCAGGGCCTCGTCTTGCACGTCGGCCATCATCAGGCGGTGGGACTCGAAGCGGGTGGCCTGCTGCACCGCCAGATCCGCCAGCGCCAGGTAGGCGTTGTTGAGGTTCCGGAACAACTTGCCCCACTTGGCGGCGGCGATGTTCGTGTGGGCGCTGGCGTCCATGCCGGCTGCGACGAGGTCTGCCACCACCGTTTCGGTCACGGTGTCGATGCCGCTGGGCCAGACCCCGATGGGTAGGCCCACCCCGGCGGTGTGCACCACCACTCCCGGTTCCAGGATGCGCCCGCCCACCATGACCACGCAGCCGTACGCCCGAAGTCCCCGTTCGGCCACGATGTCCTCGTTGGCCACCCCGTTCTGGAAACACAGCACCGGCAGGTCCTGGTACCGGTCACCGGCATCGTCGAGGGCGGCGGCGGTGTCGTTGGTCTTCATGGCCAGGATCACCACCGTGTCCGGTCCGATCGCCGCTTCGTCGGGATGGCCGATCACGCTCAGCGCCGGCCGGGATTCGGTCATGCCCCGCAGCGTCAAGCCCTGCTCGGCCATAGCCCGACGATGTTCCCCACGCACGATAACCGTCACCGCCCTGCCGATGCCGGCCAGCCGCCCCGCCACCACCGAGCCGATGCCGCCGGCGCCGTGCACCACATAGTCGGCATAGTCGGCAGAGTCGGCCTGTCGCTGTACTTCGGTCGCCATACCGCCGGGAATCTAGACCACCCATTGTCCGATCGGGCCCGCTCCCCGATGCAGCGGGCTCTCGGTGAGCGGACTGGACCCCACTCGCGGGCTGAAACCTAACGCTACGTGATGGCTGAGCCCGCGAGTGGCGGTGCTTTGGCCCGGGCCACCATGGGCGCATCCAGCCCCACCGACGCCGGACCCGCAGCGCGCGATCCTCCGCCCGATCCCGTCGCCAGCAACGGCGCGTCCGCCAGTAGCGGCGCTTGAGCCGGCGGTGCGAGGGTGTTCCGCAGGACCTCTCGTACCACCGGTTGGGAGAAACAGAACGCCGCCCCGGCCGTCTCGAGCAGTTCGTGGGCACAGAGGCGGGCCAGTCCGTCGGCCACCTCGGCCGGCGCTCGCTCCGACGCCATGGCCAAGTCTTCGGACGTGAATCGCTCGGCGCAGGACGACGCGGTCTGCAGCAGGGAGGCCAGGCTCGCGCCCAGGCCCCGGACCCGGCGCCTAATGGCGTCCTCCAAGCTGGGAGAGCGGTCCGATTTGCCCGATCGTCGCCAGCGCCACAGGTCCGACAGCAGCGCCGGGTTGCCCCCGGTGGCCAGCACCAGGCCCGGATCGATGGAGCGGGCCTCGGCACAGTCCGCCACGCTGAGCCCGGTGAGGGTGATGCGATCGGCGAAAACCAACCGATGCTGCAGTGCTTCGCCCGATGATCCGCTTCGGGTGGAGATCACGATGGCCACCGGTAACTCCGCCGCCACGGCCTGCAACCAGACCAAGGTGTCAATGGTGTCCTCATCGGCGTGGTGCAGATCATCGAGCAGCAACACCATCGGTGCGTGATCACGCAGCACCGCCAACAGTTGCTCGCGGGTGTCCGCGCCCAGGCCCAGGCTGGCCGAGCGGGCATACCGATGAGCATCGTGCTGGCCGTCCTGACCGGATAACGCTGCGGTCAACGCCCCGGCCAGCGGTGGCAGCGGCCGCTCCCGATCCTCGGGCAGATACGCATACCGGCCCGCCGGCACCCGAAGACCGGCGCGGAACTGTTCCAACAGCGCCGTTCGACCGAAGCCCGGCGGTCCTTCCAGCCGGACGATGCTCTGCAGACCCCAGCGGGAGGCGGTGGCGCAGGCGTGCAACCGGGCCAACTCCGAGGCCCGGCCCACAAAGGGCATGCGCCGGGTGGGGTCCCGCCGGTCCCGGACCTCCACCGTGGGCGCTAGGGCCACGCCGCGGGTGGCGGCCTCGATCAGTTCCGCCGCCGGCACCCCGGCGTCAATGGCCGCCGCCAGCTGGGTGGTTTCTGAGGTGGGATCCACATCCAGCTCGAGATCCAGCACGTCCCGGCAACGAAGAAACGCCTGCCGAGCCGCCTCCCCATACCCCATCGCATGGTTGGCCAGCATCACCATGCGATGGGCCTCTTCCGCCACGGGATTCACCAACAGGGCGGCCTCACCGTGACGCAACGCCAGCAACGGCTCGTCGGTGGTGAGCGCTTCCTCGGCGATCAGCAGATGGGTTCGCAACACCCGGGTTTGGTACAGCTCCCGGGCGGCCGCAGCCCAAGCGGCGTGGGGCTCGTCTTCCAGCAGCGCACCGCCAGCCAAGCCCACCGCCTCCACCCACAATGGTCGCCGTTGCCGGGGCGGTGCCTGTTCGGCCCGGGTCAGCAGCTCATCGAATCGGGTGACGTCAAGGTCTATGTGGTTGCTGTCGATGCGATACGCCCCCGCCGAGGTGACGATGACTCGCCGGGCCTGCAAACGATCCTCGAACATCCGGCTGCGAATGACCGACACGTAGGTTTCCAGCGTGGCGGCCACGTTCTTGGGTCGGGCCTCGGGCCACAGCGCGTCGGCCAGGGTCTCCTTGCTGACCGGCCGCCCCCCGGCCAAAAGCAGGATCTCCAGCAGCGCCTTGGGCTTGACCCCGGAGAAACTGGCCGGTCCCAGTACCCGATCCTCGGACCGGATCGCGAGCTGTCCGAAGAGCGAGACCGATACCACGAGGTTTGGTGTACGCCGTTTGTCCGGCTCCGGACACCGGACCGACGGCTTGCTCAGATTTGATGCCGGGACGCGCCGGTGGCCCGGCCCCCGTGGGGACCGGGCCACCAGGGGCTCGGGTCAGGACCGAAGTGGAGGCTCCGCTCAGGCGGCGCCGGTGGTGAAGGTCCAGCTGGTGGTCACCAGAGGCTGACCGTCGAGGTCACGGATGGCGGCGGCGCCCCCGACCAGGTTCAGCTGGTACTGGGTGTTGGCCCGCAGACGGCCGTTGGGGTTGATCGTGATCGTGTTACCGGCCACGTTCAGTGTGACCACCGAGACCACCACGTTTCCGTTGCTCACCCGGGTCAGGAACGCCGTGGCGGCGCTGGCACCCTGGATGGGCTCACTGAAGGTGATGGTGGCGTTGTCGTTGCGGCCAAGGCCCACCGAGTTGGCGGCCGGGGTGGCTGCGATCACCGTCGGCGGGGTGTTGCCGGCAGTGGTGAAGGTGATGGTCTGCGGCGCAAGGGGGTTG
>JBJXFH010000018.1:0-54782 GCA_046155365.1 Acidimicrobiales bacterium | reverse complement strand
TCCGGAAACCGCTGGACAGCTTCTCCATCGACTTGGTGAGCATGCCGTCGTTGATGGTCAGGTTCCGGTGAGCCGAAACCGCCATCGTGTTCTGGTTGATACGCAGACCCATGGTGATCCTCCTTGAATGCTTTCTCTCCAGCAACACCAACCTCCGTGTCGGCGTTGTGTGTTCTATCGATCGATCAGCAGGCCTCCTTCAGGCACAAAGTGGGGATCCATGGGGATTTGGTCCCTGCTCGAATCGACCTACAGACGCCGCCGTGCCCTCCAGGGACAGCTCGGCCAGCAACGCCAACGTTGCCTGATCGGGTGCAGCGCCCAACTCGGACTGGAAACCCAGCTCGGACTGGAAACCCACCGCACCGATCTGCCAGTAGGCGAAGCACTCCGCCCAGTCACCGGCGGGGGTGGCGAAGTCCTTGGCGTCGGACGCCCCGAACCACGCCAGCTCGGCCGGCAGGTGGCGGCTGTGACGCCAGCGGGCCCGAGCGGCAGGGTTGAGGTGCTCCAGATCCACCGCGTGGCCAACCTCATGAGCCAGCGCGAAGGCCACCTCATCGGGGCTCTGGCCGGGCCGCACGTACACCTCGATGATCCGGTCCGGCCACAGGGCCCGCCCCAGGAAATGGTCCCGTCCGCCCAAGAAGCGTAAGGACCAGCCCGGCAACAACTCCCGCCACGGGTACCCGATTCGGGACAGGGCCTGGGCACCCACCGCCAATGTGGTGGGCGTGGCCCGGTAGCCCAGGGCGAACACGCGGGGATTGGCCGCGGGAGCCGACGGTGCGGGTCCCGCGAGCTGGCGGGACAACAGATCAGACACGGGCGAGCCCTCCATGGCGGCGCGCTCCCAGAACCGGGAGAGCGGAGAAAACCGGTCCGTCGATCCGTGACGGGCGGTGGTGGTCCTTGCCCGGATCGGAACGGCACCGAGGGAGGGCCGCTTGAGCGCAATGACCCATCGAGGCGGGCGCCTACCGTGGTTGTGGGATGGCCCTCACGGACACGGGGGAGTGCACCGCGTCCGCCGGCGTCGGTGCCCACGGACCGGTAGCCTCAGGGGCCTCGATGCCGCTTCATCCGCTCCCGCCACTCCCGCATGAGGGCCGCACTCCGCAGCACGTGGTGCGAACGGGATCGGCCGCGGAAACCCGGCGGCTGGCAGCGGCGTTGGCGGAGCTGATCCGGCCGGGGGACCTGATCGTGCTCAGCGGTGACTTGGGGGCGGGTAAGACCACGTTCTGCCAGGGTCTGGGCGCCGCGCTGGGCGTGGTGGGACCGCTCACCAGCCCCACCTTCACGTTGCATCACCGCTATCAAGCCGTCCTTAACGGGCAGCCGCTGGTGGTGCACCACCTGGACGTGTATCGGCTCGATGAGCTGGGTCAGACCATCGAGCTGGGCCTGCCGGAGCTGCTGGACTCGGGCTCGCTGACCCTCATCGAGTGGGGTGACAACATCCGCCCGGTGCTCCCGGCGGACTATCTGGAGTTGCGCATGGAGCTCCCGGAGCTGCCCGAACCCAACGGCCCGGATGAGGGTTCGCCAGGTTCGGATCAGTTCCCCGCCGAGGACCAGCGGATCGTGCGGCTGCGCTGCGTGGGGCCGTCATGGTCTCCCCGCTTCCGACTGTTGGGCGAGCGGCTGCGAGCGGTCACCGACTCCCCTGCTGAGGGGGACGGCACATGCTGATCCTGGGGATTGAAACCTCCTCCACCCAGATCAGCGCGGCGTTGGGCGGCCACGAGGGCATCCGGGCCGCGTTCCAGGTGAATCGGGGCCAGCGCCACGCCGAGCTGCTGGTGCCCATGATCCGCCAGGTCTGCGACGCCGCCGAGGTGGAGCTGTCCGAGTTGGGAGCGCTGGCGGTGGGCCTGGGACCGGGCCTGTTCACCGGGTTGCGGGTCGGGGTGGCCACCGCCAAGGCCATGGCGATGGCGCTGCGGGTGCCGATGATCGGGGTCAGCTCGTTGGATCTGGTGGCCTTCCCGGCCCGGTTCACCAGCTGCACCATCGTGGCGGTGATGGACGCCCGCCGGGGCGAGGTGTTCTCGGCGCTGTACCGGCCCACCCCCGGCGGCCTGCAGCGCTTGGTCGAGCCCCAGGTCAGCAGCCCCCGCGACCTGGCCTCGGAACTACAGGCCCACCCCGAAGCCTGTCTGATGGTGGGTGATGGGGCGTTGCGCTACGCCGAGCACTTCGAGGGGTTGCGCCACCTGGAGCTGGCCGACGCCGTATTGGCCCACCCCTCGGCCCGGGCGTTGGTGGCGTTGGCCCACGCCCAGGCGCTGCGGGAGGAGTTTGTCACCCCCGATGAGATCCGGCCCACCTACCTGCGCAAACCCGACGCCGAGGCCAACTGGCCCCAACGTCCGCCCGGGGCCCACACCGTTTCGCCTTCCGAGCAGTTGGGCTCCCGGGAGGTTGGATGAACGCGCTACAGGCCGAGCACCTGGCCGACCCCGAACAGGTCACCATCACACCCATGCGCCGCCGACACCTGCCAGCGGTGTTGCGCATCGAACGCCAGGTGTACCCCCGCCCGTGGACCATGGGCCTGTACCTGGGCGAGCTGTCCCTCGGCGCCAGCCGCTGCTACGTGGTGGCCCGTCATCAGAACCGGGTGCTGGGCTACGGCGGGTTCATGTTGAACCTCGACGAGTGCCACATCACCACGGTGGCGGTGGACCCCACCCTGCAACGGGACAAGTTGGGTACCCGGCTCATGTTGGTGTTGGCCTCCCGGGCGGTGGCGCAGGGGGCCAAGAGCCTGACCTTGGAGGTGCGCATGTCCAACAAGGCGGCCCAGGACCTCTATCGCCGTTTCGGTTTCGCTCCCGCCGGGGTCCGAAAGAACTACTACGCCGAGGTCAACGAGGACGCGCTGGTGATGTGGGCCCATGACATCGACCAACGGCCCTACGGGGAGCGCCTGGCCGCCATTGAGGCCACCTTGCCCTCCCGCACGCTGATCGAAGGGGTGTAGCGGCCATGGCGCTCAACGGCGTACCTGTCAGTACCGTACTGCTTGGTATCGAGACCTCGTGCGATGAAACCGCGGCGGCGGTGCTGTCCCGTGACGCGGCCGGTGCGGTGGGGGTGCTGTCCAGCGTGGTGTCCAGCCAGATCGATTTGCATGCCCGCTTCGGTGGGGTGGTGCCGGAGGTGGCGTCGCGGGCCCATATCGAACACCTCAACCCCGTCATCGGCCAGGCCCTGCTCGAAGCGGGGGTGGAGCACGGGGTGGACGCGGTGGCGGCCACCGCGGGGCCCGGTTTGGTGGGCTCGTTGTTGGTGGGCGTGAGTGCCGCCAAGGCCCTGGCGCTGGTGTGGTCTGTGCCCTACGTGGCCGTCAACCACCTCGAAGCCCATCTGTTCGCCCCCTTACTGGAAGAACCAGACGTCACGTTCCCGCTGTTGGTGGCCCTGGTCTCCGGCGGCCACACCATACTTATTGGTATGGACGGTCCGGGCCGGTACCGGTTGCTGGGACGCACGCTCGATGACGCCGCCGGCGAGGCCTTCGACAAGGTCGCCCGCTATCTCGGCCTGGGCTACCCCGGCGGCCCGGCCATTGACGCCCTCGCCACCCACGGTGACAGCGCCGCCATTGCCTTCCCCCGTTCCATGCAGCACGACGGGCTGGACTTCTCCTTTTCCGGGCTCAAGACCTCCGTCATCAACCACGTGCGGCGCCACCCCGACGTGGCCACCGCCGACGTGGCCGCGGCCTTCCAGGAAGCGGTGGTGGATGTGGTCGTGCACAAGGCCCGGCGGGCCGCCCGTGAGATCGGCGCCGCCGGCATGACCCTGGCCGGCGGGGTGGCCGCCAACAGCCGGCTGCGCGAACGCTGGCTCGACGCCGCCATTGCCGATGGTCGCCGGGCGTACCTGCCCTCGTTGGAGTACTGCACCGATAACGCCGCCATGGTGGCCGCGGCCGGGCTGTGGCAGTTGGAGCACCTGGGCCCCAGCGCGCTCGACAGCGGTGTCGATCCCAATCTGTTCCTGGTCCAACGGGGCTGAACGCACCGCCGACGCGCCGTCAATAGGGCTCCGGGCTTGCCCAGCCGCCCCGGGCCGCCTATCGTTAGCACTCGCCACCCGCGAGTGCTAACGACAGCACCGCTTCAAATCTGGAGGCTCGTCCATGAACCTTCGTCCCCTCGAGGACCGCATCGTAGTTCGCCCGCTGGAAGCTGAAGAGCGCACCCCCAGCGGCCTGGTTATCCCCGACACCGCCAAGGAGAAGCCCCAGCAGGGCGAAGTCCTGGCCGTCGGACCGGGCAAGCGCTCCGAGACAACCGGTGAGGTGATTCCCTCCGACGTCAAGGTCGGTGACCGCGTGGTGTACTCCAAGTACGGCGGCACCGAGATTGCCGTCGAAGGCGAAGACCTGCTGATCCTCTCCAGCCGCGACGTACTCGCCGTCGTCGGCTGAGCGGCTACTTATGAGCAAGCTCCTCGCCTTCAACGAAGAAGCCCGTCGTGCCCTCGAGGCCGGCGTCAACAAATTGGCCGACACCGTCAAGGTCACGCTCGGCCCGCGTGGCCGCAACGTGGTGCTCGACAAGAAGTTCGGTGCACCCACCATCACCAACGACGGGGTGTCCATCGCTCGGGAGATCGAGCTGGAAGATCCCTACGAGAACATGGGGGCCCAACTCGTCAAAGAGGTGGCCACCAAGACCAACGACGTGGCCGGTGACGGCACCACCACCGCCACCGTGCTGGCCCAGGCCCTGGTCCGTGAAGGCCTGCGCAACGTGGCCGCCGGCTCCAATCCCATGGGGCTGAAGAAGGGCATCGAAGCCGCCGTCGCCGCTGCCGTGCAGTCCATCAAGGACCAATCACACGAGATCGGCGGCAAAGAGGAGATCGCGCAGGTCGCGGCCATCTCCGCGGCGGATCAGAGCGTGGGCGAGGTCATCGCCGACGCCATTGACCGGGTCGGTAAGGACGGTGTGGTCACCGTTGAGGAGTCCAACACCTTCGGCACCGAGCTCGAGTTCACCGAGGGCATGCAGTTCGACAAGGGCTACCTGTCCCCGTACTTCGTGTCTGACGCCGAGCGCCAGGAAGCTGTGCTGGAGGATCCCTACATCCTGCTGCACGCCTCCAAGATCAGCTCCATCAAAGATCTGCTGCCCACCCTGGAGCGGGTGGTTCAGGCCGGTAAGCCACTGCTGATCATCGCCGAAGATGTTGACGGTGAGGCCCTGGCCACCCTCGTGGTCAACAAGATCCGGGGCACCTTCAGCTCCGTGGCCATCAAGGCTCCCGGTTTCGGCGAGCGTCGTAAGGCCATGCTGCAGGACATGGCGGTGCTCACCGGTGGCACCGTGATCTCCGAGGAAGTCGGCCTCAAGCTGGACAACCTCACGCTGGACCTGCTCGGACGGGCCCGCAAGGTGATCATCACCAAGGACAACACCACCGTGATCGAAGGCGCCGGCAGTGCCGAAGACGTCGCCGGTCGGGTGGCGCAGATCCGCCGTGAGATCGAGGACACCGACTCGGACTGGGACCGCGAGAAGCTGCAGGAACGCCTGGCCAAGCTGGCCGGCGGGGTTGCGGTCATCAAGGTCGGCGCCGCCACCGAGGTGGAGCTCAAGGAGAAGAAGCACCGTATCGAGGATGCGCTCTCCGCCACCCGGGCCGCTATTGAAGAAGGCGTGGTCGCCGGTGGCGGCACCGCCCTGGTTCGGGCCCGCGCCGCGGTTGAAGCCGTGATCGAGACCCTTACCGGTGACGAGAAGGTGGGTGCCTCCATCGTGGCCCGCAGCCTCGACGCCCCTGCCCGGCTCATCGCCTCCAACGCCGGGTTCGAAGGTGCCATCATCGTGGGCCGAGTGGCCTCCGAGTCCGGCTCGGTCGGTTTCAACGCCGCCACCGGGGAGTTCGAGGACCTGGTCAAGGCCGGCGTCATCGATCCCGCCAAGGTGACCCGGGCGGCCCTGCAGAACGCGGCGTCCATCGCCGCGCTGCTGCTCACCACCGAAGTCCTCATCGCTGACAAGCCCGAGTCCTCCGGTGGCGGTATGCCCGGTGGCGGCATGGGCGGCATGGGCGGTATGGGTGGCATGCCGGGGATGATGTAGGCCCAAGCCTCTTCGCAGGCTTGACCAGATTTCAATTGGTGGCGAGTGGCCCCGTTGCTTCGGCAGTGGGGCCACTCGCCTTTTTCGTTCCCATCGTTGTTACCAAGCCGGTCCGACCAACAGGAGGGATGCCACCACCCCGACCCTTCTGGTGGACCTGGTGCCCGGTAGAGGCCGCGGCCCATCCCGACCGGCGAGGAATACCTGGTCAGATAGCACTTTGCCGCACTTACCCGTTTCTCCGGTGACGAAACTCGACTCGACATACCATCAGGTACGGCGAGTCCTGGCGGGGGACGGCGCCCGAGGTCATGGCGAACGATGACCCGCGTGCATGCGGGGTGCAGCTGCAGCCGGCACATCCCTCCGGCCCCGCGGTGTCGCCAAGGTGGACACCCGGCAGGTCGAGTGGCGTGAGAGCCAGCGGGCCTCGCCGGCCAGGCCATAGGCGAGGGCTGGCGGTTGAGGGACCGGGGCGCTAGGGACCGGGGCGCTAGGGCTGGTGGTTGAGGGCCCGGGGGGTGAGGGCTGGCAGTTGAGGGCTGGCAACTGAGGGTTGGCAGTTGAGGGCCCCAGGTTCATTTCGTCACCGGAAAAACGGGTATGGCCCCGAACATGTGTAGGCGGACGAGCGGGTCGTCCGGGGGTTCAGGTTGTAGCCCGAGGTCTCTGCGCACCCCGAGCCGTCGAGGTGCCGGAGCGGGACCGACCGTTGTTCTTTCGATGTCACACCCCCGGATGGATGATGGGTCCATGCAGATCAATCGGTTCTTGTTCGCCTGTGAGCGTTGCGGGCAGGAGTTCGTTCCCAACGCTCTCGGCCGTCGTCCGCTGTATTGCGGGCGCACCTGCCGACAGCGTGCCTATGAGGCCCGCCGGCGGGCAGCAGTGCAGCATCTACGGCTGACGCCACAGCTCACCCCGGTGCTGGCTGAGCCGGTCGAACCACGGGTTCCGCGGCCAGAACCCCGCTATGAGGCGGGCCGGAACCGCCGGGTGATTCACGCCCTTCGGGTAGAAGGCCCCGCAGATGTGAACGGAGACCGCCCCACCCTGTGCGGTTCGTTCGCCCAGGCTGAACCGACGCGACGGTACTTCGGTGATCCCCGATTTCAACGCCAGCGACCCTGCCGCACTTGCGAACGGGTCGCCGAACGCTTCCCGTTGAAGGCCCCGATCGTGCCACCAGCTGATCTGTCCCATATGAAACACGTGCTGGCCGGGGGACTCGCCGGGTTCCTGGCTGATGACCCGGGCCGTCAGCGGACCACGCTGCTGTTCCTGTACCGGCTCGCCAATCTCCCACAGAACGCCTGGACCGCTGCGGCCTAAGCACAGAAGGCCAAGCCGCACCGGCCCACCAGCTAGCATCCGAGGCGACTCCACACGCCGAGCACACGCCATCGGCGCTCGCGAAGGCAGGAGCCTCGAGGCGTCCACTGGCCGCGGCCTGGTCGATCGTTCTGCTGCGACGGGGCTCAGCCGCCACCCCAGATCCCCACGCCGTGGCCCGCAGAACTACGAAACCTGACAGGGAGCAAGTGAATGGCCGAGATCGAGATCGGATTGGGCAAGTCGGGCCGTCGGGCCTACGGGTTCGATGACATTGCCATCGTGCCCTCCCGGCGCACCCGTGACCCCGAAGATGTCGACATCGCCTGGCAGATCGACGCCTTCCGCTTCGAGTTGCCGGTGCTGGGCTCCTCCATGGACGGGGTCATCAGCCCCGCCACCGCCATCGAGCTGGGCCGTCTGGGCGGGTTGGGGGTGTTGAACCTCGAAGGTCTGTGGACCCGGTATGAGGATCCCGAACCGCTGTTGGAGGAGATCGCCCACCTCGACACCGACAAGGCCACCCGGCGCATGCAGGAGATCTACGCCGAGCCGCTCAAGCCGGAGCTGGTCACCGCCCGCATTCGGGAGATCCGCGCCGCCGGGGTCACCTCCGCCGCCGCCGTCACCCCCCAACGGGCCGCCATGCTGCTGCCGGCCATCACCGCCGGGGAGCTGGACATCCTGGTCATTCAGGGCACCGTGGTCTCCGCCGAGCACGTGTCCAAAACCGTGGAACCGCTCAACCTCAAGCGTTTCGTGCGTGAGCTCGACACCCCCGTCATCGTGGGCGGTTGCGCCTCGTACCAGGCGGGGCTGCACCTGATGCGTACCGGTGCCGCCGGGGTGCTGGTGGGGGTCGGTCCCGGCCACGCATGCACCACCCGGGGCGTGTTGGGCATCGGCGTCCCCCAGGCCACCGCCATCGCCGACGTGCGCGCCGCCCGCATGCGCCATCTCGATGAGACCGGGGTGTACGTGCACGTCATCGCCGATGGCGGCATGGCCACCGGTGGGGACATCGCCAAGGCCATCGTCTGCGGCGCCGACGCCGTCATGATCGGCTCGCCCTTGGCTGCGGCCTACGAGGCGCCGGGCAAGGGCTGGCATTGGGGTATGGCCACGTTCCATTCCAGCCTGCCCCGCGGCGCCCGGGTCCGTACTCAGCAACGCGGCTCGCTGGAAGAGGTGCTCATCGGCCCGGCCCACGAGAACGACGGGCGGCTGAACCTGTTCGGGGCCCTGCGCACCTCCATGGCCACCACCGGGTACCAGACGCTGAAAGAGTTCCAGAAGGCCGAGGTCATGGTGGCCCCGGCGTTGCAGACCGAGGGCAAGGCGCTGCAGAAGGGTCAGGGCGTGGGTATGGGCCGATGACCCAACCCGGGTCATCAGTCACCAACCCCGGCGTGGCCAAGGTTCCCGGCGGGTACGCCACCGGCGAGGAGACCATCCTGGTGGTGGACTTCGGCGCCCAGTACGCCCAGCTCATCGCCCGGCGTATTCGCGAGGCCCGGGTGTACTCCGAGATCGTGCCCGCCACCATCACCGTGGCCCAGGTCCAAGCCCGGCGGCCCTCAGGCATCGTGCTGTCGGGCGGACCGGCATCGGTGCATGTGGAGGGCGCCCCCCGCCTCGATCCCGCCATCTTCGAGCTGGGCATCCCGGTGCTGGGCATCTGTTATGGGGCGCAGCTCATCGCCCACCAACTCGGCGGTCGGGTGGCTCAAACCGGGCGCGGCGAGTACGGCCGCACCCAGCTGGAACTGCTCGACGGCGGCGGTCGGTTGGGTCAGCCGCTGCCGGACCAGCAATCGGTGTGGATGAGCCACTTCGACGCCATTGATCTGGTGCCGGACGGGTTCGCCATCACCGCCCGCACCGCGGACTGCCCGGTGGCCATGCTCGAAGCGCCCGGCCGCAAGCTCTATGGGGTGCAGTTCCATCCCGAGGTGGCCCACACCCCCCACGGTCAGGATCTGCTGGTTCGGTTCCTGACCGAGGTCTGCGGTTGCCGCTGCGAGTGGACCATGACCAACGTCATCGAGGTCGCCACCGAGGCCATCCGGGCCCAGGTGGGCAACGGTCGGGCGTTGTGCGGGCTGTCCGGCGGGGTGGATTCCGCGGTGGCCGCGGCGTTGGTGCACCGGGCCATCGGCGCCCAGCTGACCTGCGTGTTCGTCGACACCGGGCTGATGCGCCTGAACGAAGCGGACCAGGTGGAGGACACCTTTCACCGCACCTTCGGCATCGATTTGATCCACGCCCGCGCCGGTGACCGGTTCTTCAACCGCCTGGCCGGGGTGACTGATCCCGAACAGAAGCGCAAGGCCATCGGGGAGCTGTTCATCCGGGTGTTCGAAGAGGCCCGCGGTGGGCTCATCGACGCCAAGTTCCTGGTGCAAGGGACGCTGTACCCCGACGTGATCGAGTCCGGCACCGCCACCGCCGCCAAGATCAAGAGCCATCACAACGTGGGCGGGTTGCCCGAGGATCTGGACTTCGAACTGGTGGAGCCGTTGCGGACCCTGTTCAAAGACGAGGTCCGCACCCTGGGCACCGAGCTGGGCCTGCCCGATGAGGTGGTCTGGCGTCAGCCGTTCCCCGGTCCCGGCCTGGCGGTGCGCATCATCGGCGAGGTCACCCCGGAACGGGTCGATCTGTTGCAGCGCGCCGACGCCATCGTGCGCCAGGAGATCCGCGACGCGGGCCTGGAACGGGAGATCTGGCAGGCCTTCGCGGTGCTCGCCGACATTCGCTCGGTGGGGGTCATGGGCGACGAGCGCACCTACGGCCACCCCATCATCATCCGGGCCGTGACTAGCGAGGACGCCATGACCGCGGACTTCGCCCGCCTGCCGTGGGACCTGCTTGAGCGTATGGCCAGTCGCATCATCGGCGAGGTCCGCGGCATCAACCGGGTGGCCTACGACGTGACCTCCAAGCCGCCGGGCACCATCGAATGGGAATGACCACGGCGGGTTTGATCTGGTTCGCGTCGCTTTGTGACGGAGCGGTCACGCGATTGCAACGCCGGGATCTCCGCTTCGCCTGAAGTGGCGAAAGATTGCTGCCGATGTATCCCCAGTCGGTGACGTCGCGGGTGGTCCGTGACGCCGACGAGGGCGGACGGCATGCGAACCAACATCGTGGCGGCTCGGAAGGTCGCGGCCAAGACCGGGATGGTGTCCGGTGTAGCCGCAGCGTTGCTGTGGGCGGGTGCCATCCCCGCCGGAGCCACCGAACCCGGCGCTCGCCAGCCGAACCCGGTGGTGGTGGACGCTCCTGCAGCACCGGCGGATCCGCTGCTGCGCGTTATCGGCGCCGATCGCTGGCGACAGATCGGCTGGGACGGCCTGGGCGTGGTGGTCGCGGTGATCGACACCGGTTTCGCCGGTTGGGACGCTGCTGCTGGGTCTGGGCTGGTGCCCGTGGCGGACCCGACGCGGGACATCAACCGCTGTGACGCCGGGCTGTCGGGTCGAACTCACGGCACCGACAGCGCCGCGCTGATCCATCACGTGGCACCCAAGGCCACCTTGGTTCGGGTATGCATCGATGACGCCGCCGATCTGGCCGCGGCGGTGACCACGCTGATCGCCGCCGGTGACATCGACATCGTGAACATGGCCCTGGGGTTCTACAACGGCGGGCCCGGTGACGGTACCGGTGGCCCCGGCAGCCCCGACGACAGTGCCCGCCGGGCGGTACAGGCCGGTCTGGTCTGGGTCAACGCCGCCGGTAACGAGGCCCAGCGCCACACCGCCGGCATCTTCTCCGACCCTGACGGGGACAACCTCCATAACTTCGCCGGAGACGACGAGTTGGGACGATTCATCGTGCCGCCCGGTGCGGAGGTGGAGATCTTCCTGCGTTGGAGCGAGTGGGGATCCCCGCCCCCGCCCGACGGTTTCCGGCTGTGTCTGACCGTGGATGAGGCCACCGCGGTGGATTGTCTGCCGGCGGCGCAACCGGAACGAGCCACGCCCACCACCGGGTTGGCCCTCAACAATCCCCGCACCGAGCCGGTGAGTTTCTCATTGGCCATCCAGCGCATCCGGGGCACCGGCACGCCCCGTCTGGATCTGTTCTTCACCGAGGCCAACGGTTGGGAGTTCCCCGACTCGGGGTCGAGCCTGGTGGAGCCGGCTGCGGTGCCCGGCGTGTTGTCGGTGGGCGCGGCCTGTCCCGGTGCGTCGCTGCGCATCCATCCGGCCAGCTCGCACGGGCCCACCTTGGATGGTCGCCTCGGCGTGAGCCTGGTGGCCCCGGCGGGCACGGCAGCACAGTTGGCCGATCCCACGTTCGATTGTTTGACGTCCAACGGTGCCACCACCGTGGCCGCCCCCCACGCCGCGGGGGCCCTGGCGTTATTGGCCGAAGCGTTCCCGACCCGGCGCGGCGCGGCGCTCACGGATCGGCTGCTGGCGAGCACCGCCCAAGCCGGCGACCCCGGCCCGGCCGGCGCCGATCCGGTCTTCGGTCATGGCCTGCTGGCGCTGGGCGACCCGCCCCCGCTTCCGGTGGTGGTCGGCGGCCCGTCCCAGCCCCCGTCCGGACCCCCGTCAGAGCCCGACCCGAACGCGCCGAGCGAACCGGAACAGCCGTGGAGCGCTTGCCCGGGTTCGCAAACCCACTCGTGGTGGTCGACGGACCCTACCGGCTGGTGGCGGGTGGTTCTGCGACGTCCAGGGTCGGCGTAGTACAAGAAGTGAGTACGGTTCTGTCATGACAGAATTGCAGCACACCCTGCAATGCCGGGCACCTGGCGGCCTCGTGCGCGCCGTGGCACGCGCCGCCACCGCCGAAAACAGGACACGCTCCTCCATCATCCAAGAAGCCGTCCAGCAATGGCTGCAGCGCCGAGAGTTGCGGGTCTTGGCCGAACAGCCCTACGGCCCTGAAGAGTTCCCTCCCCCCGACTACACCGACCTGGCCGACCTCGACGACACCGACTGGGCGGCGCTCTACCCGGACCAGAGCGGTTCAGACCTTTCGCCAAACCTTCCGCCAAACCTTCCGCCAGAGCCCGCCAACCCCGAGGTGCGCAAGGGCCGGCGGGCCCGTGGCTGACCCGGTTCGCCACGCCGACATATGGCTTGCGGACCTCGACAAGTTGCGGCCGGTCCTCATCGCCACCCGCGACCCCGTAGCCGCCAGGATTGCCTACATCGTTGCCGTGCCCGTGACCACCACCGACCGGGGCCTGGCCAGCCAGCTTCCCCTCGGTCCGGCCGAAGGCCTCGCCCGCAACTCCGTCGCCAACTTCGATTCGATCAGGCCCGTGCCCCAAACGGCACTCCGCCGCCGCATCGGCCGTTTGGGCCCAACCCGCTACCAGGAATTCTGTGACGCGCTCAACACCGCCATGGGTTGCTGAGGACGGACCTCCGTTGTCGAAAAGCGCAGCACGGCCCGGCAGGACCAGCCGATTGCCCCGATCCTGTCAGGGGGCACCGGTAGGCTCGGGCGGTGGTGCGCACCAGGACAACGGACCTGCTTGACGGGCTCAACCCTGCCCAGCGTGAGGCCGTGGTCCATGACGCGGGCCCGTTGCTGGTCATCGCCGGGGCCGGCTCGGGGAAAACCCGGGTGCTCACCCATCGCATCGCCCATCTCATCGAGGACCGCGGCGTGTCCCCGTTCGAGATCCTGGCCATCACCTTCACCAACAAAGCCGCCCAGGAGATGCGCCACCGCGTCGGTCAGCTCATCGGCCCGGTGGCGGACAAGATGTGGGTGGCCACCTTCCACGCCGCCTGCGTGCGCATCCTCCGCCGAGACATCAAGGCCCTGGGTTACCCCTCCAGCTTTTCCATCTATGACCAGGCCGACGCGGTGCGGCTGTGCGGGTACGTCATCCGGGACCTGAACCTGGACGCCAAGAAGTTCCCCGCCCGTTCCATCCACGCCACCATCAGCGCCGCCAAGAACGACGGGGTGGACGTGGACGCCTACCAGGACCGCGCCCAGGGCCCCCTCGAAAAGCGCGTGGCCGAGGTCTACCGCACGTACCAGGCCCGCCTGCACCAGGCCGGGGCGCTGGACTTCGACGATCTTTTGTCGATCACGGTGAAGCTGTTCCGCCAGCATCCTGACATCTTGGCCCACTACCGCCAGCGCTTCGCCCACGTATTGGTCGACGAGTATCAGGACACCAACCGGGTGCAGAACGAGCTGGTCCTGCTGCTGGGTCACGAGCATCGCAACGTGTTCGTGGTGGGTGACAGTGATCAGTCCATTTATTCGTTCCGGGCCGCGGACATCCGCAACATCTTGGAGTTCGAGCAGGCCTTTCCCGACGCCACGGTGGTGGTGTTGGACCAGAATTATCGCTCCACCCAGACCATCCTCAGTGCCGCCAACGCGGTCATCGCCAACAACCTCTCCCGCAAACCAAAGGATCTGTGGACCGAGGACGGTGGCGGGGATCTCATCAGCCGTTACAACGCCGAGGACGAAACCGACGAGGCGCAGTGGGTGGCCCGGGAAATCGCCCGCATGCACGAGGGCGGCACCGTGCGCTGGGACGAGATCGCCGTTTTTTATCGCACCAACGCCCAATCACGGGTCATGGAAGATCAGTTCATGCGGGCCGGCATCCCGTACAAGGTGGTGGGCGGCACCCGCTTCTATGACCGTCGTGAGATCAAAGACACCCTGGCCTACGTCAAGGCCATCAGCAACGAATCCGATGAGGTGGCCGTCAAACGGGTGCTGAACGTTCCCAAGCGGGGCATCGGGGACACCACCGAGGGCCGTATCGACGCCTACGCCCGCGCCCATGGTCTTTCCTTCAAACAAGCCATGCGACGGATCGACGATGTTGGCGTGTCCAGCCGGGCGGTCAAGGCCATCGGCGCCTTTGTGGGTCTGCTCGACGAGCTGGCCGATCTGGTGCCCGACGGGCCGGCGCCGCTCATCGAGGCCATTTTGGATCGCACCGGGTACGTGGCCGAACTGGAAGCGGAATCCACCATTGACGCCGAGGGTCGTATCGAAAACCTGGCCGAACTGGTGGGGGTGGCCCAGGGTTTCGAGGAGGTCGACGCCTTCTTGGAGCAAGTGTCCCTGGTGGCGGACACCGATGATCTGGGCGAGGACTCCCAGGTCACGCTCATGACGCTGCACTCGGCCAAGGGTCTGGAGTATCCCGTCGTGTTCCTGGTGGGTATGGAGGAAGGGGTGTTTCCCCACATTCGCTCCATTGGCGAACCGGCCCAGATGGAAGAGGAACGCCGCCTGGCCTACGTGGGCATCACCCGGGCCCGTCAGAAGCTGTTCGTGTCCAGCGCTTGGACCCGGATGCTGTTCGGCACCACCCAGTACAACCCACCCAGCCGATTTCTCGATGAGATCCCCGAGGAATTGATCGAAGAGGTGGGGTCCAGCCGGCGCCGATCCCGTTACGGGCGGGACGGCGGCAACGGGCGCAGTACCGGTCGGTATGGATCTGATCCGGGAGCCGGGCGGGACCGGATAGCCGCCGCGGCGTACAACGGTGGATCCAATCACAGCGGCAGCTCCACTGGCGGCCGCAGCTTCCAGACCAGTGGGTATGGTTCGTCGGTGTCGGCAGCGCCGAGGCCTCCGCAACCGACCAACGCTCACGCCATGGGTTTTTCCGTGGGTTCCGATGTGCGCCACCCCCGCTTCGGCGAGGGCATCATCCTGCACATCGAAGGAAACGGTGACAAAGCGGTGGCCACCGTGCGCTTCCCTGACGCCGGCGAACGGCAGCTGCTGCTGTCGTGGGCGCCGCTCGAAAAGCTGTAGGTCGACGGTGCCCGGCCGCCGTTGGAGCCGACGACGTTTCCTGGCCGCCGCTGCTGGCATACCGATTGGTATTGCCGGGGGACTGCAGGCCGGGGCCGACACCACCGCTACGCCGGGCCCATCCCCCGGCGCCACCAGAACCAGGGTTTTTCGTCCTCGCCGCCCCACGGTGGCCTCGCCCGATAGCGCCCGCCGAGCGGACTTCACCATCGACGCCTATCGCGGTCTTGGCGCCTGGGTGGACGTGTTCGACTGGTCCTTGGCGTACACCGGGGGCGCGCCGCGTATCGGCGAGGCGGAGGTGGCCGCGCTGGCCGGTCGGGGGGTGCGGACCGTGTTCCTGCAAACGGCCCGCTACGACCGGCCCGAAGCCGCCGATGACCTGCTCGAGGTGGACCGCCAGCGAGCCATCGCCACCGCCGCCCAGCGCGCCGGCATGGCCGTGGTGGGCTGGTACCTGCCGATGCACCTTGACGCCAACCATGACACCCGACGGGCGCTGGCGGCGCTGCGGGCCCCGTGGCTCAACGGCCTGGCACTGGACATCGAATCCCGGGCCGAACCGGACCCCGGCCTGCGCAACGCCCGCCTGGACCAACTGGTGGCCGAGGTGCGCGCCGCCGCCGGACCGCGAGCGGCGCTGGGGGCCATCGTGGTGCCGCCCACCACCATGCAGGACGTCAACGCCCAGTTCTGGCCCGGTTTCGATTGGGCCATGTTGGCGGCCCGGCTCAACGTGTTCCTGCCCATGAACTACTGGACCAACCGGCTGGCGGACTCCCCGTGGCGTCAGGCCGGACCCTCCTGCGCGGAGAACATCGCCCGGCTCCGGGCCCACGCCGGCCGGGCCGATTACCCGGTGCACATGGTGGGTGGCATCGCCGACCTTGTCAGCGCCGCGGAGGTGGCGGCGATGGTGGGCGCCGTACAGGCCGCCGGTGCGCTCGGGGCGTCGCTGTACGACCTGGCCACCACCACCGAGGACCTGTGGGCGCCGCTTGGTCAGTCGCTGGAGGGGTAGGTGAGGTCGTGGTGTTCGTCGCTGGCCACCGGCAGGGTGATCCAGAACTCTGAGCCCTGACCCGGGCTGCCCATGGCGCCCACCCGTCCGCCCTGGGCCTCGATCAGGCGCCGAACGATGGACAACCCCAGGCCCACCCCGCCCCGGACCCCGCTGCGGCTGCGGGTTTCGCCCTGGTAGAACGGCATGAACAGGTAGTCCTCTTCGCCGGGGGCCAGACCGATGCCCTGGTCTTTCACCGCCAGACGCACGAATCGTTCCACCGGCGCCCCGTCAGACTCGTCAGGCTGGGGCTCGGCCGGCTCCGCGGGGGCCAGGCTGACGCTGACCACGATGCAGCCGCCATCGGGGGAGTACTTGACCGCGTTCTCGAGCAGCTGACCCATGGCGGTGCGCACTGCCTGCTGATCGGCCCAGATCAAGGGCAGATCGTCCTGGACCTCGATGTCGAGGTGGTGGTTGGGTAGATCGAAGGGGGCGGCGATACCCCGGGCCAGCCGTTCAGGGTCCAACAGCTGCGGTGACAGGTCGATGCGGCCGGCCTCGGTCTTGGCCGTCAGCAGGATCTTCTCCACGATGTGATGCAGCTCGTCGGCGCTGTCGGCGATGGCCTCGTAGGCGGTTTGGCGACGCCCGGAGTCCACGCTCTCGCCCTGGTCCCGCAGCCAATCGGCGAAGCTCTTGATCACGGTGAGCGGGGTTTTCAGCTCATGGCTGGTGGCGGCCACGAACATGGCCTTGGCTGCTTCCAGAGCCTTTTGGCGGCTGATATCGCGCAGTACCACCACCCGACCGACCTCGAGCGGGGTGGCCACGATCTCCACCCAGCGGTCCTCGGGGAAGCGGTGTTCAACGGGCTCCTCGGGGGTGCCGACGGGGAACGGCAGCGGACGCCCGGCCACCAGCGCACCCTCCAAGCCGGTGAGTTCGGCCGCGGTGCGGTTCCAGCCCGACACCATCCCGTACCCGTCCAGCGTGGCCACCCCGTCCGCCACCGAGTCAATGACGGCCTTCTCGTGGGCCTGGCGACGGACCGCGTCCTCGAAGGCCAAGGCGTTGGTCACCGCGGTGCCGCCATGACCGGCCAGGAGATCCAGCAGCGCCAGCTGCGAGCGGCTCAGCCGGTGGTTGGCGTCGCGAAAGGCCACCGCCAGGCAGCCCACGAACTGCACCCGGGCGGAAACCGGTACCACCACCACGGTGTCCCGCGGGCCGAGCGCGGCCGCCATGGCCGGCTCGCTTGCCAACTGCAGACGGGCGTTGTTGAGGATCAACCGCTCCCGGCGTACGGCCAGCAGGTTGCGGACCTGGTCCGAGATGGGGATGTCGAGCGCCGCCATCCCGGGTCCGAATCCGGCTTCGGCCAGCACCTTGACCTGGGGTTGGTCCACGGTCACGAAGGCCGCGGCGTCCGCTGCCACCAGGTCGATGCAGGCGTCGCAAACCCGCTGCAGGACCACGTCATGGTCCAAGTCGGCGTTGATGGCGCCGATGACGGTCAGGAGCCGCTCAAACAGCGCCGGAGGGTAGGACGGCTCGTCGGCCGCGGCCTTGGCTCGTGTTTCCTGCTCGATTGAGCTGTCGATGGAGATGACCACGGCCTGACCCTCACTCGTCCCCGGCGGATGTGGACGCACCCGCCTACCGGGAATCGCTGAGGTAACAATACCGTGACAATTGCGTCAGGGTGGGGTCAGGTGCCCTGGGCAAATGCCCACGTCAAGACTGAGCGCAGTCAGAAAACAGACTGTGACATTTGTTACAGGTCGCGGCCGGGCGGGCGGACCCGTCTCACGAACCAGAAATCACGACGCTGCTCTCGGTCTCGCCACTCGTGGTGGTTGGACCGCGTTGCGCGGCGTTGATGTCGATCACGATGTGGCCGTCCACGATGTTGACCGGATACTGCGTCAGTCCCTGGCCGTCCGGGGGAACCGTCACCGCCGGGTCGCAGCTGTAACTGAAGTGCGCGTCGGCGGGGACCCACTGCAGTTGGCAGTCACGGGGATCGCCGGGTAGGCGGGCATCGAAGGCCACCCAGCCGGACTCGGGATCATCGCCGGTGTGGTTGATGATGAGGTCCCGGCTGCCCCCGGCGGTGTCGGGGAACAGCGCCGGGCCCCGGTCGGCGATCTCATCGGCAATGTCCACCGCGTCGCCGGCGTCGAAGTAATCGTCGCCGAGGCGGATCTGCACGTCACTGCGGCTGGCCAACAACGTGAGAAACGCCGCCACCCCACCCAGCAGCACCAGCAAGGCGATGACCACCATGGCGATGGCCCGCACCTCGCTACGGGTAGTGGTTCGACCGACCGGCATGGTCGCCAGCGTAGATCGTGGCCCCACAGCGGCGGATTCGGCGGATTCGGCGGATTCGACGGATTCGGCGGATTTCGGTGGGCTCCTGCGGGGGCGGGCGTTTCTTGGGTCTGGTTGACGAGGCGACTTAGTATCTGCGCCGATGCAGCGTCGCTATCGGATCGTGGTGGCCAAGACCGGGCTCGATGGCCACGATCGGGGGGTCAAGGTCATCGCCCGGGCCCTTCGTGACGCCGGTTTCGAAGTCATCTACACCGGGCTGTTCCAGACTCCGGAGCAGGTGGCGGAAGCGGCCATGCAGGAAGACGCCGACGCCGTGGGCCTCTCGCTGCTGTCCGGTGCTCATCTCACGTTGTTCCCCCGGGTGCTGAGCGAACTGCGCAGCCGTGGCCTCGATGACGTGTTGGTGTTCGGTGGGGGCATCATCCCTGAGGTGGACATCCCGGTGCTGCTCGAACAGGGCGTAGGCGCGGTGTTCACCCCGGGCGCTTCTATGGAGGCCATCACCACCTGGCTGTCCCAGGCGCTCGACGAACGAGAGGCTGCCGGCTCGTCCTGAGGGCCCGCCGCCGCAGTCTGCGATCACGGATCACACGAAACACAGAAAGGCCTCGTTCTTGGATCTGTACGAGTACCAAGGCAAGCAGTTCTTCGCCCGATTCGGCATCCCGGTTTCCGCCGGTGATGTCGCCTCCACCGTGGATGAGGCGGTGGCCATTGCCGAACGCGTTGGTTACCCGGTAGTGGTCAAGGCCCAGGTTCAGGTGGGCGGGCGGGGCAAGGCCGGTGGCATCAAGCTGGCCAACAACGCCGATGAGGTCCGCACCCACGCCGGCAACATCCTGGGCATGGACATCAAGGGCCACACCGTGCACGTGGTGTGGGTGGAGGTGGCCTCCGACATCGCTGAGGAGTACTACGCCAGCTTCACGCTGGACCGCTCGGCCAAGAAGTACCTCGGCATGCTCTCCGCCCAAGGTGGCGTGGAGATCGAGGCCGTGGCCGACGAGAACCCCGACGCCATCGCCAAGATCTGGATCGATCCGGTGGACGGTCTGACCGATGCCCAGGCCCGGGCGTGGGTGGCCGCCGCCAAACTCAACCCTGCGGCCACCGAGGGCACCGTGGCCATCCTCAAGCAGCTGTACACCGCGTACACCGAGGGCGACGCCGATCTCGCCGAGATCAACCCGCTCATCCTCAAGCCCACCGGTGAGGTTCACGCCCTTGACGCCAAGGTGTCACTGGATTCCAACAGCCTGTTCCGTCACCCCGACTATGAGGCTTACGACGCCACCCAGGTCCGTGACGAACGTGAGACCCAGGCCCATGAGCGAGGCCTGCAGTATGTGGGTCTGGAGGGTTCGGTGGGAGTGATCGCCAACGGCGCCGGGCTGGCCATGTCCACCGTGGACATCATCAATCAGGTGGGTGGCAAGCCGGCCAACTTCTTGGACATCGGCGGCGGCACCAACGCCAAGGTCATGGCCGGCGCCATGGAGGTCATCAACAATGACCCCAACGTGCGCTCCATCTTCATCAACATCTTCGGTGGTATCACCAAGGGTGAAGAGGTGGCCAACGGCATCGTGCAGGCCCTGGCCACGGTTGATATCACCGCCCCTATCGTCATACGCCTTGATGGCACCAACGCCGAACAGGGTCGTGAGATCCTAAAGGCGCACCTGTCGGAGAAGCTCCAAATGGCACCGGATATGCTCAGCGCCGCCCGCAAGGCCGTGGAGCTCGCAGGAGGATCGAAGTGAGCATCTTCGTTGATGAGAACACCAAGGTCATCTACCAGGGCCTGACCGGTTCGCAGGGTCGTTATTACGGCCTGGCCAACAAGGCCTATGGCACCAACGTGGTGGGCGGCACCAACCCCAAGAAGGCCGGCACCGACGTGGAGGGCATCCCGGTGTTCGCCACCGTGGCCGACGCCGTGAAGGCAACCGGTGCCAACGCCAGTTGTATCTTCATTCCCGCCCCCGGTGTCCGTGACGCGGTGATGGAAGCAGCCGAGGGTGGCGTCACCTTCATCGCCTGCATCACCGAGGGCGTGCCGGCCCATGACGAGGCCTGGTTCTACAACAAGCTGAAGCGTGACTTTCCCCACGTGCGCTTGTTGGGCCCCAACTGCCCCGGCATCATCAGCCCCGGCAAGTGCAACATCGGCATCACCGCCGGGCACATCGCCAAAGCCGGCGGCCCGGTGGGTATTGTCAGCCGGTCGGGCACGCTGACCTATCAGGCGCTGTACGAACTGCAGCAGCAGAACATCGGGGTCACCACCTGTGTGGGCATCGGCGGGGATCCGGTGCCCGGCACCAGCTTCATCGACTGCCTGGAAGCGTTCGAGGCCGATCCCGATACCAAGGCCGTGATGATGATCGGTGAGATCGGCGGTTCGGCCGAAGAAGAGGCCGCCGAGTTCATCAAGAACCACATGACCAAACCGGTTTCCTGTTACATCGCCGGGGTCACCGCGCCGGCCGGCAAGAAGATGGGCCACGCCGGTGCCATCGTCTCCGGTGGCAAGGGCACCGCCCAGGCCAAGATGGACGCGTTGCGTGAGGCCGGGGTCAAGGTTGGCCTCAACCCCACCGAGGCCGGCGAGCTGATGGTGGAGATCGTCAAGACCCTGTAGTTCGCTCGTTTCGCTCGTTCGTTCCGGCGAGGCCCGCTTCTTTCGGGGGGCGGGCTTCGTCGCGTTCGTTAGGGTTCACTACGGTTGGTCCGTGCCCACCGCGTTGCTCTCCGTGTATGACAAAGCCGGGATCGTCGAGCTGGGACGGGAGCTGGTGGCCCTGGGCTGGCAGTTGGTGTCGAGTGGGGGCACGGCGGCGGCGTTGTCCGGGGCCGGGGTGGCGGTCACCGACGTGGCCACCCTCACCGGGTACCCGCCGCTGTTCGGGCATCGGGTCGTGACGCTGCACCCGGTGGTCCATGGCGGCATCCTGGCGGACCGGCGCGATCCCACCCATGTGGCGGAGCTGGAAGCCAATAACATCGCCGCCATCGATCTGGTGGTGGTGAATCTGTATCCGTTCGGTTCCAACCCCTCCGTCGAGCTGATCGATGTGGGCGGGCCCACCATGGTGCGCGCCGCCGCCAAGAACTTCGCCAACGTGGGCATCATCACCGACCCCGCTGATTACGACTCGGTGCTGGGCGAGCTACGGGCGGAGGGCGCTTTGTCCGACGCCACCCGTTTGCGCTTGGCCCGGGCCGCCTTCGCCCATACCGCGTCGTATGACGCGGCCATCGTCGAGTGGTTCGATGCCGGTGCCGATAGCGGGGTGGCAGTGACGGACAGCGTGGCGGCAGTGAGCGCCGAGGTTCTTCCGCCCACGTTGCATCTTTCTGCGACCCGGGTTACCACCTTGCGTTACGGCGAGAATCCCCACCAACACGGTGCCCGGTACCGCTGGACCAACGGGCCTGCCGGTTGGTGGGACCATGCCACCCAGCATGGCGGCAAGGAGATGTCCTACCTCAACGTCTATGACGCTGAGGCCGCCTGGCGGTTGGCGCATTCGTTGGGGGAGGGCCCCGCGGCGGTGGTTATCAAGCACGCCAACCCCTGCGGTGCCGCGGTCGCCATCGACATCACCAGCGCCTACCTGGCGGCCCATGAGTGCGACCCGGTTTCTGCCTTTGGTGGGATTGTGGCCATCAACCGGGAGATGCCGCTGGCGTTGGCCGAGGCCCTCAGCCCGGTCTTCACCGAGGTGGTGATCGCCCCGTCCTACGAACCGGCGGCGTTGGAGTTGCTGACCCGCAAGGCCAACCTCCGGCTGCTGTCGGCGCCGGCCCCCGGGCCGCTGGGCCTGCAGGTGCGCCCCATCGACGGTGGCCTGCTGGTGCAAACCCCCGACCGGGTGACGTGGGATCGGGCCAGCTTCCAGGTGGTGACCGCCCGGGCTCCCACCGAGGCCGAATGGACCGATCTGGAGTTGGCCTGGCGGGTCTGCGCCGCGGTCACCTCCAACACCATCGTGCTGGTGAAAGACGGGGCGGCGGTGGGCATCGGCGCCGGCCAGCAGAACCGCCGTGACGCCGGCCGCATCGCCGCCGAAAAGGCCGCCGGCCGGGCCGCGGGCGGGGCCTGCGCCAGCGACGCCTTCTTCCCGTTCCGTGACGGCCTCGACGCCGCCGCCGAAGCCGGAGCCACCGCCGTGGTCCAACCCGGCGGCTCCGTTCGTGACGCCGAGGTCATCGAAGCCGCCAACGAAGCCGGCATGGCCATGGTCTTCACCGGCGAACGCCACTTCCGCCACTGACGGCTGTCCTGCATCCCGGGAATCCGAAAATCAACGGTTAGGCACCAAAGGGCCCGGCGGCACTTGACGGAGAGCCCCGTTGGGCAGGCCGCCTGGCAGGTGATGCTGAGCCACGGCACCATAGTGACGTTGGACTTCGGCGAGGTCTTGCCACCTGTTGGTCCCGGACGCCTCGCACACGGCTCGGTGCACCTTTGGATCTCGGGAGTCGCTTGGCGTTTGGAGAGTGGCGCAACGGTGCTTTCCGGATGATGCCTGGCGTTTCTTCACGCCTGCAGGCTGCCTATACCTTGGTTAGGGGTCAGCTGCGGGTTCCCGCACCAAAGCCGTACCTGTAAGCCCGACCCCCGACGGTGCCACGACCGGCCGCACCGGGTCGCCGGCTCGGCTGGGAACCGGTAGCGTCAGCCCGACGCGCCGGCCAGCTCCTGGTCGGCGCCACCGGATTCAGGAGGATGCACGATGCGTCTCGTGGTGCATGGCCAGCAGGCGTTCGGCAAGGCGGTGCTCGAAGAGTTGCTGCAGCGCGGCGAAGATGTGGTGGGGGTGTTCTGCGGGCCCGACAAGGGATCCGCGGTGGATCCGCTGAAGTCTTTCGCCCAGGACCGGGGCCTTACCGTGTTGCAGCCCAAGTCGTGGCGGGATCCGGCCACCTGGGAGCAGCTGGCGGCGTTCGAGGCCGATGTCTGCCTGATGGCCTACGTGACGTTGTTCGTGCCGGCCCAGGCGCTCACCACTCCTCGCCTGGGGACGTTCCAGTATCACCCGTCCCTGCTGCCCATGCATCGGGGTCCGAGCTCCATCAACTGGCCGATCATCCAGGGAGCCACCAAGACCGGTCTCACCATCTTCTGGCCCGATGACGGGCTTGACGAGGGCCCGATCCTGTTGCAGAAAGAAGTACCGATCGGCCCCGATGACACCCTGGGCACGGTGTATTTCAACAATCTCTTCCCGATGGGCGTGGCTGCGATGATGGAGGCGCTCGATCTGGTGAAATCCGGTGACGCCCCCAGGATTCAGCAGGACCTCTCGAAAGGCTCCTACGAGAGCTGGTGCACACGGGACGACGGCCAGATCGATTGGTCCAAAGACGTGAACGATGTCTACAACCTGATCCGCGGGACCAATCCGCAACCGGGCGCGTGGACCATGCTCGAGGGCAAGCCGCTCGACATCTACGACAGCGCCATCGGCACCGGCTCCGGTGAGCCCGGCACGATCGTCGCCGTGGGGGAGGAAGGCTTCACGGTGGCCACCGGCAACGGTGGGGCGATCGCCGTCAAGCGGGTGAAGCCCGACGGCGGCCCGAAGCTGGCTGCGGCCGAGTTCGCCACCGCAGCGGGCATACGCATCGGTACGCAGCTGGGATAGCGCGGCGCGGCGAGCGGCTGCCGGGGAAGGACGCACAGCAAAAGGCCCGCTGACGCCGCGCTGCAGGGCCCCAGGTGCGAGCCAGGTTCTCGACAATGCGTCACCGCCCCGCCACGCATCGTCCGAAACCGCCCCTCGGATTCTTCTTTTGCATATTTAGTGCTATTTCACGCACCGGAGCGCGTCGTGGGCCGATACGGATGATCGGGGGACGGCGGGCGAAAAGGTCGGACAACGTGGTCGGCAGCGGTGCGGGCAGGGATTGCGCCACTGATGCTTCATCCCGATACGCGGGGGCTCGGGGTGCGTTTCTCTCCGTCGCCGGGAGGAAGAGTACCCACGGCGGGGCGGACGTTTGGCCGAACCCCGGCTATGCCGCCATGGTGCGGTAGCGGCCGGGTTCGATTTCCTGTACGGCGCCAGCAGGAATCAAGCGGTTGAGATGGGCCACGGCGGTGCGGCGCTCGGCTCCATCGACCCAACCCAAGGTGACATCGGGCCGGTACAGGAAGCGCTGCACGATCAGCTCGTCCAGGGTGCGGGGCTCGGACAGAAACGCCAGCATCGCGCTTTCCCGTCGGGCGATCACCTGACGGAAATCGCGCAGGGCCGCCAGGTACGAGGCGCGGTCCTCGAACACGCCCTTGTGGTGGAACGTGGCGTAGCGCCGGGCATCGACCTCGGCGCAGCGGGTCAGCGAGGCCTCCATGGCGTCGAGGTTGGACCATGCGTCGGCGTAGTACGGGCCGAAGCTGCTCAAATCGATGTCGGCCATATAGAACAGGCCGTCAGGCTCGATCAGGAACCCGCAATGCCCGCGGGTATGCCCGGGCAGCGGTATCACCTGCACCGACGCGCCACCGAGATCGAACACCGTGTCGTCATTGAAGCTGCGGGCGTCGGGCCGGCCGCGATAGTTGAACTGCTGCACCACCTCGTGGCGCCAGTGCTGCTCGAACTCGGCATCCAACATGCCGTAAATGTCCATCAGGCCCTCGAGGTGGGTCACGCCCTGATGATCGGCGTGGTGCACGTGCACGTCGGCGTGGGGGAACCGACTCAGCCCGGCCATGTGATCCTCGTGGGCGTGGCTGAGCAGCACCATGTCCACCGCCGGGGCCAGTTGCTCGCCCCGCTGATGCACGGTGAGGGTGGGGTCGATCAACGCCGACGCATCGCTGCCGGTCACCACGATGGCGTTCCCGTCGGGGTACTTGCCGTTGCCGACCCCGAACAGCACGGTGGCCCGGCCGTAGTTGACGTCGGTGCCCACCGGGTCGAATCGTGTGGAGAAGCTCATCGGCCCCGCACCATAGACCGCAATGGACCGTCACCGGGCCGCGAATCCGACGACTACGGTCCGGGCCATGGGGCTGCATATTGGATACGGGATCATCAGTTGCCAGCGGCCGATGGGCTCGGCGCAACCGTGGGCGGAGATCTACGCCGACGCGGTGGCGTTGGTGGAAGCAGCGGAGGCGGCGGGGTTCGATTCGGCGTGGGTGACCGAGCACCACTTCACGCCCGACGGCTACCTGTCGGCGCTGTTTCCGCTGCTGGCGGCGCTGGCGGTGCGCACCAGCCGCATCACACTGGGCACCGACGTGATCCTGGCCCCGCTGCACCATCCGCTGCGCCTGGCCGAAGACGCCGCCGCGGTGGACTGCCTGGCCAACGGGCGCCTGCTTTTGGGCCTGGCCATCGGCTACCGGGATGAGGAGTTCGACGCCATGAGGGTGCCCAAGTCCCAGCGGGTGGCCCGCCTGGAGGAGCACGTCGAGGTGTGCCGCAAGGCCTGGACGGGGGAGCCGTTCTCCCACCACGGGCCGGTGGTGCAGGTGGACAACCTGGTGTGCCGCCCCGTCCCGCCCGGTCCGCCGCCGATCTGGGTGGGGGCCTGGGTGGATGCCGGGGTGCGCCGGGCAGGCCGCATCGCTGACGGGTACGTCTCCCCGGGCGGGTCCTTCGAAGACACCCGCCGCCGTCTGGACATCCTCGATGGGGCCACCCCCGGCGGTGGCAGGCTGCCCATGGCCACGTTGCACTCGGCGTGGGTCACCGACAACGGGCCGCCGCCATCGCTGGAGACCGGCATGGCCCATCTCATCGAGCACTACGGCAGTTGGTATTCGTCCTCATCGGACGCCGGGGGCGGTCACGAGGTGGGGAACATGATCCGGGCCCGGGCCACCAACCCCCTCGGTGGGGTCATCTGCGGTCCGGCGTCCCAGGTCATCGACCGTTTCGCCCCCCACGTGGCGGCCTTCGGGCGGGACCGGGACATCCACATGGTCATCCGGCTGCACTACCCCGGTCAGAGCCGGGCCGAGGGCCTGGAGCAGATCGCCCGCTTTGCCGAAGAGGTCGCCCCGGCGTTGCGAGCCGCCGCCGGCTGAGGTTCGCGGCCCCGCTCCGGCGACGGGCCGAGCTGAGCTGAGCTGATTGAAAGATATTGAAACAACATGAGACGCAAGTCATGTGGCGGATTTGGTCCACCGACGCTGCTCAACGGGCACGGATCGTCAACAATCCGTCAACGGGTGACCACGTTCCGTCGATCTTTTGGCGTTGTCCGGCCCGGGTCATGGCCCAAATCCGCCCAATGGATTGAGCACGGGGTCCCAGCCTGCCGGTGAGGGGGTCGCAACGATGGAGGCGTGTGGCGCGTAGCCTCATCGGCATGGCCGGACCCAGCTTGTCCTTCGAGTTCTTCCCGCCCAAGAGCGACGAGGCTTCCCGGGCGCTGGAAAAGACGGTGCACGAGCTGGCCACCCTGAACCCGGCCTTCGTGTCGGTGACCTATGGCGCCGGCGGCACCGACGCTCACCGCACCCGGGACCTGGTGGTGGAACTCACCCAGGTCCACCCGTTCCCGACCATGGCCCATCTCACCTGCGTCAACCACGAACGGGCCCAGTTGCGGTCCCTACTGGAGGACTACCGGGAACACGGCGTCAACCACGTCCTGGCGTTGGGCGGCGATCCCCCCGCCGATGGCAGCCCGATGACGGGGGAGCTGAGCTTCGCCTCGGAGTTGGTGGAGCTGGTCCGCTCGGTGGGGGACTTCACGGTGGGGGTGGCCGCGTTCCCTGAACTACATCCCCGCTCCGAGACCGTCACCGAGGACCGGGCCCACCTGGCGGCCAAGCTGGCGGCCGCGGATCTGGGGATCACCCAATTCTTCTTCGATCCGGTGCCGTACTTCCGGATGCTGGAGGAGTTGGCCGCCGCCGGTTGCACCACCCCGGTGCTGGCGGGGGTCATGCCGGTCACCAACCCCGCCTCCGTGCGGCGCTTCGCCCAGATGAATGGGTCCCGGGTGCCGCCCCGCCTGTTCGCCCGCATCGAGGACGCCGCCCCTGCCGACCGGCTGGCCATCGCCGTGGAAGCCGCCAGCGAGCTGGGTCAGGCCTTGATCGACGGCGGCGCCCCGGGCCTGCACCTCTACACCCTCAACCGCACCGAGGCCGCCTACCAAGTGGCCACCAACCTGGGCCTCGGACCGGCCTGACCCGCCTCCTGCCGAACCGGTCGCCACCGGCCCAACCGGGCGTATCCGCCGGAGTGGGCGCCACCCGCCGAACCGGCCCAGCGGCCGAACCGGCCAGCGGAGCGTCGGCTCGACGAGACCGACCGGCCCGTGCCGAGGGCATCGGCGGTGACGTTCGCCCGACTTTGGCGAGTTGTGCACCGATCAGGGTGGAGGCCTGCTTACGGCTGATGCGGTGACCAGCAGGGTTGTGTTCTGCGATGAGCTGGTTGGTGGCGGGCGCGGCGCGAAAGTCACCAAAGTCACCAAAGTCACGCCGGTGAGGACGGCGAGGTGGGTGGGATGACCCCGTCGTGGCGTAGCGAGGCGAGTTCGGTCTGGCTATAGCCGACTTCGTGGAGTACCTCGGCGGTGTGCTGGCCCAGGAGCGGGCCTCGGGAGGGGCCGGACCCCGGGGTGGTGGAGAACTGTGCGGGGGGTTTGGCGTAACGCACCGGGCCCAGATGGTCCAGGTCGGCGTCCATGACGCAACCGTTCCATTGGACCTGCGGGTGAGCCGCCATCTGCTGGGCGTCGAGCACCGGTGAGGCCGGGAAGTCATGGGCCTCGAAGGCGGCCATGAGGTCCTCGGTGGAGCGGTCGGCCATGGCCAGCCTGACCTCGTGACACAACTCCGGGATATGCGCCCGGCGGGTTTCGAACTCGGCGAATCGGGGGTCGGTGAGCCACTGCGGGCGCTGCAGGGCGTGGGCCATGCGCTCGAACAGCTTGGCCACGATGGGCAGCATGGCGATGGCCCCATCGGCGGTGGGATAGGCGTCGTAGGCGTCGAGGTTGGATGGCACCCGGTCCACGTCAGGGGCCAGCAAGGTGTGTTGCATCATGCCCTCCACCCAGAAATGGTGGATGCCCACATCGAGCAGGGACAGCTCCACATGCTGGCCCCGTCGTTGCGGGTCACGTTCCCGGGCGAACAGGGCGGCGGTGATGGCCTGGGCGGTGACCTGCGCAGTGGCCTTGTCCACCACGTAGTTCTTGAGCAGATGGGGCTGACCCTGGGCGTCGCGCTGAGCGTCGGCGATGCCGGCGATGGCCTGGATCACGAAGTCATAGGTGGGCCGGTGGGCCAGCGGTCCGGTGGCGCCCACCCCGCTGATGGAGGCGTAGATCAGCGAGGGGTTGATGGCGCTGAGGGCGGCGTACCCAATGCCCAGCTTGTCCGCCTTGCCGGGCCGGAAGTTCTGCACGAACACGTCCGCCCCGGCCACCAGGCGTTCCAGCACTGCCAAACCGCCGGGTTTCGTCAGGTCCAGCGCCACGGACCGTTTCGAGCGATTGCAGGTGAAGAAAATCGAACCCACGCCGTTCTTGCGGTCCGAGGACAGGCGCAGGGAATCCCCCGTGAGCGGTTCCACCTTGATTACGTCCGCACCCTGCTCGGCGAGTTGCTGGATGCCCCACGGCCCGGAGATGACCTGCGCCACCTCAATGATCCGCACTCCCGACAACGGCCCCGATGACATGGCCCCGAACTGTAGGCCCCGAGCCGCCCCCACCTGTCCGAACGTGGTGTCGGACCGAACCGGAGAGAACCAAACCGCACGCCGACCGCGCCGGTATCCGTTCGAAAGGGCGCTGGCGCTGCTTAAGCTGATCCCATGCGCAGCGACCTCTTTGCCAACGTCGAGCAGCAGGCCACCGAGCCCGGTTTCAAGCTGCAGAACTCCAAGCTGTTGAAGGCCACGGTAAACGGCGGCAGCTTTTTCGCCCGTCGGGGGGCCATGGTGGCCTACCAGGGTCAGGCCCGCTTCGAGTACCAGGGGGCCCTGGCCGGTGAGGGGTCCATGAAGGACAAGCTGTTCAAAGCGGCCAAGAGTGCCCTGACCGGGGAAGGGGTGCCGTTGATGAAGGTCAGCGGACAGGCGGAGATCTTCCTGGCTGATCAAAACTCGGAGATCTTCCTGATCGACCTTGAAGGGAACGACGCCCTCTCGGTCAACGGTTCCAACATCTTGGCGTTCGATGCCACGCTGCAATACGACATCAAGATGGTGACCAACGCCGGGGCCTTTGCCGGCGCCGGGTTGTTCAACACCATCGTGTACGGCCAGGGTCGGGTGGCTATCACCTCCCACGGCACCCCGGTGATCTTGGAGACCAGCCAACAACCCACGTTCGTGGATCCCAACGCCGCCATCTGCTGGTCCGCCAATCTGCAGGTCAACATGCAACGTTCGGAGGGGATGGGCTCTCTCATGGGCCGCACCTCCGGCGAGGCCATGCAGATGCAGTTCTCCGGTCCCGGGTTCGTGGTGGTGCAGCCCTACGAGCACATCGCCGGTGCTGGTCAGACCGGTACCACCCAGAACACCGGTCCCGGTGGCGCCCTCGGTGGCCTGCTCGGCGGCCGCTGACGGGGTGTTCTCGCCGGCGCAGGCCGCGTTTGGCTCCCATCGTCGCTAACCTGAGCAGCCGCTTTCCACTCACCCGCCCCTCACCGGAGGTGACCAGGCCAGTTGTCCATCACCGCGTCCACCGCCACCAGCTCTGCCGATACGCAGCACAGCACCCTTCCTTCGCCCACTGAACGCATCGAGACGTTCCTCCGGGAAAAACCGAGGGAGACCCCGTTCCTGGTGGTGGATCTCGACGTGGTGCGAGAGCGGTACCGCCGTCTTGACGGGGCCCTGCGCACCACCGAGCTGTTCTACGCCGTGAAGGCCAACCCTGAGCCGCAGATCTTGGAGCTGCTGGTGCGGGAGGGCTGCCAGTTCGATGTGGCCAGCCCCGGCGAGATCGATATGGCGTTGGACGCCGGCGCTTCCCCGGCGCAGTTGTCCTACGGCAACACCATGAAGAAGCGCACCGACATCGCCTATGCGGTGGAGCGGGGGGTGCGGCTGTTCAGCTTCGACGCCGCCGAGGAGCTGGACAAGATCCTCGATGTGGTTCGGACCAGCGGTACCGTGGCCCCCGCCGAGGTAACGGTGTTCTGTCGAATCCTGTGCGACGGATCCGGGTCGGACTGGCCGCTGTCACGCAAGTTCGGCTGTGATGAGGATCAGGCGGTGGAACTGCTGGTCCGCGCCGGTGACGCCGGGCTGGGTCTCGGGGTCTGCTTCCACGTCGGTTCCCAACAGCGCAACCCCGCCGCGTACCGGGCGGCGCTGGTCACCGTGGCCACCAAGATCAGCGCGCCGCTGCTGGAGGTCGGGCACCGTTTGTCCGCCATCAACGTCGGCGGCGGGTTTCCCGGTCGGTATCTGGTCGGGGTGCCCGAGCCCGAGGAGTACGGCGCCGCCATCGAGGTGGCGGTGAACGAGCTGTTCGGCGAGGATCCGCCCCGTCTGATTGCCGAGCCCGGTCGCTATCTGGTGGCGGACGCCGGGGTCATCCAGAGCGAGGTGGTGCTGGTGGCCCGCAAGTCCATCCATGATCAGCACCGTTGGGTGTATCTGGACATCGGGCTGTTCGGCGGTTTGGCCGAGTGCCTGGGCGAGGCCATCAAATACCCCATTCGCAGCGTGCACGATGACGGGCCACTGGGGCCGGTGGTGGTGGCCGGGCCCACCTGTGACAGCGCCGATGTGCTGTACGAGGAGTTCAAGTACCAGCTCCCGATGGCGTTGCAGGCCGGTGACCGGGTGGAGCTGATCTCCACCGGGGCGTACACCACCACGTACTGCTCGGTGGCCTTCAACGGCTTTCCCCCGCTGCGGGCGTATTACCTGCCGGTGTCTTCCCCGGACTGAACCCCGGATCCGTCGGCCCTCAGCCGGCCTGCTCCAGTGCCAAGCGGGACAGCATCAGGGCGTGGTCGCGGCGTTTGGCCAACATCACCAGGTCCACTCCCTCAGTGGACTTCTGGCCCTGGAGATATCTGGCGTACACCCCTTGGAGGATGCACGTGGTCTTCCAATGGTTGAACGCGCTGTAATAGGACAATTGTGAAAGATCAGCGCCGGTACGTTGCTCGTAGCGCGCCACCAGCTCGGCGCGGCGGGCGAAACCCGGTTCCAGGGTGGGCACGTCGGGCTTGGCCGGCGGCGGGTCCTCGGGTCCCACCCAAGTGTTGAGGGAATAGGCCAGATCTGCCAAGGGATCACCCAGCGTGGAGATTTCCCAATCCACCACCGCCGCCACATAGCCCTCACGGTGGGACAGACAGTTGTGCAACCCGTAATCGCCGTGCACCAGCCGGGCCGGGCCCTGATCGGGGAGGTGGGCCACCAACTCCTCGTGCAGCACCGCCACGTCGGTGAGGGCCGCGCTGTCCGGGGTGGGTGAGGCGTTCCAGGCGGCGAACCACCGCTTGAGTTGGCGGGCCACGTAGGCGTCCTTGCGGCCCAGTTCGCCCAGGCCGATGTCGTCGGGGTCCAGCGCGTGCAGATCAGCCAGCACGTCAATGAAGCTGAAGCTGAGCTGGCGACGCAGCGCTTCGGGTACCTGGGCCTGGACGTCGGCGCCCTCGTACAGGCTCTTTCCGTCGATGGCGCCCATGCAGTAGAAGCGGGCCCCGGTCACCGCGGTGTCACCGCAGTAGGCGATGGGTTCGGGCACCGGCACCGAGGTGGGCCACAACGCCGAGATGACCCGGAACTCGCGCTCCATGTCATGGGCGGAGGGCAGCAGCTCACCCAGCGGCGGCCGGCGCAACACGAAGGCCCGACCCTCGGCGTCCGTGACCCGGTAGGTGAAGTTGGAGTGCCCGCCCTGCAAGATCTCGAAACGCAGCGGGGCCCGATACCCGCAGCCCTGCTCGGCCAACCAGGCGGTGACCGAATCCACGTCGACCCCCGGGGGATGCTCGGTCAGTTGCGGCGGGAGGGTGGCGCTCATGGCCGGATAGTACGCCTCGCAGCCTGTACCGCGAGCGGGTTGTCGGGTCGCGGTCCGGCCCGGTGAAACCCGCCTACGATCCCCGGCATGGAGATCTCCGACAAAATCGTGGTGGTGACCGGCGGCGGCAGCGGCATTGGTGAGGCGCTGGCCCGGCGCTGTGTGGCCGGCGGGGCCCGTCATGTGGTGGTGGCGGACCTGGTGGCCGAACGGGCCGATACCGTGGCCGCCAGCATCGGCGAGCGGGCCAGCGGGGTGGGCCTTGACGTGGCCGACGAAGCCGCGGTGGTGGCGCTGGTGGACCAAACCCAAAGCCAGCACGGCCCCATTGACCTGTTCGTCTCCAACGCCGGGTACGGCAAGCGCGGCGGTTTGGAGCTTTCCAACGCCGATTTCGAGCGCATGTGGCAAGTCCATACCATGGCGCATGTCTACGCCGCCCGCGCCGTACTGCCCAGTATGATCGATCGGGGTGCGGGCTATCTGCTCAACACCGCCTCCGCCGCCGGGCTGCTGACCCAGATGGACTCGGTGATCTATGCCGTGACCAAACACGCCGCGGTAGCGCTGGCGGAGTGGATTGCCATCAACCATCACCATCAGGGCATCGGGGTGTCGGTGCTGTGCCCCCAAGCGGTGGCCACCAACATCCTGCAGAGCTTCGATGATGAGGAGACCAGGGCCGGCAACGTGGGCGGTGGCGGCGGCCAGGCCGGCAGTGACGGGGTGCTGCAACCGGACGTGGTGGCTGATGCCTGCCTGGACGCGGTGGCCAATAACCGGTTCCTGGTGCTGCCCCACCCCGAGGTGGCCACCTACTTCCAACGCAAGGCCACCGACTATGACCGCTGGCTGGGCGGTATGCGCCGTTACGCCAACCGGTTGTGGGCCGATACCCCCACCGGGCTGCCCGGGGACTGGTTGGTTCGCTGAGGGACCTCGCCAGTTGCCGCGGGCCCGGGTAACGAGTTGGCCGCCAGCCGTAACAGGGTGTAGCCCAACAGCGCCGACAGTACGGAACCGCCCAGCACGCCCAGCTTCGCCCGCTCGGTGAGTCCGGTTGCGCCCGAGACGGGGTCAAAGGACAGCTCGGTGATGAACAGCGCCACCGTGAAGCCCACCCCGGCGGTGGCGGCCAGCCCGGTCATCACCGGCCATCGCACCCCGGTGGGCAACCGCCCCAGGCCGCTGCGTACCGCGAGGTATGTAAAGATGAGGATACCGATTGGTTTGCCGATGAGCAGCCCCAGGGCCGGGCCCAACACCACCGGATCGGTCAACGGGTTGGGCAACGAGGATCCCACCACCCGCACCCCGGCGTTGGCCAACGCGAACACCGGGGCGATGCCGAACGCCACCCACGGCCCGGCCCACGCCAGATGCCGTTCCAGTGGGGACATGGTCTCCACGCTGAGCCGCACCAGGTCCCGAAGCCCGGTTTCGTTGGCGTCAGCCTCCTCTTCGGTGAGGACCCGGTCCTCCACGCTGGCCTCCACCCGGGCCACCAACGGTCGGGCGTGGCTGGCGAAATGCCGCACCGCCAGGAATGGGTTGGCCGGGGTCAGCAAACCCAGCGCCACCCCGGCCACGGTGGCGTGCACCCCGGACTCGTGCAGCGCGAACCACGACACCAACCCCAGCGCCAGATACGGGGCGTAGGAGCGCACCCCCAATCGCTGGGCGACAGCGCTGAACCCGAGCGCCAACGCCGCCAACGCCAGCCAACCGAAGGCCAGATCGTCGGTGTAGAACACAGCGATCACCGCGATGCCACCCAGATCATCCGCCACCGCCAACGTCAGCAGAAAGGCCCGGGCGCTGATGGGCATTCGGGGCCCCAACAGGCTCACCACCGCCACCGCGAAGGCGATGTCGGTGGCCATCGGGATGCCCCACCCGCCCGATGCCTGCCCGCCGCGGTTCCACGCGACGTAGATCAGGGCCGGCACCACCATGCCGCCCAGCGCCGCCAACGCCGGCAGCGCCGCCGCCTTGCGATCCCGGAAGCTGCCATGCACCAGTTCGCGCTTGATCTCCAGCGCCGCCAGGTAGAAGAAGAACGTCATCAACACGTCGTTGACGAAGCCCTTGAGCGTCAGCGACAGATGCAACGGGCCGCGGTCGCCCAGGCGGAGCTCGAACGGGGTGGACCACAGTCGCTGATACCCACCGTGCCACGGGGAGTTGGCCCACACCAGCGCCACCATCGCCGCGGCCAGGAGCGCGAACCCTCCGGCGCTTTCCTGGGCCAGCAGGCGTTGCAACGGCTGCATGACCCGGGAGGGCACGAACCGTTCGGAATGGCCCCAACGGGTGGCCATCACCGCCCGGTCCTGGTGTGAAGGCGGCCCGCTCGGGGCGGCGGAACGGTCCGGATCGGACTGCTGCGGGGACATCGGCTCAAGCCTGGCATCGGGTCGGATCGCGTTGGGTCCCCATCGATGAACGCCCGGTGAAGTCGATGGAGTCGAGGTGCCCTGCGTCCCGGGGGAGCAATCGGTTCTGCTGCCGTCCGGTGGAGCGAAACCGGCCTGTCGCCCCCGGACCACCGCCGGTCAACCAGGGCTGAGAGGGCATCGCGGACCATGGCGGGTTCACGCTCCGCGGCGCTCGTTGGGCGGTCGGCGAGCACCAGGCTGGCGCCGCCGGGCACCGCACCCGTAGATTTGCCCCGCCCTTTCATAGAACAATCCGTTCCGGGGAACCTACGAGGATGCGCGCATGAGTCAGCTTCTGGCCGCCGAGGGCGGCTACCAGGCCTTCACACTGGCGGGAGGTGAGTGGTTTCTTCTCATCGCCTCGGCGGTGACCGCGTTGATCGCTCTCGCCGTCGGCGCCGGGCTCGCCAAGAACGTGTTGGCGTCCGATCAGGGCACGCCGGTCATGATCGAGATCGCCACCGCCATTCAGGAGGGCGCGTGGGCGTATCTGAAGCGCCAGTTCAAGACCATCGCGGTCATCCTGGTGCCGCTGGCGGTGGTCGTCTACGTCACCTCCGTCAAGGTGGTAAAGCCCGAAAGCGGTGAGGTCGCCCTCTCGCAGTTCCAGTCCGGCATCTTCCGAACCCTGGCGTTCATCGCCGGCTGTGTGATGTCGGGGCTCACCGGCTACATCGGCATGACCCTGGCCACCAGGGGCAACGTGCGTACCGCCGCCGCCGCCAAGACCGGTTCCATGCCCGCCGCGCTGCAGGTGGCGTTCCGCACCGGCGGCGTCGCCGGCATGTTCACCGTCGGTCTGGGCCTGCTCGGCGCCACCGGCATCATCATGTTGTTCCAGAACACCTCCTCGGCCATCCTCATCGGCTTCGGCTTCGGCGGTTCGCTGCTGGCGTTGTTCCTGCGGGTCGGTGGCGGCATCTTCACCAAGGCCGCTGATGTGGGTGCGGACCTGGTGGGCAAGGTTGAGGCCGGCATCCCCGAGGATGACCCCCGCAACCCCGCCACTATCGCGGACAACGTGGGCGACAACGTGGGTGACTGCGCCGGTATGGCGGCGGACCTGTTCGAGTCCTATGAGGTCACCCTGGTGGCTTCCATCATCCTCGGTGTCTCCGCCTTCAACTCGCTGGGGATGAACCCGGCGCTGGGCCTGGTGTTTCCGCTGGCGGCCCGGGCCATTGGCGTGTTGGCCTCCATTGCCGGGGTGTTCGCGGTCAAGGCCAAGGAGGGCGAAACCAACGCCCTCAAGCCGATCAACCGCGGGTTTCTCACCGCCGGGATCCTCACGGTCATCGGCACCCTGATCTTGTCCCTGGTGTATGTGGGGAACGAAGCCCTTGACGGCACCACCACCAACGCCGGTTGGAAGTGCTTCGGCGCGGTGGTTATCGGCCTGGTGTTGGCGCAGATCGTGAGCCGTCTGACCGAGTACTTCACTGGTACCGAGTACGGCCCGGTTCGCGAGATCGCCGAATCAACCCGCACCGGTCCTGCCACCGTGGTCCTCTCCGGCACGTCATCGGGTCTGGAGTCCTCGGTGTACGCCATCATCGCCATTGCCGCCGCTCTCGCCGCCGCCCTGGCGCTCGGTGACGGCAACATGCAGTTCTCGCTGTACCTGGTCGCGCTGACCGGTATGGGCATGTTGGCCACCACGGGTGTGGTCGTGGCCGAGGACACCTTCGGTCCGGTGTCGGACAATGCCGCCGGCATCGCGGAGATGTCCGGTGAGTTCCACGGTGAGCCCGAGCGGATCATGGTCAGCCTGGACGCGGTGGGTAACACCACCAAGGCCGTGACCAAGGGCTTCGCCATCGGTTCGGCGGTCATTGCCGCGGTGGCGTTGTTCGCCAGCTACATCGAGACCATCGCCAGCGAGTTGGGCCTGGTCGATGCCGCCGGTGACCCGCTCGAGGGTGACGCCATCTTCAACGCCATTGAGACCCAGATCAACGTGGCTGACGTCAAGACGTTCATCGGGCTGCTCATCGGCGGTTCGGTGGCGTTCATGTTCTCCGCCCTTGCCATCCGGGCGGTGGGTCGTACCGCAGGCGTCGTCGTGCAGGAGGTGCGCCGGCAGTTCGCCGACGGCCAGATCATGGCCGGCACCCGCAAGCCCGACTACGGACCGGTCATCGACATCTGCACCGCGGCCTCGCTGCGGGAGCTGGCCACCCCGGCGCTGCTGGCGGTGCTCACCCCGGTCATCGTTGGTTTCGGTATCGGCTACGCGGCGCTGGGCGCGTTCCTGGCGGCGGTCATCCTCACCGGTCAGCTCATGGCCAACTACCTGTCCAACGCCGGTGGCGCCTGGGACAACGCCAAGAAGTACATCGAAGATGGACATGAGGGCGGCAAGGGATCGGAGGCCCACAAGGCCGCGGTCATCGGTGACACCGTTGGTGACCCCTTCAAGGACACCGCCGGCCCGGCGCTGAACCCGCTCATCAAGGTGATGAACCTGGTGGCGTTGCTGACCCTGCCGGCCATCATCAAGCTGCGTGACAACGACGGCGCCCGCTTCACCATCGCCGGTGTGGCCCTGCTGGTGCTGATCGGGGCCATCGCCTTCTCCAAGCGCAAGACCGAGGCCATGGGCGACGAGTTCGCGCCCAGCACCTCTGTCACCACCAGCTGACAGCACGAAAGCTGATTGACGCTTCGGCGTGGATGCTCGGGCGGCTCCTCATTGCGGGGGCCGCCCGAGCCGCGTCCGGGGCGCTGATAGCGTGATCCGCCATGCGACGGGCCGACCTGGTGGTGGTGGGCGGTGGGCTGGTTGGTTCGGCCACTGCGTGGTGGGCGGCTCGCAGCGGGCTGGACGTGGTGATGCTGGAGCGTTTCGAAGCCGGCCATCAGCACGGTTCGAGCCACGGCGGCACCCGCATCTTTCGCCTGGCCTACCCCCAGGTCGACTACGTGCGGCTGGCCCACCGGGCACTGGAACTGTGGCGCCAACTCGAAGACGAAGCCGATGAAACCCTGCTGGAGCTGACCGGGGGCATTGATCTCGGTCATGGCCCCAGCGTGACGGCCACCGCGGCCGGTCTCAGCGCCGCTGGCGAGCGGGTCGAGTGGCTGGACGCCGCGGCCGCCACCGAGCGTTGGCCGGGTTTCGCCTTCACCGGCCCGGTGTTGTTTCAACCGGAAGGGGGCCGTTGCTGGGCGGAACGATCGGTGGCGGCGCTGGCCCGACGCGCCACCGCCCACGGAGCCGAGGTCCGCTATCAGGAGCCGGTGCGGTCCCTGGCGGTGGTGGATGGTCACGGCGAGGTTCGCACCGATCTCGACACCTATCGGGCCCCGCAGGTGGTGCTGGCGGCGGGTGCCTGGGTGGCAGATTTGGCCCAGATGAGCGGGCTGGTGGGTCTGCCGCCGCTGGTGGTGAGCCGGGAGCAGCCGGCGCATTTCGCTCCCATCGATGCCGCCAGCGCCTGGCCGTCCTTTATCGAACACTCCGGGCAGGGCGCCTTCGTCACCTACGGGCTGCAAGAACCGGGGTTGGGCATCAAGCTCGGTGAGCACATGGTGGGTCCCGCCATCCACCCTGATCGCCGCAGCTTCGAGATCGATCCGGTGGCGCTGGGCCGCATCAGTGACCACGCTCAACGTTTGCTGCCCGGCGTTCACCCCGAACCGGTGGCTGTGGACACTTGCCTGTATACCTCCACCGCCAACGAGGACTTCGTGATTGACCGCCGAGGCCCGTTCACGGTGGCGTCGGCCTGCTCCGGTCACGGGTTCAAATTCGGGCCGGCCACCGGGGAGTTGGTGGCTGAGGTGGCGCTGGGCCGGCGGGCGACCCTGGCACGATTCGCCCTGCCGTCCTGAACCAAGCTCCGCTGTCCTGAACGCTCCGGCGCGCCCTGGCCTACGATGCGGGCGTGTTCGAGCCCCACATGCGAGTCGCTGACAACGAAGACCATCCGGCCATTTTCCTGGCCGTACGCCGCGGGGAGATCCTGGTGGCCGCGGCGTCGGGGGGTTTCGCGGTGCCCACCTCGCTGCCGGATCCCTTGAGCGACCTGGGCTCAGCGCACCGCCACATCCTGGGCAGCATGATGGACGGCACCTGGGTGTACGGGGTGGACGTGGCGGAGCACGTCGATGAACCCGACGATCATGTGTGGGTTCCGCTTCGCCAGCTGTACGGCAAGATCGAGGAGCCCATGTGGGTGCTCGCCGGTCGGGCCGAGCAGATCGTGTCCTGGGGCCGCACCCACCGGTTCTGCGGGCGTTGCGGCACCCCCACCCAAGCCCAGGCCAACGAGCGGGCCTTGAAGTGCCCGTCGTGCGGTTTGCTGGCCTATCCCCGTCTGTCCCCCGCCACCATCACGCTGGTCACCCGGGGCGAAGGCGACCAGGAGGAGGCGCTGCTGGCCTGGGGTCGGCAGTTCCCGGGGCGGTTCTTTTCCACCCTGGCCGGTTTTGTGGAGCCCGGCGAGAACCTCGAGCAATGTGTCATCCGGGAAATCAAGGAGGAGGTCGGCGTCGACGTCATCGACGTGACCTACTTCGGCTCCCAACCCTGGCCGTTCCCGAACTCGCTCATGCTGGGCTTCACCGCCCGTTACGCCGGTGGTGAACTGGTGTTGCAAGAGGAGGAGATCGTGGAAGCCGGCTGGTTCCCGCCCGACGCCCTGCCGCCGTGCCCTCGCGGTGGGATGTCCATCGCCGGGGCCCTCATCGACTCCTGGCTCAAACGCCACGGTCTCTAACAGGGGCGCCCCAAGTACCGCAGATGGGCAGGATTCACGTCCTAGACTTCCGATGTGTTCCTGCTCGCCGCCGAGGCTTCCACCAAAGAGCTTCCCACGTTTGACGTGCCTATCGCCGGGTGGATCGGGTTCATCGCAGCCTTGTTCGTCCTATTACTTCTCGACCTATTCGTGCTACACCGTGACGCCCACGTCATCACCATCAAAGAGGCGGCCATCCACAGCGCCGGCTGGGTGGCGTTGGGGCTTTCCTTCACGTTTGTGGTCTGGGGATGGTTGGGGGGGACCGCCGCCAGTCAATACATCACCGGTTACATCATCGAGAAAAGTCTCTCGGTGGACAACGTGTTCGTATGGGCGGTGATCTTCGGATACTTCTCGGTACCCAAGCAGTTCCAGCATCGGGTGCTGTTCTGGGGCATTTTCGGGGCGTTGATGTTGCGGGCCATCTTCGTGTTCGCCGGCGTGGCGTTGTTGAACCGCTTCGAATGGTTGTTGTTCGTCTTCGGTGCGTTCTTGGTGTTCACCGCGGTCAAGGTGGCCCGCAGCGGTGAGCATGAGATCCACCCCGAGGACAATCCGCTGCTCAAGTTGGTGCGCCGCATCGTCCCGGTGAGCTCGGACTATGACGGGCAAAAGCTGTTCACCCGGGCCAATGGTCGCCGCTTGGCCACCCCGCTGTTTGTGGTGCTGATCCTCATCGAAGCCACCGACGTGGTGTTCGCGGTGGACTCGGTGCCCGCCATCTTGGCCATCAGCCGGGACCAGTTCGTGGTGTTCAGCTCCAACGCCCTGGCCATCTTGGGCTTGCGTTCGCTGTACTTCCTGCTGGCCTCCAGTGAGGACAAACTGGTGCACCTGAACAAGGGGCTGGGTCTGATCCTGGCCTACGTCGGCGTGAAGATGATCATCTCGGAGTGGTACCACCTGCCCACATTGGGGTCCCTGGCCTTCATCGCGGTGGTGCTCACCATCACCGTGGTGTGGTCCCTGCGGACCTCCAAGAAACTGGAAGCGGCCCGAACATGACGGTGCAACGGATCGTGGTTGGCGCCGAGAGCTCCCCGGGCGGGGTCACCGCCATGCGCTGGGTGGCTGAGCTGGCGGCACCGCTGGGCGCCACGGTGGTGGCAGTGCATGCCTTTGACCCCCTGTCCTATCTCGGCAAGGTGAAGCCCCCAATAGATTTCGCCAAGCTGCGCGCCGGCTGTGAGGTGGAGTTGCGCGAGCAATGGTGTGCCCCATTGCGTGACGCCGGGGTGGCCTTCGAGGTCCGGGTCGAAGAAGATCAACCGGTGGAAGCGTTGGTGCGGGTGGCGGAGGAGGTGGATGCTGATCTCATCGTGGTCGGCGCCCGGGCCCTGTCCACGCTGAAGGGCCTGGTGCTGGGATCCACCTCTATGAAGTTGCCTCACCACACCAGCCGCCCGGTGTGCATCGTCCACCCCCGCTGATCGTTCAGCGTTTCACGCAGGACCAGGCAGCGTTTTCCGCATCTCGACGCAGCGTTTTCCGCACCACCGCCGATTCGCGGGGTAGTCTGAGCGGGTGATCGAGCGGCACCTGTTGCGAGTGGCCGAGGAATCGTTACGTGGGTTCCGAGTGACGGTGATCAACGGTCCGCGGCAGTCGGGCAAGACCACGTTGGCGAAGCAGTTAGTTGAGGGCGTCGGGAGCTACTGGAGCCTCGACGACGAATCGGTTCGCACCGCTGCTCGACTTGATCCGCACGGGTTCGTCGAGCAGGGATCATCCCCGATGGCGATCGACGAGGTCCAGCGCGGCGGCAATGACGTGGTGCTGGCGGTGAAGTCCGTCGTTGATCGCCGCGCTGATCGTGGCCAGTTCGTCCTCGCCGGATCAACTCGGTTTCTTGCCGTTCCGCAACTGTCAGAGTCCCTGGCTGGTCGAGCGGAGATCCTGGATCTATGGACGCTCTCCCAGGGGGAGTTGGTAGGGGTCCGGGAATCTTTTCTGGACACGGTGTTGCTGGATCCTGAGCAGCTCGCCCGCCGCCGTTTCGAGCAACTGGATCGGCGGGAGCTCTTCATTCGCTTGGCGCGGGGTGGATATCCAGAGCTCGTCGACGCCACGCCGGCCATCGCCGCTCGTTGGTATCGGAACTACGTGCGAACCGTCGTCGAGCGCGACATCATCGAAGCATCCGCCATCACCCAAGCCGACGAGCTGCCAAAGCTGTTGCGGTTACTCGCGGCCAACACGTCAGGTGAGATGGTTGTGGCCAGAGTTGCTGGTGACGCCGGGATGAGCGCTGACACCGTCTCGCGCTACATGGGGCTGTTGGAACTGGTGGGTTTCGTGGTGCGAATCAAGGCCTGGACCCCGAGCCTCACGAGCCGTGAGAAGCGCCATCCAAAGGTGATCATCACCGATACCGGCCTCGCCTGTGGTCTGCTCGGCCGGAACGCGGAGGGCCTCGGGAGCGCCACTAGCCCGCTGACGGGCGCGCTGCTGGAGTCCTTTGTGGCCATGGAGTTGGTGAAGCAGCTCGGCTGGTCGGAGCGGCAGCCGACCATTCGTCATTGGCGTGACCGAAACGGGGCCGAGGTCGATCTCATCGTCGAAGATGACAGCGGCAGCATCGCAGGCATCGAGGTCAAGGCGGCATCGACGGTGTCCGCAGGCGATGTGCGGCACCTCTACGCGCTCCGCGGCAAGCTCGGCGAGCGGTTCGTGGCCGGTATCGTGCTCTACCTCGGAGACATCGTGGTGCCACTTGGTGAGCGGGTCTGGGCCCTGCCGGTCTCGATGATCTGGGCGGACTGAAGCCACCTGGTTGGTTGTTGGCCTGATCAGCGGGGGGTGTGCACCAAGCGGTTGACCGTCTCGGCCTGCTCAGGATGGGGTAGGCCCCAGCCGGGCTGGTACCCGTACGCCGCGCTGGCTTCACGGGCGCCGCCGTCACCGTCCAGTAACTCCAGCCGGTCCAGCCCCACCAGCGAGGGGTGGCTCTGACCGCAGGCGTGGGCCAGCCGCAACAACTCCTTGCGCAACGTGATCAGATAGTTGGCGCACCGCACCGACTTGAGGTCGGGGTCCAGACCCTTGACCAGCCACGGCTTCTGGGTAGCCACCCCGGTGGGGCAGTGATCGGTGTGGCAACGCTGGGCCTGCACGCAACCAATGGCCAGCATCGGCTCCCGACCCAGGCCCACCCAGTCACACCCCATGCCCAACGCCAACAACGCCGACTCGGGAAAGCCCAGCTTGCCCGAACCGCCGAAGGCCACCTGGTGGTGCAGGTCCGCCTCGGCGAAGGCCCGGTACACCCGGGGAAAGCCAATGCGGAACGGCAACGCCACGTGATCGGAAAAGGCCAACGGCGCGGCCCCGGTGCCGCCCTCGCCGCCGTCGATGATCACGAAATCCGGCCCGGTACCGGTGGCCGCCATCCGCTGGGCCAGTGCCGGCCAGAACGTACTGTCACCCACCGCGGACTTGATACCGACCGGTACGCCGGTGGCCTCGGCGATGGTCTCGATGAACTGCACCATGCCGTCGATGTCAGAAAATACCCGATGGTATGCGGGGGAGAGGCAGTCCTTGCCCACCTCGATGCCGCGCACCGCGGCGATGGTGGGGGACACCTTGGCCCCGGGCAACATACCGCCCAGTCCGGGCTTGGCTCCCTGGGAAAGTTTCACCTCGATGGCCCGAACCGGGTTGGCGGCCACCAGGTCCACCAGCCGGGCCAGATCGAACTCCCCCGCCGCGTTCCGTACCCCGAAGTATCCGGTGCCGATCTGGAACACCAGATCCCCGCCCTTCTGATGGAACGTGGATAGCCCGCCCTCCCCGGTGGATTGCCAGCAACCGGCCAGCTTGGCGCCGCGGTTGAGGGCTTCCACCGCCGCGCCCGACAGCGAACCGAAGCTCATCCCGGAAATGTTCACCACCGACGCCGGTCGGAACGCGTGGCGCCTACCCCGCCAGGCCCCCACCACCTTGGCCGCGGGCACCGGGTGGGTGCCATCAGCATCCGCCGCCGTGGGCGGGTGCGGAAAAGCGCTGTGCTTGACGATCACGTAACCCGGGTTGGCCCGATCAAAGTCGTTGTCCGAACCGAACCCGAAGTATTCGTTCTCCTGTTTGGAGCTGGCGTACACCCAACGCCGCTGATCCCGCGAGAACGGCCGCTCCTCGTCATTGTCGGTGACGATGTACTGGCGCAGCTCCGGACCGATCTTCTCCAGGATGTAGCGAAAGTGCCCTAGCACCGGGAAGTTATGCAAGATGGCGTGGCGTCGTTGTGTCACGTCGAAGATCGCCAGCGCCACTACGAACACCACAAGTCCGACCACGGTCAACATCACCACGAACCCCATGTTCGGCAGGCTAGGTCGTGGGTGCCGCCGGGTACTGGGACCGGCCGGCGCCATTGGACTGTTCGTCGCGTGGTCGGCTTCCGTTCCGCGCCCGGGCCCGGGGCTACGGCAGCAGAAATCCGTAGTCGAGCGGCTTGATCGTTTGGGGGATGAGGGGCACGGTCTCCCCGGTGGCGACGCTGGTGAGGTTCCATCCGTTCCACTCCAGGCGACGCGGTACAGGAGGGACGGTCAGTTCCCCGGGCGGTCCGAATACGTGATGCACCACGCGGCTTTCGAGCAACCAGTCCCCGTCGGCGCCCCACGAGAACGTGCTCGGCGACGGTCCTTGGGCGCCGATGGACACCGGGTCGGGGCGTGCCGCGGTGACCAGCGAGTAACACGTTCCGATGGGGTAGCAGAGCTCGTACAGCACGAGACTGTCCCCGTCGGGTGAGGTGAACCCCCGCACGGTGGAGCTGGGCTCAGTGAGCTTCAGCGGGATGCGGGTCTCTCGTGGTGGTTCGCTGAACCGTCGAACCACCGCGTCGCACGACCCGTCGGCACACTCAAGCCAAACGGCGCTGGCCGGGCCGCCTCCTACGTACTGATCAGGGGTGAACGGCGAGGAGGTCACCGTCCCGTCGGCGTGGTAGATCTCGTCGGGCCCGACCAGGAGCAGGCCGGAACCGATCCAGAGGCGTTCCATGGCGTAGCGGTGTTGGTCCGGCGGCCGGATGGTTCTGCCGGTTGGCTGCCCCTGCCAGGTCAGTTCCCTGAACCTTGTGCGCTTGTCGTCCACCTCCCACAGCGTTGCCCCATCAGCTGAGGTGGTCAGGCCCGTTCGTTCCTTCTCGTCGTCGGTGGGCAGGGTGAAGAGCTCGCGCATGGACCCCCGCTCATACACATGAATTGCATCATCGGTCTTCACCATCACGCCCCGGGTTCCCAACGGAGCGACCTGGGACGCCGGGCCCGGGGTCAACTGGGCCACGCGACCGGTGCCGAGGTCCCACACCGAGGGCCGGTTGGTGGTGGCTTCGATAAAGGCAATGGCGAGACCTTGATAGGCCGCCATCGGGGCCTCGACAACGCTCCACTCAAGAGCGGTGGTGGTGGGGGTCACGGTGGTGCTGGTCACGGTGGCGGTGAGCGCCGGGTCCGTCACGTTCGGTTGGGGCTCGCCGGTTGTGCCGCTGGTCACCGAGGTCGGACCGCCGCTCTGGGGCTCGGCGAACGGCCCACGCTCGCCTGTGGTCCCACAGGCAACCAGGGCGGCCACCGCAACGCCGGCCGGGATCAGCCGCCACCGCTTGACCACGCACTCTGTAGCTACCATGACGCCCCCGACACCTGACGCGCGCCGCCAATCATCGGCGCGGAATTAAAGTGTAACGGGAGTGGTGGAGCGGCGCGGGTTGATTGCGGTGGTGCCCGGCGCCTCTGGTGATATCGGCCGACACCGGCCAGCCCCTGGTGATTGAGTGATAGCCCACCGGTCATGAACTTTCGGTATTACACGCTTCGTGGCCAGCGACCCTGAGCTCAGGAGTGGCAAGCGCTCGTAATGGCCGGGGTCCAGCGCTGGGGATGTGTTGACGGAGGTGATCATGTGGCGGGTGATAGCCCCGGGCCTTGGTGGCCGATCATGTTCGTGGCGTCGAACGAAGGGTTTGGCGTCAGTGCGTGTGATCGTCGCTTGTGTAGCCCACGATCTACGAGGTGATGGGTGGCGCCGCCGCTGTTCTAAGCGCGCGTTGCGATTCTGTCGCAGCTCGCACGGCATCCGAGCAACGAAGCCGACTTTGCGTCTTTGTCCGCTGCCCATAATCGCGTCGATCCGTGGACGTCGGTGAACAGAAATGTCACCGTCCCCGAAGGCAACCCCACCGAACGTTCAGGGTTGCTCACCGGTGACTCAACCCGAGATAGGTCGCCAGTGCCTCGTCGACACTCCACATCTCTTCGACACTGAGGCGCCCGGCCCGCTTGCCGAGACGCTGGACGTCCACCGCACCGAGTTGCTCGACGAGCACCAGCGTCGATTCGCCTCCTACCTCGACCGGCGGACGAAACGACGCCCGGCGAGCGCTACGCGACGTCGGAGCAACGATCACGACCGACCGCGGCAGGAACTCGTCGGCCTGCACCACCACCCCGAAGCGAACGCCATGCTGCTCATGGCCCAGACCCTTCGGGATCTTGAACCTGAACACCTCACCGCGCCGCACGCAACGACTCCATCAGCCCGGCAACTTCGAGCATCTCCGCACGGTCCGCCTCGTCGGCTTCCAACTCGGCCACCTCTCGGGCCAGCGCTTCGCTGCGGCGAACCCGCCGCGCCGACTCGATCAGCGACGACCGAATCGCATCAGACGTCGACAACCCACACGCATTCAACACGCGCAAGGCCCGCTCCGCCTCGTCATCCAACCGCACAGAAATCGCAGAAGCCATACGCCCATCGTATCACGAAACGTCGTACGCGAACGGGTGGGGTCGAAGGTCCTGTCGCCGAGCATCCGCACACTGCTGGCGGTGCCGGGTGGTATCGGCTGACATCCCGCCCGGCGATCTGGTCACGCTGAGCGCGAGGCGCCGGCCAGGAATGCGGCGACGATGTAGGTCGCATGCCGGTCGAGGGATTGGCGGGCCCGGTCGTAGCGCATCGTGGTCCGTGGGTCGGCGTGGCTGGCGGCTTCTTGGACGTCGCGTCCGGGGAACGGCGCCCGGTTCGCACCGCTGATCGTTACCAGACCGTGGTCCACCTCAACGCTGGCACCCTCGCTGACCCCCTCGCTGACCCCCTCGCTGACTCCGCGGCCGTGACCGGTGAGACCGGCCGGCCCGATCACGGTGAGGCGAGCGTGGAGGGTGTCGCGGTTGCGGCGGAGACGGTGCGGCGGTTGTGTTGTGACGGGTCGGTGGTGTGGTTGATCGAGACCAGCGATGGGGAACCGGTGGGGGTGTCGGCCAAGACCCGCACCGTGCCCGCCGGGCTGCGAGGAGCGTTGCAGGCCCGTGACCGGATGTGCCGGTTCCCGGGGTGTTCCCATCAAGGATGGCTCGACGCCCACCATCTGGTGCGCTGGGCTGATGGTGGACCCACCACGCTGGCCAACCTGGTCTTGTTGTGCCGACGCCACCATCGCGCCGTGCACGAAGGCCGGTGGCAGATCAGCCACGGCGATGACGGCATGCAGTTCATCAGCCCCGGAGGGTGGACGCTGCACTCAATCACGCCCACCATCACCGAGCTCGACCTCGACCTTCACGTTGCCCCCCGGACCGTCACGCCCAACTGGTACGGCGACCCCATCGACATCGGTTACGTCACCGCCGTCATGACCCAATCGGCAGCGTTCACCTGAACACCAACCCGGTCGCAGCGGCGCGTTCCGCTGAACGCAGATCCCGGCGGGAGCCGACCTCCGCCAGCCACTAGCGTGCCCCCGGACCGCAGTGTTGCCGCCCTCGCCACAGGAGATCCGCCATGAAGCTGGCCATGTCGATGCACTACTCGGGGGACTTCCGGGCCGGGGTGGCCCGGGTGCAGGAGTTGGAGAAGGCCGGCCTGGACATCGTGTGGCTGGCCGAGGCCTACAGCTATGACGCCATCAGCCAGGTGGGCTACCTGTCCGCAGTGACCGATCGCATTCAGATCGGCACCGGCATCGTGAACGTGTACTCCCGCACCGCGGCGCTGATGGGCCAAACCGCCGCCGGCTGCGACATGGTGTCCAACGGCCGGTTCATCCTGGGTTTGGGCGCGTCCGGCCCGCAGGTGGTGGAGGGCTTTCACGGGATTCCCTACGAGAAACCCATGCAGCGCATCAAGGAATACATCGACGTGGTGCGCATGACGCTGCGCCGTGAACCGCTGGTGTATGACGGCAAGGTGGTGAAGTTGCCGTTGCCGGATGGTCAGGGCACCGGGCTGGGCAAACCGCTGAAGCTCATCAACCATCCGGTGCGGGCCAACGTGCCCATCTGGTGGGCGTCGCTGCAGGGTCTGTCGGTGCGCGAGACCGCAGCCCATGCCGATGGGTGGCTGCCGGTGTTCTTCGAGCCCGAGCGTTTCGCCCAGGTCTGGGGTGACGATCTCAAGTCCGGCCTGGCCCGCCGTGATCCGGGCCTGGCACCGTTGGACATCTCCGCCGGGGGCATGGTGGCCATCGGTGAGGATCTGGTGGGCGCGGCCCAGGCCAAGGTGCTTGACGCCGCCCGACCCCAGGTGGCGCTGTACTGGGGTGGGATGGGGGCCCGGGACAAGAACTTTTACAACGATCTGGCCCGTCGCTACGGCTACGAGGAAGAGGCCATCCACATCCAGGACCTGTACCTGGACGGCCACAAGCGGGAAGCCGCGGCCAAGGTGCCGTTGGAGTTCCTGCAACGGGCCCATCTGGTTGGTCCCCCCAGCTACGTGCGCGAACGCATCGGGGCGTTCAAGGAGGCCGGGGTCACGGTACTGGCGGTCAACCCCGTTGGTCCCGATCCGGTGCGCACCATCGAGCAGCTTCGGGCCCTGGTGGACGACTGATCATGTTGCGTAGAGACTGGTTGGCCCTCACGCAGGAGGATGTGCTCGAACCCGAGCTGGAGATCTGCGACCCTCACCATCATCTATGGCCTGAGCCCACGTTGCGCTTTCCTCGTTACGATCTGGAGGATCTGCACGTCGACACCGGCGCCGGTCACCGGGTGGTGGACACGGTGTTCATCGATTGCGCCGCCTCCTACCGCAGTGACGGGCCGGTGGCGTTGCGCCCGGTGGGGGAGACGGAGTTCGTGACGAAGCGGGCGGTGCGCAGCGAGCAACTGGAAGGCGCCACGATCGCCGCCATTGTCAGCTTCGCCGATATGACCCTGGGTAATGACGTGGCACCGGTGCTCGAGGCCCATGTGGCCGCCGCCGGGGGACGGTTCCGGGGCATCCGTCACGTGGGAGCCTGGGACGCTTCCGATGCCATCGCCGCTTCCCACACCAACCCCCCGCCGCACCTGTATCGGCAGGACACGTTCCGTACCGGCCTTTCCGTACTGAGTGGTATGGGGTTGAGCTTCGAAGCCTGGCAGTATCACACCCAGTTGGAGGAGGTGGCCGAGCTGGCGGCGGCGATGCCGGATCTGTCGATCATTCTGAACCACATCGGCGCGCCACTGGGTATCGGGCCTTACGCCGGCAAGCGAGCCGAGGTCGACCCGCGGTGGCGCGCCGGCATGGTGCGTTTGGCCGAGTTCCCGAACATCACCCTCAAGGTTGGTGGTATCGGGATGAGCCGTTTCGGTACCGATTTCCACACGTGGCCCGCGCCGCCCACATCGGATCAGCTGCTGGAGCGATGGGGCGATCAACTCCGGTTCTGTATTGCTACATTCGGGCCGTCGCGTTGCATGTTCGAATCGAACTTCCCGGTTGACAGCGAGTCGTGTAGTTATACCGTTTTGTGGAACGCATTCAAGAAGGTGAGCGCCAGCTACTCACCGCAGGAACGGGCCGAACTGTTCAGGGGCACCGCCCGGCGCGTGTACCGGATCGGACCGGGAACCGCCTGACCGCCTGACCGCCTGACCGGTTGCGGTGGCGGGCTCCTCCTCAGCCACACGGCGCACGGGCCAGATTTGAGTAGGTCTCATCGCGATGAATGATTTGTATCCGATTGGGAAAATCCGCCGATATTTTGGCAGCTCGCGCCGCGTGCCGTTGGTACCTTGCCCCGCCGGGACGGGCTAACCCGGCCGGCGGGATCAACCCGTTGGGCCAGAAGACGGAGGAACTGTGCGGTGGAACATCTCTCGGCGTGTCGTGACCGGCGGCTGCGGCGTTGCCCTGTTGATCTCGATGGGCGCCATGCCGGCGGCCGCGGCTGAGCCTGCGGCGGCACCGGTCGGTGAAGGATGCCGGCCCACCAATGCGAATCGCCCGGTGTGTGCGACCAACCTGGCGCCGGGAGCGGAAAGCTTTATCGATCCCACGGCGTCCATCTCCGAAGCCAGAAACGTCACCTTGGGCCGTCAGGTGTATGTGGGACCCTTCGCCGTGCTCGACGCCGATGAGGCTCCCATCGTGATCGGTGCCGAGTCCAACGTGCAGGACAACGTGACCATCATCGGAGCCGTCGAACGCAGAGGTGAGGACCGCCGCGGCGACGAGAACCGAAAGGGTCCGCGGAACGGGTCCGGGGGGATGCGGGGGGTGGTCATCGGTGAGCGGGTGATCCTGGCCCACGGCGCCACCGTCAAGGGCCCGGCCTGCATCGGCTGTGGCGGCACCTCAATCGCGGCGGATCCTGACGATGATCCCGAGGTGTTCTTGAGCTTCGGCACTGAGGTGGATGGTGCGGTGCTGGAGAAGAACACCGGCGTATCCGCATTGGGTCGGGTTGGTCCCGGTGTGACCTTGCGTAGCGGGATGATGGTGTTGCCGGGCAAGAACGTCACCACTCAGGTCGAGGCTGATGATCCGGCGCTGGGCAAGGTGCGGTTGGTGACGGAGGCTGACGTGGCGTTCAACGAGGGTGTGATTGAGGTCAACCTGGCCTTCGCCCGGGAGTACACCAACCTGGCTCGGACCAGCCCCAACTCCGTGCGGGGGGCGAGCGTTGATCCAGGTAACACGGACTTCAATGAACACAGTGATCAGCCCAGTTTCGCCGGTATAGAGATGAGCGCGCCGAGGTTCCCCAACCGCATCATCGGTGACGTCAACCTGGCCGATAGCGCTGAGCAGGCGGCGTCAGTGATGGGCCGGCGCATCTCATTGCGGGCCGATGAGGGCGAGGCCTTCCAGGTGGGCACCATTGCCAAGATGGGCAGCGGCGTCATTTTCCACGCCCTCGAGCACACCGATCTCACTGTGGGCAACGGGGTCACCTACGGCAAGGGTGCCATCGTGCACGGCGGTAGCAGGGTGGTGGACGGCGCAACCGTGGAGACCACCTTGGGGGATAACGTGGTGCTGGGCGCCCAATCAGTGGTGTTCCGCTCCACCGTGGGTAATGGCGTGACCATCGGGCGGAGAAGCGCCGTGGTGGCCAGCGATCTCGCGGCGGGCACCGTGGTCCCCGACGGCGAGATCTGGGTCGGCGGCGTGCGCTTCGGCTTCGTCGAGTGGTAGAGCGCTGGAGCCGGGGTCGATCACCGCGGTGGTTGGCCCCGGCCCGGCGGTTCGTTCCGTTGGCCGCACTGCTCGTGGGGCTCGCAATGCAAAGCGGGTGCGGCCGGGACACCGCCGCCGCCACCGTTACGACGCGACCGGCTGCGGTGCAGGAACTTCCCACTCAGGTGCAGGGCTTCAAGGCCTCCATCGGCGATGAGGTGGTGCCGGTCAGCGGCGGGAAGATCCGCTGGGAGACCCGCTGGCAGCTGTGCTGGGATGTGTACCCCGCCGCCACCGCCTACGAGTTGCAGGTCGTTACCAGCGAGGGTAGCTCCACGAAATCCACTCGACAGTCTGATCCCTGTGTGTCGCTCCAGATCGCCGCGGGCGAGAACGACGCGGCGCAGGGCATGCTCAATCGTGATCTCATTGTCGCCACCACCGCCGGCCATGTGGGCTACCGGGTCCGAGCGATCCTCGGCGAGGACACGGTCTCCTCGTGGTCCGCGCCGTACTTCGCGGGTGATGTCACCGCCGCAGGGCCATGAACGGGTGCCGTGAGCGGGCGCGGTGCTTGGTCAGGTCGTCAGGTGGTGTAGTCGGCGTTGATCCGGATGTACTGATCGGACAGGTCGCAGCCGTACACCGTCCAGGCTCCGGTGGCGATGCCCAAGTCGGCGCCGATGTGTACCTCTTCGGCTTTCATGGTGTCTGACAGCTGCGCCAGCCCGGCCTCGTCGAGACCGCCGGGGTACACCTGCAGCGTACCGAAGCGTATGGTGACCTGGTTCTCGTCAATGTCGGTGTCATCGTGGCATTTGCCGATTGCCATGGCCACCCGGCCCCAGTTGGGATCGGCCCCGTGCACCGCGGTTTTCACCAACGGTGAGTTCACAATGGATTTGGCCACCCGCTTGGCCTGGGCCTCGTCCCGGGCGCCGGTCACGGTGACCACCAGCAGCTTGGTGGCACCTTCGCCGTCTCGGGCCAGCTGACGGGTGAGCGAGGTGCACACCTCCGCCAGCGCCAGCTCGAACGCCGCTGGATCCACCGGGCCGGCCAATCCGTTGGCCAGGATGGCGGCGGTATCGGAGGTGGAGGTATCGGTGTCCACGCTGAGGCTGTTGAAGGTCTGATCCACCACCCGCCGGAAGCAGGCATCGAGCTGGTGGGCGTCAACGGCGGCGTCGGTGAAGAGCAACGTGATCATGGTGGCCATGTCCGGTTCGATCATGCCCACCCCCTTGGCCAGACCCACGATGCAAGCTCCGCCCACATCGGCCCTGGCGTATTTGGCCACGGTGTCGGTGGTCATCATGGCCGCCGCCGCGATGGCCGCGTCAGTCACCGGGTACGGCGCCGGCGGGAGGACCGCCAGGTGGGCCCGGATGCGCTCCATCGGATACTGGCGGCCGATGACCCCCGTGGAGGTGACCAGCACATCCTCGGGGGCGCATCCCAGGGCCGCGCCGACCCCCACCGCCAGCTCGGTGGCGTTGGCGGCACCCTGCTCCCCGGTGGCCACGTTGGCGTTCTTGGCTACCACTAGCGCCGCCTGCAACCGCCCGTCGGCCACGTGTCGGCGAGAGAGCACCACCGACGGGCCCGCGAAGCGCGAACGGGTGAACACGGCGCTGGCCGCCGCCGGGCTGGAGGAGGCGACCACCAGGAAGTCCGTGGTGTCGTCTTTGATCCCGATGTTGGCGACATGAGCGGAAAAGCCCCGGGGCAACGAGATGGCGGCGGCGTCAGTCACGGCCCGGCAGTCTTGCAGGCGCGTCCCGCCACCACGGACATCGATTCCGTGACCCCGATTCCGTGACCCCGATTCCGTGACCCAGATGCGAGGACCCCGATTCCATGAGTGCAGGTAAACGTCGTTCTAGGCTGCCCGCCGGCGGATTGAGCGGGAGGCGGCACGGTGGGCGGGTCAGAAAGCGGCGGGATGGCAGGTGTGGGTACCGGCGCGGGCAACGAACACCCGCCGCCAGGGTGGTGGCTGGCGAGTGATGGGCGTTGGTATCCGCCGCACCTCAAGCCCGGGCTGCCGCCGCCCCCGCTTCCCATGGCGGCACCCCCACCGATGCCGGCTCGGGCGGCGGTCCTCGGCCATGCCGGCCGGTCGGCCCGGATCAAAGCGGCGCAGATCCGAACGGCGGCGCAACGCTGGGAGGACGGTGCAAAGGGCGAGGAACGCACCGCCGCCCACCTGGCCGAACTGCCCGCCGGATTCCACGTGTTCCATGACCTGTGCGTGCCCGGTTCGGACGCCAACATCGACCATCTGGTGGTGGGTCCCACCGGGGTTTGGTTGATCGACACCAAGGCCTATCGGGCGCCGTTGCGGTTATCGGGTGGCACCCTCTGGCACGGGAAGTACCCGGTGCGGCGTGAGTTGGATGCGATGGCGGGTTACGTGGTGGCCACCACCTCGGTGCTGCGGGTGCCGCTGATCCCGGTGCTCAGCTTCGTGGATGGCGTGATCCCGGCGGGGGCGCGGCAGCTCAACGGTGTGCACCTGGTGGCCCTCGAGCAGCTGCACCACCTCATCACCAGCGCGCCGCCGTACCCGCTCGATGTGGAGAGCTTGGCCCGCTTGGCCCGCACCCTGCGCACGCCCACGCCACTTATGGCAGCGCCGGCTCCTCCGCGTGAGCCCGCGCCCCAGCTCGAAGCGGATGCGAGCGCTGATTCCGGGGGAGCCACCGCCACCGTCATTCGCACCACGTCGGGGTCGGCGAACACCGGGTCGGGGGGACGGTCGGCGTCATGGCGTGGCCGCGTGTCGCCCACCCGCAGCTTGCCGAGTCGTGGTCCTCGGTTGGCGGTGTGGATGGTGCGGGTGGTCCGGGTGGTAACGATGTTGGCCCTGATCCCGTTGGCGGTGGTGTTGCTCCCCCAGGTGGCCCGTCTCGTCAGCGACGCCAGCCCCGAGGTGGTGAAGTCCGTGACCGCCGGCATGACCACCACCACGGTCGCGCCGGTACCACCACCGCTTGATGGGCCCACCGCTGCTCGGCCAACCCCCAAGCCGTCCCTGGCGATGAGCTGCGTGGAGGCGGGGCGGGGTTGGCAGGCGCGGTTGATCTGGCCGGCGTTAATCGGCGTTGCCGAACGGCCCGCGGCCTTCGAGTTCACCGCGGTGACGGAGGGCCTGGTGATCCAGCCCGGCCTGTGGGTGCACCGAGGGCCGGCCCCGCAGCCCCTCACCGGGCTGGCCCCCGCCTCCACCGTGACCCTCACGGCGCAAGCCATCCTGGCCGACGGCACCCGCTTGCAGCCTGTCGAAGTGATCCAAACCGTGCCCGAGCGCCACTGCTGAGTCCTGCCAGCGGCACCCACGCCGGGGCCAACCGTCGTGCTCAGGTCGTGCTCAGGTCGTGCCACCAGCACGATGTGCTTATGGGCAATGTCCCGTCCCGCGAATCGAACCAGGGTGTTGCCGGAAGCAGCGCCGGCGGTATCTGCCGTTGCTTGCATCAGGGCCACCCTTCCGCGTCACCTTTCCGCGTCACCTCTCCGCGTCACCTGTCCACGATGACCACGGCGCCGATAAACCTGTGTGGCACTTGACGCACCGGCGGTTTCCGGCTCGGGCGGTGACCCGGGCTAACTTGCGGTCCCATGAAGCCCCCCGTGCGAGTCGCTGTCACCGGTG
>JBJXFH010000008.1:0-24811 GCA_046155365.1 Acidimicrobiales bacterium | reverse complement strand
AACGGGCCGCGAGGGCAGCCCGGTGCCCGGTGGCGCGTGCCCGTCCTATGGTTGCTCGTACAAACCCGTGCGTCCGCCTCGACGCACCGGTGGCGTTGGGGGCTGACGCAACAATGCTTGAGGGATACCGGGTGCTCGATCTGGGCCAGTATCTGGCCGGGGCCGGGGTCAGCCGCATGCTGGCCGAGCTGGGCCCCGAGATCATCAAGGTGGAACTGGCCCCCAACGGGGACCCCAGCCGGTTGCTGGCCTGGCAGGTGGACGGGCGGTCCACGATCTTCATTCAGAACAACCGGGGCAAGCGCAGCATCTGCATCGACTGGGACACCGAGGCCGGTCGGCAGATCATCCGGGACCTGGTGGCGCACTGTGATGTGGTGGTGGAGAACTTCGGCCCGGGCGTGCTGGCGCGGCGGGGCCTGGATTACCAGGCGCTTTCGGCCATCCGGCCCGATCTCATCATGGTGTCGATCTCGGCCTACGGGCAGGTGGGCCCGTGGTCGGACCGCCCGGGATTCGACGGCGTGATCCAGGCCACCTCGGGGCTGATGCACATGACGGGGGATCCGGACGGCCCGCCGGCGTCGGTGGCCTTCGCCATCGCCGACAACTCCACCGCAGTGCACGGATTCGCCGCGGTGGGTTTCGCCCTGTTGCACCGGGAACGAACCGGCAAGGGCCAACACGTGGATCTGGCCATGGCCGATGTGATGTTCCATCTGCAGGACCAGCTGGGCATGGTGCATGCCTCCGGGGGTGAGTTCCAGCCCAACCGGGTCGGCCGCCACCATCCGCTGTACTGCCCCGTCGGCACGTTCCGGCTACCCGAGGGATACGGCTACGTGCTGGTGCTGGATCGGCAGTGGCCCAACCTGGTGGCCGCCATGGGCCAGCCAGAGCTGCTGCAGGACGTGCGATTCGCCAACAGCGCCGCCCGGGCCGCCAACCAGGCTGAGCTCATCCCGCTGGTGCAGGAGTGGCTTTTGTCCTTTCCCGACAATGACACGCTGGTGGAGCACTGCATCCGCCATCGGGTGCCGCTGGGTCCGGTGCTCGATCCCGCCGACGCCATCGGCCATCCCCACTTCGAGGCCCGGGACATGGTCCGTCGGGTCCAGGATCCGGTGATCGGCGAGGTCATGATCCCCGGCTACCCCTGGAAATTCTCCGCCATGGAAGGGCGCCTGGCCGAGTTGGTGGCACCGTTGATGGGCGAACACACCACCGAGGTCCTGGCCGAGCTGCTGGGCTATCAGCCATCGCGCATCGAGGAGCTGTACCGCCAAGGCACCGTACGCTCCGCCGACCGCTGACCCAGCTCCCCCACACCCAAACCACCACTCTCCGTTGTCCCGCCCTCCCTCTCCGAGCGTTCGCCCACAGCGACCAGATCGCGGCGATTCGACGTAGATTCGCCCCTACGGGCAAAATCTGAACCACCGAGCGCTAGGTAGAAGTCACTGTGCGTGGTCGAATGGGTGGTGGGTGCGGCTCTGCTCGGCGCCGAGGCCGGAGAAGCCACGCTCCGCGTAGGGGAAGCCCTCCAACTCCGAGCTGGCGTGTTCCTGCCGGTAGTAGGCCCGGATCTCGCTGATCAACGGCCCGTCGAACACGTACCACTCGGCGCCTCGGGTGGCGATGCGGGACCCGTTCTCCGGCGAGGTCCAAAACAGGGTCCATTCGATCACCGCCTCATCGCCATCCTCGGGGGCCAGCACATGGTCGACCACCCAGCGGCCATCGAAGCGGGCCTGCACCTTGCGCCAGTAGCTGGCCAGGCGCTCCCGGCCGATCACCGGCGCCGGGGCCAGGTTCGGGGCCAGAAACCAATGCACCACATCCGGCGTGAACATGGCCTCCAGCGCCGCCACATCGCCGGCGTTGCAGGCGTCGTAGTACGCCAGAATTCGCTGTTGCTTCATTGACCCACCCTGCCAGATCGCACCGGACCGAACCCCCGAAACGGACCGCGTTCGCGCCGAGCCACCGCCAGCGGGCAGGATGAGCCCGATGGATGAGGCTTCGCTGCGGACGTTGCTGGACCAGGTGGCCACCGGAGCGCTGGCGCCGGACGATGCGGTCCGGCAGCTGCGCCGGCTGCCATTTGCCGATCTCGGCTTCGCACGCATCGACCATCATCGACAGTTGCGCCAGGGGTTCCCTGAAGCGGTCTACGCCCCGGGCAAGTCACCGGAGCACTGTCGGGCGGTCATCGCCGAACTGTTGGCCCACGGGCAGGGGCCGGTGGTGCTGTCCCGCACCGATGAGGCCCAGCGAGCCATGTGCCTGGCATCGCACCCCGACGGCGAGATCTTCGGCCATACGGTGGTCTGGCGGGCGACACCCCCCCGCCCAGACGCCCCGGCGGTGGCCGTGCTGACGGCCGGCACCGCCGACCTACCGGTGGCTGACGAATGTGTGGCGGTGCTGGCCGCCCACGGGATCCATCCCCGGCGGGTCAACGACGTGGGCGTGGCGGGCTTGCATCGGCTGCTGGCCAGCTTGGACCAGCTGGAGGGTTTGCAGGCCGCGGTGGTGGTGGCTGGAATGGAAGGGGCGCTGGCGTCAGTCATCGGCGGCCTGGTGGACGTGCCGGTGATCGCGGTGCCGACCTCGGTGGGCTACGGCGCCGGACTGCAGGGGGTTACGGCGCTGCTGGCCATGTTGTCCAGCTGCGCCTCAGGGGTCACCGTGGTGGGCATCGACAACGGGTTCGGTGCCGCCTGCGCCGTGGTCCGACTCCTGGCCACGCAACCCCCGCTCGGTTCATGACCTTTGCCTGGTTCAATCCTTTCGCCGGTATCGCCGGGGACATGGCCCTTGGCGCCCTCATCGACGTCGGTGCGGACGCCAACGCCGTCGAGGACGCCTGCCGTCAGCTGGGTTACCCCGGTTGGCGAATGCATCACGACCGGGTGGACCGCTGCGGGTTGCAGGCCACCCACGTCCGAGTCGAGGTGGACGAGCAACACCACCATCGCCGCGCCGGTGAGATCATCGACACCATCGCTGGCAGCGGGTTGGCGGAGCGGGCGGTGGAACGCGCCGTGCGGATCTTTTCGTTGCTGGCCAAGGTGGAGGGGGCGCTGCACGGCGTGGCACCCCATGACGTCACCTTCCACGAGATCGGCGCCGTTGATTCCATCATCGACATCGTGGGTGTGGCGGTGGCGTTGGAACTGCTGCAGGTGGACCGCGTGGGTTGTGCACCGGTGGCCGTGGGGGTGGGTCGCATCCAAGCGGCGCACGGCCTGCTGCCCAACCCGGCGCCGGCGGTGATGCGGGTCCTGGAGGGGTTTGCGGTGGTGGGCCTTGATGTGCCCATGGAGCTCACCACCCCCACCGGGGCCGCGGTGATCGCAGCGCTGGCCGAACACGCCGGCGCCATACCATCCGGCATGGTATTGGCGAGCGGCTACGGGGCCGGCACCCGCAACCCACCGGATCGACCCAACGTGGTGCAGGTGGTTCTGGGCCAACCGCGCGATCAACCACACACTGGCGGTCAATACGAAGACGTGGTCCGCCTCGACGTAAACCTGGACGACGCCACCGGGGAGACCGTGGGGTATGTCCTGGAACGGTTGCTGGCCTCGGGGGCGTTGGACGCCTGGGCCAGCGCCGCCACCATGAAGAAGAGCCGACCGGGGGTGGTGGTCTCTGCGTTGTGCCACCCCGGACGGCGGGAGGCGCTCAGCGAGATCCTGCTGCGGGAGAGCGGATCGTTGGGGGTGCGTTGGAGCATCCAGCAACGTTGGGCCGCCGATCGCCACACCGTGACCGTCACCGTGGGAGACCGGACGGTACGGGTGAAGGTGGGCCCGTATCGGGTTAAAGCCGAATACGACGATGTGGCCGCCGTCGCCCGGGATCAGGATCGACCGCTGCGCGCCGTGGCCCAACAAGCCGAAGCCCTGGCCCGCGCCCAGCTGGCATCGGACCGCCCGGCGCCGGATCAGACCTCGACGCCGGCGGCAACCGGAGCAGCCGAGGGCGCCCGGCTCGACAGCTTGGACCACAACGATCGGTAGCTGGGGTAGATCAACGCCGACGGCACCCAGCCCGAGGCTTCGAGCTCACGCTGTAGGCGGGGCAGGTTCCAACAGGGCACGCCCATATCCACGTGGTGGGCCAGGTGCAGGCCCACGTGGTACGGGACCATGAAGAACCGGGCCAGCGGACCCTGCCGCACCAGGTGGGTGGTCTCGCGGCGATCGGCGGAGCGGATCATCCCGCCGTGTTCAGCGATGGCCCGCAACCGGTTGGCCACCCGCCATTGGGTGAGATACGGGCCCAGCCACAGCAGGTACAGCTCCGGTCGCCCGAACAGGGTGGCCACCGCCACCATCAGCACCTGCACCGCCACGATCTTGGCCGCCACCGGCCGGCTGCGCGCTTTGCCGAGCCCTCGCAGCAAGTCCTTGAGGATCTTCCAGCCCGACACACCGCTGGCGTCACGCACCAGCTTGCGCCGCAAGGAAGCCCTGGTGATCGGGTAGCCGCGGTACAGCGCCAGATCCGGCTCAGCGGGACCCATCTCGTCTCGGTGATGGGCCATGTGGCCACGGCGGTACAGCTCGAAGGCCACCAAGGCCGGGTAGGACAGCAACCACCGTCCCACCCAATCGTTGACCCGCTGGTTGGAGAACAGCGTCCGGTGCACCGCTTCGTGGCCCAAGATGTTGCAGCACACCATCACCCGGCCCAATAGCACGAAGGCCACGACATACCCCAGGGGATGGGCCAGCCAGATGGCACCGGCGAAGATGAGCACCACCTGCGCCGCCAGGCACACCACGGCCAGCGCCGAACGCCCGTTGCGGATCCGGCGCAGTTCGGCCCGCAGCGGTGGTTGAGCCATGGCCCTGCGGTTCAGCCGCTCGGTGGGGAGCACGTCAGGCAGCAACGACGCCGGCGGCACCATCCCGGCGCGCGGCACGGCGTCTCCCACGCTCGTTCCACCCGGGGTCATGGCCGGGTCCAGACCGAACGACGCCCTTCGTTCGAGGGTGGCGGGAGACATCATCCACCCTCGAACGAACTGTTGCATGGGCTTGCGCACCCGCTCCACGATCTCCGACGTGATCGTCTCCGACGCCGGCTCGGTGGGGACCGGGGAGCTCATGCGGTCACGCTCACGGGCGGGCGAAGACCTGCGGTTCCCCAGCCCCGGGCATGTTGGCGGGGTTGATCTTGAAGTCCGGGGCGTGCTTGAGGATCTCACGCCGGGCGATGGTGAACTTGTGCACCTCGTCGGGACCGTCGGCGATGCGAAGGGTCCGCTGATGGGCCCACATGTGCGCCAACGGGGTGTACTGGGAGACACCGGCGGCGCCGTGCACCTGGATGGCCCGGTCAATCACCTTGAGCGTCATGTTGGGGATGGCCACCTTGATGCCGCTGATCTCGGTGGCGGCGGCCTTGTTGCCCACGGTGTCCATCAGATGGGCGCAACGCAGCACGTACTCGCGGGCCATGTCGATCTCGATGCGGGACTCCGCGATCCAGTCCTGGATCAGACCCTTGTGAGCCACCAACGTGCCGAACGTGGAACGCTGCAGGGACCGCTTGATCATCAGCTCGAGGGCACGCTCGGCGACCCCGATGGAACGCATGCAGTGGTGGATGCGCCCGGGGCCCAAGCGAGCCTGGGAGATGGCGAACCCGCCGCCTTCCTCGCCCAGCAGGTAATCCGCAGGGACCCGCACGTCGTTGTAGATGACCTCGGGATGACCACCGCGGTCCTCGAACCCGAACACGTGGGGATCGCGCCCGAAGCTGATGCCGGGGGTGTCCTTGGGGACCACGATCATGGACTGCTGACGATGCCGAGGGGCGCTGGGATCGGTCTTGCCCATCACGATGAGCACCTGGCAGCGCGGCGACAGCGCACCGGAGCTGAACCATTTCTTCCCGTTGAGCACGTACTCGTCACCGTCACGCTCGATGCGCAGCGAGATGTTGGTGGCGTCCGATGAGGCCACATCGGGCTCGGTCATGGAGAACGCCGAGCGGATCTCACCCTCCAGCAATGGTGACAGCCAGCGCTCCTTCACCCGGTCCGACGCGTAGAGGTTGAGAATCTCCATGTTGCCGGTGTCCGGGGCGGAGCTGTTCATGGTCTCCGACGCGAAGATGACCTTGCCCAGATGCTCAGAGATGGGGGCATAGTCCAGGTTCGACAGCTTGGTGCCGGGGGCGCCGGGATCGAGGTGGGGAATGAACAGGTTCCACAGACCCCGACCGCGGGCGTCGGCCTTCAGCTTCTCCATGATCGGCGGGTAGCTGTTGGACCCGCCGTCGTGGTACTGCTGTTGCCACTCCTCTTCGGCCGGATAGATGAAGTCGTCCATGAAGGACTTGACCTCTTGGAGTGTGGTCTGGCCCTTCTCGGTGAACGCGTACGGCACGAGGTAACCCCCTGGTAGTCCGGTTGATCGGCGCGCTGAAATCGTCGCTGGCAGCGGCTCAGACCGTAGTCCACTTGGCTGCAGCGAGCAGCTTGGGGGTTACCAGCACCTTGAGCACACCCCGGCAGGTGGGCAGCTGAGACCAGGGCGCCTGCAATTCGATGAGGGCCAGCGCGGCGGTGGGCAACGCCACCTCGGCGCCGCAGAGCCGTTGGGCCAAATCCAACAGTTCCGGTTCGTGGCCCACCACCAGCACCCGGTTCACGTCAGCGGGGACCTGACGCAAGACCGCCGCCACGTCACCGTCATAGAGCTGATCGTGGATCTGCACGGCGGCGGGGTCGGAACCAGCGGCGTGCAGCACCGCTTCGGCCGTGCGACGGGCGCGCAGGGCGGGCGAACTCAGGGTCAGCTCGGGCCGCAACTCCCGCGCCGCCAGGAATCGGCCCACGGTTTGCGCGTCCCTTTCACCGCGCGGGGCCAGGGGCCGCTCCAGATCCGCCACGGCGTCAGGCCAGGCCGACTTGGCGTGACGCAACAACATCAGCAACGCCATCAGGTTCCCTTCATCGACGACGTTTGGAGCTGATCACACCGGTATCGAAACCGGCGAGGTGCAATCCACCGTGGAAACGAGCGTGTTCGATTTTCAAGCAGCGGTTCATCACCACCTCGAGCCCGGCGTCATGGGCCAGCGCCGCCGCCTCGTCTGACCACAGGCCGAGCTGGGCCCAGAACGTGGAGGCGCCGAGGTCAATGGCTTCGCGAGCCACCGCCGGCAGATCCTCGACGCGGCGGAATACATCCACCAGATCCGGCACCACCGGCAACGCATCCAGGGACGGGTAGCAGGGCTGACCCAGGATCTCCGTCTCACGGGGGTTCACGAAGTACACCTGAAAGTCAGCCGAGGAACTCAACAGGTAGGTGGCCACGAAGAACGAAGGCCGGGCCGGATTGGACGAGGCGCCCACCATGGCCACCGTTCGCGTACCATCCAGTATGGCCTTGCGCTGACGGGCCGACGGTTCAACCCACGCATTGGTGTCGCTCACGGCAATTCCTCAGTCCTTTTGCGAGGCCGCCAGGGCCTGATCAAGATCCCAACAGATGTCCTCGACGTCCTCGATGCCCACCGACAGACGGATGAGGTCCGCCCCGATGCCACCGGCGGAAAGCTGTTCGTCGGTGAGCTGCTGATGGGTGGTGGACGCGGGATGGATCACCAAGGTCTTGGCGTCCCCGATGTTGGCCAGATGGCTGACCAACTCCAGATTTTCAATGAAACGGGCACCGGCGGCCCGGCCCCCTTTGACCCCGAAGGCGAACACCGACCCCACCCCAGCAGGAAGATAGCGCTGGGCCAGGGCGTGATAGGGCGATGCCGCCAGCCCGGCGTAGCGCACCCAGGATACCGCAGGGTGTGTTTCCAGCCAGGCCGCCACGTGTTGGGCGTTGGCCACATGGGCCGCCATACGCAACGGTAGGGTTTCCAGACCCTGCAGCAACAGGAAGGCGTTGAACGGGCTGAGACAGGCGCCGATGTCCCGGAGTTGCTCCACCCGGACCTTGGTGCAAAAGGCGTATTCCCCGAAATTCTCCCAATAGCGCAATCCGCCATAGGACGGCACCGGTTCGGTGAAATGCGGAAACTTGCCGTTGCCCCAATTGAAACGACCCGATTCCACCACCACCCCACCGAGGGAGGTGCCGTGCCCGCCAATGAACTTGGTGGCCGAATGCACCACGATGTCCGCCCCGTGCTCCATGGGCCGACACAGATGGGGGCTGACGGTGGTGGCGTCCACCATGAACGGCAGATTGTGGGCATGGGCGATGTCCGCCAAGGCGTGCAGGTCCGCCACGATGCCAGAGGGGTTGGCCACCACCTCGGTGAAGATCAGCTTGGTGTTGGGCTTGATGGCCGCAGCGAACGCCGACGGGTCATCACCGGCCACGAAGGTGGTGTCCACGCCCAAACGTCGGAAGGTCACGTCGAACTGGGTGGTGGTACCGCCATACAGCGACGCCGAGGACACGACGTGATCACCGGCGTCCACCAACGACGCCACCGTGCAGAACTGCGCCGCCTGACCTGACGCCGTGGCCACCGCGCCGATGCCGCCCTCGAGCGATGCCATGCGTTCCTCGAAGGCATTCACCGTGGGATTGCCGATGCGGCTGTAGATGCTGCCGTATTTCTGCAGGGCGAACAGATCAGCGGCATCCGCGGTGTCTTCGAACACGAAGCTGGTGGTCTGGTAGATCGGTACCGCCCGGGCGCCGGTGGTGGGATCGGGCATGGCACCGGCGTGAATGGCCCGGGTACGGAACCCCCACGTCCGATCGCCGTCGGGTCCGGAACGTCCGGCGGGTCCGTCAAGGGTGGCGCTCATCTGGGGAACGGTAGTGCGCCTCCGGTGGTTGGAAGAGCCCGTGGTCCTCCTCGGCGCTGGCGGTGGCCGCACCGGGGGTGGGTCTGGGGGCGAAGCCGGCGTTGGGATCCCCGCCATCACCGAGACCTTGGGCGGGCCGCACGTCGATCAGGCCGTTGACGTAGTTGGCCACGGCCACCGCCAAACCTCCCGGGGCTACCAGGATGGCCCCCACCAGCAACGTGCCGAGAATGAGGTTGGGACTGGCCCGCAGGCCGTACGTGTCGATGAACCACGGCACCCCGATCAACAGCCCGGCGCCGAACACCGCCCCGATCATGGAGACCGCCCCGCCCACCGTGACCGCGGCGTAATAGCCCAGGCTGCGGAACAGGTCGTAGTTGTCCGCACCCACCACCGGGGTGTCCAACACCAGCAGTCCCCCGCCGAGGGCCCCGAAAGCCGCGCCCCAGCCGTAGGCCAACACCCGGGTTCGGCGCACGTTGATCCCGCTGGTAGCCGCCGACAGCGGGTTCTCCGCCACCGCCCGCACCGCCAGGCCCACCGGGCTGAGCACCACGTTGCGGGCCACCACCAGGGCCAACACCGCCACCATCACGATCAGCAGATGGTTGAACTTGTACTCCTGCCCGGGCCGCAGGTGCATCCAATCCGGCGGGTTGATCTGCCTCACCAGGGGCAGGCCGCCCGAGCCCCCGGTGAACCACGAGAATCGTTTCACCAGCATGGGGAACGTGACCGCCACGCTCAACGTCACCGGCCCCAGATAGGTGGCCCGGATGCGCAGCGCCAGCAACCCCACGATGCAACCCGCCCCGAAGCCCACCAGTGGCGTGAGGGCCAGCCCGGCGGCGTGGGACCAACCGAAACGGCTGATGACGATGGTGGTGGCGTAGGAACCCAGGCCCACGAACACCCCGTGGCACAGAGAAAGCTGGCCTGACAACCCCACCACGAACTGCAGGCCCACCAGCGCCACCCCCAGGGCCACGAACCGGCTGACCAGGCGGCCCTCCACCACCGGCAGAAAAAACGGGGCCACACTGATCACCAGCAGTGGCACCGTGAGCGCACCCAGCACCAGCATCTTCCATCGGCGGGAGTCCCGCACCACCACCATGCGAGCCCGGGAGCGGACCATCACTTCGGGGGGTTGCTGTTCGGGCAGCGGGTCCAACGCCAACGGCTCAAGGAAGCTCATCGGGCGCTCACACCCGCTCGATGCGCGGCGTGCCGAACAGGCCACTGGGCCGCACGATCAACACCAACACCATCACCAGCAGCGCCCCCGGCAGGCTGAGCTGTGTGCCGAGGACGTCCACGTAGCCCGCCACCATGGTCTGGGAAACACCGATAACCAACCCACCCAGCAACGCCCCGCCCAAGCTGTCCAGCCCGCCCAGGGTGGCGGCCACCAGGGAGTAGATCAGCACCCGCACCATCATGTTGGGCTCCAACAGCACGGTGGGGGCGATCAGACACGCAGCCAAACCGCCGATGCCGCCCGCCAGCGCCCAGCCCACGGTCATCACGTGTTGGGAGCGGATCCCGGACAACTCGGCGGAGTCCGGGTTGGACGATACCGCCCGGAATGCCAGGCCCAGCCGGGTGCGCCGCAGCACCACCGCCAACACCAACAGCACCGTGACCATGGTGATGAGCGCGCCCAGCGTGTGGAAGCGCAGTCGGGCCCCGCCGAAGAGCAGAAAATCCCCCGAGGAGTTGGGAAAAAGGGAAGGGAATCGCCGATTGATGGGGCGCCAGGTCCCTTCGGTGAGCCCGTTGAGCACCAACAGCAACCCGACGGTCACGCTGATGACGGCAAAGCCGGACTGCTCTGCCACCCGACGGATGACCAGCCGTTCCAACAGCGCCCCCACGCCCGCCCCGGCGAGCGCCGCGCCCACCACCGCGGCCCACAACGGCAGCGGGGCGAACGGCACCAGCGTGGCCACCAACCCGGTACCGGCCAACGCCGGGGTGGCCGGGCTGTGCAACACCAGCCCCACGTAGGCCGCCAGCGTGCCCATCTCTCCTTGGGCGACGTTCAACATCCCGGTGGCCCGGTACACGATCACCAGGGCCAGGGCCACCGATCCGTAGATCACGCCGTTGGCCAGCGCGTCGAAACACCGTTGAAGCAGCAGAGCGATGGCCCGGATGCTAACCGGAGCCAAACCATCCTCGGTGAAAAGCAAACGAGCCGGCAGCCGCCAAGGCCACCGGCTCGTTGCCGAACGGTCTGTTCAAGGCGTCAACCAGCCGCTGACGCCTTCACATCACGTGTTACTTGCAGCTACTCGTGCTCTGGTCCCAGGCGCAGTTCGAGGACTTGCCGGACAACTCGATGAGGTCGCCCTGCTGATCGAACGCCTGCTTGGTCGCGTTGTAGATGACGTACTCGGACGCCTCGGTGAAGTAAGCATCCTTGTTCCCGCTCAGGTTGAACTTGGCCCCTTCAAGCAGGAACGGTGCAGTCATATCCATGTTGCGGATCGCCACCATCAGGTTCACCCGGGTCAGGCCACCCTTGAGCTGAGAGGCAATGGCCAGAGCCTGCTCCATGCTCCAGCCCCAGCGGGCAATGCCGGCAAAGTGGGTGGGGTTGGTCTTCCAGTCAACACCCTGAGCCGTAAGCAGATCACGGGTGTACTTGGCCCAAGGGTCAGTGTCATAGGCCGCGGTCTCGAAGGCCTTCAGACCTCCACCGACCACCCACCAACCATTAGACGCCATGCCGTCTCCGCCCACCTTGTCCTTGCCCAGGAAGGCGTTGGACTTGCAGACGGAAGGCTGGAACAAGTAAATCGCGGATTCCTTCAGACCGTTCTGCGCCGCCTCGGTCACGGCCTGGGTGCAGGACGTACCGGCGGTCATGGCGATGAACACCTCAGGGCTATGTGACGCCAGGGTGGTCATGGGATCGGTGATGGTGGGCGCCGAGGGCTCGATGATCTCGAACTTGTACTCCACATCAGCCTTGATCGGGGTCTGGGCCAACCACGCCTTGAACCCACCGTCATAGGCCTTGCCGAAGTCATTGTTCATCACCAATGCGGACACCGTGATCTTGCCGTCGGGCTTCTTCAGCTCGTCAGCGTGATCCTCCAGGAATGCGCCCCACAGCACCGCTTCGGTGTTGTACGCCATCTGCTCACCAGTGGTCCACGGGTGGCTGATGGGATCACCCCAGGCAGGGTGGCCGGTCATCACCAACGGCTGCGGTACGCAACGCTGGTTCAGCTTGTCATAGGTCTTCATGGTGTTGGGCGAACCCAGGGTCACCATCATGAACACCTTCTCGGAATCGATCATCTCGTCCACAATCGGGATGGTCCGGGCCGAGTCATACCCGTCATCTTTGTAGATGAGATTGATCTTCCGGGTCTTCCCGGCGGCGTCCTTGATCCCGGTCTTGTTGACCTCGTTGTTGTACCACTCCCAGCCCTTGGCAATCTGGCCGTAGATGGCCAGCGTCCCGGACAACACGGTGGTGTGGCCGATCTTGATCTCGGTGTCGGTTAGGCCTTCGGTGTTGTTCCAACCGGCCGGGCACTTGGACAGATCAATGGTGTACCCATCAGAGATCAGCGCGGACTTGCCGTCAGCGGAGATCCCGAACTTGCCGTCAGTGGCCTTCTTGACCACGGCCTCGCGCTGGGTCTTCCAGAGTGCCTGCCACTCGTCCAACGTGGTGGGAGTCTTGACCGCCGCTTCCACAGTGGTGGCGGTCTGCGCGTCCTCCAACGCCTGCTTTACCCCTTGATCCACCGTTTCACCAGTGGCTGCTTCGGTGTCACTCCCACCGTCATCACCACCACACGCCGCTGCCACCAACGACAACCCCATCATGGCCGCAGCCACTGTCTTCCGACGAGACCTTCTCACGCGTTCCCCATTCGTCATCATGCAACTGCAGTGAAGTTATTGACGTCGTGTCAAGTATTCCAGTGACGGATGACACAACGAACAAGACGGTACCCCGCGAGGTGCTCGAAGTCCGTTCACCCGGGAATGTTTTCTGAAACGGGGCCGGTAGTGAGGAAAGAACGTGCCCGGACGCGCCGGAACCCGCAGGCACTACACCTGCGGGTTCCGGGAACGCATCTTTCGAACGGCTTAGACGGTAACGCCTGCCCTTGGTGAGGAGGGGGCAACCTGTCCAGCGGTGCTGGAGACCACCGGTTCGGGGATCTTGGGGATCACCCGCACGCCCCAGGTCTTGATCTTGCGGCCGACGGACACGAGACCACCGGGCATGAAGAACGCCACCAACACCAGGATCAGACCGAAAATGGCCCGGGCGTAGATCACGTCGAGGTCATAGAAGGGGACCTTGTCCACCAGGCGGGGTGCGAAGTCCTGGAGGAACACCACCACCAGACCACCCAGCCAGCAGCCGTGCAACGTACCCACACCGGCCAACACCAGACCCATCAAGGTCAAGATGGCGTAGTTGGCGTCGAACACGGTGGGCCCGACCGAGTCCAAGGAAGCGGCCACAATGGAACCGCCGATCCCTGCCACTGCGCAGCTAAGCGCGAAGGTCAGCACCTTCTGCTTGTTCAGGTTGACCCCGCTCACGGCAGCGCCGATCTGGTTGTCCCGCACCGCCAGCATGGCCCGACCCGGCCTTGACCGCAGCACGTTGCGCACCAGCAGGAATGCCACCAGCGTGATGATCAACATCGAGAAGTACTTGTAAATGTTGACCTGAGTGGACTGATCGGAGTTGCTCACCCCGAGGAGGGACCGCATCCAGCTTGTGGGCCGAAGCGTCTCATCGAAGGTTCGGCCGTTGTCACCACCGGTCCGGCGAGCAATGCCCCCACCCTCAATCTTGAGCAGGATCGGGAACGTGAACGCCAGCGAGAACGTCACCAAGGCCAGATACAAGCCCCTGATCCGCAAGGCCGGCAACCCCACGATACCGCCCATGATGAAACACACCCCGAACACTAAGGGCAGGGTCATCCAGAAATCCCAGTCGTTCTCATTGATGAGAATGGCTGTGGTGTAGGCCCCGAGCCCGGTAAAGGCGATGTGGCCGAGGGACAACAGACCGGACCACCCGAGGGCCATGTTCAGACCCAGGATGGCCACACCCCAACCGAGGGCCTGCGCCAACTGCGCCACCCGGAAACTGGGCAGGATGTACGGAAGGATGAACATCGGTACCACCAGGAAGCCCCAACCGACAGCCTGGAAGATCCGGTGCTCGGTGGAACCCTGCTGGAAGGTAAACAGCGCGCCCGGCTTGGGGCCGCTCGATGAGGACGTGGTCGGTGCGCTCATACTCGTTCGATTCTCCTCGTGCCGTACAGGCCGGCCGGCTTGAACAACAACACCACCAAGATCAACACGAAGGCCAAGACCAGCGCGAAGTTGGACTTGAGCCATCCGAAGCCCGGCACCGCCTGGCCGTAACCGGTGAGCAAAGACTGCACCACCGCCACGATGAAGGCCCCAATCACCGAGCCGCCGATGCTGTCCAGACCGCCCAAGGTGGCCGCAGCGAAAGCGAAGATGGTGAGCTTGGCCATGAACGCCGGCTCAAGGTTCGTTTGCTTGGCCACCAGCGTGGCACCCAACACTCCAAGTGCGGACGCCAGAGCCCAACCAAACTGCAAGGTACGGCCGGTGCGGACACCAACCAATCGGGCCGATTCCACGTTGGAGGAAACCGCCCGGAACGACAGACCGATCTTGGTCTTGTTCAGCATGGCGTAGAGGCCCACCAACATCAACACCATGGCGATCAGCGTGCCGATGGTCTCATACCGCAGGAAGGCACCACCGATGGTGAAGCGGTCCTGGGGATCAGCGGGGAAGGGGCTGGGGAACTTGTGGAACTCCAAACCCCAGAACCCACCGGCGAAGGCCTCCAAGATGGCGGCCAGACCGAAGGTGATGAGCACCACCGGCAAGTGGTCGGTGATGTCAAAGGGACGGATCAACACCCGTTCAGTCACCGCACCGAAGGCCGCCATGATGACCATGGACAAGAAGATGGCGATCCAGATCGGGATACCGAAATCGGTGAAGAACCACCAGCAGATGTACGCCCCGAACATGGCGATGTTGGCGCCGGCGAAGTTGATCAAGGTGGTGGCCTTGAAGATCAACACCAGGGCAATGGCGGTCACGGCGTAGACCGCCCCGCCGCTAAGGCTGTCGAAGATGCGCTGGAGGAAGAGTTTGAGACCCCCATCGATGATCGGTCCAATCAACGCCACGGCGATGACCACGCTCACCACCCCGAGCACAATCGAGCCAGCGCTCAGGCGCGCCAGAGGCGACTTGGGCTTGTTCATTGATATAGCAGTCATGGTGCCCTCATGCCCCCAGGTATGCTTCTCGGACGGCCTCGTTCGTACGGAGCTCCTCAGACGTACCGGAAAGTACGATGTGGCCGGCTTCGAGAACGTAACCGCGGCTGGCAATGTCCAACGCCAAGTTGGCGTTTTGTTCCACCACCAACATGGTGGTTCCCGTTTCCCGGTTGATCTCGCCGAAGCGCCGGAAAAGGTCTTCGATGATGAGCGGCGCCAGACCCAGCGACGGCTCATCCAACAGCAGCAAGCGGGGACGGGACATCATGGCCCGAGCCACCGCCAACATCTGCTGCTCGCCACCGGAAAGCGATCCGGCGATCTGCGAGCGGCGTTCCCGCAAGCGGGGGAACACGTCCATCCACCGATCAACGTCGGCCTGGATCTCTTTGTCCTTACGGATGTAAGCCCCGACCATGAGGTTGTCCACCACGGACAGCTCGGGGAACGTGCCACGGCCCTGGGGCACATGGGCCACGCCCATCCGCACGATCTCCGCCGTGCCCTTGCCGCCCATCTCGGTACCGTCGATCTGCACCGACCCGTGCGTTTCGACCATGGAGCAGATGGCCCGAAGTGTGGTGGTCTTGCCGGCGCCGTTGGCCCCGAGCACCACCACGATCTCGCCGGATTCCACTTCCAGGTTGATGTCCCGCAGCACCTGAATGGCGCCATAACGGGCGTTGACGTTGCTGAGCTTCAACATGGTGCTCATGCGGCTTGGCTCCCCAGGTAGGCCTCGATCACGGCGGGGTTGTTACGGACCTCGTCCGGCCCGCCCTGGGCGATCTTCTGACCGAAGTTCAACACCACGATGTGCTCGGAGATGGCCATCACCATCTTCATGTGGTGCTCGACCAACAACACGGTGAGCCCGTGACGGTCACGCAGCTGACGGATGGTGTCCGCCAGTTCGTCCACCTCTTGGTGGGTCAAACCCGACGCCGGCTCATCCAGCATCAGCAGCCGGGGCTTGCCGATGAGCGCCCGGGCGATCTCGATGCGCTTGAGGGTACCGAAGGGCAGCCCGGCCGCCGGGGCGAACGCGTACTGGTGGAGATCCAGTTCCTGCAGGGCGGCATAGGCCCGGGACCGCAAGTCTTTTTCTTCCTTGCGGGTTCCGATTCGCAAGGCAGCCGTGAGGAAGCCCTGCTTGGTGTTGGAGTGGTCGCCCACCATGACGTTCTCGAGAACGGTCATGCCCGGCCACAAGGCCAGGTTCTGGAAGGTCCGGTAGATCCCGTGACGACTCATCTCATGAGCCGGCAGGGCTAACAGATCCTGTCCGTCGTAGGTGATCGACCCCTCAGTGGCGTCATAGATCCGGCTGACGACGTTGAACATGGTCGTCTTACCGGCGCCATTTGGGCCGATCAGGCCACAGATCTGGCTTTCTTCGATGTCAAATGTGAGCCCATCGAGGGCCACGATGCCACCAAAGCGGACCGTGATGTCACGCACTTCGAGCAGAGCCACGCGGTCTGGTTCCCCCTTCGTTTTCGAGTTGTCGGCGTTCGGGTTGTCGGCAACCGCCGCAAGTATGCCTGTTCGATTCATCTGTGACCAATGCCACAGGCTGGCTGAGGTTGCGCCACCGTATTCGCCCTACCGACAGGCTGTCAACGCGGACCCTCGGTGGGCCCTGGCGCGCTCCTCCGGCCCGATCCGACACACTGGCCCGATGCGATCAGCTGTGGTGGTGGATGTGCTACGGACCCCGTTCGGGCGCCGCGGGGGAATGCTGGCGGCGCAGCATCCGGCTGATCTCCTGGGCCGGGTGTTGGACGCCCTGGCGATCCGCAACGGGCTGGGGCCGACCGCGGTGGGCCACCTGATTGAGAACGTGATCGAGAATGTGATCGAGAGCGTGATCGAGGACGTGATCGTGGGCTGCGTGATGCAGATCGGCGCCCAATCACTCAACGTGGGACGGGCCGCAGTACTGGCTGCAGGCTGGCCCCACACGGTGTCCGCCGCCACCGTGGACCGGCAAGGGGCGTCAGGCCAACAGGCGCTGCACATCGCCGCCCAGGGCGTGGCCGCGGGCGCCTATGACGTGGCCGTGGCCGCCGGGGTGGAGATCATGTCCCTGGTGCCGATGGGGGCGTCCGTCTCCAAGGGCCTGGGCCTTCCGTTCGGACCACGGGTCACCGAGCGGTACCGGGACCAGGGCGGACTGGTGCCGTTGGGGCTGGGGGCGGAGCTGTTGGCCGAGCGCACGGGCATCTCCCGGGAAGCCATGGACCACTGGGCCGGGCGGTCCCGCCAACGAGCGTTACGGGCCCAGGACCAGGGATGGCTGGGGGCGGACCGCATGGGGTTCGATGGCTTCCAACGGCCGGGCAGGCGCTCCCCCCGGACGTTGGAGGTCCCCGCATCTGACCGGGACGGGGATCGGGACGAACTGGTGGGCTCCGAGCCGGGCGGCGGCGAGGACGGAGCCCTGCTGAAGCCCGGCTGGCGTGAGGACGGCCGGGTTACCGCCGGCAACAGCGCCCCCATCGCGGACGGCGCCGGGGCCGTGCTGATCATGAGCGAGGAGCGGGCGGAGCAGTTGGGCCTGCGACCACGGGCGCGTTTCGTGGCCTTTGCCACCGCCGGATCAGATCCGCTCCGCGCCCTCGAAGGACCGGTTCCGGCCACCGAGGTGGTGCTGGCCCGGGCCGGGCTGCGCCTGGCCGACATTGACGCCTTCGAGGTACACGAGGACTTCGCGGTCACCGTGCTGGCCTGGTTGGCGGCGGTGGGCGCGGATCCCGAGTTGGTCAACGCCAACGGTGGGGCGCTGGCCTTCGGTGATCCGGTGGGGGCCAGTGGGCTGCGTCTGACGGGGTCCTTGCTGGGCCAACTGGAGCGAGGCGGCGGCCGCTATGGGCTGCAGACCATGGCCGGCAGCGGTGGGGTGGCGACGGCGATGATCCTGGAACGGCTCGGCTGAGCATTGCCGTGGGCGGCGCGCCGACGGGTCCCACGCCGGGCCCTACGATGGACGCCGTCGGTCGGGTAACCCCATGAAAGGCGGACACACACAGTGAGCCACAAACGGATCTTGTTGGTGCTGGCTGCGGGGGCAGTGGCGGCGGCGGTGACCCTGGGGGGCTACGACCTGCTGCCCTCATTGATCGCCGCCGGTGTCTCCTACGTGCTGCTGCGCATCGGTTTCGCCACCATCGGGGCCTTCGCCCGACCGGTACCGGAACCGCCTCCCGCCGGTGAGTTGCGCCGGGTTCGCCTCAACTACCGCTGCACGCTGTGTGGCACCGAAGTCCGAATGACCACCGCCAACGACGAGGCCCCGGCCGCGCCACGCCATTGCATGGAGGAAATGGAATACCTGGCCCCGGTGATGGAGTAACGCAGCTCATCCCCAGCCTGTGGATGAAGGTGGGGATGAAATTGCGTCGCCGTAACTTCACCCGTGGGACGCCTGCCCGTTACCTCAGCGACGGTCTTAGCGCCATTGGGTGGCCACCATGATCCCGGACAGGATGAATCCCAGGCCCAGGAAGATCACCCAGTTACTGGCCTGGTCATCGCGCATGTAGTTCACCACGATCGTCAGCAGGCCCAGCCCCAGGAGGGTGAACACGGTGTAGGGCACCCACCGGCCGGAGGGCTTGTACTTCACCGCTGAGGTTGGCGGGGTGTACCGACCGGTGGCGGTTCCGCCGGTCGCCGTCTTCGCGGTGTTGCGGCCGGCGCTGGCCCGAGGTACCGCTCCCCCCTTGGGCGTGACCCGCCCACTGGACACCGTGGCGCCCCCGGGCACCTTGCGCTTGGTCGGCTTGGCCATGGCAGGCAATCTACCGGCTGACCGGGAGCGTTCGGCGCCAACGAAACAACCGCCGGCAACAGGGTCAGATCCGGCGGAGCCGTCCGCTCAGTTGTTGGTCTGCCCACCGCCACCACCGGGTCTGGTGGAGGTGGTGGTGTTCGAGGTGGTGGTCGTGGTTGGAGCGGTGGTGGTGGCGGCGGGGGCGGTGCCGATCTTGATGACCACCGTGGAGCCGGCATCGACCTCGGTGTTGGCCCCGGGGGACGAGTCGATGACCAGACCCACCCGATCGGCCCGCGGTTCGAACTCCGGCTTGGGGATGAGCCCGGCGCCGGTCAGAAGGCTCTCGGCGGTGGCCTGAGTGAGGCCCACCACCGGGGGGACCTTCACCTTGGCCGGGCCGGTGGACACCAGCAGGATGACCTCGGCGTCCTTGGCGGCGGACGGGGTGGGGGTCGTGCTGATGACCTTGCCCCGCTCCACCTCGGCGTTGGGGGTGTCCTGGCAGGTGATCTTGGCGTCGCTGAAGCCAACTGCAACCAGGGCCCGTTTGGCCTCTTCGCAGGTCTTGCCCAACGCGGGGGCCAACGACACCGGCTTGGTGCCCGCCGACACCTCTAGCGTGATGGGCGTGGTCTTGTCGATCTTGGTGTCCGGGCTGGCCGGAGGGATCTGCTCAAGGACCTCGCCTGCGGGCTTATCGCTCTCTTTCGGCGTCACCTTGACGTCCGTGAACCCCTTGTCTTTCAGCATGGCCTTGGCCCCGATCTCGGTGTTGCCCACCAGGTTCGGCAGCACCGCCTGGGTCTCCACCGCGCTGACTTTCAAGGTGACCTCGGAGCCCTCCGCAACCTTGGAGAACGCCGGGGGGTCCTGGGAGATGACCCGGTCCACCGCCACCCGCACGTTGGCTGTGGGCACGATCGACACCGTCAGCTTCAGCCTCTCAAGGGTGGCCTGAGCCTCCGCAGACGGCAGGTTCTCCACATTGGGAACGTCGACCTGTGCAGGGCTGGCGGTGTCCGGGGTGCCGTCACCGGCCAGCACGTTGGCCAGGGCGAACAGCAACCCCCCCAACACCGCCAGCAGCACCACCAGGACCACCACAAAGATCCAGTTGCGCCGGGGCGCCTGGAACTCCTCGGGCCCGCCCACCACCGGCATGACCGCGGTGCCGTTGCCGTTGCGCAGCTGGCCGTAGGGGGCGGCCCGACCAGAAGAGGCCGCAGCTCGGGACCCGCCGGCCAACGCTCCGATAGCGGCGGCGCCGGCCACCCCGCCCATTGCCATGGCGCTGGTGGCCGCCATGGCGGAGGGGTCCATGACCGCTTCGGCCCGCACCGCGTGACCCTCCCGGAAGCGGCGCAGGTCGGCCCGGACCTCCTCGGCGGAGGAGTAACGGTTGGCCGGGTTCTTGGCCAGCAGCTTCATGCAGACCGCTTCGAGATCGGCGGGGACGCTGGCGTTGAGCCGGCGCAACGGCACCGGCGCCTCCTGCACGTGCTTGTAGGCGATGGCCACCGGGCTCTCACCCTGGAACGGGGGCCGGCCGGCGAGCATCTCGTAGAGCACGATGCCCAGCGAGTACAGGTCACTGCGGGGGTCCACGGCCAGACCCTGGGCCTGCTCGGGCGAGAAGTAGGTGGCGGTGCCCATGACCGAACCGGTCTGGGTGAGGTTCTCGTTGGTGGTGGCGGTCATGGCCCGGGCGATGCCGAAATCGGCCACCTTGACCTGGCCCTGCGGGGAGATCAGCACGTTGCCGGGTTTGATGTCCCGATGCACCACCCCGTTGCGGTGGGCGAAGTACAACGCGCCGGCGATGTCAATGGCGATGTCCGCGGCCCGTTCGGGGTGCAGCGCCCCTTCGGCCCGGATGATCTCCGCCAGGGCCTTGCCGCGCACGTACTCCATCACGATGAAGTAGGTGCCCTCGTAGGAACCCCAGTCGTACACCCCCACGATGGCGGCGTGGTTCAGGTTGGCTGCGGATTGGGCCTCACGACGGAACCGTTCGACGAAGGCGGGGTCCACCGCGAACTCCGGGAACAGCACCTTGATGGCCACCGGCCGGTCAAGTAGCTGGTCACGCGCCAGATACACCTCGGCCATACCGCCTCGGGCGATACGGCTGTGCAGTTCGTAGCGCCCATTGAGGACGACCGCTTCACGCTCGGCCATGTCGGCGAAACACTGTAGTTGTCGGGCGGGCGGAAGGGGCTTCGGGTCTCATTCAGCCTCCCAACGGTGCCGGGTTCAGCGCCACCTCAAGCACGGCGCGGGCGATGGGGGCGGCAATCTGCCCACCGGTCTGCTCCCCGATGCCGGCGTCAGCCTCCACGATCACCGCGAACGCCACCGAGGGCACCTCACCCGGCCGGCCGCCGTAACCGATCACCCAGGCGTTGGTGGCCTCCCCGTCACCCACCTCGGCGGTGCCGGTCTTGGCGCCCACCTCGATCCCGTCCAGGGCCAGGGCGGTGGCGGTGCCGTTGGCCACCACGGAGGCCATGCCCTGACGGACCACCCCGGCGGCGGCGGCGGAGACCGCCTGCTGCCACGGTTGGGGTTGGGTCTGGCGCAGCGACTTCCCGTCGCGGCCGGTGATTGACGCCACGACGTGGGGTTTCATGGCCAGGCCGTCGTTGGCCACGGTGGCGGCCACCAGGGCCATGGTCAGGGGGGTGGCGGCCACGTCGTTCTGGCCGATGGCGGCCTGGGCGAGGCGGGCGGAATCCTCGAACACCCCGGGGGAGATCTGGGCGCCGTACTCAGTGGGGAACACCGAGGTGGCGGCGGCGGGGAGATCAAAGGGGATCTCGGTGTTGAAGCCGAACGGTCCGACACCGGCCACCATCTTGCCCGGACCAATGATCTCCGCCCCCAGCCGGGCGAAGGCACTGTTGCAGGAGAACGTCAGAACCTCGATCAGATCACCACCGCACACGGAGCCTCCGAAGTTGCTGATGACGTTGGTGGACGCGGGCGCGGTGTACCCGGCCACGGGCTCGAAGCGGGGCTGGGTGGCGGTTATCAGCCGCTGGTCCACGCCGATGGCGGCGGTCACCACCTTGAATGTGGAGCCGGGGGCGTAGCGCTCACGGTAGGAGCGGGCCAACATGGGCGCCGCCGGATCGTTGTTGAGCGCGGTCCAGGCGGCCCGCACCGCTTCCACGTCTTCCCCAGACAGCAGGTTGGGGTCATAGGAGGGATAGCTCCACAACGCCAGCACGGCACCGGTTCGAGGGTCCAACACCACCACTGAGCCCTTGCGTGGTCCGAGGGCGTCCCGGGCCGCCACCTGCACGTCCTTACGCAGGGTGAGGGTGACATCGGCGCTGCGGTCACGGTCCACGAACAGGTCACTGACCCGCTCGTAGCGCTGGTCGGGGGCTTGGCCGGACAGCTCCTGGTTGTACGCCCGTTCGATGCCCTCGGCCTGATATTCGAACGAGTAGAACCCGGTGACGTGGGCGAACAGCTCCCCTTGGGGAAACTCCCGGCGCCGTTCGAACTGCCCGCCGGGGGTGTCCACCGAGCGGGCCAGAACCTCCCCGTCGGCGCTGGCCACGATGCCCCGACGCTGCTCGTAACTGCGATCGATGGCCCGCACGTTCTGGGGATTGTCCGCCAGCCGTTCCGCTTGGAGGATCTGCACCCGGTTCAGCTGAACGAACAGCAGCACGAAACACGCCACCAACCCCAGCCCGACCTTGGAAATGCGCCCGTTCATGGTGCGCCACCCGGGAGCACGGCGCCCACCTGCCCGGTTTCGTCGGACATGCGTACCAGCAGGGCCAGCAGCACGTAGTTGGCCAGCAGCGACGAGCCGCCGAAGGACATGAACGGCAAGGTGACCCCGGTGAGGGGCAGGACCCGGATGACCCCGCCGATAATCACGAACGCCTGGAAACCCAGCAGCGTGGTGAGACCGGTGGCGAAGAGCTTTTCGAACGTGCCCTCCGCTTGCAGGGCGATACGCAAACCCGATCCCACCAACAGCAGGTAGGCCAGCAGGATGGCGGTGGCGCCCAGCAGGCCCAGTTCCTCACCCACCACCGCGAAGATGAAGTCCGTTTCCCGGGCCGGGATGCGGCTGGAATCGCCCAGACCCAACCCGGTGCCCGTGAGCCGTCCGTCGGCCATGGCGAAAGCCGCCTCCACCAGCTGGTAACCCTCGTCATCCGCTACCGGCCACGGGTTGCGCCACACCTGCACCCGGTCCTGGACGTGACCGAACAGCTGGTAGGCCCCGAAAGCACCTCCGGCAAACAGCACCAGCCCCAGCAACAGGTAGCTGGCCCGACCGGTGGCCACCCACACCAGCACCACGAACAACGTGAAAAACAGCAGCGATGAGCCCAGGTCTTTCTGGTTCACCATCACCAGCAGGCTCACACCCCACGCCACCAGCAACGGGGCGCTGTGACGGGGATCGGGCAGGTGCAACGGGCCCAATCGGTGGCTGGACAGCGCCAGCAGCTCTCGCCGCTCCACCAGAAAACCGGCCAGAAACGCCGCCAGGGCCAACTTGGCGGCCTCGCCAGGCTGGAAGCTCATGGGGCCCACCGAGATCCAGATGCGGGCGCCGTTGATCTCCCGGCCGATGACGGGCGCCGACGGCAGCAGCAACAGCAAGATGCCCAATGCCGCGAAGCTGTAACGGTACCGCTCCAGGTTTCGGGCCCGGCGAATGAGGATCAGCGTGACCACGAAGCCGGCCATGCCCACCGCGCTCCAGGTGGCCTGGGCGGCCGCCAGGTCCTCGTTCATGCGGGCGATGAACACGTAGCCCAAGCCGTTGAGCAAACCGGCCAGCGGCAGCAGCAACCCGTCCGCTTGAGGGGCCAGGCGTCGCACCGCCATGTGGCCCACCACGAACAATCCCAGCAGCATGCCCAGGAACGGGCCGATGTTGGCCGGCAGGGCGGCGGAACGACCCACCGAGGCCAGCGCGTACCCGCCCACGATGATCAACGCCGCCAGCAACAGCAGGCCGGCTTCGGTGCTGCGTCGGGTTACCCCCACGTCACCCCGTCACCGCGCTGTCAGTGGGGGCCTCGGTGACCACAGGGGCCGCTGCGGTGGCCGGCGGTGCGGTGTCCGTGGTGGCCGGGGCGGTGCTGGCGGATGGGGCGGGGACGGTGGCCGTGGACGGGACGGTGGCCAGCGGGTTGAGGGTGGTGGCGGGGCGACGCAGGATGGTGGTGGGCGTGGTGACGGCGGTGATCTGGCGTCGAACCAGGTCCAGCGCCTCCTGCGCGGTGGAAGCCCGGGGGTGTTCCTCGATGAGCTGCAACTGAGCGCTGGTGAGCTCGGACAGCTCGATGTCGGTCCGCTCCACCAGCTCGGGGCTGAACCACAACACCCCGTCGGGGCGGCCGCGGTACACCACCACCGCGCCGTCGGTGGCGCCCACGAAGAAGTTCCGGTCCGCCCACACGCCGATGGCCACCCAGGCGGCGACCATCAGACCGATCAGCGCCACGAGAAACAGGCCGACCCGGGGGGTCAATCGGCGTCGCCAACCGGCCCGGCGACCAGGCCCGGCAACGGCGGCGGCCCCAAACCCCACCTGCAGACCCGTTCCCGCACGGCCCATCGACAACGCCGCGGTGGGGTCAATGGGCGCGTCTGGGCCCACGACAACGTCGCGATGATCGCTGGCCGGGGTGGACGGGGTGGACGTGGTGGACGGCCCCAGCAACGTGGCCAGGGACGCCGCGGCGGTGGCACCGGGACCAGGGGACTCGGCCGCTCCATATTGGTCATCCACCACATCGACCACCACCGCGGTGACGTTGTCCCGGCCGCCGGCGGCGTTGGCCAGCGCCACCAGTGCCCGGCAGGCCTCGGCGGGGTCCGCCAGTTGGCGCAAGGTGGCAGCGATGCGGTCAT
>JBJXFH010000209.1:0-2631 GCA_046155365.1 Acidimicrobiales bacterium | reverse complement strand
TGTGCGGCATGTGTTCCAACGCCGCCGCTTCACGCAACAACCCCGCCGCCTGCGGACGAGGCAGCCCGGTGTGAGCCGCCACCCACGCCCCCGGTGACGTGAGCCCTGCCCGGACCCAGTGCTCCTCACGCTGCGCCACCAACGCCCCTTCACGCAACACCTGACCCGCCAGGTTCGCTATTTGTTGCAATTCCCCCAGCCGAGATGCGTCACACCCACGGGAGCGGACATCGACCAGGAGCTCTTGGAGTGCTGTAACAATGCCCGCCGACATGCCCATAGTTTACCAATACCGATCGCCAGACCGGAGCGATCTACGGCCCAGTGTACATACTCATGATCAGTGGCCGCCATGTGACTAACAGAAGTACCGGGGTTGCGTGACCTGCTCACCACAGCTTGCAGGAAGTTGATCGACGCCGTCGACTCTCACACGGATGAACGGCATTACCGTTTGAAGGTAGGAAATGATGGCCGCGATCACCGGGAGAGAGGTCTGGACCAATCGACGTGATGGTTGCGGGGTTAGAAGATCTCAGAGGCCGTTGTTGGCGACCACCCATCCTGAGGGGGCTCCGCACAGCCCAACCCGGTTCGGTCCGCACTGGTTGCTATTGAACACCGGCGGTGCTGGAGCCGCTCAAAGGCCGCCACGGTCCCCAACCCGGTGAGTGGGTATTGATATGCACCAGCCTCAATGAATCAGCTCACACCAACTGTGGCGGTCGTGACGTGAGCGGCCGGTTCCACCATGGCGTCGAGGGCGGCGCTGAGGCGGTTTACAACGTCATCGATGAGGGCGTCGTCCATCACGGTGGACAGTGCCATAAGACCCCGGCCGGCCATGAAGACGCCTTCGTTGAGCGCGGCCAAATGAAAGGCGGTGGCCAACTGGGCGTCGGTGCGCACCAGGTTGGCTTCGGGCGCGAGCTGGGTGAAAAAGCACTGCAGCAGCGAGCCCACCTGGCGCACACAGAACGGCAGGCCCACCCGTGCCGCTTCGGTTTCCAGCCGTCGGGCCAGCCTGGCCGCCTGGTGATCCATGGTCACAATGCGCTCAGCGGTCAATTCCTGTAACGAAACCACGCCGGCGGCGGCGCTGACGGGGTTGCCGTTGAAGGTACCGGAATGGAGCAATCGCAGCTGCCGGGGATCGGTCACGGCCAGCAGATCAGCCCGGCCGCCCACCGCGCCCACCGGGAACCCGCCCCCGATGATCTTGCCCATGGCGCACAGGTCCGGGGTCACGCCCTCCAGCTGTTGGGCCCCGCCGGTGGCCAAACGCAAGGTGATGACCTCATCGAGCACGAACAACGCCCCCGCGTCCCTGGTAGCTGAGGCGATGGCGGCCAACACGCCCGGCGGCGGGGATTGCAGGCCACCCGATCCCATCACCGGCTCCAGGATCACGCAGGCGATCTCGGCGCCACGCTCATCAAGCACCCGGGCGAAATCAGCGGCGTCGCCGTAGCGGGCCAGCAACGTCTCGGGACCGCCATGACCCAACGTGCCGACCTCGAACTCCTCCAGCGAGCCGTGGTAGCCGTAACGAGCCATCAACACCTTCCGTCGACCGGTAACGGCCCGGGCGATGTAGGCGCACAACATGGTGGCCTCGGTACCGGAGTTACAGAACCGGACCTGTTCCACCGCCGGCACCCGCTCGGCCAGCAGCTCGGCCAGCTCGATCTGGGCGTCGTTGCGGGCCGGCCAGGCGGTGCCACGCTCGAGCTGGCGGCGGGCGGCGTCCACGATGGGCGGGTAGGCGTTGCCGTGCACCAGGGAGGTGTAGTTCCCGATCAGATCCACGTAACGGTTGCCGTCCACGTCCGTCAGGTACGGGCCCTCGCCACCGGCCATGGTCAGCGGATACGGCGGATGGTACGTGGTGGTACGGGTGTCACCACCGGGCATGACCGCTTCGGCGCGCCCCTGCCGCTGGGCCGAGCCAGGGGTCCGGGCCCGATACGTGGCTTCCAGCAGTTCCATGGGAGAAGGGTAGCGCTCGCCGGCGGAGGCTTGGTCGTGAGGAACCTGCTGCCCAGCAGGGCTCGCCAGCGATCAGCCCCAGCACAGAATGGGGGAATCCCTGCATGGTGCTTGCGTGGCGGGACGCACACTGTGGTGGTCATGCTCACCACCTCCGAGCGAGCCGGGAATGATGTCCGGCGGACGCTGCTGTTGTCCTTGATTCCGTCTGTCGGGTTCTTGGTCGCGGAGCTTGTCACCGCGAGTTTCGTACCACCTCATTCGCCGGCTATCAGCCACATGCCGGCTCTCCTGTTCGTCGTCGGATTCATCTCGCTTTTCTCGCTGCTGCCAATCTCCGCCGCCCCGGCGGGTCTCGCGCCGGCGGCGGTGACGGGGGTGATGACCGCGGTTGCGCTGGCCGCTGGCGTGCTGGTGACAACCTCCGATGACGCCCAGGCGGGCCTGGCCATCTTCTTGGTGCCCTATGTCGCGGTACCGCTGGCGTTGTTGATCGGTCTGGCACGGGTGACGGTGGGTCCCCTGCGTCGCTCCAGGCACCGGCGTGGGAGACTGCAACGATGACGGCCCGAACTGAGCACTTGGCGTCCTGGGTAAGTCGACTGGTGCAGATCCCCAGCGTGAATCCCCTGCATGCCGGGC
>JBJXFH010000208.1:0-19144 GCA_046155365.1 Acidimicrobiales bacterium | reverse complement strand
GATGAGCCTCAAACGGGCGAGCACGTACCGCGTCGAAGCCGTCGCTCGCCTCCACGCGCATCACGTCAGCGCCGAGATCGGCGAACAACTTGGCGACATACGCCGCCGCCACCCCGCCAGCCACCTCGAGCACGCGAATACCCCCGAGCCCACGACGCTGCGTCATCTGATCCCCCAACTCCATCCGCACGATCCCGGCATCTCCCGCCCCGTCATGCCTCGCGGGGCTCATTGAGCACTGCCGACCGGCGGGGTCGAGTACAGCTCTCGGAAGCCCTGCGGCCAGACCGGGAATCTCGGCTGCCAACCGAACTCGCGCGTGGCTTTTGCGTTCGACGCCGCTCGCTGCTCATTCCAGTAGTACACACGCAGATCACCAAACTTCTCGCGCGACTCAGACTCAGGCATCGGCTGCGGTTCCGGCGCGCCGAGCAGCGCCGCCATCACGGGCAGGAACTGATGCAACTGAACAGCTGTGTCATCGACAATGTTGAAGATCCCCCTGGCCTCGTGTGCCACGGCCTTCACTGTGGCTTCCGCAGCGTCGCGAAGGTCGATGAACGAGTAACTGCCAGCACCCGCACCGGCGACCGGCATCGTCCCGGCGCGCAGTGCTCTCGGGATCATGTCGTTCGGGTCGTAACTCGTGCCCGGCCCGAAGAACCAGCCATAGCGCAGGACCGTCCCTGAGGTCGGGAACCCGGCGAGTGTCTGACGTTCGAGCGATGCGACCGCATTGGCCAAGGCCCCCGCGCCGGTTGGGCCGTCGACGTACAACGGGGTGTCCTCATGGGTGACGCCTGTTCCCGCTGGTGAACACATGAACGAGACGCTCTGGGCGATGAATCGACGCACTCCTGCCGCCCGGGCCGCCGCGACAAGACTTTGGGTGCCCTCGACCCGGATTCGCAAAGTTTCGGCGTAGGGGTCGCCGTCGGTGGTGCCGAAGGCGGTCAGCTGATGCATGACTAACTCGGCGCCAGAAGCAGCGATCGACTGAGTCAACGCCGTCTCGTCGTACACGTCACCAATCACCGCAACTGCGCCCAAACGAGCGAGAACAGCGGCCCGTTCAGGCGAACGCGTCAGGGCAACGACATCGTGTCCGTCATCGACAAGTTGTGGCACCAGGTAGCGACCGATCGCTCCGGACCCACCGGCGATGAAGATCTTCATGCTCTTCCTCCCGTCGAACGGCGCTGAAGAACACGAGTCTCGCGCGCGGCACCTCCGACCGCGCAGTAACACCCCTCGCTCCCCTCGTGCCGTGCACCGAAGGATGCTCGGTATCGGCAGTGAGGAGCGGCTAGCGGCGGCGACCTAGTCGACAAGCGCAACCACGGGTCGTAGCGGCCTCGGGCACAGTCATCTTGGCAGCCGGTGGGCAGGTCCCGTTGGCCGCCGGCAGCTCCCACCCGCGCCACAAAAGCGCGAGGTTGTCCAGGACTACCGCTACACCGCGCGCGTGGTCGACACTTTCGCCGAGGTCGGGCATGATTGCAGAGTGTCGTCTTCGCGGAAGCACCTGTTGAAGCTCGCTGCGAGCCCGTCAACGGTGTTCGCCACGGTCGTGTTCATGTTCGGCTGGAAGCCGGTGTCACCCTTCTCGTCCTGGCCGCTTGAACTCCTCATTGTGCTGTGCCTTCCCGCAATGATCCCGTTCGTGCTCCTAGTCGTCGACCTGGCCGCCCAGCAGGGCGGTCGCCGGTTCAGAGGCGGACTCACCACGCCGCGGCTACCGACCCCGAAGTTCCGCTGGCGCAACGTGCTCACGACTCCGCGGGCGACGTTCGTTGGAGCACTGGGGGTCCTGGTGTTCGTCTCGTTCTTCAGCGCGTTCAACAGCTACCGCGGCTCACCGGAGATCGTGGACGGAAAGCTCGTCTTCACCGATCACGGCCGCGTGATCGGCCCCGCCACCGAGCGACAGGCGGACGAAGCCCGCACTCAAGACAGTCGCATGTTCAGTGGTCACCTGATGCTGTTCGGTATGGTCGGACTGCTCGCACGCGTTCCACCATCGACCGCCCCGCCGCGCGCCATGCCACCCGGCAGTATCGCACCAAGGTGAGCGGTCCCAACGAACCACGCCAGCCGCCGATCTGGAACGCTGTAGTCGGCTACGAAACCCGAACCCGGGAACTCCGCAGTGTTGGGGGGAACTGACTAATCCAATAGGTTTGGCCAAGCCGCAACAGGTCGGTCACCGTCCACCTACCCGGGCTACTTCCGAAGCGGCCCGAGTTGTCACACTCGACCCCGTGACGACAGCGCTTCTTCGTGTACGGGAGGCGGGCGTACCCAAGTTCCGGGCGCACGCACCTCCAAGCCTCAAGCCGTCTGGTATCGCACACCCAACAACACGACGTCGCGTGTCGAGCTACCCTCTGCACTTCGGCAGTGATGATGATGGTGCCGGGTGGGCGTGGTCTGGGGCTGGTAGTCCTTGGTCGGGTCTGCTCGCTTGGTCTGACCCTCATCTTCGGCTGGCGCTTTCGGGTTGCCTTGTAAGGATTCGTCGGCCAGGCGTGCAGACCTGATCCGAATAGCGTTTGACCGTAACCGGAGTGACCGTAGAGGAGCTTGAGCTTTGGCCCCGTCACTGTCCTGTCCTCGGTTCGTCCTGCGCAACAACTCAACTGAACGGACGAGCTGATGGCGAACCTCATCGTTGAAGTGATCGGCGGCGTCGGCACTCACAAAGAGCTCCACGCTGCCGCGGCCCTTGACCGGCTCGGCGGGGTGTTAGCCACCGCCGAGTTTCGGACCACCGCCCGGGGCTACATCGACCTGCTCCGCTGGTTGCGTTCCTTCGGTCATGTAGTAGCGGTCGGCGTGGAAGGGACCGGGTCCTGGGGTGCAGGCCTGGCCCGTTTCCTTGCGGTCGAAGGCGTCAACGTGGTGGAGGTGAATCGACCAGATCGAACAGCTCCGCCGGCGGCACGGCAAGACCGACATGGTCGACGCGATCGCGGCCGGCCGAGCCGTGCTGGCAGGCACCGCAACCAGCACGCCGAAGTCAACGACTGGCCTGGTTGAATGCATTCGCCTGCTTCGGATAGCTCGTCGTTCAGCCATGAAGGCCCGCACGCAGGCCGTCAACCAGTTCCACAGTGTCATCGATACGGCGCCAGAAGATCTACGCGCCGAACTCAACTCGGTTCGGCTCGTTGAGCAGCTCCGCCGGGCTGCACGGTTCCGCAACACTGAGCCGGTCACACCGCGGGCTGCCGCGAAAGTCGCGTTGACATCGATCTCACGACGTTGGGCGGACCTACAAGAAGAGATCGTCCTGCTTGACGGCCAGCTCCAGGCACTGGTCAAGCAGACCGCCCCCGACCTCGTCGCCAGCCATGGCATCGGACCCGATACCGCTGGTGCCCTGCTCGTTGCTGCCGGCGATAACCCCCTACGGCTACACAACGAGGCAGCGTTCGCCGCGCTGTGCGGCTCGTCGCCGGTCCAAGCCTCCTCGGGCAAAACCACGCGTCACCGGCTCAATCGAGGCGGGAACCGGGAAGCGAACAACGCCCTGTGGCGCATCGTGCTCGTCCGAATGGGCTCCGAGCCAAGAACAGAGTACGTTCAACGCCGCACGAAAGACGGCTTGTCCAAACCCGAAATCATGCGCTGCCTCAAACGATACGTAGCCCGCGAGGTCTTCCAAACCATCCGATCGCTCGGCCTAGAGCCGCCGATTACGACACCTCAGCATCTCACCCCTTGACCAGAGGAGCTTCCCTTACGGGCGGGTCCGATAACGCGCTCGACTCGTGCGGGGATCCCGCCGCATCGTGCCCGAAGTGTGCGAGACGATTGGTCCCGCTGCCCCCTCGTACAGCCGGCGGTGCCGGACGTGGTCAAGGATCCGCCCGGCGAGCTGGTCACGCTGAGCGCGAGCTCCCGCAACGAATGCCGCGACGATGTTGGTGGCGTGCCGGTCGAGGGACTGGCGGGCGCGGTCGTAGCGCATCGTGGTGCGGGGTCGGCGTGGCCGGAAAAGGAGTCAAGCCCCGGCCTAAACACCGCGCAGCCCTGGGTGGCCACCACCGCGCAGAACTGGTGGCCACCACCGCGCGGTTCCCATGACCGCTACCGCGCAGAAACCCGTGGCCATTGACAGACTCGGGACATCCTCCGCGACACGTGGGCCCGCAGCGACGTCGTTGCCGTCGTCGGAGGCGAATCCCCCCCCAGAGCACTTCGACCAGACGGCCAACAGCCGGCGGGGCACCGCGCCGCCAGCCCAGCTCCACCGGCCCACCACCGGCGCGAGCCGACGTCGAGCCCAGCCCGCACAACACCGGCTCCGGCCCTGCGGCTCGTGAAACCATCGCCTTATCCTCACAGATTCGAGTGTCCGGTCGGTCGTCCAGCGCACGATCACACTCTCGTCCGGGCGCCTTTCTGCCGGCACGAACCCCGCGTCGCTTAGTTCCACCGCCCCGGTTGCATAGACGAATGCGAGTGTCGGTGTCCCCGCGCCCTTCGCAGCGCCGGCGGCACAGACGTCGCATCGATCGAGCGGCAGGTGAAACCGGCCAAGGAGATTGCACGTGCCGTCTAGGCGCTCGCCCCTACCATGGGGCGACGACGACCATCTGGTCGCTCCGACCAACGACGTCCACATGGCGCTCGCCACGCCTGACGAGCAGCCGGCCGGATCGGCCCGCTTCCGCTACCGGCCAGAGCTTCCGTTGCTCCGTGGACTGCGGTGCAGATGGCCTTGGAGTCATAGCGGATTGGGTCCAAACCCACAAGTAGTCGCGTCACACGTCGTGGATGGCGAGGCGGTGGCTTGCTGCAGCTGCGATCTGCTCGATGTGGGCGCGGTTGGAGGTTACGACGGCGTCGTTGCGGCGGATCGCGCCTTCGGCCACGGCGACGTCCACGGTGTCGTTGAGGCCGCTTCGTCCGATCAGCACGCCGACGGTTCGGGCCTGGGCCTCGCTGAGGGGCTCGATCGTGCACCCCTTGAGCAGGCGGGAGAGGTGGTGCTGTGGTCCACCTCGCCACGCCTCACCGAGTACGCCGGCCGGCACCGTCGGGACGATGCCCCGGGCGAGCACGGCCCGGTGGAGGGCCCACAGCAGTCGGTTGTCTCGTTCGGCCGCGATCAGCGCCCCGGTGTCGTAGGTCAGCCCCGCGGCACTCACGCGCTTGTCGCATTGGGCGAGTCAAGCAGGCGGTCGAGGAGGGCTTCGCCGGCGCCGCGCTCGGCCGCGGTCAGCGCGCCCGCTTCGGCTTCCCACTCGGCGACACCGCGAAGGCCCTCTCGCACGAGCAGGCGGTGCTCTGCGGCGTGGGATAGCCAAGCGGAGAACGAGACGCCGTCCTCCCCCGCGGCGCGCTCGACGCGTTCGGCAACGGCGTCGTCGAGGGAAACGGATCGCTTCGTGACGGCCATGCTCACATGGTACTACCGACGGTGCTACCGACGGATCGGTGCGTCGTATGTTTCTCGAGCTCGCCGCCGTCGGGCCCATTGGCGGGCGACGCCGGATTGTGCCGCTGAACAGCGCAAACGATCTGTCGGCAGCGAGCCTGCAAAGCCCTGTACCCGGGTTCGATTCCTGGCGCCGCCTCCGAAAGCGACGTGTTCAGACGGAATCGGTCGGCAAGCGTGAGGGGGCCTGCTGGGAGCTCCAAGGTGCTTGCCGCCAGGGCACCGACGCCACCGTGGCGTACCTCATCGAACTGCTTCCCGTCCGCTGACCGCACGACAAACCCTGCACCCTCTTGTTCGGGGTGCAAGGTTTGTCGGTCAACCGGCGGCGGCTTGTCAGGCCGGGCAGGTGACTATCGGGTTCCAGTCGGCGAGGGTGCCGGCGGGATTGTCTTTGTAGATCCAGGCGTGCAAGTCGAAGTGGATGGGCATCCCGGGTTCGTGGCCGGGCATCGGGCCTTCGAAGCCATGATCGAACAGGTATGGCCGATCGCTGTCGGTGCCGGGGTCTTGGTCAGCATCGGGCACGAAGTACTCGACGGCGCCCAGGCGGAGCTTGCCGCCCGACTTGGTGCGGTAGTACACCAGCACTTCGGGTTGGGTGGGGTCCACCGTGCTGTCGATGAGTGGCGGCTTGACGTAGTGGTATCCCATACCGCCAACGCCGGGGAGCTCCACGCAAGTCTCGCTGGAAAGGTAGCCATCGGCGATCGCTGCCTCAGGGTTCCGGTAGCGTTTGGTGGCCTCCTTGATCAGTCGCTCCTGTCTGTTGGACAACTCGAGTGACGCTGGGGCCTCATGCGGACCTTCGTGCGCGCTGGCGGTAGGGGGCAAGCCGGCCCGCGCGCCACTCAAGGTGAGCGAGGCCAGGATCGTGCGGGTCGTGTGTTTCATGTTGTTTTCCTGTCTTATAAGGGATCTGGTTTGGTCAGTAGCGGTAGGTCAGGTGGTTATCGGAGTGGCCTGGATAATGAGCGCGTCGTAGGCGTCGGCGAGAGCGCGCAGTTGATCGCCGCCGCGGCCGCGGTAGGTCGAGCTGTGCATGGTCGCCAGCGCGGTGGGTTCGAGTTCGGCGAGGCGGCGCATCGTGGGTGCGGTGGTGGGGCCGAGTGAGCTGTAGCCGAATACCTCCTCAGCCGCGAGCGCGGCCTCCACGAGGTCGTCGTCGGTTACGGCGGGTCGGTCACCGCCGGCGCTGAACAGGTCGCCGGTGAGGAGGACTCGGGTGGTCTCATCGAACCAGAGCCCGCTCTCCCAGTTGTGCGGCACATGCGGGGTGGGTAGGAACCGGAGGCGGTGGCCGCCGATGTCGAGCGTGTCCTGAACCGACGTGGGTGGACGGTCGGCGAGGTCGTTGAGCGACAGGCGGGTCTGAGCGGGCCGGGAATTGTTAATCGCGGATGCCGACGCGGTGGCGGAGGGTTTTGGGGTTGAGGATATCGATTCGTGAACGGCTTATGGTGAGGAGATTGTCGGCTTCTGCTTGTTTGAGAATGCGGTTGACCGTTGAGCGGGTCACGCCGGTCATGGAGGCGATCTCGACTTGGGTGAGAGGGATGGCGCTGCCTGGTTGTTGGCAGAACATGTCGTAAAGGTCCGCCACACAGCGGAGCACTCGGGTGTCGGCGGGCAGGAAGAGCGCGTCGCGGAGTTGGCGCGACGTGCGCTGGAGTCGGGCGGAGACGACCATCAGGAGGAACTGGTCAATGCCAGGGTGGTCAAGGCGGAGACGGTCAAAGCGGTCCCGATTCAACGCCAGGGTTTCGACTCGTTCGAGCGCAGTGATGGTGGCGGTCCGTTCGCCGACACCATCGATGAGTGCTTGTTCGCCAAAGGTGTCGCCGACGCCGAGAATATCCAAGGTGGCGACTTCACCAAGGGCGGTAGTCAGCCGGACCGCGACACGTCCTTTGTCGATGAGGTGCAACGATCCGGCGGGGTCTGTTGCATGGAAGACGGTTTCGCCGCGTTCGAAGCGCCGCCGTACGCATCCGGCCCGGAGCGCGCCTTCGTCGAGACCGGCCAGCGCGCCCAGTGAGCGCCAATCGGGTCGACTGGTTCCGTCAACGCCGCTGGTACTTCCCACGCGGCGAGACGCTACCGGAGCGTGTTCAGGTTGTGTGGACCACGACTACGTCGAGGGACGCTTTGTGGGTCACCCGGTTTGGGACGGAGCCGAGCAGCCCGCGGATGCCTTTGAGGCCGCGGTCGCCGACTACAAGGAGATCGGCGTCGGTTCGCTCGGCTTCTGCGATCAACGCGTCCGCGGGGTCACCGACCACCACAGAGGTTGTGACGTCGATGCCTTGGCTGCGCAGCCGAGCCCCGAGTGCCTCGATCTGGGCGTCGCGTTGCGCGATCGGTGACACCTGCCACTCAGCCGGTGCGACCCCGGCGGTCGCGCTGGCGGCCATCACCGCGCCCCCTGGTTCGCTGAACGCGCTCACGACGTGCAACGTGGCGCCCATGGATTTGGCGATCTCGGCCGCCTTGCCCACAGCGATATCAGCTGTCGTCGAGCAATCGGTCCCCACCACGATCCTGCGATACATCGGTCCCCCTGGTGTTCAGGTGCCGGACTCCTCGCCCGGCGGTCAGGGACAGTGTCTGCTCACGGGCCGGTCCTGTCGTTGCCCAAACGCGCCCCTCCAGCGTGCGCGATCGCACAGTCCAAACCGTCCTGTCAGACACCATGCCCCCCACCAAACCCGGGCCAGGCGTGGGGGCACAGGCTTAGCAGGTTCGGTCGGACCACCGTGAAGGCGGGACCGATGCTACAAACAAGCACAACTATGCATCGCCCGTTGCGTGTAACGAGGAACCTCAGCGGCCGGGCAGTGGAGGATTGAAATCGAGTCGCATGCCGGACGTATCGTCGCGCATGTCCCGGGGATAGAGCGCGGTGGCGGTGTGCAGGCGACCAGCGATGGTGAGGGCAACGTCAAACCGGTACGGGCCGGGGCCGAGTGCGAGCGCGGCCTGCGCATCGGCCTCGGTGGATTCCAAGAAAATGACGTGGTCCCCCTCGGGATCCCCACCCTCCTCCCCCGGACGAAGCACGATCTGCGTGCGGGCGCCATTGGCGGCGATGACGGCAACTGTGGCGGACGGGTCAACGTCAACCGCCAGGTACATCGCCGTCAGCCCGAATTTGTTGGCGCGGATCCCCTCGGCCGTGTCGGAGTCGGGATAGAAGGTGAGGAGTTCGGCTTGGGGTGCGGGCTCATCACCGGCCACCAGAAGATCCACGGCAAACACCATGTGCACATCCCCTTGCGGGCCGCGACCAGACAACTGCACAACCGATGGCCCGGCCCGTCCGGTGAGATCGATCTCCCAACTTTGTGGTCCCGTGGGCCACAGCGCCGCCGGACCGCCGCTGCTGGCATCCGCAGGGCCCATGCTGGCTTGAAAGGTCCAGCCGTTGATCGGGAAGTCGAATCGGATCGGCCGATCGACGGCGCCGAGATGGGGCAAGGGATCTGACCCGAAGCCGTCGGCACAGTAGGCAGCAAGAGAACGCCAGCAGGTGGTATGCGCCCGGACCTCCAGCGAGCCGACCAGGCCGTGAACGGTGATGGGGGGCGGCTCATCCAGCGCCACAGCCGGCGGGTTGTCACCGGAATTCGACGGTTGAGCCAGAGCGGGAGACGACTCGAGGTCCGTCTCAGTTCTGGAGAGTTCAACACGGAGGCGTTGTTGGGCACCGGACTGGTCGGGAGGGGATTGCAATACGAAAAACGGATCCACGGCTCGACGCCTGATCGCCAACACGTACGTAACCAAGCTGGGGTCTGGGAAGCAGTCCATTCGCCCTGCATTCAGTGGCTGTTGGAGCGCGGCGGTGAGCGTCCGACCGGGGCCGGCAACGAACCAGGCGAAGAACGAGCCGCAATCGGCGTGGGTGGTGACCGCAACCAGCACCTCCGTCGCCATGTCGTAGCTCAACGGCGGAAGTTCGGCGCCATCGGCAACCGCGGCGATGAGGGCGCTGGCCCCGGCTTGATCGGTGGCCGACCGCAGCAGATCCTCGGACTCCCGCCGTGGGTGCGGTAACGCCAGCACGATGCGGACATCCTGCGGGTCCAGATCGATCGGACCCACCGGCTGGTTGTCCTCGTCCTTTACAGCGAGCGTGGTGGTGACCTGGGTGGCCACCTCGACCGCCTCCTGCGGGCCAAGTAGTTGCACGATCGTCACCAGCAACAGCGCGACCACGCCGACTGCGGCCGCCGCCAGCAGCGGGGTCCGTCCCCGTCCACCACCCCGCGGGACCGTTGCGCTGAACGAAGTTCGTGTGCGGACTTCGTCGAGCTCGGCCGGGTCGGCGGGGTTGGCTGGGTCGCCGTCAACGTGGTCTGCCAGTTGCCGCAGGCGTAGGCGCAGAAGGTCCTCGGTGTCCGTCATCGCAGCACTCCCTTCAGGTCATTCACGCCGCGGTGCACCAGGCTGCGCACCGTGCCCGGACGGCACTGCAGCACGACTGCGATCTCCTCGAAGTCCATGTCGCAGAAGTACCGCAACGTCACCGCCACCCGTCGTCGATCGGATAAACGATCCAGCGCGTCGCGTAGCTCGAGCAGCTCGACGGGGAGGTGGGCCGGCTCCTCCGAGACCGGTTGGCGACGTTGTGTCCGGCGGTGATGACTGCGGCAGGCATTTACCACCGCGGCCCGCAGATAGCTCGGGGGATGTACCAGATCGGCAAGGCGGTCCCGGCAGCGCACGAACACGTCATGAACTGCGTCCTCCGCCACCGCCTTGGAGCCGGTCAGTAGGTAAGCCACCCGCAGCAACGACACGAACTGCTCCCGATAGATCGCGTCGAAGATGGCTTCGCCGCCCATGCCATCAAGCGCCGGTGACCCCGCCACAGCTTTTTCCACCTCCCTGATACGTTCCGACACCGGGAAATGTTGCACCCCGACGAAAGATTTTTCTGGCGCGCCCGCACGGTGTGTTCGCGGCCCGAGAAGAACCTAGGGTCAGGGCGATGAGCGACTTCCCGCCGGCACTGGCCCATATCGGCATCTTCGCCAGCCAGTACGTCGAGCTGGATGCGGGGCTTACCCATCACGAGCTCTACACCGCTGACGGGTTGCTCTCGCTGCTGTGGCATCACACCGCCGAGCCCGCAACCGCTGCGGTGCTGTATTGCGGCGGCGCGCTGGGTGGGGTGCTGGGTCCCGGCGGGTTGTTTCATCAGCTGGGCCGTGAGCTGGCCGACGCCGGGGTGGCTGATGGGCTGCGGGTGGGCTACCGGGTGCCCAATGATCTGGACCGCTGCGTGATCGACACCGTGGCCGCCGCGGAACTGGCCGGATCAGTGGGCGTCGAACGGTTCGTGGTGGTCGGCCACTCCTTCGGTGGCGCGGTGGCCATCTCCGCCGGGGTGGCGTTGGGCGAACGATGCGCCGGGGTGGTTGCGCTCGCCACCCAAACCGCCGGTTGCGAGGGCGGTGAGGCGCTGGCCGAGAGCAAGGTGCCGGTGCTCCTCATTCATGGCGATGCCGACGACATCCTGCCCCACCTGGCCAGCCAACTGGTGCACATGCTGACCGGCGGCGAATTGGTGATCCTGCCCGGTGTGGATCATCGATTCAGCGGCGCCGTGGAGGATCTCCGCACCCGGCTCATCCCCTGGCTCTCGGACCGATTCGACGTCGATTTGACCACCCCGCCCGACAAACCCGACTGAACCTAGCCCTCCAGCTGCTGGGCGATCTCCTCGAGGTGCAGACCGCCGGTGTAACGGGCGATGACCTCCCCATCGGGGGCCACCAGCACCGCCGCCGGCTGAATGGCGATCTCGAAGTGCCGCCAGGATCGGCCGCTTTCGTCCCACACCAACTGATGATCCACGCCGGTGTCCTCCAGGAACTCCCGGGCCGCGTCGAGGTCATCCTGTGTGCCCAACCCGACCACCTTGACCTGTGCTGCGTGTTGCCGAGCGAACTGCTCGACCTCGGGAGCTTCCCGACGACAGGTTGATCAATAGGGCGCCCACATCCACAACAACGTGGGCCGGTCGGTGGCGATCAGCGATGCCAGCGTCTGCGTGGCGCCGGTGGCCACATCCACCACGTCCACCGCCGGCACGTTGACCACGACGGGCCGTTGGGTCCCGGACGTGTCGGTGGAGCCAGACGGGTTCAGTGCCGTGGTGGCCTCCGGGGCATTGGTCGAGGGTGCCGCAGCCCCACTGGCGTCGGTCACGGTGACGGGTTCCTGCCCCACCGTTTCGACCGAACGTTCCGCACCGAGGAAGCCGCAACCACCAACCACTCCAGCGCCGAGCAGTGCGGCAACTACCAGCCGTGCGGTTCCCATCACCTCAGGTTAGGGCCCCGTGCCCCACGGCCCGACGCAGCCCCACGGTGAGCGAGACGCAGGGGGGCCGGCGGCTGGAAGGATGGCAGGGTGCCCGAATCACCGCGCCCGCCACTACCACCTCGCCTGGACGAGCTCAACGTAGGCGTGCTCAACGCCCTGTTCCGCCGTCACGATCCCGACTTCGACGCCGAGGTGGTTGCGGTCCGAGCCACTCCGATCGGCGAATCAAGCGGGTTCTTGGGCCAACTTCGCCGGTTGGAGCTCACCTACGCCACAACCGAATCCAACCGGCACGCACCGTCGGGGACCACTCCGCCCGCGAGCCTGGTGGCCAAGGCGCCAACGCAGGATCCGGGCGGGCGGCAGGTGGGCGCCATGCTCGATGTTTGGGCCCGGGAAAGCCGTTTCTTCGCCGAGCTGGCGTCTGCCCTTGACGTTCACGTGCCCCGCTGTTACGCCAACGAAGGCGACCGCGACACCCAACAATGGTTGCTGCTGCTCGAAGACGTGGGCGATACCCAGGCACCAACGCAGGCCGAGGGTGCGTCGTTCGATCAGGCGGCGGCGGCGCTCATCGAAGTCGCCCGATTGCACCGGCAATGCCATGGCCAACGTCCCGCACCGTGGCTACCCGGTTTCGATCGCGGCCCCCTCGATGCGCTGCAACACAACGTGCAGGTGGCCGTTGAACCCTTTGCCGAGCGATTCGGTGATCTGTTACCACCCGGCGGTGCCGATGCCCTGCGCCGGTTCGCCCCCGGCCTGGCCGCGTGGACCAACGAGCAGGCCCGCCACCCGCTCACCGTGGTCCACGCCGACTACCGCTTGGACAACCTGATCGTTCGTTCCGAGGGCGCCGGTCTGACCGTCACGGTATTGGACTGGCAGACCACGCTCATGGGTGCCGGCGAGATGGACCTGGCCAGTTTTCTGGTGACCAGCCTCAGGTTGGAGGACCGCCGACGATGGGAGGACGGCCTCATCGAGTTGTACGCGGAGGCCGTGGGCCGCTCCGTGGATCAGGTTCGGGCCGCGTTCCGCAGTCACCTCTGGTGGTGGATGGCGCTGTACGCCAACAACCTCTCCCGCATCGATCCCACCGACGAACGGGGCACGAACATGTTCAGTGCCACCGTGCAGCGAACCTTTCAAGCTGCGGCCGACCACGATCTGCTCAACAGTGACCGTCAAGCGGGATAGCTAGGTTCGTCGGTCATGGATCCAGCCGCCACCAACGCCAGCGAACGCCTTGTCGCCCTGGGCATCAGCCTTCCCACCCCGCCGCGCCCGCTGGCCAGTTACGTCACCGCGGTTCGGGCGGGTGATTTGCTGTTCACCTCAGGTCACGGGCCGGTGGCGGCGGACGGATCGATCACAACCGGCAAGGTGGGCATTGATCTTGATGTGGCCGCCGGGCAGGCCGCGGCTCGTCTCACCGCCATCAACCTGTTGGCCACGGTGCACGCGGAACTGGGCTCGCTGGATCGTGTGGCGAGGGTGGTGAAGGTTTTCGGCATGGTGAACTGTCCCCCCACCTTCACCGAACACCCCGCGGTGCTCAACGGTTGCTCGGATCTTTTGGTGGACGTGTTCGGCGAGGCGGGCCGCCACGTCCGATCCGCAGTGGGGGTCTCTTCGCTGCCGTTGAACTTCGCCGTCGAGATCGAAATGGTGCTGCAGGTGCGCTGAAGTAAAGCGGCGTACGCCGGCGAGCACGGAGCCCGCCAGCGAACGCTGTTTCACTTTCATGGGAGCAAGCCCGTCAGTTGTGATGCAACCGGTAGTGCTCCATCAGATGTCGCTCTTCCACATGACTCAGAACGGTGTTCGCGTCAATGTGGGGTGCCTGCTTGACATCATCCTTGGGGAAGGAGATGACCAGGTCTCCGGCATCGGATAAGTAGGCCTCCTCCAGCGGAACGGCCGTTTTGTGGTGCATGATGCGTCCCATGTCGACCAGAACCCAGCGGGGTTCACCGCTGGCCTCATCGAAGAGCACATCAGCAACCTTGCCAACTTTCTGACCACTGTTATCAAGTACGTGGTGACCAGAAAGGCCTTGCACATCGGACAGATCGGTGTTCGCCATGGCGCTCCTCCTCATGGGCCTGTAAGCCCCCTAGGTGCCCGCGTCCGTTACCCGATCGTAACATGGTCTAATCATCAAATCGAGGGAAAATCAGGTGGGAGCAATTTCCCGCTGGTGAGACGGCACAATCTGTCCACTATCGATCCATGGGAACCACGCCAACGCCCCCCACGCCGCCGATGCCCACCCCAGGGGCCGAGCTCAGCGCCGAGGACATCGCCTGGGCCCGGGAACTGGCGGCAGCAATGATCACCACCGCGCTTGAAGTTGCCGGTAACGACGATCAACAGGCAGAGCCGCTGTACGCCGCCGCCCGGTCCCATGCCTTGTCCGTTCGGACCGATGACAGTCTCGGTGCGGAGCGCTGGTTGGCAACGATGTTCTTCATCTCCGCCCACGCCGTGTCGGTGCTACGGGATTTGTCCGCAGTTGACGGTCGACCGGCGGGGGACCTCTGGCGGAGCCGACTGCTGCACCGCCTCGACGGCCCGACGGACTGAGGCGGTCCCCGCCACCCAGCGCTCACCACCCATCGCTCACCACCCATCGCTCACCACCCAGCGCTCACCACTCAGCACCCACCAATCACCACATGGTCATCCCACCGTTGACGTCGAGCGCTTGACCGGTGAGATACGCACCGTGGGGGCCCAGCAGAAACGCCACCGTCCCCGCCACATCCAGCGGCTCGGCCAATCGGCCCAACGGTGAGCGACGGGTCCAGCTGTCAATGTCGGCGGCGCTGCGAGTGGCCGCACCAAGCTCGGTCAACACGTACCCGGGGCTGATGGCGTTGACGGTGATGCCTCGTGGTCCCCACTCCAGCGCCGCGGCCCGGGTCAACGCCAACAGGGCCGCTTTGGACGCGGCGTAATGCCCCTCCAGTGGCGCCGCCAAACGGGCCCCCATGCTGGCAATGTTCACGATGCGCCCGTCACCGCTCTGTGATAATGCAGCCAGAGCGGACTGCATCAACACCAGTGGACCTCGGGTGTTCACGGCGATCATGGTGTCCCACGCAGCCACCGTGATGTCCGCCAATGGCACCTTTTCGAACACGCCGGCGTTGTTCACCAAGCCGTCCACACCACCCAGGGCGCCAATGGCGGCGGCCGCGGCTGCTCGGGTGCGGTCGGGGTCCGCCAAATCGACGGGGTGCGCGGAGTGACCGTCACCAGCAAGGCTTCGGACCACGTCGTCCAGCGCGTCGGGCTGACGGTCGAGTAACGCCAGACGGACCCCGCCGGCGGAAAGGTGCTGCGCGATCACCCGGCCGATGCCGCCCGCGGCGCCGGTGAGGATCACCCGTTTGCCGCTCAAGGTGCGCTCCGACATCAACATTGGCACTGTGGGAGCGCTCATCGGGCTGCTACCGTCCTTCCCGCAGCGGCCGACAGGTCTCGGCCGCCGAGATCGATTTCAACGAATCCCGGCCTAGATGATAATGAATCCCGCCGCTCAGCCGTGCTACCACGATTTGTCAAACATCGCGGTTTCACGCTCCGCCCTCACGGGACTTGTGCGAGCAGTTCTTCCTTGACGTATTGTGTGCGACCGTGACCCGTGAAGCCGCTGTCAGAATGTATTTGCAGTACTTGGCCGACCCTTCGTCGCTCGTGGACGCCACCTCGGTGCGAACCCTCGAGGACGCCGTGGATAAGGCCACCGATCCGGTAGACAAACTCAAGGCCATAGCCGCCCTCGAACGCGCCAGCACCCAAGACGGCAGCGAGTACGAGGCGGCCTTCATCCGCGAAGCCAAAGCCTGGGCCGATAGCGAGGGCATTCCCGTCAGTGCCTTTCGATCGATGGGTGTGCCCGGAGATGTGCTCACCCGGGCCGGTTTCGGCGGCGGGCGTCGCTCCAAGTCCACCCGCAAGGCCGGCACCACCCGCGTCGGTCGGGCCAAATCCACCAACATCGGTGCCATCCAGGCCTGGGTGCTGGCCAGCGACGGCCCGTTCACCTCATCTGATGTACAACGAGGGGTGGGTGGCAGCGCAGCCACCATCAAGAAGGCCATCGATGCCCTGACCGACGCCGGGGAGGTCCAAAACCTGGGTCCGGTCATCGGTCATTCGGCCCGTGGTCGAGCACCGTTCCACTATCAGCGGCTGGGCTGACCCACCCGGCTGTGGCGTTCGTCGGCCGTGCCGGTCAGGCCTGCTTGGTCAACCCGGCCGCAGCGGCAAAGGCCCGCAGTTCCCGTTCAATGTCGCCCATCGGTTGAAAGGCGATCTCGGTGATGCCGGCCGCCGCCAGTTCCCCGATCCGCTCGGGTAACTCGGCGGCGGTGGCCACCAGCGGCAAGATGCGCAGGGACTCCCCCACCAACACCTGACGGTCGATGTCGTTCAGCTCAGTGAGGTGACCCCGGTGAATGGCCAAGTGCCGCTCGGCCTCTGGCACCTCGCCGGCCAATTCCACAAATCGATCCGAGTTCGGCAGCCAGGACAGTCGCTCATCCCCCTGCTCGAGAAAGGCGTGGTAGGCCACCGACGCCCCGGGACCCGCCGCCGCGAGTACCCGTGGGCTGTCCAGTGACTCGCCCGGCTCCAAGACGGTGCCGAAACCCAGCAGGGTGACGGACGCCAACCCGTGGTAGTCCGCACCCGGGCGGGGACGGGAGGTGAACACCCCGCACGCCAACCGCCGGGCGGTGTCCAGGCCCCGGGGACCGTTCACCGCCACCACCCACGGCACCTCAATGGGACGGGCCGGCGCCTGCCCCGGCCAGTGCAGCATCTGAACCGCTTGGCCCTCCACCGTCACGGTCTCGCCCCGCAGCAGCGCTTGGACCACGTCGATGTGGCCGGGCATGTCCGACCAGCGCAACGGCTTGCGGCCCATCGCCCGGCGACCGGTGAACCCGGTACCCACGCCCATCACCACCCGTTCCGCTCCCGCCAACTCCACCAGATGGGCAATGGCGGACGCGGTGACCATGGGATGTCGCAAGCTGGGAATGGCCACCCCCGGTCCCAGCCGGATGCGGGTGGTGCGCGCCGCCGCCAGGGCCAGGGTCATCCAGCAGTCCAACTGCAACGCCGGGGTGTCATAGATCCAAGCCGTGTGGAACCCCAATGACTCCGCCAACTCGACATGCGCCGGGGTTTGAGGAACCGGCGGGAAGGCGCAGGACAGGGTCAGCCCCGGGACAAGCATGCTCATGACGTTGTTCTACTTGCTGAGCCCTGCTGAACCGGGTCAACACCGATGCCCGCTCAAACGGTGGTGTGGCCCCGCCGAAGTGGCGGCACCGTGACCGGCGGCTGGCGGCGGGCCGGCAACGATCCCAGCAGCGCGGCGGTGGCCTCGGCCACGGCTGCAACCGCCCGGTCATAATCCGCCACTACCGCCGCCGGTGGGTTGCGTAGCCCGGTGACCTTGCGGATGTACTGCAGGGCGGCGGCGTCAATCTCCGCCACGGTGGCGGGTGGCTGCAGCCCCCGAAGCTCGGTGATGTTGCGGCACATGGGAACCTCGCTGATGTTGAACCACGCTGATCAGGACCGGTCCGGCGCCCGATGCACCGACACCGCGTAGTCTCCGCCGGGCTGGAACGGTTGACGGTCCCAGGTGGCGAAACGATCCTCGAAGACCAGCCCCGCCGCCGCCGCCAATTCGTCGTAACGCGCCAGGGACAAACGGGTGGGGCCCAGCTGGAACCCGGCGATCAGCACCCCACCGGCCGCCAGGTGCGCCGCCAACCGTTGCAGTACCACCGGCTCGCTGCCCGGCGCCAAGAAGATCATCACGTTGCCCGGGAGGCAGATCACCTCGAAGAGCCGTCGACTCGGCGCGCTGGGATCCACAGTTGATTCCTGCAGGTCCAACGTGGCCAGATCCGCCAACTCCCAGTGGCCGTCGGGGTCTTTGGCCCGGGCCTGCGCCAGCATGGCGGGATCGATGTCCACGCCGGTAACGGCGAAACCCCGACGGGATAGTTCAATGCTCACCCGTCCGGTACCGCAGCCCGCGTCCAGCACCGCAACCGGCCGCCCGCTCGGTGCCACCACGGAAACCAAACGTTCCCCGTAGGCGGTTACCAGATCGGCCTCACCGTGCACGTGCTGGCCCGCCGCCGCCATCTGGGTCCAGCGTTGATCGTATTCGGCACCCCGGGGCACGTCGGATCGGTCCAACCAGCGGCTCACCGGGAGCAGTCTTTCACGTTCCGCGATACGGCGCCGGTGTCGGTCAGCGCCGCCGTCGCCCTTGCCCCCGGCGCAGTGTTAGAGCCTCTAACCTCCTCTAGCTAGCCTCTGCCGGCACCATCGGAAGCCTCGAATCCGGCCCGATCGCCCCGACGCCTCAAGGAGACCTCATGGCCACGCGCACCGACGAGGAATGGTTGGCCCTCAACCAACGGGTGATCGAGGAGTTCCGGGCCAACGCCGGACAATGCGGTGGCGCGTTCAAGGGCAACCCCATGGTGCTGTTGACCACGGTGGGCGCCCGCAGCGGACAGCCCCGGACCTCACCCGTCACCTTCACCACCGTGAGCGGGGACCCCGACGTGCGCCCCGAGCAGGCCGGCAGCGGCGAGCGGGACGGGTGGGTGCTCATCGCCTCCAAGGCCGGTTCCGATTCCCACCCGGCCTGGTTCCACAATCTGGTGGCCAACCCCGCCGTCACAGTGGAGGTGGGCGCCCAGCGTTTTGCGGCCCGGGCCCGCATCGCCACCGAACCGGAACGGACCCGGCTGTTCAACGCGCGCATCGCGGTCATGCCCCGATTCGGTGGCTACCTGGAGATGACCGACCGGGTGATCCCGCTGGTAGTGGTGGAGCCCATCGGTCCCACCTGAGCGTGGGAGGGTTGGGGAAGGGGCTTTGGTAGCTTGCGTAGTGCCCACACCGAACGGCCAGCGAACCGGGAACCACCTATGAGCCAGCGCAGCGCGTCAACGAATGTCCACATGAACGCCTATATGACCGACGAGCTGCAGGCCATCTTCGATCAGACCTCGGACTTCGTCGCCAAAGAGGTGACCCCTCACGGCGACGCCTGGGAAGAAGCCGGACAGGTCCCCCGCAACGTGCTGGCCAAAATGGGTGAGCTGGGCATGTTCGGGCTGAGGGTGCCGGAAGAGCACGGCGGCCTGGGCCTGGGCATGATCGCTTCGGCGGTGTTTTCCGAAGCGGTAGGGTCTTCCACCTACGCCGGTTTCGAGGCCACCGTGTTGGTCCACACCGACATGTCCGGCCCGCACCTGGTCAACTCCGGCTCCAAGGAGCAGTTGGAGCGCTATCTCCCCGGCGTGTTGGCCGGGA
>JBJXFH010000196.1:0-33158 GCA_046155365.1 Acidimicrobiales bacterium | reverse complement strand
CGATGTAGGGGGCCTCGGCTCGCACCAACGGCACCGCCTGGCGCTGCATGTTGGCCCCCATGAGGGCCCGGTTGGCGTCGTCGTGCTCCAAGAACGGGATCAGCGCGGTGGCCACGGAGATGATCTGTTTGGGCGAGACGTCCATCATCTGGACCTCGATGGGTGGCACCGAGGAGATCTCGGTGGTGGCACCGAAGAACACGTCCCGTTCGAGCTGCAACTTCAGGTCCGACAGCGAGGCGGCCTGGGGTGAACGGCGGGCCAGCACCCGCTCAGCGAAGAACGTGCCGTCCTCGTTGAGCGGTACGTTGGCCTGCGCCACCACGTAGTCCTCCTCCTCGTCAGCGGCGAGGTAGGTGATCTCCTTGGTGACCCGACCCTCCACCACCTTGCGGTAGGGGGACTCGATGAACCCGAAGGCGTTGACCCGCCCGTAGGACGCCAGCGCCCCGATCAGCCCGATGTTGGGTCCCTCGGGGGTTTCGATGGGGCACATGCGGCCGTAATGGCTGAAGTGGACGTCCCGGACCTCGAATCCGGCCCGCTCCCGGCTCAAACCGCCGGGGCCCAGCGCGGAGAGGCGGCGACGGTGGGTCAGACCCGACAGCGGATTGACCTGGTCCATGAACTGGCTGAGCTGGGACGTTCCGAAGAACTCCTTGATGGCGGCGACCACCGGACGGATGTTGATCAGCGTCTGGGGGGTGATGGCCTCCACGTCCTGGGTGGTCATGCGCTCACGCACCACCCGCTCCATACGGGACAACCCGATGCGGACCTGGTTCTGGATCAGCTCACCGACGGAGCGGATACGCCGGTTGGCGAAGTGATCCTGGTCATCCAAGCGGTAACCCGGTTCCGGCTTGACCAGGTGCAACAGGTAGCTGACGGTGGCCAGGATCTCGCAGCGCGACAGCACTGACTGACCCGGTTCGGGCCGGTCCAGCTCCAGGCCGAAGGTGGCCTCCAGCTTGTCCAGCTCCGCGCCCAGCTTGCGGTTGAGCTTGTAGCGCCCGACCCGTGACAGGTCATAGCGGCGGGACTCGAAGAAAGCGTTGCGGAAGTAGGCCTTGGCCGATTCCACTGCCGGCGGCTCACCGGGGCGGGCCCGCTTGTAGATCTCCACCAGGGCCTCGTCCTGGGTGGTGACGAGGTTGCGGTCCTTCTCCCACTGGCCTTCGAGGACGTCGAAGTAGCGGGCGAAAGCGTCGAGGAAGCCGGGGGCGTTCTCCTCGTCGTAACCCAGGGCCCGCAGCAGCAGGAAGATGGACAGGCGACGCTTGCGGGCCACCCGGGTGCCGGCGGTGACATCCTTGCCGGGCTTCTGTTCGACGTCGAACTCGATCCACTCCCCGCGGTAGGGGTGGATGGTGCCGGTGACCAGCTGGTGCTTCTGCAGGTTCCGCAACCGGAACCGCTCACCGGGCTGGAAAATGACGCCCGGGCTACGAACGAGCTGGGAGACCACCACCCGCTCGGTGCCGTTGATGATGAACGTGCCCTTCTCGGTCATCATCGGGAAGTCCCCCATGAAGACCGTCTGCTCCTTGATCTCCCCGGTGCCCGCGTTCATAAAGCGGGCCCGCACGAAGATGGGCGCGGAGAAGGTCATGTCCTTCTCTTTGCACTCCTCGACGGAGAATTTGGGCGGAGGCCGCAGATCCTCGTCGTCAGGGTCGAACTCCAGCTCGAGCTGCAATTGCTCGGTGAAGTCCTTGATCGGACTGATGTCCGAAAAAGCCTCGGCCAAGCCCCGATGCAGGAACCACTCGAAACTCTCGCGCTGGATGGCGATCAGATCGGGCAGCTCGAGAACGTCATCGAGGTTGGCGAAGGAGTAGCGGTCCCGAAGGACGGAATTCGAGGACAAGGACGGCTCCTCTGGCATTCGTGGAGGACGCATGACCACCAGACCGAAACGCGCTCCTGGAGGGGAGGGCGGTTCGAAGACCGATAGCCATACGGACGGGCACCGTGGACCACCCCGGGCGTTGCAGAAACGCTCGCCGAGTGCTTGTCGGAGCATCGATTACGACGCTGCTGGGCGCTGACGGTCCAACAGGTGTGGCGAGGCGCGTCGAAGCGGATTCGCTGACGACGGCAAAACAAGGGCGCGTGCACGGCAACTCGACAGCATAGCGGTGCAGGGGGCCTTGGGGCAACCGGCTTGTTGACGCTGGTTGCCCCAAACCTTTTCCGCTCGTGCCTACCCCTCGCCGGGTGAGGCGCATTCACCGCAGAAAGTGGCCTGGTGGCGCTGACTGTATGGCGAGGTCCCGCCCTCGTCAAGGCTCTCCTGCGGCGACGCTGAGACGGTTGACGCTCAACGCCGCGCCCGCCCGCGCCGATCAACTTTGGCGGGGCCGCGGGGCATCACCCGGTGCGCCATTCGTCACCCAACTCAGAGCCACGGCACCAGCTGGGGGCATCTTCGCCCCCGCTGAGCGCCCACCAAGACGTAGGCTGGTATGCCTTGAACGAGCATCCGAGGGACGCTGCGCCGGTGGCCGAGGGGCCTTCCCTCGCTGCTCAGAGCCATCGACCACCGCTCGAGCCCTGTGCCGTGGGTGGCATCGAGGCGGAGATTGCCATCGAGCAGCAAGCCGTGGACCGGGCCTACCACCAGCTCATCTCCATGCGTCAGTCCGCCATTGACGTGGTTCGTCACCATCACGATCTGAGCCGTTCCACCACCGGTCAGGCCCGGGTGGAGTGGGAGAGCCTGCTGGCGCTCACCGATCAGCGGCTGCATCATCTGGAGCTGGGAGGGGCGTCGCTGTGTTTCGGGCGGCTCAACCTGCAAGACGGTGAGACGTACCAGGTGGGCCGGCTTTCGGTGCTCGATGACGCAGGCGATCCGTTGGTAGTGGACTGGCGGGCGCCGGCCGCGGAACCGTTCTACCGGGCCACCGGGCTTGATCCAATGGGTCTGATCCGCCGCCGCCACCTCCTCACCCGCGGCCGTCGGGTGGTGGGCGTGGACGACGAGGTGTTCGACCTGGGCCGGGCCGCCGACGGCAGCTTGTCCGTGGTGGGCGAAGGGGCGCTGCTGGCGGCGTTGGAGCGTTCCCGGTCCGGTCGCATGGGTGACATCGTGGCCACCATCCAGGCCGAGCAGGACGTCATCATCCGGGCCCCTATCCCCGGCATCTTGATCGTGCAGGGCGGACCCGGCACCGGCAAGACCGCGGTGGCGCTGCACCGGGCGGCCTACCTGCTCTACACCAACCGTCAACGCCTTGAAGACGCCGGGGTCCTGGTCATCGGCCCCAACCGGACGTTCCTGCGCTATATCGAGCAGGTCCTTCCCTCCCTCGGTGAGAGCGGCGTGGAGCTGCTGACCATCGATGGGGTGGCTGATCGGGTCCGATCCGTGGCCCCGGAGTCACCGGCAGCGGAGCGGCTCAAGGGCGAACGCCGCATGGTCGGGGTCATCGCCAAAGCGGTCAGGACCCGGCAGCGTCCGCTCCCGGGCGAGCTGGTGGTGCCCTACGGGGCGCGAAACCTCCGCCTGCCGCGCGCCGAGCTGGCCCGCCTGGTGGAAGGGGTGGCCAGCCGCTCCGGGACCCACAACGCCCACCGCAGGACCTTCGCCAACCGGTTGCGCCGGGCCTTGTGGCGACAGCAACGGCGCCTGATCGAGCAACGTCTGGCCGGGCTCACCGGTGGCGCCGGCGCCGGTGCTGGCATCGTGGACCCCGAGGACCTGCTCGATGGGGCCGAATCCGCGGCGGCGGCCATGGAACGCGCTGAGCGGAACTTCCTCGAAACCATCGGCCAGGTGCCGGAGGTCCGGGCGGCGCTGGAGCGCATGTGGCCGGTGCTGACCCCGGAAGATCTCCTCAACGACCTGTTCGGCTCGCCCGGTTTGTTGCGGCTGGCCACTGCCGGCGTGCTCACGGAGAACGAACGGGAGCTGCTGGCCCGGCCACGCGCCCGGCCGCTCAGCGCTGCCCGCTGGACCAGCGCCGACCTGGCCCTGCTGGACGAGGCGGCGGTGCTGTTGGGCCCGTTGCCCAGCTCGCGCCGGCGCCGGGGGCCGCTGCGGGAGGACCTGCGCTGGGCCATGGAGGACACCGTCGGGGACATCGCGTTGCAGACCGGCGAGCTGGACCACACCATGCGTCGCCAGCTGATCGACCGGCTGGCCACCCGGGAAGCCGTGGCCAACCAGGAGGACGAGGACGACGGCACCCCCGCGGTCTACGGCCACGTCATCGTGGACGAGGCGCAGGACCTCTCCCCCATGCAATGGCGGATGGTGGCGCGCCGTTGCACCATCGGGTCCATGACCATCGTGGGCGATCTCGGTCAGGCCAGCCGTCCCGGGTCCATCCGTGCCTGGGACCAGGCGCTATCGGAGCTGCCGGTACGGCGCGAGCCCCGCACCGCCGAGTTGACCGTCAACTACCGAACCCCGGCAGAGATCATGGACCTGGCGGCCCGGGTTCTGGCGGTCACCGATCCGGGTGTGGAACCACCGCGTTCGGTTCGCCGCTCCGGAACCGACCCGCGCCTGGTCACCAGCACCGCCCAACAGCTGGTGGCGGACACCATCACCCTCGTGACCCGAATGGGCCGCGAGCTGGGCGAGGGCAAGATCGCGGTCATCGCGCCACGACGGCTGGTGGCGCCGATCCGCGGGGCCCTACAGCCGGAGTTGCTCGAGGCCGGCGAACACGATCACGGTGACGTGTTGAGCGCCCGGGTCGGGGTGTTCAGCGCCGTGGAGGCCAAAGGGCTGGAGTTCGATGCGGTGGTGTTGGTGGAACCGGCCGAGGTGGCCGCAGCCAACGCCTCCGAGATCGAAACACAGGCCGGGTTGCGGGGCCTGTACGTGGCATTGACCCGGGCCACCCGGTTCCTGACAATCGTGCACGCCGAGCCGTTGCCGCCGGGCCTGGCACCGCTCGGGTGAGGCCCCGCTGCCGGCGAACCCCCGTGACCCGGCCATGAGTTCGACGCCGCCCCCGGTCTTGCTGAGCATCGGCGGTGCGGACTCCGGCGGTTGTTACGGGGTCCTGGCTGACCTGCGGGTCTGGACGCATCTGGGCGCCCATGGGACCTGCGCTTTCACCGTGATCACCGCCCAGAACTCCCGGACCATCAGCGCGGCCGCGCCACTGGACCAGGACCTGGTGGCCGCACAGATCGAGGCCGTGCTGGTGGACTTCCCGGTGGTGGGCGTCAAGACCGGCATGCTGGGCCGGGTGGAGGTGGTGGAGGTGGTGGCAGCGCTGGCGGCGGCCGGCCGGTTGCCCAACCTGGTGGTGGACCCGGTGCTGGTGGACCGTCACAGCCGGCCGTTGTTCAGCGAAGCGGTGGTCCGTGCCTACCGGGACCTGCTCCTGCCCCGAGCAGCGCTGGTCACCCCCAATAGGCCCGAAGCGGCGCTGCTGGGGTTGCTCGATGGTGGACCCTGCCCGGTGCTCATCACCGGCGGGCGTCGGGCCGGATCATCTGGAGATCGGCTCCGCGACCCGCCGACCGGTGAGCGCGACCGCGACCGCGACGTGGACGTGGACGTGGACGTGGACGGCGACGTGGACAGCGGCATGGATAGCGACATGGTCGACGAGCTGATCGAGGGCTCGGCGCGGCGGGCGCTGACCCATCCCCGGGTGGCCACGAACAACGTGGCCGGCAGCGGGGATGTGCTGTCAGCGGCGATCACGTTCGGGCTGGGGACACAGGTCCCGCTGGTGCATGCGGTGGGCAGGGCCATTGATCTGGTGGTGGCGGGGCTGCGTGCCGGTGCCGGACACCGGCTGGGCGAAGGACCCGGCCCGCCGGACCTGCGCGGCGGAAGCCTGATCTGAAAACGAGGACGGGCCGCCCCGCCACAACGGCAGGACGGCCCGGTCTGTCCAGTCCCCCGAGAGGGGCCGGAACGGTACCTACTTGATCTCGACCGTGGCGCCGGCGCCTTCGAGGGCTTCCTTGGCCTTGTTGGCCTCGTCCTTGGAGACCTTTTCCAGCACGGCCTTGGGGGCGCTGTCCACCAGGTCCTTGGCCTCCTTGAGACCCAGGCTGGTTAGGGAGCGCACCTCCTTGATGACCTGGATCTTCTGCCCGCCGGCTTCCTTGAGCACGACATCGAACTCGGTCTGCTCCTCCACCTCAGCGGGGGCGTCCCCGCCGCCACCGGCCATGACGGCCATGGCCATGGGGGCGGCCGCGGTGACCTCGAACTTCTCTTCGAACCTCTTCTTGAGGTCCACCAGCTCGAGCACGGTCATGGAGCCGATTGCGTCGAGGATCTCTTCTGCGGTGATTGCCATGTTGTTCCTTCTCCTACTTGCCTGTGCTTCGTGCCAACTCGGATGTTCGTGATGTTCGATGGTCGGAGGCCGTCACCTGATCAGGCAGCGACATCCCCGTCCTGATCAGCGGGGGCCCCGCCCTGCTTGTCGATCAACGCCTGTACGGCGTAGACGACGTCGCGGACCGGCGCTTCGAGCAGGCTGGCCATCTGCGACAGCGGCGCCTCAAAGAGCCCGGCGATCTGGGACAGGACCTGCTCCCGCGAGGGCAGATCAGCCAGATTGCGGGCGTCATCGGCGTCGATGGTTTGGGTGCCGAGGAGGCCGCCTTTCACCACCAGCGCCGGAACGTCCCGGGCGAAGCCCCGAATGGCTTTGGCCACCCCGGCGATGTCACCGGAGCTGCCGTCGGCCTTGGCGCCAATGAAGGCGATGGCGGTGGGACCCACCAAGAGCGCGTCGAGGTCCAGGGACAGGTTGTTGGCGGCGATGCGAACCAGGGTGTTCTTGTACACCTTGTACTCGCCGCCTGCGGGACGCAGTTGACGGCGCAAGGCGCTCATCTGCGCCACCGTCATGCCTCGGTACTCGGTGATGATGGCCGCATCGGACGATGCCAACCGTGCCTGCACCTCGTCGACCACCGCGACCTTTTCGGGTCTCGGATTGTCCATGCTCCTCCGTTCGTGTGAGCTGTTTCTGGGATGAAAATGTGCCGGAAAACCAGCGAAGACGTGGGCCCGCCCAAATGGGGGACGCCCACGTCTTCACCGAATACGGGAAGCTGCGGCGGTCCACCTCGTCCGGCGGGCGCTAGGCGCACATTGAGCCCCTGGGGGCACCGGAGTCTCGGGCGAGACGTTTGCGGATGAAGTAGGGGTGACGCTCAGCGCTCGGGGCCGCCCTTGCCGGGATCAACCTTGATGCCCGGACCGTGGGTGGAGGACATCACAACCTTTTGCATGTACCGGCCCTTGGAGGAGGCCGGCTTGGCCCGGGTCAACTCCTCCATCACGGCGGCGAAGTTCCCCAGCAGGGCCTCAGAGTCAAAGCTGACCTTGCCAATAGGGACATGCACGTTGCCGTAACGGTCGGTGCGGTATTCCACCCGGCCGCCTTTGAACTCGCTGACCGCCTTAGCAGTATCCGCGGTCACGGTGCCGGTCTTGGGGTTGGGCATCAGACCACGCGGTCCCAACACCCGACCCAGCTTGCCCACCATGGGCATCAGATCCGGGGTGGCGATGGCCACGTCGAAGTCCAACATGCCGCCCTCGATCTGCGCCACCAGGTCCTCGGCGCCCACGTGATTGGCGCCGGCGTCGCGGGCCGCGCTGGCGGCCTCACCCGTGGCGAACACGGCGATGCGTACGTCACGACCGGTACCGGAGGGCAACGCCACCGTGCCCCGCACGATCTGATCGGCCTTGCGAGGATCCACCCCTAGCCGGAACGCAACCTCGACGGTCTCGTCGAACTTGTCCGTGGCCAGGCTTTTGATGACCTCAATGCTTTCGGGGGGGCTGTGGTGGTGATCCCGATCGAACCGCTTGGCGGCGTCGTCGTAGCGCTTGCCCTTGCCCATGAGCGTCTTCCTTTCGCCGTTTCCGGCTCCCTCGTGTTGACAGGTGTGGGGTGGGCCGTGCTCCGGAGCGAGGTGCTCTCCGGCAACCCGGACGGTCAGCCCTCGACTTTGAGGCCCATGGAGCGGGCGGTGCCGGCCACCTGGGCCTTGGCCGCTTCCATGTCATAGGCGTTGAGGTCGTTGAGCTTCAGCTGTGCGATTTCGGTGAGCTGGGCGTCGGTAATGGAACCAACGATTTCCTTGCCGACCTTGGCCGCACCCTTGTCCACCCCGGCGGCCTGGCGCAGCAGCACCGGCGTGGGCGGGGTCTTGGTGACAAAGGTGAACGTGCGGTCCTGGAACACCGTGACCTCAACCGGAATGATGGTGCCGGTCTGAGCCTCGGTGGCGGCGTTGTACTGCTTGCAAAAATCCATGATGGCGATGCCATGGGGACCCAACGCGGTACCCACCGGCGGGGCCGGGGTGGCCTTGCCAGCGGCGATCTGGATCCTCACGACGGCCACGACTTGCTTCTTGGCCATGGGTGGTAGCTACCTCGTCACGTTGGGGGCGGAACAGTTTGGCCTGAGATCAGCGCCGGCGCCAGTCGGGGGACCAGAACCGGCACCAGCCGGCGATCACAGCCGGGTAATCACAGCCGGGCGATCTGGCTGAACTCCAGCTCGACAGGGGTTTCCCGGCCGAAGATGTTGACCAGCACCTTGACTTTGAGCTGATCCTCGTTGATCTCCACGATCTGGCCGGAGAAATCGGCGAAGGGGCCTTCCTTGACCCGAACGGTCTCACTCATCTCGTATTCGAGCTTGGGTCGTCCCTTCTTAGCGGGCGCCTCACCAACGGCCTTGACCTGCAGGAACTGCTCCACCTCGTGGCGGCGCAACGACGAGGGCTTGTTGGCGGCACCCACGAAACCGGTGACCCCGGGCGTGTTGCGAATCACGTACCAGGAGTCGTCGTCGAGGGTGCACCGGATCAACAGGTAGCCGGGGAAGACCTTGCGTTGGACCACGGTCTTCCGGCCGTTCTTGAACTCGACAACGTCCTCGGTGGGGATGACCACCTCGTGGATGCGACCCTCCATGTTCATGGACAGGGTACGGGCCTCCACGTTCTGGCGGACCTTGTTCTCGTAGCCGGACTGGGTGTGCACCACGTACCACTTGCCGGGACGATCGAAGGGGCTGATCTCGGGAGGCTCTTCGTTGGCCTCATCCTCGAGCAACTGCTCGGCGTCGACCACCTCGATCGGATCGGCCGCGACGCTTTCGAGCGCGTCCACGTCGAGCGCGTCCACGTCGAGGGCGTCAACGTCGGCCGCGTCGATGTCGGCCGCGTCGATGTCGGCCGCGTCGATGTCGAACTCGGGCTCGGGCGCCGCATCCTCGGGCGGGAGGTCATGGGCTTCGGGGGCGTCGGGTCCGTCTACCTGGGCCTCGGCGAGGGCCTCGTCATGGTCCACGTGGGTCATTCCTTGCTGATGGGTCGGGCGAGCAGAGCGGGTCAGTTGATGTCGAACAGCCAGAACACGGCCCTGGCGAAACCCCAGTCCGCCGCTGCTACCAGGGCGGTCATGAACACCAGGAACACCAGCACGATGATGGAGTAGTTGATGACCTCGGCCCGGCTGGGCCAGGCCACCTTGCGCAGCTCCCCGCGAACCTCCCGGACGAACTGACGGGGCGAGGTCTTCTCTCGCTTGGGAGCCGCCACCGGCGCGGCCGACCGACTCTTGGGGGTAGCTACCGGCTCGCCCGAGGAGTCCAGATAGCCGGCGCGCCGAAGCATGCGCTTCTGCTCGCGGTTCATGTTCATCGCCATGGCACCCTCACAGGCCTTTCGAGCTGGCGTACGGTGCTCGCGCCGTAGGGCCGGGCCCCTCTTCGAGCGCCGGCCGTGACGCCAGGGTATCGCCCAATTCGGCCAGAACGGACCGGGCTCGAGCTGGGTGAATCGATTAGCAGGGCAGGAGGGACTCGAACCCCCAACCTACGGTTTTGGAGACCGTTGCGCTGCCAGTTGCGCCACTGCCCTTGGGGAACGATCAGCGTAGCACCGCCACCTGAGGGCCACGGGCGGGGATATCCATGACGACGCTGCCCTCAGGACGCCAGGCGGAGTCTTGATCGCCGGCTCATGGTGGCCAGCACCACCGCGCCCGCAGCACCGGCGGTGGCCGCCGCGATACCGCCCACGTAGACCACCTTGCGGCCGCTGAGGAGATGGCGAACGGCGTTGCGTTCCCCGGACTGCGCGATGGCCACCAGGATGTCGTTGAGCAGGCCGGGAGCTGGTTCCAGGACCTCGGTGCGAATGGCCCGCAAGGCCCGTAACAGCTTCCGGTACTGCACCACCTCGGCTTGGCACCGCAAGCAGTGCTCCACATGCCAACGCTGCCCCTCCGACAACCGCTCGGAACCGTCGGCCACCGCGGACAAGACCTCCGCCAGCTCTTCACACTGCACGGCGACCCACCTCCCCGGTGTCATCGTTGCGGCCGTCACCCTCGCCTGCCAGCGGGTACAGGCGTTCCCGGAGCTTGCGGCGGGTCCGGTGCAGGCGCACCTTGGCCGCGGATTCGGAGATCCCCAACTCCGCCGCGATGGCCTCGTGAGAGAGGTCGTACACGTCACGTAGGACCACCACGGTCCGCAGCCGCGGCGGCAACTCCGCCAGGGCCTGTTTCACCCGATCCCGTACCACGCCCCGCTCGGCTTGCTCGGCCGGATCCAGCCGCCCGCTGACGTCGATGACATCGTCGTCGTCCTCCAGCACCTCATGGCGGTGACGGGCCCGCTTGCCCAGCGATGAGGAGGCGCAATTGGCGGTGATGCGATACAGCCAGGTGGTGAACTGCGCCTCACCCCGGAACCGCTTCAGACCCCGGAAGGCGCGGAGGTACGCCTCCTGGACCACGTCCCGAGCATCTTCCTCGTCACCGGTTAGCCGGTAGGCCAACGAATACGCATCCATGTACGTCGCTCGCACCAGTTCCTCGAAGGCTTGGTGGTCGCCCTCGCGGGCCAACTCCACCAGAGCTGACAGCTCTTGAGCCATTGCCGGTTCAGACCCGGCCCGGCGCGCCGGGGTTACGGCGAGTGAGGTGACGATTCAGCAACGGTGCCGACGCGGCGTGCAGAGCAGGAACCCGGATCAATGTCACCCCTGTCCGGTGAGTGAGAACGACAGAACGTCCTCGTGGGGATGGCGGGTTGGCGGTGGGCGTCAGCAACGTGGAGGAGTGGGAGAAGGTGTTGCGGTGGCGGCGGTCAGACTCGAACTGACGACCCCTCGATTATGAGCCGAGTGCTCTTACCGACTGAGCTACGCCGCCCGATCGCAACGAGCCCCCTGTCAGAATCGAACTGACGACCTTTTCCTTACCATGGAAACGCTCTGCCGACTGAGCTAAGGGGGCGTCGGATAGGTCCCCGAGAGGACGTCCGGACCGAAAGGGTAGCGTAGCGGCACCTCGACTCAGACCCAATTCCACCCTCTCGTGACCAAGCCGGCGCGGGTGGGTTGGACCGGCAGGTTGGGATTGCGCCGCAGACCCCGAGCTGATATCGATCACCGAACCCAGACGGACGGAGACCTCCCGTGCAGCTCGATCGGATCTCCTATCAGTACCCCGATGACACCACCGCGGCCTATGACCTGCATGGACGGTTGACCGTCATCGATGTCCATCCGGCACATCGACGCGCCCTGGTGGAACACCTGTTGGCCGCGCTGTGGAGCGACAGTCCGGGGGTGCACGTGGAGTTCACCACCGGCGAGGGCCGGGCGCTGGTGGCATTCCGTCCGTATCGGGCCGCCGCCCGGGTGATCGACCTGGGTGATCGCAGCGATCAGACCCAGCGCTACCAGACGCCCACCGGCGCGGTGGACGTGCTGCGCCCGATCGGCGTGGACGCCCGCACCGCGCTGGCGCAACTGCTGGCCGATCGCACCGATCTGGGTCAGATCGACCCCACCGAAGGTTGGATGAGCCGGTTGCTGGCCCATGATCCGGACCTGGTGGCGGACACCGCGGAGCAGTTGGTCAACGCAGAGCGGGCCATCCGCGACGCCACCCGGGTGCTGACCATCACCGCCGGGAACGCCTCCCCCGGTGCTGGCTCGGTGGCAGCGACCGCGGACGGTTCCCCGGCCGGGTCCCCCACCGCAACCCCGGAGTTCGCCGAGACCGTGTCCCGGGTCTACGACAACCGGGATCGGGTCACATCCCTGGAACGACGCCACGTCCGGATCCGGCTGGCCACCTTGGTGGTCGGCATCGCCGTGCCGGTGGCGGCGGTGGTGGGGTTGAGTGCGCTGGGTGGGACCACCGCTGCAGGCATCATCGCCCTGTCGGCGCTGGTGGCGGCGGTGTGTCTGTTCCTGGAACGGCGTCTGGACCGCGCCGTGGCCGCCGAATATCGGGTCCTGGAAGAAGCCGGTGCCGGTTCCTACGAGGAGCTCGACGCCCGGTTGGCGAACTCACCGCTGGCGGACCCGGTGGCTCGCGAGCAGCTCATCACCTCCGCCCAGCGTTACCGGGACCTCACCGTGAGCTGGCAGCGCCTGGCGGGTGCTATCCCGGCGGCCTGGGTGGCGACGCAGCGGGAGCGGCTGGCGGAGATGGCAGCCCTGCGCTCGGCACTGGAGCCGGTACCGATCCCGTTGCGGGGGTCCGACACGTCCGCCGCGGCGCTGCTGGCCGGGCTCATCGCCCGAAGCGAAGCGATCCGGACGCTCAGCGGCGGCGAGGCGCTCCCCCTGTTCCTGGACGACCCCCTGGCCGGGCTGGTCTGGGAGGAAAAGGTACCGGTGCTGGAGTTCCTCAACCGCCTGGCAGAGTCCCAGCAACTGGTGTTGTGCACTGACGACGTCGAGGTGCTGGCCTGGGCCCGCCTGGAGATGATGGCCGGCAACGCCGCGGTGCTGGACGTCAATCCGGGCCGCAAGTTGGCCGGCGCCGAAGCCACCGGCTGAAGCGGCCTCCCGAAGCGAGCAGTCAGCATCTGCTCCCAGGGCGTTCGGTAGGGTCAACCCGTGCTCAAAGGTGTCGAGGTCCGGCTGGCTCGCCCCGGTGACGCCGAGTCCATCCGCCTGATCTACAACCTCGAGGTCGAGACCTCCACGGTCACCTTGGATCTGGTCCCGCGGTCCCTGCTGGACCAGCAGCGCTACCTGGAGGCCCGGTCGGGGACCTACGCGGTGCTGGTGGCGGAGATCGCGGAAGAGGTGGTGGCGTTCGGCTCGCTCTCGCCCTACCGGGACCGACCCGGGTACAACGCCACCGCCGAGGATTCCATCTACGTGGCCCGCAACCAGCAGGGTCAAGGGCTGGGACGGGTGGTGTTGGCGGAACTTTTGGCGGTGGCCGCTTCCCATGGCTTCCACTCCGTGATGGCCCGGGTGGCCGGTGGTCACCTGGCCTCGCGGCGCCTGCACGAGTCCCTGGGCTTCCGCTACATCGGCACTGAACGCGAGGTGGGCCGCAAGTTCGGACGGTGGATCGATATGGACCTGCTGCAACGCATGCTGTGAACGTGACACTGCCCACCACACAAGGGGCGGGCAGTGTCACGAAACTGCTGGTGGGCCGGGAAGGATTTGAACCTCCGTAGGCTATGCCGGCGGGTTTACAGCCCGCTCCCTTTGGCCACTCGGGCACCGACCCATTCGCTGTTGCGAGAGCGAGACATTAGCAGCCCAGCGCCGGGCAGCGAACGGGGAAAACCGCAGGAGCTGTGGTCCCAACGGTCCCCGCTCAACCCGGGCGGGCGGTTAGCTTCAGCCCATGCCGAGCTTCGACGTGGTTTCTCAGATCGACGCCCAAGAGGTCCGCAATGCCGTGGACCAGGTGCAGCGGGAGATCACCACCCGCTTCGATTTCAAGGGCACCGACTCCAGCGTGGACCTCGAGCCCACCGCCATCACCCTGCATTCCTCCAGCGAGGATCGGTTGGCGGCCCTGCGGCTGGTGCTGGAAGAAAAGCTGGTCAAACGCAAGGTCTCGCTCAAGGTCCTGGACTACGGGAAGGTCGAGGAGGCATCGGGGGCCCGGGCTCGCCAGAAGGTCACGCTCCAGGCCGGCATCAACGCCGAGAAGGCCAAGGCCATCCATGCGTTCCTCAAGGCGCAGGGCATGAAGGGCGTGCAGAGCCAGACCCAGGGCGAACAGGTGCGGGTGATCGGCAAGAAACGCGACGACCTGCAAGGCGCCATCGCCGCGCTGAAGGAGCATGACTTCGGGATCCCGCTGCAGTTCGAGAACTTCCGGGACTGACCGCCGGCGCCGCCACAATCCTCAGCCCCAGGCGAACACCGGCTGTTCGAAATGGTCGCAAGCACTGGAGTCGGCCTCGATGGCGGCCAGGCGGAATTGGTACAACACCGCCGCGGTGGGGGCGTGGATGAGGTCCCCCCCGATGGGCAGTTGGATGACCGGCCGGTCACTTTCGGGAATGCTCACCATTCGGGGCGAATCACCCCGGCACAGCTCCCGCAGCGAGATGCGATGCACCGACGCCACCTCCCCCGGGTCCGGCACCAGGTCCGGATCGGCGCCGCCCCAAAACACGTAGGGTCGGATGAGGTACCCGGACCGGGTGGGGTAGTCGTCCAGTTGGCCCAACAGATCATCAGGAGCCAGGTTCAACCCCAACTCCTCCGCGGCCTCTCGTCGGGCGGCCGCCAACGGCTCCTCACCGGGATCCACCCGTCCACCCGGTAGCGCCCATTGCCCAGCATGACGATTGAGCCGGCCGGTTCGGCGGGTGAGCAGGAAGGCCGGCCCGCCCGCGGTACCGCTGACCAGGCCACTGAGGGAGCCGGGCTCCACCCCGGGAATGGCGTCGAGCCGGGCCGGGGTGTCCCAACCGGGGTCATGGCCGTGCCGCTCGGCGTCGCTATCGACGATGACCACCGCCACCGCGGCCAACCGTCGCCCATCCAGCGGGTGCTGGCGGGGACGGTGGGCGGCCAGGTTGTTCCTCAGTAGGGCCCGAAGTTCAGCGCCGAAGGGCCAATCGACGCCACCATGGTTGAACATCGGGTCCCCCTGCGTGTTGGGCGGTCGGTGCGGTTGAACCGCGGGTCGGGCGCGGGTCTAGTCCTCCGGCGGGGCGTCCGCGGCCCGGGCCCGCAACTCGTCCACCACATTGACGTCCGCCAGCGTGGTGGTGTCACCTAGCGAGCGACCCTCAACTACGTCGCGTAGCAGGCGCCGCATGATTTTACCGGAGCGGGTCTTGGGCAGATCCGGCACCAGGATCACGGCCTTGGGTCGGGCGATGGCCCCCAACTTCTTGGCCACGTGTTGGCGGATCTCCTCCCGCAGCTCATCGGAGGCGGTTTTGTCGCCGCGCAGGATGACGTAGCCCACCACGGCCTGGCCGGTTACCTCGTCATTGGCCCCCACCACCGCGGCTTCGGCCACCGCGGGGTGATCGACCAGGGCCGATTCCACCTCGGTGGTGGAGATGCGGTGACCGGAGACGTTCATGACGTCGTCCACCCGGCCCAACAGCCACAGGTAGCCGTCTTCGTCGAGCTTGGCGCCGTCCCCGGCGAAGTAGCGGCCCTCGAAGCGGCTCCAGTACGTCTCCTGGTATCGCTCCGGCGCGCCCCAGATGCCGCGCAACATCCCTGGCCAGGGGCGGGTGATGGTGAGATAGCCGCCGCCGCGTTCCACCTTGTTCCCGGCATCGTCCACCAGCTCCACGAACACTCCGGGGATGGCGTGGGTGGCCGATCCGGGCTTGGTGGTGGTCACCCCGGGCCAGGGCGTGATCATGTGCCCACCGGTCTCCGTCTGCCACCAGGTGTCCACGATGGGGCAGGTGCCACCGCCGATGTTGGCGTGATACCACATCCAGGCCTCGGGATTGATGGGCTCCCCGACGGTGCCCAGTACCCGCAGCGTGGACAGGTCATGGCCGGCCGGCCACTGCTCGCCCCACTTCATGAACGTGCGGATGGCGGTGGGGGCGGTATACAGCTGCGTGACGCCGTACCGCTCGATGAGGTCCCACAACCGGTCCTTCCGCCAGTCCGCGGCGGCGCCTTCACGTTGCGCGGGCAGCGGTGTGTCCGGCGTTCCTTCATAGAGCAGGGACGTCGCGCCGTTCGCCAGCGGCCCGTACACGATGTAGCTGTGCCCCGTGACCCAACCGATGTCCGCCGCGCACCAGTACACGTCGGTATCGGGGCGCAGGTCAAAGGTGTATTTGTGGGTAAAGGCGACCTGTGTGAGGTACCCGCCGGTGGTGTGCATGATGCCCTTGGGCTTGGCGGTGGTGCCCGAGGTGTACAGCAGGTACAGCAGATGCTCGCTGTCGAGCGGCTCCGGGGCGCACTCGGTGTCAGCGTCGGCCATCAGCTCGTGCCACCAATGGTCACGGCCCGCTTCCATGTGGACCTCGACGTCACAGCGGTTGACCACCACCACGTTGCGCACGGTGGTGCAGTCCGCCACCGCCAAATCGACGTTGGCCTTCAGCGCCGAGGGCACCCCACGGCGGTAACCGGCATCGGCGGTGATGATGATGCGGGCCTCGGCGTCATTGCAGCGATCGATGATGGAGTCCGGGCTGAACCCACCGAAGATGACGGAGTGGGCCACCCCGATCCGGGTGCACGCCAACATGGCAATGGGCAGCTCAGGCACCATGGGCATGTAGATCGCAGCCCGGTCACCACTCTGTAATCCAAGACCCTTCAAAACATTGGCGAACTTGCAAACCTCGGCGTGAAGATCACGGTACGTGAGCACCCGGGTGTCACCCGGTTCGCCCTCCCAATGGAATGCAACTTTGTCGCCCCTACCTGCCTCGATATGACGATCGAGGCAGTTGTAGGACACATTGAGCTTACCGCCGATGAACCATCGGGCGAAGGGGAGCTTCCACTCCAGCGTGGTGTCGAAATCTTCGAACCAGGTCACCAGCTCGCGAGCTTGGCGAGCCCAGAACGCCTCGTAGTCCGCGTTCGCCTCGTCCCACATAGAGCGGTCCGTGACCAAAGCGGTTGCCATGAACTCGCTCGGTGGCGGAAAGGACCGCCCTTCGCTGTAGAAGTCGGCGATGGTGGCCTGATCTGCCATCCCCGGCACCCCTTTCGATCGTTGGGTCCGCCATGTTACGCGGCGGGTGCCCTGACCACCCATCTCCTTGGGTCCAGGGTCCCATTCGGCGGCCGACGCAGCCTCCCCACCACCGCCTGAACCCGGTTTACAGCGTTAGGTGATTGTGTCACGACATTGAGCGACATTTTTTCCCCACTCTGAGTAGCAATCCCCTGATAGCGAGGGTTTTTCGCAAATACTTCGCCGATCTGGCTCCAATCGCGGCCCCCGTCTTGTAATATTTCGATTGTAGGGATCCCCCCTCGCAGGACTCCAGAGGGAGACCGGCGGAACACGAGTGGGGGCCTCGGCCATCGTCGTTTCCTGAACGCGCCCGAATGCGCTTGACCGGATGCGACGCGCCCAAATGCGTGCCGGCAACGAAGCGCACGGGTGAACGCGACGCGCCCATTGGCCGGGGACGAACCGGAGGTAGCAGTGCGAAAATATCGAGGCAAAGCCATCGCGTTCAGCCTGGTGGCGTTGGTGGGTGCCACGAGCACCAGCCTGGCTGACGCAGCAGATAGTGCCACGACGGATTCGGGGGCCGCGGCGTTGGCGCCACGGACCGACGGTGCCGGAGTTCGGGCGCCCGATCAGTCCGGTGGAGCCTCGCTGAGCGCCACCAGCCTGGGGAGTGCGGCGCTGAAGCCGGTGTTGCACCTGGGCGAACCGCTCCACGCTGCCGGCGATTTGCTGGACCAGTTCTCCTTTTCTGACCCCCACCGACGGGCCCCGGTTGCGGGTGCGGCCCCTCGTCTGTCATTGGCGGCCCGGGACGCGGTGTTGAGGTCGGGCGCTGCGGGGACCACCGCCAAGATGGACCCGGCCAGTGGGGGCGTCGGCGGTGGGGCGGCCCTGCTGCACCCCACCTTGAGCCGGGTGATCAGCCTGGTCTCCGGCAGCGCCACCGCCAGTGCCGCGGCCGGTCCCGTCCCCATAGACCCCGTCCCGGCGGCAGCGGTACCGGTACCAGCGGCGCCCACCTGGACCCCGCAGGCTGACGCCCAGGCGGACCAGCCAGCAGCGGAGGCCGAGCCGGCCGAGCCCGACGAGTTAGAGGCAGCGGCCCACGCGGCGCGCATCGAGGAGGCGTTCCAGGCCCGTCCGGATGCGGCTTCGATCATCGCCGCCAGCGCCCCGCAGTACGTGGTGCGCCCCTATGTGCCCGGCGCGCCCAGTGAGGCGGCGCTCGAGCAACTGCGTTGGTGCGAATCGGGCGGCAACTACGCCTCGGTCTCCTCTGGCGGCTGGTACCGCGGCGCCTACCAATTCGACTTCAGCACCTGGGACTCCGTGGCCTCGCGTTGGATGCCGCACCTGGTGGGCACCGATCCCGCCTCGGCCGCCCCGGCCGATCAGGACCTGCTGGCCTCGGCGCTGTACAGCGAGCGCGGCTGGCAGCCCTGGCCCAACTGCGGTCTGGGGCTGTAACCGGGCCCGAAGCGCAACCCGGCCAGGCACGATCCGGTCCCCGCCGGTGTTGCAGGGAATAGGTTGCCCTCGATGGTCGAGCTACAGACGATCGAGGCGCTGTTGGTTGAGCAGCGTCATGCCACCTCGGTGGTGGGCCCGGCCTACGACTCGCTGCTCCCCTGGGAGCGTCGGCAGCTGGCGGATCAGAATCCCGACAGCTTCTTCAATGTGTTGCGGTCCGCCTCCGATCACCCCGACGAGGACGATGAACAGCTCCTCGCCCGCAACGCCGACGCCCTGGCCGGTCTGATCCGGGCCGGGCGCTACCGGTCAATGCCCGCAGGTCTGTTCCTGTATCGATTGTCCAACGGCGACCACACCCAGACCGCGGTCATCGGCGATCTGGCCGTTCGCGGGGTGGCCCAGGGACGGGTGCGGGCGCACGAACGGACCCGGGTGACCAAAGAGGCGGAGCTGGCCCGACACCTGGCGCATCTCCGCATGCACTCCAGCCCGGTGGGCTTGGGCTATCGGGCGCACCGGGTGGTGGATGACACGGTGGCGGCACTGGCCGCGGCGCCACCGGACCTCAACTTCGTATCCGTGGACGGGTTGACCCAGCAAATCTGGGCCATTCACGAAGCCGGAGCGGTGGACGCGCTGCAACGAGCTCTGGGAGAGGTCCACACCACGTACATCATCGACGGTCACCATCGGGTGGCCGCCGCGGCCCGGTTGGACGGCGAGGGGCATTTTCTGGCCGCGCTGATCCCCGACCATGAGCTGCGACTTCTCCCCTACCACCGGCTGGTGGCCGGACCCCTCCCCGGCGACCTCGAGGGTCGCCTGGCGGGGTTGGCGGATCGCTATGACGTGCAACCCGGCGAGCCGACGGCGCCCTCGGCGGAACCGGATGGTCGGCTGGACTTCGTGCTGTATCACGGCGGCCGCTGGTTGCGGTTGCATCGCCGTCAGCCGGCGGCCGGGCTAATGGGGGCCACCGTGGCCGACGAGGAGCTGCTGAGTCACCTGTTCGACATTGGTGACCCGCGTCGCGACCCACGCCTGAGCCATCTCCCGGGCAATCGAGCGCCACAGGAGCTGGCGGAGTTGGCCGAGGACGCAGGGCGGGGGGCGCTGGTATTGCTGGCCGCGCCATCCCTTCACGACGTTTTCGATTACGCCGACGCCGGACGGGTCATGCCCCCCAAGTCGACCTGGTTCGAACCCAAGCTGCGCAGTGGCGTCTTCGTTGTGTGGCGCTGAGGGCCGGTCCAGCTCCACCCGCTCGGACTAAGCGGTCACCACGCGCCTCTCAGTGCTAGTCACACCCCAAAACAGCCCACCCGACCGCCGTAAGTCCGGGCTCGCAGGCCGCGCGTCGCGCCGGGTCAGGTCAGGCCTGCCACTCGCAGACCACGAAGTCCCCGAGTCCGCCGGGCTGGGTCAGTGCCTCGGCCTCTCGGATGCGGCTGCGGCCCATCAATGCTGCCAGGTCCCCGATGCCGGCTCTGGTCTGCCACTGCTGGCGGCCTTCGGACACCAACGCCTCCAGCCCCCACCGTTGCAGCCATTCGGCCTGCGTGCTGCGACGATGCGGCACGGGCAGTTGGTCGAAGGGCACCTCGGCGGTGATGTCCTGAATACCGGGGTCCACCCAGGGTGCGGTGCCGCGCTGATGACCCTGATAGGTCCGCAGCCAGCCGTTGTCCGCCCGGGTGGCCAGCGTGACGGTGTCCGCGCCGTAGTCCAACACCACGAGTTGCCCGCCGGGTTCCAGCTTGGCCAGGGCGTGGCTGATCCAGTCCGCGGCCTGCTGGGCCCACGGCAGCCGGAGCCCATCCACCCTCAATGGGACTGGAACCAGGGCATCCAACGCGGCGGGGGGATGAGGTCGGCCCGGTACCGGCGGCGGGGCCGATCTCCGCTGTGGCCCGTCGGGGCCTACCCATACTTCCCACCAGCCGCCAGCGTGCCACTCGTACAACCCGATGGCCAGGTTGTCGAGCAGCTCGTTGGCCACGATCACATGCGCCGATGGCACCTCGGCCAAGGACGCCACGCTAACCACCCCTGGGGGATGCGCCGAACGGGCCGGTTGGGACCGCTCCACCAGTTGCAATGCCAGAGCGGGCCCACAACGCGGGGCGGCGGCCCGGATGGTTCGGGCCAAGGTGCCGGGACCGGCCCCGGCGTCGACCACCAGGAACGGGTTGGGTTGGCCCAGCCGTGCCCAGCACTGGTCGAGGTAGCGGGCCACCACCGCACCGAACAGCGGACCCACCTCCACGGCGGTGAGGAAGTCCCCCCGACGGCCGGGCGATCCGGCGCGGCTGCCGTAAAACCCGTAGCGCGGGTCATACAACGCGGCGTCCATGAACGCCTCAAAGGGCAGGCTCCCGCCACTGGATGGCGGCCACGACCCGTCGCCCTCAACGGACCCCGCCCCCAACGGCGACGCGGTCATCCGAACCCCACACCAGACGAACCGGACACGGGACCCCACACGATCCGACGCCATCGTCGGACCTGGCGCCCAACGGCAACCACACCACGGACATCGAGACACGCGGCTGAGACCGGATCGGGCTGGGGGGGCACGGCCAAACGCTAGGTCCCACATGGCCCGGAGCGGTCATCGGCGCTGTCACCTAGATGACCGCGGTGTTGGGGTCAGCGGGGGGGCGGATCGGGCGCGGTGGGCCGATCAACGTCCAGCGGCAGCGACCAGCCCGTCGAGGTTGCCGGCGAAGTGGCCGACCAGCCCGGGGAAGATACCGAACAGTACGGTGGCGGCCACGGTGAGGGTCAGCGCAGAGACCAACGACACCGGTACCCGCAACGGAGCGGTGTCACCGTCGGGAGTTTCGGTGAACCACATGGCCTTGAGCACCAGGCCGTAATAGTAAAAGGCGATCACGGAGTTCACCGCCACCACAACGGCGAGGGAGTACCCCCAGCCGGTATCGGCGGCGGCCAGGGCCCGGAACACCACGAACTTGGCGAACCAGCCGCCCAGCGGTGGGATGCCGGCGAGGGAGGCCAACGCCAGGGTCATGGCCACCGCCATGGCCGGGGCGTAACTGAACAACCCGCCGAATGAAGCAATCTCGCCGGATTGGGTTCGGCGGGACACGGCAATGACCACCCCGAAGGCGGCCAGGTTCATGGCGGCGTAAATCAACAGGTAGGTCACCACGGCCACCAGCGCGTCCTCGGCGTTGGAGCCCACCACCGCGAATGGCGCCAGCATGAACCCGGCCTGGGCCACACCGGAGTACGCCAACAAACGGACCACGTTGGTTTGGCGAAGGGCGATGAGGTTGCCCACGGTCATGGACGCTGCCGCCAGGACCCACATCATGGGCTGCACCACATCGGATCGACCCACGAACCCGATGAACACCAACTGGATGAGGGCCACGAAGCCGGCGGCCTTGGAACCCACCGCCAGAAACGCGGTAACCGGGGTGGGCGCGCCCTCGTAGGTATCGGGAGCCCAGGAGTGGAAAGGCACCGCGGACACCTTGAACCCGAAGCCCACAATGACCAGCACGATGCCCAACGTCACGATGGGGGTGGAGCTGGCGGCCTCACCAATGCTGGCGTTGATGTCAGTGAGCAGTGTGGAACCGCTGACCCCGAACAGCAGCGACATGCCATAGAGCATGAGCGCGGAGGCGAACACGCCCATCAGGTAGTACTTGAGGCCGGCCTCGTTGGAGCGCAGGTTCCGCTTTTCCCAGGCGGCCATGAGGTAAGCCGGGATGGACAGCAGCTCCAGCGCCACGAAGATGGTGACCAGATCCCGGGCCGAGGACATGATCACCATGCCCAGCAGCGACGAGAGCAGCATCACGTAGAACTCGCTCTCCCAGAAATCCCCTTCGGCCATGTAGTTGCTGGCCAACAGCGTGACCACATACCCGGTGATGAGGAACATGGCCTTGAGCACCAGCGCCATGTTGTCCACCACATAGGCCCCGCCGAACAGCGAGCGGTCCGCGCCGTCCAGCGCCAGGGAGATGATGGGGATGATGCTGGCCAACGCGGCCACGCCGGTGAGGCCGGGCACGAAGCGCTTGGCGTCTTCGAGCTTGATCAAGTCCACCAGCAGCACCACCGCGGTGAGCGCCACCAACACGATCTCGGGTGCCAGCGCGTGGAAGTCAATGACCGGCTTGTCGAAAGGGGCCTGCGCTGCTTGGGCCAGCAGCGAGCCCATGGAGTTGGCGAGCATGGTGCCGCTCACAGCCGGCTCAGCGACCCAGGGCCTGAGCGACCAGGGACACTGCGTCGTCGGTCATGCCGAAGATGGGCGCCGGCAGGAACCCCAGCACCAGGATCATGATGAGCATCGGCACCCAGGCGATGACCTCGGTGACGTGCACGTCATGGATGTGCTCGTGGGCAAACTCCTCTTTCGGCGTACCGAAGGCCGTGCGTTGGAACAGCCACAGCAGGTAGGCCGCGGCCAGCACCGTGCCCAGCGCGGCCACGAACATGTAGAAGCGGAACAGCCCCACGCTCAAACCCTCAGCAGGGTTGTAGGCGGACAGGATGGCGGGGAACTCACCCCAGAACCCGGCCAGGCCCGGCAAGCCGAGTGAAGCCATGGTGGTGAAACCCAACATCCACCCCAGGTGCGGGGCCTGCACCAACAGGCCACCCAACCGTTTGATCTCCAGGGTATGGAAGCGTTCCTTGATCGAGCCGGCGATGAAGAACAACATGCCGGTGATGAGCCCGTGGGCCACCATGCCGAAGATGGCGGCGTTGATGCCGAAATCGGTGAGGGTGGCAATACCCAACATCACGTAGCCCATGTGCGCCACCGAGGAGAAGGCGATGAGCCGCTTCATGTCGGTTTGGGCCAAACAGCCGAGGGCGCCGTAGATGATGCCCACGCAGGCCAACCCGCCGATGATCGGCGCCCACCACATGGCCCCTTCAGGCAGGATCGGCAGGGCAATACGAACGAAGCCGTAGGTGCCCAACTTCAGCAGCACCGCGGCCAGGATCACCGAACCCTGGGTGGGGGCCTGGGTGTGCGCGTCGGGCAGCCAGGTGTGGAACGGGAACATGGGCACCTTGATGCCGAAGCCCATGAACATGCCGCCGAACACCAGGATCTGGGCGGTGCGGCTGACGTTCTCGGTGCCGACCCGCTCCGCCAGCTCCACGATGTTGAAGGTCTCGGCCCCGGTGAGGAAGAACAACGCCAGGAAGCTGACGATCATGAGCGCAGAGCCGAACAGCGTGAACAGGAAGAACTTGATGGAGGCGTACTGGCGCTGCTCCCCACCCCATACGCCGATCATGAAGTACATCGGCAACAACACGACCTCGAAGAACACGAAGAACAAGATCAGGTCCTGGGCCACGAAGCTGCCCAACATGCCGGTGTGCAGCACCAGGATGAGGATGAGGAAAGCCTTGGGGTTGTGCGGTTCCGGGAAGTGGTTCCAGCTGTAGATCACCACCAGCGGCACCACGAACAACGTCATCAGGATGAGCGGCATGGAGATGCCGTCGATGCTCACCGCGAATCGGGAGGAGATGATGTCGATCCAGCTCTTATCGACTGCGAATTGCAGATCCGCGGTGCGGTCCCAGTCGAAGTATCCGGCCATGAGCCCGCCGAACAAGGCGGAACCCAAGGTGGCGCCGAGAGCCAGCATCTTGTGCAGCTCCTCCTCGGCTTTGGGGATGAGCATCATGATCAGGGCCACTGCCATTGGCAGGAACACCATGAGGCTGATGCCCCAGTCGTTCAGGAAGTCCTTCATGCGGCGACCGAACCTACTTCAGCTCAGATGGTGATAACGAATATGCCGGCCAACAGCGCGGCGGCAGCGAACATGAGGGCGGCGTAGGCCTGGACCCGGCCGGTTTGCATCCGGCGCAGTATCCCACCGGTTTCGGAGGCGCCGACGCCCGATCCGTTGACCGCACCGTCCACCAGCTTCTGATCGATCACCTCGTAGGTGAAACGGGCGGCGAGGCGCGACACGGTGGCGCTGCCGTTGACAATACCGTCCAGGATGTTCTGGTTGAACCAGTTGGCGGCACGGGCCAGCGGTCCCTTGACGAAGGCCACGATGACGTCGTTGTACAGCCAGTCCAGGTAGAACTTGTTGGCCAGCACGTTGTAACCCAGCCGGGGCAGTCCCCCTTTGGAGACCGGACCGTCGGCCAGTTCGGTGGCCATGGGGTCCCGTGCTTGGACCTTGCGGTAATAGCTCAGCGCGGCGCCGGCACCAACAGCGGCGGCCACGATCGACAGCAGGGCTATGACCGGGCTGAACTCGGCGTGGGTGATGGTGGGGAAGTACGCCGCTTTCGGTTCCACGTAATGCTCGAAGCGCAACCGCCAACCCTCGGGCACGAAGCTGAAGCTGCCGGGGATGTTGGCGAAGGTGGCCAGAGCGGCCATACCGGCCAGCACCATCAGCGGGATGGTGATCCGGGGGCCGGACTCATGAGGCAACCCACCGTGGGCGTCATGGCTGTCGTGGCTGTCATGGGCCGGAGCGGCATGAGCGTCGTGGCCGCCACCATGGGCCGCCGCCGCCACCGCCGGGGCGTGAGCGTCATGGGGGTCATGCGCGTCGTGGGGGTCGGTGCCCTGCGCTGCGCCGTGGTGGGCGTTGGGTGAGTTGGCGCCGCGCCATTCCCCCATGAACGTCAGCCAGTAACAGCGGCTCATGTAGGCCGCGGTCATGGCACCGGTGACCAGACCCATCACCAGCATCAGCTGATAGTTGCCGTTGGCGTGCTCGCTGAGACCGAACCCGCCCGTACCGGCCAGTATCTCGTCCTTGGACCAGAAGCCGGACAGCACCGGGGCACCGGCCAACGCCAGGGTGCCGACGAGGAACGTGGCGTGGGTGCGCGGCATGAGCTTGCGCAGCCCGCCCATGTCGGTCTTCATGTCGAAGCTGTGGTTGCAGGCGTGGCTGACCGAACCCGACCCCAGGAACAAACAAGCCTTGAACATGGCGTGGGTGAACAGGTGGAACATGGCGGCGGTCCACGCGCCCACGCCCAGGGCCATCACCATGTAGCCCAGCTGAGATACCGTGGAGTATGCCAGTACCTTCTTGATGTCCCGCTGTACGAAGGCCAGCGAACCGCCCACCAGCGTGGTGATGCCGCCCACCAGGGCCAACATATTGAGGGAGCTGCCAGCGATGGACAGGCCCTCGAAGAACACAGGATACAGCCGGGCCACCATGAACACCCCGGCCACCACCATGGTGGCGGCGTGGATGAGGGCGGAGACCGGGGTGGGCCCGGCCATGGCGTCCGGGAGCCAGGTGTGGAGGAAAAACTGACCGGATTTGGACATCACCGCCGCCAGCAGACACAACGACGCCACTTGCAGCGCGGTGTGGCTGACGGTGCCGGACGCGGCGGCGGTGTTGATGTCCACGATGTCGAAGGTCTTGCCGGCACCGGCGGTGAAGAACAGCGTGATCATGCCGATGAGCAGGCCCATGTCACCCACCCGGTTGGTGAGGAAGGCCTTGAGCGCGGCATCGGAGTTGTTCTTGTCCTCCCACCAGTGCCCGATGAGGGCGAAGCTGCACACGCCCACCAGCTCCCAGGCGGTGATGAACATCACCAGGTTGGACGCCAGGACCAGCAGCAGCATGGAGGCGGTGAACAGCGACAGGAAGGCGAAGAAGTGGGTGTAGCGGATATCCCCCGAGACGTAGTCGGTGGAGTAGATGTGCACCAGCAACGAGACCAGGCTCACCACCAACAGCATCATCACCGAGGCGCCGTCCACGAAGGTGCCCACGGAGAAATCGATGCCCCCGACCTGCCACCACGCCGCTTTCCATTCGCTCAGCACCGGTGGCACCGAGACGTGGGCCTCGGCCTCAGTAACGGCGCCCTCCTCGGTTGCGGCGGCGGCCGCGAAGAACAGGCGCGGTCCGGCCGTGACCGTTGCCGGCGCAGCGTGCTCGGCCTCGCCTGCCGTGGTTTGTTCCGTCGTGGCCGCCGCACCGTGACCGGACTCGGCTGCGTTCACGTGCTGGATCCACTGCACCCCGGCACCGAGGGCGGCCACGAAAACCAGGCCCAAGGCGGTGATGCCGATCTCGGCGCCCTTCTTCGGTAAGCGCTTGCCGAAGAACAGGATCAGCACGAACGAGGCGAACGGGATGGCCGGGAACAGCCACGCGTTCTCCAATAACCAGCCGGCGCTGGTCTCGGTGAGCGCGGCGGTTTCTGCGGCGAGCAGCCCCACGGAGGTCATCCCTTCAGAAGATCAACGGACTCGAGGTCGATACTCGAGCGGTTGCGATAGATCAGCAGCACCATGGCCAGGCCCACCCCAACCTCGGCGGCGGCCACGGCGATGACGAACAAGGCGAAGACCTGCCCGGCGGGGGTGCCGTGAAACGCCCCGAAGGCGATGAGGTTGATGTTGACCGCATTGAGGATCAACTCGATGGACATCAGCACCATCACGCCGTTGCGGCGGGCCAACACCCCGTAGACCCCGATGCAAAACAGCACCGCGGCCAGGATCAAGAACTGGTTGAGCCACATTGGCTTACTCCCTACGAGCCACGACGATGGCGCCGATGAGCGCGGCCAGCAAAAGGAACGAGACGGCCTCGAAAGGGATGAGGTAGTCACGGAAGATCGAGTCCGACACCAGCTCCGTGGTTTGGGGCACCAGCGCCGTCTGGGCCTCGATGTCGATGTCCTCGAAGGCGTCCACCAGAGCGTAGGTCATAACCGCCAGCAGCATCAGGGCCACCAGGCCCGCGATCCACCGGCGTTCGTTGTTCACGTCGAGCTCCCGGCCGATGCGGGCCCGGGTCAACATGATGCCGAACAGGAACAGCACCACCACCGCCCCGATGTACACCAGCACCTGGGACACACCGGTGAACTCTGCGCCCAGGATGATGAACTGCGCCGCCACCCCGGCCAGCACCACCACCAGATACAGAGCGGCATGCACGATGTTCTGCGTGGTCACCACTCGAATGGCGGCGCCGATCATGGCGGCGGCGATGACGCCGAAAAAGATGTTCTGGGCGACCACTATCGGGGCACCTTCTTCTTCTTTTGTTCCGCGCCCACCTCGTAATCCTCGAAGTCCGGCACGGTCTCCATCCACTGGCCCAAGCGGGACTTGTCATGCAGCAGGTCCGCGATCCGGGGCTCGGAATACTCGTACTCCGGGCTCCAGAACAGCGCCTCAAACGGGCAGACCTCTACACAGATCCCGCAGTACATGCACAGCGCGTAATCAATGTCGAAACGGTCCAGCTCGTTGCGTTGGCGGGGCTTGCCACCCTCACGACGCGGCGGGGCCATGTACTTGTGGGCCTCGATGAAGATGCACCAGTCGGGGCACTCACGGGCGCAGAGCATGCAGGAGGTGCAGTTCTCTTCCTTGAGGGCGATCACGCCACGGGCCCGGGGCGCGGGGTCCTCTTTCACGTGGGGGTACTGCACGGTGACCGCGCCCTTGGAAGGGGCGGGCGGCTTGGTGAGCCCGTTCGGGAAGACCGTCTTGCGGGCCTCGCCCAACGTGACGCCGAGACCTTTGATCACACCGGGGACAAGACCCATCTAGAGCGCCACCTTCAGGACGGCGGTCACGGTGATGTTCACCAGCGACAGCGGGATGAGGTACTTCCAAGCCAGGATCTGGAGTTGATCCTCACGGAAGCGGGGATAGGTGAAGCGGAACCACATCACCAGGAAGATGATCAGCATCATCTTGCCCAGCAACACCACCGGGCCCAGCAGGTTCATGATGTTGTTGTCGAAATCGATGATGGGCAGTGACCAGCCGCCCAGGAACATGGTGGCGGCCAGCGCCGCGAACGCCCCGGCGGTGGCGTACTCCCCGATGAAGAACAGCAGGAACCGGAACCCGGAGTACTCGGTCAGGTACCCGGCCACCAGCTCGGATTCGGCCACCGGCATGTCGAATGGCGGTTGGGTCAGCTCGGCCTGCATGGCGATGAGGAAGATGGCGAAACCCACGAACTGCGTGATGATGTACGGGTTTCCAATGCCGCCCCAGCCGAACATCTCGCCGTTGCGTTGGGCTTCCACGATGCCCTGCATGCTGAGGGTACCGGCCTGGATGACCACACCCAGCACCGCCAGCACCAGCGGTAGCTCGTAGGCGAGAAGCTGACCGGCGGAACGCAAACCGCCCATGAGCGAGTACTTATTGGCCGAGGCCCAACCGGCCATGAGAATGCCCAACACCGAGATGGACGACACCGCCAGGGCGAAGAAGATACCGGTGGGTATCTCAGCGAAGATGGCGTCGGGGCCGAAGGGGACCACCACGAACATCAGGAAGGTGGAGGCCAACACCACGATGGGGGCCCAGGCGAACACCCGCCGATCGGCACCTTCGGGGAACAGGTCTTCCTTCTGGAGGAACTTCCCGACCTCCGCCAGCAGCTGCATGGAGCCGTAGGGACCGGCTTCCATGGGCCCCAGCCGGCTTTGCATGAAGCTCATCATCTTGAACAGGAACAGGTACACGATGGTGCCCGACGGCAGCAGCACCGCCGCCAACAGCCCCAACACCCGCAGTATCGATACCTGCCAGTACGCCAGATCAACCGCCAGCACACCCATGCTTGTCCCCAACGTGCTCATCGGTCGATGTCTCCGAGGATGAAGTAGAGGGAGGCCAAGATGGTGATGACGTCAGGGACGTACACGCCTCGAAGGAGCCAGGGGGCGATGGAGATGTTGTTGAAGCTGGCCGAGCGGATCTTCACCCGGTACGGCACCAGGTCGCCCTTGGACACGATGTAGTAGCCCATCTCACCGAGCGGATTCTCGGTGGAGACCCAGGCCTCACCCTCGGGCACCTTGATGATGCGGGGCACCTTGGCCATGATCGGCCCCGCCGGCATCCCGTCGCACAGCTGCACCACCATCTTGGCGGCCTCGCGCACTTCCTGGAGGCGCACCCAGTACCGGGCGAAGCTGTCCCCGTCGGGGTGGGTCCAGACCTTCCAGTCCAACTTGTCGTACACCAGGCCGCAGGGGTGGTCCCGGCGCAGGTCCCAGTCGATGCCGCTGGCGCGGGCGTTGGCGCCGGAGAGGCCGTAGGACAGCGCCACCTCGGGCGGGATGACCCCGATGCCCCGGGCCCGGGCGTTGAAGATCTCGTTGCCCAACAGCAGGGTTTCGAGCTCATCGCAGAAGGCGTGAACCTTGACCATGACCTGACGGGTCTCGGCGATCCAACCCTTGGGCAGATCGTCCTTGAGGCCGCCGATGCGATCGAAGTTGGGATGGAAACGCCCGCCAGTGGCCGATTCGATGAGGTTGAGGACGTACTCCCGATCGCGGAAGGCGTAGAACACCGGGGTCACCGCGCCCAGCTGCACCGCCATGTCCCCCAGGAACAACGCCAGGTTGGCGATGCGGGACAGCTCGAAGAAGATGGTGCGGATCCATTGGGCCCGCAGCGGGGCCTCCACGCCCATCAGTTGCTCGGCGGCCAGGATGAACGGGACCTCGTTGGCGAAGCTGCCCAACCAATCGATGCGGTTGATGAGGGTGGTGACCTGGGGGTAGGTGCGGACCTCGGTGAGTTTTTCGTACCCGCGGTGCATGTACCCCGGGACCGGATCCGCGGCCACCACCTGCTCACCGTCGAGCTTGACGATGATGCGCAAGGTGCCGTGGGTGGCGGGGTGCTGCGGCCCGATGTTGAGGGTCATGCCCTCCGTTTCGAGCTCCACGTTGAGGCGCATGTCCGCAGCCTGGCTGGCGATGTACGCCAGTTGCTGACGTTCGTTGACCGCGGTCACGCCTCGTCCCCTTCCTCGTCGGCCACGCCGGGCATGCTCTCCACGTCCACGATGCCGGGCCAGGGCCGCACCATGCGGGAGAGCAACGGGAAGTCCTTGCGCATGGGGTATCCCTCGAACTCACCGGGCAGGTACAGCTTGCGCAGGGACGGGTGGCCCTCGAAGTTGAGGCCGAACATCTCGAACGCTTCCCGCTCGTGCCAGTTGGCCCCGCCGAACAGCTTGGTCCAGCTGACCATGGTGAGGGTGTCGTCGGGGACGTCGGCTTTGAAGGTGAGACCGACCTTGGTGGTGGGCGAGCACAGCCGGGCCAGCAGCTGGAAGCGGGTGTCCCCACCGGTCACCCCGTGGGTCATCGGCTCGGTGGCTTTGGGCGCGGTGCCCTCCAGCACGTTGTCCACCTCACTGTCCATGCTGCGCCCGAACGGGGAGGGCAGCCAATCGATCACGGACAGGTAGCAGAAGTACTGCAGGCCCAAACCGTCCCGGGCAAAGCGGCCCGCCGGTTCCCAGGCGTCAGTAGCCACCCGGGCCCACACGTCGGTGCCGGCCATGAGATGGGTGCCCACCAGGGCCGCGCCCAGCTCGGCGGCCAGCGCGTCCAGCAAGCCCTGACGCAGGCCGTCGACGGGGGTTTGGTCGGCCTCGGCGGGAGGGCTGTCGGTGTCAGGTGACGACAAGCGGCTCACCTTTCCAACGGGCGGCCATGTCCTCGTTGGCCACCATCTCCTGCAACAGCACGATGCCTTCGAGCAACGCCTCGGGCCGGGGCGGGCAACCGGGGACGTACACATCCACTGGGATGATCTGATCCACGCCCTTGGTCACGGAGTAACTGTCCCAGTACGGGCCGCCGCAATTGGCGCAGCTGCCCATGGAGATCACGTACTTGGGGTCCGGCATTTGTTCGTAGAGGCGACGAATGGCGGGGGCCATCTTGTCCGTGACGGTGCCGGAGATGACCACCAGATCGGCCTGGCGGGGGCTGGCGGGGAACGGGATCACGCCCAGGCGCATCACGTCATAGCGGGGGGAACCGAACGCCGCCCCCATCTCGATGGCGCAGCAGGCCAGACCCCATTGGTACACCCACATGGAGTACTTGCGGCTGATGTTGAGCAGCTTGGTGAGGGGCTTTGGGAGCTTGCCGCTCTCAACTAAACCCATCGCAACACACCCTTCCGCCAGGCGTACACCAAGCCGAGGAACAGGACGAAGATGAAGATGAACATCTCGATCAGGCCGAACAGGCCGTACGCCTCGAGCCGGGTGGCCCAGGGAAAGATGAACACCGCTTCCACGTCGAACATGACGAAAAGCAGAGCGAAGATGTAATAGCGGATCTGGCTTTGGGACCAGCCGGTGCCCACCGGATCCACACCGCTCTCGTACACCTTGTACTTCTGGGGCGACGGTTTGTTGGGTCGCACCAGCGAGGACAGGCCCAGCAGTGCGGACACCAAAAGGACAGCGACCCCGAGGAAAATACCGACGGTCAGGTAGTGACGCAGGAAGTCGGACACGTCGCGGGAGCCTACTGGCGCCAGTTCGAGGGGTCCAAGATGCCCACCGACGGCTCCGACCACACCCGCGGTTCCGGCCGCGGGGCGTGCACGATGAAAGGGTTCCGGCTCGGGCTCAGGGGGTCACGCTCACCAGCGACGGCAGGCCCGGGAGGGCGTCAGAGGCCAGGCCGGTGACCAACCCGGGGGCAACCCCCACGCCCACGGTCACGATGACGGTGATGGCCAGCGTCACCCACACCGGGATCGGCACCACCCAGGCGCCGGCGCCGTTGCCGGCCACCGCCAGGGCGGCACCCGGAGCGGCGTCGGTGGCCCCGACCTCGACCTGGTGGGGATCGGGGTCGCTCATATACATGGCAACGATGATCCGCAGGTACACGAAGGCGCCGATCACCGCGGAGCCCATGGCCACCAGACCGAGCCAGTAGCTGCGGGCTTCGACGGCGGCTCGGACCACATCGAACTTGGCGAAGAAGCCCGAGGTCAACGGCACCCCGGTCTGAGCCAGTAGCACCACCGTGAACCCCGCCGCCAGCAGCGGTTGGCGGCTGGCCAGACCCTTGTAGTCCTCCAGGGCGGTGCGGCGATCCCCGGTGCGGCTCACCACTGAGATCACCCCGAACGACCCCACCACCATGAACGTGTAGGACGCCAGGTAGAACAGCGCCGCGGCGGTGCCCCGCTCCGAGGCGGCCTGCACCCCCACCAGGATGAACCCGGCGTGGGAGATGGACGAGTACGCCATCATCCGCTTCACGTCGGTCTGCACCACGGCCAGGATCGCCCCACCCAGCAAGGTGGCCACCGCCAGGACGTACACGATGGGCTGCCACGAGGTCCGTTCGCTGGACAGGCCCACCACCAGGACCCGCAGCAACCCCGCGAACCCGGCGGCCTTGATCCCTGAGGCCATGTAGGCCACCACCGGGGAGGGCGAGCCCTGATACACGTCCGGCGCCCAGGCGTGGAACGGCACCGCCGCCACCTTGAACCCGAAGCCCACCAGCAACAGGGCGATGCCGGCCAGCAGCAGGGCGTTGTCGAACAGGGTGGTGTTGGACAGGAACGCCCGGATCTCCAGCAGGCTGGTGGAGCCGGTGGCGCCGTAGATCAGGGCGATGCCGTACAGGAAGAAGGCGCTGGAGAACGCACCCAGCACGAAGTACTTCATGCCGGCCTCCTGCGAGGCGAAGCTGCCCCGGTGGGCGCAGGCCAGCACGTACGCCGCCAGGGACAGGATCTCCAGGCCCAGGAACATCACGATCAGATCGTTGGCGGAGGCCATGATGACCCCGCCGGCAGCGGACAGCAGGATGAGGGCGTACACCTCGGCCCCGTCCAGGTCCTCCCGGCGCAGGTAGCCGTCCGCCAACATCGCCACCATGGCCACCGAGGCGCACAGCAACACCGTGACGAACACCGAGAACC
>JBJXFH010000012.1:0-84047 GCA_046155365.1 Acidimicrobiales bacterium | reverse complement strand
AATCCCGGGTGTGGATCATCGACCCCCTCGACGGCACCAAGGAGTTCGCCACGCCCGGCCGCACGGACTGGGCGGTGCACGTGGCGCTGAGCGTGGACGGCGTCCCCACCATCGGCGCGGTGGCCCTGCCTGACGGCACCGTGCTCACCACCGGGGACCCGCCCCGACCCCAGCCTCGCACCGCCCCCTCCGCTGACCAGGCAGCTGACCACGCTGCTGACCGCTTCGCTGACCCCGCCCCGCCGTTGCGGCTGCTGGTCAGCGCCAGCCGACCGCCGGCCATGGCGTTGGAGGTGGCCCGGCGTCTGGGAGCGGAGGTGGTCCCGTTGGGCTCCGCGGGGGCCAAGGTGGCGGCGGTGCTGCACGGCCGAGCCGAGTTGTACCTGCACGCCGGGGGCATGCGTCAGTGGGATTCCTGCGCACCGGCGGCGGTGGCGTTGGCCGGTGGGTTTTGGGCCAGCCGGGTGGACGGCTCCCCTCTGCGCTACAACGAGGCCGATGTCAACCTGCCCGACCTGCTGGTCTGCCGACCGGAACTGGCCAGCCAAGCGCTTTCAGCGATCGCCATCGCCAGCGCCATTGCCGACGCCGACGCCGGCTGACCGGTAGGCTCCCGCCATGCACAGCCCGACCGGCGAGCGGTGAACGACAGCTTCGGGGGTCAGCCCGACGATCATCGCCTGGCCCGCCTGTTGGCCGATGAAGCCGGCAAAGCGCTGCTGGAGCTGCGGGCACAACTGCTGCGCGAGGGCACCAGCCGCTGGGATCTGGAGCTGCAGGGCGACAACCTGGGTCACAAGCTGATCGTGGAACGGCTGGCCTTGCTGCGTCCCCAGGACATCGTGCTGTCCGAGGAGGGTGCGGACAACAAGGCCCGATTGGACGCCGAACGGGTGTGGATCGTGGATCCGCTCGACGGCACCAACGAGTACGGCACCCCGCCCCGGCCGGACTGGGCCGTGCACGTGGCCCTGGTGGTCAACAACGAGGTCAACTGCGGGGCGGTGGCCCTGCCGGCCATGGGCGTCACCCTGGCCACCGATATTCCGCCTGAGCTGCCCGAACGGGAGGATGGGCCGGTGCGGGTGATCGCCTCGCGCTGGCATCCGTCCGCCGCCGCCCAGGTGGTGGCCCGCGAGACCAAAGGCCAGCTTCTGGGGTTGGGATCCGCCGGGGCCAAGGCCATGGCGGTGGTCATGGGCCAAGCCGACGTGTACGCCCATTCCGGTGGCCAGTACGAGTGGGACAACTGCGCCCCGGCGGCGGTGGCCCGAGCTGCGGGGCTGCATGTGTCGCGCATAGACGGCTCCCCGCTGCGCTACAACAACCCGTCGGTGTACCTGCCGGACTTCCTGATCTGCCGTCCCGAACTGGCCGACCAGTGCCTCGAAGCCCTCAGCCGGGCGCTGAGCCGCAGCCAACTGTGGCTGCCCTCGGAGGACTACTGAGCAGTAGGCCGGGCCGCGCGCCGGGCACCGCGCCCGGCTGAGCGCCCGACCGGTGCCGGGCGCTCAGCACGTGCAGTGCGATGACCTGCTGGCTCTACTTACTTGGTGGCTAAGCAGGCGTCGATGGCGTCAATCCGCTTGAGGTACTCGGCGTCGCTCAAATCGGCATAGGGCCAGTCGGGGTAGCACTCGGGGTAGGCCACCTCGTCAATCAGGTCCTCGGGCAGGATGTCCCCAGCAACAAGGAACGGTTCGGCGCAGTCCACGGCATCGGCCAACAAGGCATCCCATTCGGCCTCGTTGGCGGCCTCGTAGATGGCGAACTCCCCATCGCCGCAGGCCTCGACATAGGCGCCGTAGCCGTCAACAGACCCAAGCCCGTTCTCCTCGGGGTCCCCGAAGGACTCGTCGATGATCGCGCTGTTGTCCAACCTGGCGCCCAGGCTGAACCCGGAACTGTTCATACCCGAGCCGAACGCCTCCGCCAGCGTCGTGATGTCCTTGGCGTCAAAGGCCCGCAGCACCGACAGCATCCCGTTGCCAACGGTGAGGGTGGGGCTGATGTACCACTTTCCGTCCACCTCGGTGGTGACGATACCGCTGGCTTTGGCCGACAATTTGCCCATGATCTCGGCCACGGCCGGCGGGACACCGCTATCGGTGAGCTTGTCCAAGTCCCCGACGCAGGTTTCCTGCTTCTCACCGTTGATCTCGAAGGTGCTGCAACCGCCGCGGATCTCGAAGCTGATGTCCAACCCGTCGGCCTCGACGGAACCCTCGATGCCGCCAACGATCACGTTCTTGTGACCAAACGCCTCCTCGACCGTGAGATCCAAGGGGGTCAGCTGGATGGACACGTTCGACTCATCGAAGAGCTGGTCCACCGCATCCTCGGCGTCGTCGATAAACAACGGCGCGTAGTCATGCAGCGCGGCGGCCTCTTCGGGATCGCTGAGCTCGATCAGTCGACGCACATCGAGGCCGGCAGTGGCGGCGAAAAGCTGACGAACCGCTTCTTCCGGCGAAGAGGCGCCGACTGCGGCGATGCCATTACCGAAATCAGGTACTGGCAAACGGGCATCGATCCGGGCCGCCTCGGCCACGGTGTACCACAGGCTGACGTGCCACCCATCGCCGTCTTTGACGGTAACCAGCTTGTCAGTGCTGTCCATTCCGTCCGTCACATCGTTGGTCTCAGACACGCTGAGATCGGGACGTTCCCCGTCGAACACCTGGTCGAGCAGGCTGTCACCGATGGGCAGCTCGGCCACATCAACGGCGCTGGTGACCTTGCCGCCGGTGATGCTGACGGCGGCCACCGTGGGCGCCACCTCGTCAACTTCGAACGTGAGATCGTTGAACGTCAGATCCACCCCCGGCACCTTGGCCAGGTCAACGTCGGAGATCACCTTGAGCCGCTCGAACTCCGTCACCATGTCGGTGACCAGCGGCACGAAGATCTTGCGCTCACCGACGGGCAGGCTGTTGAGTACGCCCACCACGTCCTCCTTGCCGACCGCGTCGAAGAACTGCTGCACCGCGTCTTCGGGGGTGGCGGAGCCCGAACTGCCCCCGGTGAGGCTCACGAAGGCAAACAGCCCCATGGCCACCAGCGACATGGTGGCGATGGTGGCCGCGGCCACGCGCGGACCCTTGCGTTTGCGGACCACGCCGCTGTTCACCAGCGGTTCGAAACCGAGGGGAGGCGTACCGAACGCCCCGCTGTTGCCCCCGGGGCCGTAGTTGCCCGGCTGGGGTTGCGGGGCCGGTTGACCCCAATTCGGCTGCGGCTGGCCGTAACCCGGAGGCGGCCCGGCCGGTTGACCGTAACCCGGAGGCGGCCCCGCTGGCTGGCCGTAACCCGGAGACGGACCGAAACCCGGTGCCGGCTGGCCGTAACCCGGTGCCGGTTGGCCGTAACCCGGCTGTGGCGGCCCGAAACCGGGGGGCGGACCGGTCGGCTGACCGTAACCGGGAGGCGGACCTTGAGGCGGCGGGAAACCCTGCGGGCCGGGTTCGGACCCTGCGGCCCAGCCTTGCGGGGGTCCGCCAGAGTTGTCGGGTTCGTATGGAGCGGTCATGACGGTGCCTCTTCCTCCTGGCGAGCGACTGACAAGAATCGCGAAAGGCCCGGCTGATACAGCCACCAAAGGCTTCGGCTGAACATCGGCGCTCCAACGAGCGAACCTTTTGGGACTATCGGGTCCTCATCGGGAACCACGACACCTCACCCGCCGGGACCGCCCGCCGCCGCGTCACGCGATCAGCCTATGCCGCCCACCGTCATCGGCAACGCCAACACACCCCTCGGAACACCGTTCGAGAAACAAAGTGGAACGGCACGCAGCACAAGCGATTACCAACGGACGGCACCCGCCGGTCAACCCTGCGGCGCCGGCCACACTGGACAGGTGTCCCAACCGGTGCCCCCCCGCCCCGACCACGCCGCCCGGCCCGGGTCGCGCCCCGCTGATCTGATCCACGGCACCTTCAGCGACCAGCCACCGTGGCTGCTCCAGCCCGACGCCGTGTCGTGGCGCCCCACCGTCGACGTCCTGCGGGCCATGATCCGAAGATCGGTGCAGCCCCTGGTCACGCCGGGCCCGATCCCCCCGCTGCGCCGCTTGGTCCGAACCACGGCGGAGCTGGGCTCGGCGCTGGCCTGGTGGGCCGTGCGGGAACGGCGAGCAGGCGGGGAGCGCTCCACCGAGGACCTGTCCCGGCGGCTGCGGGTGGCGGCGGAGCGGCTGGGCCCGACGTACATCAAGCTGGGCCAGATCATCTCCTCCGGCGAGGGCCTGTTCCCGGCGCCGCTCGTGCGCCAGTTCCGCCTGCTGCGCGATCAGGTTCCTGCCGAGGACTTCGCCACCGTGGTACGGGTGGTGGAAGAAGAGCTGGGCCGCCCCTTGGAGGAGGTGTTCAGCCACTTCGAGCCCACTCCGTTAGCGGCGGCGTCCATCGCCCAGGTCCACGTGGCCCGCCTCCGCCCACCCGCCGGGGGCACCGACGCCGAGGTGGAGGTGGTGGTCAAGGTGCAACGGCCAGCGGTGGCCACCCAGGTCCGGCGTGACCTCCGGGTGCTGGCCTGGTTGGCGCCGCACCTCATCGGGCGCATCCCGGTGGCGGCGCTGGCCAACCCCCCGGCGCTGGTGGAGCTGTTCGCGGAGACCATCGGGGAGGAACTCGACTTCCGCATCGAGGCCCAGAACATGCTGGACGTGGCGGCCAGCTTCACCGCGTTGGGTCAGGACAGCTTCGTGGTGCCCCGCCCCCACCCCCAGCTGGTCACCCGCCGGATGTTGGTCATGGAGCGACTCGACGGGTTCCGCTTCGATGACGTGGCCGGCATGCAGGCCGCGGGGCTGGACACCCACGCCATCATCCGGGCCGGCATGATCGCCTTCCTCGAGGGTTGCATGATCTGCGGCATCTTCCACGGTGACCTGCACGGCGGCAACCTGTTCGTGTTGCCTGACGGCCGCACCGCCCTGCTCGATTACGGCATCACGGCGCGCATGGCCCCTGTCGAACGGCTGGCCTTCCTGCGGCTGCTGATGAGCGCATCCACCAATGACGTGCGGGGCCAATTGGCGGCCTTGCGGGACCTGGGCACGTTGCCGGCAGACACCGATCTGGACGCCGTGATCGCCGATCTGGGCCTGGACCGTCCCCCCATCGACCCCACCCAGCTCACGCCGGACGAGCTGGTGACGGAGATCCAACGGACCGTCAAACAGCTGCTGTCCTACGGCGCCCGGTTACCGAAAACCCTCATGCTGTTCGTGAAGAACCTGGTGTTCCTGGATGGGGCCATCGCCACGCTGGCACCGGGCCTGGACCTGTTCGCGGAGATCACCCACCTGTCGATGTACTTCGCCTCCACCCACGGCGAGCGCATCGCCGCCGAGCTGGGGGTGGCCCCGGAGACCTACGAGATGGACCTCAGCGGCATCAAGGCCGGCTTCGGGGTTGATCCCGCCACCACCGAGCGGCTCACCTACGCCGACCTGCAGCAGCGCCGGGAGCTGATCCGATCACGCTTGCGCACCCGTGGCTGAGCGCCCGAAGTAGCATGCCAGCCTCGTGACCATCGGGTACCAGGGCGAACCGTTCTCCTATAGCCATCGGGTGGCCAGCCGGCTCTTCGGTGAGCAGGCCGAGCTCATCGGCTTCGCCAGCTTCCAGGCCACCTTCGACGCCCTCGATGCCGGCCGGGTCACCAAGCTGGTCATGCCCATCGAGAACTCCACCACCGGCTCCATCCTGCCGGTGCTGGACCGGCTGTTGATCCACGAGGTGCACATCACCGGGGAACGCCTCCAAGAGATCCAACACGCGCTGCTGGCCCATCCCGGCGCCACGTTGGAAACCATCCGCACGGTGCACTCCCACCCCCAGGCCCTGTCCCAGGCCGAGGGGGCCATCACCCGCCACGGTTGGGACGCCCAGCCCGAACACGACACCGCCGGGGCCGTGCGGCTGGTGGCCGAGCGGGGCGATCCGGCCGAGGCCTGCCTGGCCCATCCGGACTCCGCCGCCGCCCACGGCCTGGTGGTGCTGCTGCACAACGTGGTGGACCGGGCCCACAACACCACCCGTTTCGTGGTGCTCGAACCGGGCCACCAACGACAGATCCCCGCCGATGCGGACAAGACCACCGTCGCCTTCGAGACCGCCCACACCCCCGGGGCGTTGGCCCTGGCGCTGGTCGAACTGGGGCTGCGCGGCGCCAACCTCAGCCGCATCGAGTCCCGCCCCACCGACACCGCCTGGCGCTACCGCATGTTCGTTGACGTGCATCACCAGCCGGGGCGCGCCGGGTTCGATGCGGTCTTTCGGCCTCAGCCCACGTCCATGTCCAACGTGCAGTTCCTCGGCACCTACCCCGCGGCCAACCCTGGGGATGCGCCCGGCGCGGTAGGAAGCTGAACGTCGATGCGGCTGGTCATCGCCCGTTGCTCGGTGGACTACCAGGGCCGTTTGGCGGCGCATCTACCCACCGCGGTGCGCCTGATCATGGTGAAGGCCGACGGTTCGGTCATGGTCCACGCCGACGGTGGCGCCTACAAGCCGTTGAACTGGATGAACCCGCCCAACCGGCTGACGGAAGCCGAGGGGTCCTGGACGGTCACCAACCCCAAGGGCGAAACGCTCACCATCACGCTGGAGGCGGTCCTGGCCGATCACCGCCATGACCTGGGCACCGACCCCGGCCTGGTCAAAGACGGCGTCGAGGCCCACTTGCAGGAGCTGCTGGCGGCGGCACCGTCCTGTCTGGGCGAGGTGCTGCGGCTGGTGCGGCGGGAGTTCCCCACCGACATCGGCCCGGTGGATCTGCTGTGCCGGGACGCCGAGGGCCGGGCGGTGGCGGTGGAGGTCAAGCGCCGGGGGGACATCGACGGGGTGGAGCAGCTGGCCCGTTACATCGAACGCCTGAACCGGGACCCGGGTTTGCGGCCGGTACGCGGCATCTTCGTGGCCCAGCAGATCAAGGCCCAGGCCAAGGTGCTGGCCGCGGATCGGGGCATCGCCTGCGTGGAGATCGACTACGACGAATTGCGGGGGATCGAACGAGACCAGCTCAGCCTTTTCTGACCATCAGGGGCCCGATCGGGTCGGCTCGGGAGCGGTCGCGTTTGCGGCGCGACCCCCAACCTGGTCAACTGACGTAGTGGCAGGCCCCGAGCAGCCCGAACACCGGCACGACCCGGCGTTGTACCGGTCCTTCGATCGGGAAGAGTGGGCCAAGCTCCGCGCCTCAACCCCCTTGGTGGTCACCGGGGAAGAACTGCAGGGGCTGCTGAGCTTCAACGACGCGCTGTCCCTGGACGAGGTACGCGAGATTTACCTGCCACTGACCCGGCTGCTCAACCTCTACGTGGGCGCCGTGCAGGAGTTGCACCGCTCCACCGACCAGTTCTTCGGCCGCCGGAGCCGCAAGGTGCCCTTCGTGATCGGCGTGGGCGGCAGCGTGGCCGTGGGCAAAAGCACCACCGCCCGGCTGTTGCAGCTGCTCATGGCTCGCTGGACGGACCATCCGCGGGTGGATCTGATCACCACCGACGGGTTCCTGTACCCCACTGCGGAGCTGGAACGGCGCGGTCTCATGGCTCGCAAGGGTTTCCCGGAGAGCTATGACGTGCGGCGGTTGGTGCGCTTCCTGGCGGACGTGAAGGCCGGCTGCCCGGTGGTCAAGGCCCCGGTTTACTCCCACCTGGCCTACGACATCGTGGAGGGCGAGTACCAGGTGGTCCGCCAGCCCGACGTGTTGATCTTCGAAGGTCTCAACGTGCTGCAACCCCCCGGCCCACGGGCGTTGGAAGCCCATCGGCCGGTGGTCTCGGACTACTTCGACTTCTCCATCTACGTGGACGCCGAGGAGGCCGACAACGAGCGTTGGTACATGGAGCGATTCCTGGCGTTCCGCAAGACGGTCTTCGCCGACGAGCGCTCGTTCTTCCATCGCTACTCCAAGCTCAGCGCCGAAGAAGCCGAGCAGACCGCACGGGGCATCTGGGCGTCGATCAACTTGCCCAACCTGCGTGAGAACATCGCCCCCACCAGGGAGCGGGCCCACCTCATCATCCACAAGGGCCAGGACCATCACGTGGAGCGGTTGCAGCTGCGCAAGCTGTAGTTGTCGACCGCAGCCCGCGATTTTCGGCGAATCGACGTCGATTCGACCCTACGGGCACACCTGGTAACCCCCCGCAGCGACGCCAGCACGCTACGTGACTAGAACAGGGTGGGGGCCCGCCACGCCCGCTCGTGGGCCAACAACGCCGCCTTGACGTCCAACCGACCCCCTGTAGCAGGCCCGCCGCCGTAACCCGTCAGCGCCCCATCAGCGGCCACCACCCGATGGCAGGGCACCACGATCACCCAGGGGTTGGACCGCAGCGCGCCTCCCACCGCTCGGGCCTGACCGGCTCGGTTGACGGCGGTGGCCAGCTCCCCGTAGGTGGTGGTGGCACCGTGCGGGACCCCCACCGTGGCCGCCAGCACCGATCGCTGCAGGCCCTGCACCCGCTGCCAGGCCAGCGGCACCGTGAAGGTCACCGGTTCACCGTGCCCGTAGGCATCCAGTTCCGCCCGGAGCCGGCCCAGGATCGCCGAAACCGCCTCGCCCAACTCCGCTGGCCCCGAACCCATCGTCACCTCCGGGGTCTCGTCCCAGCAGAATCGCAGGCCCAGCAACGCCCGCTTGTCGGCGGTGGCCAGCAACGGCCCGAACGCGGTGGGGATCACCGCGCTGATGGTCCGTTCCACGCTCAGGACCGCTCCCCCAGCGCCGCCGACAGGTTGGTGGGCGTGTCGTCACCGGGCTGGAGTGGCATGGGCGCGACGATAGGTGCCGGCCGCGGCAGGTGGCGGACATTCGTCACCAACCGGGCCGGGGCGCATCCCGCGGGCCGCTCAGTCCAGGTCTTTGCCGTCCATGCCGGCGTTGCGGCGGGCCTGGGCCAAAAGCGGGCGGATGGCGGCATCGATCTGGTTGGGATCATCAACCGGGGTGACGGTGGGCCCGCGGTGCCAGCCCTCAGCGATGCCCAGCACCCGCCCGGAGGCCTCGAACACCCGACCGGTGACATCCGCGGACAGGGGGGAGGCCAGCCACGTGCAGATGGGCGCCACCCAGCGGGGATTCATGGCCTCGCGCTCCTCCTCGTTGCGCTGCTCCATGCCCGACAGACCCTCCGTCATGCGGGTGAGCGCACCGGGGGCGATGGCGTTGACGGTCACCCCGTAGCGCTTCAGCTCCCGGGCGGCGATCACGGTGAAGCTGGCGATGCCGGCCTTGGCGGCGCCGTAGTTGGTCTGGCCGGGGTTGCCGTAGATGCCCGACACCGAGGTGGTGGTGATGATGCGGCCGTCCACCTTCTCACCGGCCTTGGAACGGTCACGCCAGTACGAGGCGGCCCAACGGGAGGGCGCGAACGTGCCCTTGAGGTGCACCGCGATGACCGCGTCCCACTCTTCCTCGGTCATGTTGGTCAACATGCGGTCCCGCAGGATGCCGGCGTTGTTGACCACCACATCCAGCCCCCCGAAGGTCTCGATGGCCTGGTTGACCATGTTCTGGGCGCCTTCCCAGGAGGCCACGTTGTCGGCGTTGGCCACCGCCTCGCCGCCCATGCCCTTGATCTCCTCCACCACCTGCTGAGCCGGCGTCTGGTCGTTGCCGCTGCCGTCCACCGCACCGCCCAGATCGTTGACCACGATCTTGGCTCCCTCGGAGGCCAACATCAGGGCGTGCTCCCGACCGATACCCCGACCGGCCCCGGTCACGATGCACACCCGACCGTCACACATGCTGCCCATGACAGCCTCCCTCTTCGTTCGCTTGGTTTGTTCGCGTGGCTCGCTCGTGTGGCTTACTCGCGCCCGAACGTGCCGTTGGTGCACGCCCGGCTTGGGGTTTTAGCCGCTTTGCCGGCGCGTCGCGACTTCCCGAATGCCGACGCTGGCGCCGAGGCGATTACTCACAGCCGCCACGGTGCGCGATTCTTACCGTGAGTGATCTCCGCCCGGAAAGTCGGCATCTCGGTCGCGGCCGCCGCGGTGGCCGCGTTGGTGCTGCTCGTAGCGGCCTGGGCGGTGGATGCAACCATGGGTGGCGGCAAGGTCCGACGCAACGTGCAGGTAGCCAACGTTGAGGTGGGCGGGCTGGATAGCTCCGGGCTGCTGGCGGTGATGGAGCGCCTCGACCAGGAGGTGGAGACCACCACCGTGCGCATCGATGTGGCCGGGAAGACCTTGGAGACCGAGCTGGGCCAGCTGGGTGTTTCCCTGGACCCCGCCGCCACCGCCGAGGACGCCCTCGACGCCGGGGCCGGCGGTTTCGTGTTGTTCCGGCCCTTCGGGTGGCTGGGATCCTTCGTCACCACCACCGAAAGCGGGTTGCGGCTGCAATTCGACGAGTCGCGGGCCGAGGCCACCCTCGGCGAGCTGGCCGAGGACGTGGCGGTGGATCCGGTGGAGCCGGCGCTGGCCTACCGGGACGGGGCCCTGCGTACCGAGCCCGGTGAGGCCGGCGCCCGCATGGACCAGCCCGGCGTGGTGGAACAGCTGCGCCGCATCAAGGGGTCCGATGTGGCCCGCCACCTGGGGGACGGCGTGATCGAGCTGACCGCGGCGCTGTCCTCGGTGCCGCCCACCATGAGCGACGAGAGCGTCACCGACCTGCTGAGTACGGTCCGTGAACGCCTGGCGGTGCCCCTCGAGCTGCGCTTCGGCACCGACGTCCGCACCCTCGACCCCGTCCGCCTGGAGCCGTACCTGCGGGTCCAGCTGACCGACGAGGGGGATCTCTCAGTGGACCTCGATGACGCTGACACGCTGAAGTTCCTGAGTGACACGTTCGCCGATGTCGGCACCCCCGCCCAGGAACCACAGCTGGCGGTGGAGGAGGGCAAGGTCATCATCGGACAAGGCGTAGCGGGTACCGCCTGCTGCGGGCCGGCGGCGGTGAATGCCCTGGCCCGGGCCATCGAGGACGGGGACGCCGCGGTGGAGTTGACCATGGCCCCCCGGCCACCCACCCGCGACGCCGCCTACTACGAGGCGCTGGGCATCAAGGAGGAGGTGGCCACGTTCACCACCAACCATCCCTGCTGCGCACCCCGGGTCACCAACATCCACCGGATGGCGGACATCGTGGGGGCCCGGGTCCTGGCGCCCGGCGAGACCTTCTCGCTGAATGACACCGTGGGTCGGCGCACCCGGGACAACGGTTTCGTGGCGGCTCCGGTCATCAACGGGGACGGCAACTTCGATGAGGACGTGGGCGGCGGCGTCTCGCAGTTCTCCACCACCCTGTTCAACGCGGCGTTTTTCGGTGGTCTGGAGATCGACGAGTACATGGCTCACGGGCTGTACATCTCGCGCTACCCCTACGGTCGGGAGGCGACGCTGTCCTTTCCCGAGCTCGACCTGAAGGTCCGTAACAACACCCCCTACGGCGTGCTCATCTGGCCCAGCTACACCAGCACCTCCATCACCGTCACCCTGTTTTCCACCAAGCACGTCGAATCGATCCAGAGCGACCAGCGAGAGTTCCAGTACGGCGCGGTGTGCACCCAGGTCACCACGTACCGCACCCGCACCGTGATCGCCACCGGCGTGTCCCAGGTGGACAAGTTTTTCGCCCTGTACGCCCCCGCGGAGGGCGTCCAATGTGACGGCAGCGTCCGACCCAAACCGGGTGAGACCACCACCACTGCGCCACCGCCCGATCCCAACGCGCCACCGCCAACGGTCCCGCCGGGCACACCACCAACGACGGGTGAGACCACCACCGTGCCCACCGCGTCCTCCCCCACCTCGACCACCGCGCCGGGCCAGTGACCGCCGGGGACCTCATCCAGCAGCGCGACCTGGTGGTGGTGGGTGCCGGACCAGCAGGAGCCGCCGCGGCCATCGTGGCCGCCCGGGCCGGGCTGTCGGTGGTGCTGATCGACAAGGCCCGCTTCCCCCGGGACAAATGTTGTGGCGACGGGCTCACCGCGGCTGCCCTGCACGAGCTGGAACACCTCGGGCTCCAACCGGCCGCCGTGCCGAGTTGGCAGCCGGTGGACCGTGTCGAGCTGCACGCGCCGTCGGGGCGCACGGTTCGCCTGCCGCTGCCCGCCCGATCCGGTCAGCATTCGGTGGTGGCCCGGCGCCAGGAACTGGACGCCGCCCTGCTGGACGTGGCGACCCGCGCCGGTGTCGAACTGTGGGAAGGGCAATGTTGCGAAACGGTTGAGCCGATCGGGTCCTCGTCGGTCCAGGTCCGAACGGTGGCCGGGCGGATTACCGCGCCGATGTTGATCGCAGCCGACGGAGCGTGGTCACCGATACGCAAGTTGTGCGGCGTCGATCATCCCGTCGGGTATCGCGGCGAGTGGCACGCGTTCCGGCGGTACTTCGGCGGTGCCGCATCCCAGGACGGGGAGGCGCATCGGGTCCAACACGTGTGGTTCCCCGCCGATCTGCTCCCGGGTTATGTCTGGTCCTTCCCGCTGGCGGACGGGGGCGTGAACGTGGGCTACGGCGTGTTGCGCGGCCGGGGTGCGCCACTACGGGATGCCGCCAAGGTGTGGTCCACCCTGTTGGCCCGACCCGAGATCGCCGCCGTGCTGGGTCCCGACCTGACGGCCCAGGGCGCCATGAAGGCCTGGCCCATCCCGGCTCGAGTCGGTTCCACTGCGCTCAGCGCCCATGACGGCCGGGTGCTGTTCGTGGGGGACGCCGCCGCCGCTGCTGATCCCATGACCGGCGAGGGAATCGGCCAGGCGCTGCTGACGGGCCGGTTGGCGGCGCAGGTGGCTATCGATCACCTGGGCCCGCCCGGCCCCCTCGCCAAGGCCACCGACCCCGGCGTCACCTATGGCCGCCTGGTTCGCCGGCACCTGGTTGCGGACCACCGCTTGGCGTCGTGGTGCGGACAGCTGCTCAGCTCCACCACAGGGGCCGACGGCAGCCTGTGGCTCGTGGACCGCAACGACTGGACCCGCCGGAACTTCGCCCGTTGGATGTTCGAGGATTATCCCCGGGCGCTGCTCGCCACCCCCCGACGATGGCACCGCGGCATGTTCACTCCCGCCGGTGCGTACCGGTCCATTTCCCGCTCCGGAGGTCCCGACCGGGCGAAAACCGTCGATCAACCTCCGACCACGGAAAGTGGCCATCCCGGTGCGCTTACCAAATAGCTAACGGCGCCCGTCAACCATCCGTCACCATCGTCATCAGGTTGTAACTCCCCGGCGAGAGAGACTCCTCGCCGCAATGGGTATTGCGCACTAGACCGTCCGGCGGGGGCGGCCCCCAGGCGAACCGAGGATCCGGACCATGAGCGCGCATCGAATGAAAGTCCTGTCCCGTACGGCACGGGGGTTAGCCGCGGTCAGCGTGCTCACCCTGGCCATCATCGCCACCACCGGCGCCGCTGATGCAGCCTCAAAGGCCACGCCCATCACCGACTATGCGAACTATCCCGCGGCACTCCCGATCGGCTGCCCGGATGGGTCGGGGGCGTTGGAGGATCTGTCCTTCTCCAATGGCCGGGGCAGCACGGCCTGGAGTCTCGAGGAGCTCGACGTCGGCCACGGCGACACCGTCACCATGAGCTGGACCAGCTTCCACGACGCCTGCCTCGACGAGGACGGTAAGCCGGCAATCATGGTCGGCTTGGCCGCCTATGACACGGTCGTCTCCGGTTTCGACCAGAACCAGGACCAGAAGCTGGTGGCGTGGAGCAACTGTGGCGCCGGCGCCGACCAGTGCGCTTCCACGCCAGCGGCGATGCAAGTGCAGACCTACACCAGCAAGGAGAAGCCGCCGGTCCACAGCCTCTCGCTGACCCTCCCGGCTGGTGCCCCGTGCAATGTGCAGCTTGACGCCCACCTCGGCGCTCCACTGCAGGTGGTCGGGCCGAACGGCAGCTTCTACAGCGAATCGTTGCGGGATGACAACAAGGGTGACCGGTTGGTGAGTGCGGTGCACTTCACGCTCAAGCCTTGCGAGGAGGAGACCACCACCACGCCGTCCACCACGCCGTCCACCACGGCAACGACCGCCGCGTCGGCCACCACCTCCACTGCGTCCGCGGCACCCAGCGTTCGGAGTCAGAGCCTGGTCCGTAACTCCCCCGCTCCACTGGTGGCTGCCGCAGGTGCCACGCCCACCACCCGGGCCCAGGTGGCGCAGCAGCAGTTGCCCGCCACGGGACGCAACAGCGTGGAGTTGCTGCAACTGGCGGCCTGGTTGTGTCTGGCGGGGTCCGCCATCTTGATGGTGTCTTCGGCCATGAGCCGCCGGTTCCTTCGCTGGTAACGGCCGTCGCACCGACCATCGAGGGTGGCTGAACAGCGCCCTGAGGATCTGAAACGGGCTCCGATCAGCGGGGCCCGTTTCCGCGTTCAGCGGGCCATCACCCCGCCGGCGTGGTGGGCCACCAACTTCCAGGCGCCCGCATCCAACACGTACAAGTTGAGCGCCGCCACCGTGTGGCCCATGGACGGACCCAACAGGTTCTCGTCCACAGCAACCCAGGCCACGTCGCCGGCCAGGCTGACGTGGGGCTCGGTCAAGATGAGCTGCTGACGGGCGGGGTTGGAGAAGATGGCGTAGTACGAGGCCGCCACCTTGGCCCACCCATGGAGGCTGGACCAGCCCGGATGGGTGCAGCTCACCCGGTCCGAGTGCTCCCAGCAATCAGACATGGCGTCCATGTCCGCCGCTTCGAACGCCTCGTAGAACGCTGCGTTGGCGGCCATGACCGCGGCGAGTCGGGGGTCGTTTTCGATGGCCGCAGGTTACGCCACCGGGCAGGTCCACCGGCCCCCGGACCAGCCCGATCCACGCCCCTAACCTAGGAGGAACCCGGTCATTGCGGACCCCCGCCATCGCGGACCGGATAGGCACCCCACAGCCCCCACATCCTCACCACCCGGCGATCGGCCCCGCCGTTGGAGCATTGATGACCACCACCGCAGAGCCCACGGGTCCCGAGGATTGGTCCGACGCCAACGATCCCCCGGGCCCCCGCCAGCGGGTCAACCCGCCCGACCCCCAGCCACCCACCCGGCCGGCCCACCCCACGCAACCTCCGATGGCCGGTGACCGCCCAGCCGCCGCGCCCGTCGGAGACCCCACACCGCCGGTACCGGGTCAGAACGACAACCCAGGACCAGGCCCCGGACGCGCCGTGGCGCAGCTTCAGGTGATGGCGCGGACCTTCGACAACTGGGTCGACCAGCCCTTCGTCCGGCTACGGGGCAACAAGGTGGCGGATCGGCTGTTCTACGGGGCCTCGGAGGCGGCCAACTTCTCCGTGCTGTGGCATGCCATGGCCTGGACCCCGGTGCTGCTGCGGCCCACCCCCCACCGCGTGGTCCGGGCGCTCGGCACCAGCGGCTCCCTGGCGGTGGAATCGGTGCTGGTCAACGGCCCGGTGAAGTCTGTTTTCCGGCGAACCCGGCCGGTGCTGGAACAGGACCATCTGCACGTGCATCACCTGCGCACCCCGCGCAGTACCAGCTTCCCCAGCGGACACGCCAGCGCGGCGTTGGTGGCGTGCATGGTGATGGGCCGGGGCCGGCACTGGCTGCCGCGCCTGTTGTTGGCGGCCGCGGCGTCCGTGGTGAGCGCCAGCCGCATTCACGTTCGCATCCATCACCCTTCCGATGTGGTGGGCGGGGCGATGATTGGCTGGCTACTCGGGCGTGTCCTGCGTCGGGTGTTGCCCTGACGCAGCCCGAGCGGGTAACGCCGCGGTCAGCTGGCGAGGTCCGGGTGCTCAATGGGCACGAGCAGGGCCCGCACGTCGAGCAGCAGGTCGGCCATCTCGATGGAGGTCACCTGGTCACGCTTGACCAGACGAACCAGTTCCTTGTCGATAAGGGCCAGCGCCTCGCTGATCGACTCCCGCTCGATGGTTGTGGTCATCTCCACCTCACCTCTACCCGGTCGGTCATCGCCCGAGCGTAGTGCGCCGGGACCATTGGCGGGCGGCGACAGGCCCCCATCCTGCGTCGTGGGCCTTCCGACGCGCCAGCCGGGGGACCCGAACCTGGTCCGAAGCTGGTCCGAACCTGGGCTGACGGGCGCCTATCGTCGCTGGCTGATGGCTGAAGACCCGCGTTCCACCACGCCACCCACACCCCCGCCGGGACAGCTTTACCTGGGCGCGGAGCTGGACCCCGCCAGCGGTGAGCGAACCGACCGGCTGGTCACCTTGGACCCCGATGACCTGGTGACACACGGCGTGATCGTGGGCATGACCGGGTCCGGCAAGACCGGGTTGGGGGTGGTGCTTTTGGAGGAGGCCCTGCTGCAGGGGGTGCCGTGCCTGATCATTGACCCCAAGGGCGACCTGTCCAACCTGGCGCTGACGTTCCCCGAACTCCAGCCTGAGCAGTTCCTGCCCTGGGTCGACGTCCAGCAGGCGGCGCGTGAGGGCCAAACCCCTGATCAGGCGGCTGCCGCGGCCGCCCAACAATGGCGGGACGGCCTGGCCTCATGGGGCCTGGACGGGGCGCGCATCGCGGCGTTGCGAGCGGCGGCCACGGTGACGGTGTATACCCCCGGTTCCCGCGCCGGGGTTGGGCTCGATCTGATCGGTTCGCTCACCGCCAACGATCCTGAGGCCGACGAGGAAAGCCGCAACGATGAAATCGAGGGGCTGGTGTCGGGGCTGTTGGGCCTGGCCGGGATAGACGGTGACCCGCTGACCAGCCCGGAGCACATCCTGCTGTCCAACCTGGTGGCGGAGGCGTGGAGGCGTGGGACGAAGCTCGACCTGGCGGGTTTGGTGGGCATGGTCCAGGACCCGCCGATGCGCAAGCTGGGGGTGTTGGACCTCGACACCTTCTTCCCCCCGGACCAGCGGCGGGCGTTGGCGTTACGGCTCAACGGGCTGTTGGCCTCCCCCAGCTTCGCCGCCTGGTCCCAAGGTGAACCGCTGCACATAGACCGGCTGCTGGCGGAGGCGTCAGGCAAACCCCGGGCGGCGGTGATCAGCCTGGCCCACCTCTCCGACAGCGAGCGGCAGTTCGTGGTGGCGGTGCTGCTGACCAAGCTGGTGACCTGGATGCGCCGCCAATCGGGCACCACCGGGCTGCGGGCGTTGGTCTACATGGACGAGGTCTTCGGGTTCGTGCCCCCCAACGCGATGCCACCGGCCAAGCTGCCGATCCTGACCATCCTGAAACAGGCCCGGGCGTTCGGGGTGGGCATGGTGTTGGCCAGCCAGAACCCGGTGGATCTGGACTACCGGGCCTTGTCCAACGCCGGCACCTGGATGATCGGGCGGCTGCAAACCGAACGGGACGTGCTGCGCCTGATGGAGGGTCTGACCGCGGCCTCCGGTGCCACTGACGCCGCGGCCGTGGAGCGCACCATCTCGTCGTTGGCCAAGCGCCAATTCGTCCTGCAACGGGCCGGCTCGGGTGGGTTGCGGCGTTTCACCACCCGCTGGGCCATGTCCTATCTGCGCGGCCCACTGGATCGGGCCCAGCTGGGCACCCTCCGCGGGACCACGGACCAGTGGGAACAGCAGGAAGAGGGGGAACGTGACGATCGTGTTCCGGCATCGGTCCGGGGCGCGGGCGATGCCGTCCCGGTGGTGGCGTCCGATGAGACCACGGTGCTGCCAGAGGTGGCGTCGGAGTTGGTGGTGCGGTACCTCGACGCCGCGGCCCCGTGGGCGGCAACGGTGGGAGCCCTCAGCGGCGGGCGGCGGCTGGAAGCGGCGTTGGTGGCCCAGGTTTCGCTGCGTTTCGATGACGCCCGGTCCGGGTTGGACCACCGAGAGGAGTGGGAGGCGGTGCTGTTCCCGCTCACCGGGGAGCTCGACTGGGCCGCAGCCGTCAGGGCGGAGGTGGATGAGCGGGACTTCCGCGTCGAGCCGCCCGACGCCGTGCGCTACGTCCTGGGCGACGCTCCCCTGGCCAAGGCGGCGTTCGCCCGTGACGCCCGCAAGCGACTGGTGACCCACCTCACCCACAACGAGGAGTTGACCCTGATTCGCAACAAGACGTTGGGGGTGCTGCAACGGCCGGAGGAGACCATCGAGGAACTCACGGCCCGGATCGAACAGGTCGCCGATGAACGCTGTGACGGTGAGGCCCGGGAGCTCCGAGACCGCCTGTCCCGCCGGGCGGACACCCTACGCCAGGCCCTGAACGACGCCCGGGAGCGGGTGGAGGACCTCGAGGCCGAGGAACGCCGCCGCCGGGCCGGAGGGCTGCTGGCCACCGCCGGGGAGCTGCTGGGGTCCTTCCTGGGCGGACGACGATCGTCCCGGACCCTGGCCCGCAGCGTCGGCAAAGCGGCCGGGGACCTGGTCAGCGGCGGTACCCAACGCCGGGGTGGCCTGGGCCAAGCAGAGGACCGCGCCCGGCGGGCCGAAGGCGACCTGGCCGAGATCGAAGCTCAGCTGGGCGCCGAACTGGTCGAGCTGGACCGGAAATGGTCCGAGGTGGCCAGCCGTACCGAACCGGTTCGGATCTCGCTGACCAGCGCCGATATCAGTGTGGATCGGCTGGTGTTGTGCTGGATCCCGACCGGTCCATGAGCGGCCCGACCCTGGACCACACGGCGCGCCACTGACGCCGCAGCCAGGGCGTGACGTGTTCGGCCAGGCCTCGCGGCAACACCACCAGCAGCACCGCGGCGGCCACCGAGCACACCAGCAACGCCGCCGGCAAGCCCACTATCCGCTCCGCAACCACGTAGAGCACCGCGCCCAGCACCGGCCCGGACAAGGTGCGCATCCCGCCCAGCGTGGCCGCCACCAATCCCGGGAGCACCCACCGGACCGGATCGAAGGCCTCCTCCACGGACACGCTGGCGGATCGCAGGTGGACCAGTGCCCCACAGGCGCCGATGGCCGCACCGGCTGCACACCACAGGCCCAGCCGCTCCCAGAGGTAGCGAACACCCAGGGTGGCGGCCGCTTCGGGATCGTCGCGTCCGGCCACCACCGCCAGACCCGGTCGGCTGCGGCGCAACATCACCACCGCCAGCACGCTGCCCACGCCGATGACCACCGCCAGCCAGGTGGTCAGGTTGCGTCGGAGGGTGGCGCCCAGCTCCGACACCGGTTGCACCGCACGCCCGCCGGCGCCCTGATCATCGAGCACCAGCACCACCTGCGCCATCGCCGCGGCCAACACCAACCCGCCCAGCGCGCCCCAGCGCGGGGCCAGGCGCAACAACAGCCAGCCTGAGGGCAGCGCCGCCACCGCGGTGGCCAGCGCGGCGATGGCCAGGGCGATCACCGGGTTGAGCCCCAGGATTTCCACCAACGCCAACCACGCGTAGGCGCCGATCCCGGCGTGCAACCCCGCGGCCAGCGAGGGGACCCCGGCGAAACCCGCCAGCATGCCCCACCACTGCGCCAATGTGACCACCACTGCCAGATCGATCAGGAACGCCGCCCCGGCACCGCCCACCCACAGCGGCAGCGACACCACCACGAAGAACAACAGGACCCCGGCCGCCACCCGCTTGGCCCCCGCCGGTCGGGGCGCCGCTTGGGGCCAGATGGGATTGGGTGCCGGCGGCAACTGCGGCGCAACATCGCCATGGTCATCGTGCCCGCGGTCCCCCCCGGTCGCCGCCGGCCCGCCCTGGCTGTCCGCGCTGTCCGGGCTGTCCTGCTCATGGGCGTTGTCGGAGGATGCGTTGTGCTCCGCGGTATCAGGTTCTGAATGCGGCCGGGTGCTACCAGTGAGCGGACTTTCTGTGGTGTCCAGCGGTGTGGCGGGCCCGTCGGCGGGGGTCACGAGCCGCCCCCCAGCAGCGCCGCCCGACGCCACCGAAGCGGTTGCGCGGACAGCACCGCCACCACCAACAGATGACCGGCCAGGGTTCCCCAGCCGTCCCGAAATTCGTTTCCCATCGCTCCCACCAGGGACAACGCCGCGCCGGCACCCAGAGCCCCGGCAAAGGAACCCGAGACGCCCAGCAGCGCCACCTCGACGCCAACCACGCTCAGCCCCACTGCCGACAACGGCGTCAAGGTCTGATGGCGGGCCAGCAGCACCCCCGCCACCGCCCCACAGCACGCCGTTAGCGCCCCGAACGCCGCGGACACCTTGCGCTGATCATGCCCGCTGACGGTCAGCAGCTCAGGGGCCCGACCCAGCACCGCCAGGCGCACCCGCACCCGCCGGACCTGCAAGATCGCGCCCAGCACCCCGATCGCCAACAGCCCTGCGGCCGCGCTGATCAGCGATGCCCGGCTGATGGTAGGGCCGCTCAGGATGGTCAGGGACGGCTGGTCCCCCGCCAGCATCGGCAGCGGCCCGTCACCGCGCCACAACACCACAACGGCCAACGCAGCCGCCGCCACCAACACCGACGCGGCGCTGTGACGGACCGGATCGTTCCCGAGGTCTGGTCGGCTGGTCAACACCAAACCGAGCCCGAAGACGAGCGCGAACACCAGCGGAACCACCACCATCAGGGCCAGCAGCGGTGACACACCCGTCCGGCTCGCCAGGCCCTCGCCCAACACCGCGCCCACCACCGCGGTGGCGCCGGGCCACAGCGACATCGGCACGCCGAAGCGGTCCCCGACACCGAATCCCAGGCCCAGCAATGCCAACGCCGGTGCCACCAGCAGCGCCTCCAGGGCCAGCGCCAACCAGCTCATGCCACGCCATCCCGACGCGGTGAACCCGCTGGTCCCGGTACGGCCCCTGCGGTTGGCGCGGTCAACAGCCGGCCCTGCTCCAGCCGCAGCCGCCGATCGGCCAGCTCCCCCGCCAACGACGCGTTCCTGGTGGCCATGATCACGGCCACCCCACGGGTCGCGATGGTCCGCAGGCTCTGGCGCAACCGTTCCAAGGACACATCGCCCAAACCTGCACCGGGTTCATCGACCATCACCACCGACGGCCCGCTCCGCAACGCCAGGGCGATGGCCACCGCTTGGCGTTCCCAGGCGCCCACGTCCGCCAGCGTGAGGTGCAACACCCGGTCCAGGCCCGGCAGATGATCCGCCAGCTCATACAGCGACCACGGCTCGCCGGGAGCAGGCGCCGGGCTGCGCCAGCGTCGACGATCCACAGCCCGCTCCAGTGACCAGGGAAGATCCAACAACTCAGCGATGGTGACCTGCCGGGATACCCGACCATGGTGGGCAACCAGGCCCAGGCCGGCCCGGGCCCGCTGATGAGCCGGCAACGGGCCCAGGTCCCCGCCCGCCAGCTGCAACAGGCCCCGGCTCGGCTCCAACCCGCCCATCCCCCGCAGCAACGTCGATTTGCCCGAACCGGGCCCTCCCACCAGGGCCACGATCTCGCCGGGGTCCACCCACAGCCGATCCACGTGCACGCTCACCTGCAGTCCCCGATAGACGTCAAACGCCTCGACCACCAGCGCCGGAACCGCGGACCCGGCGGCGTTCGCAGCGGCTACCGGGGTTGCGGGGGTTGCGGGGGTTGCGGTCACGGGATCATCGCCTCCGCACCCGAACGATCAGCGGCGGGCCCGACGCCATCGGGGGTGAGCCGTTCACGCTGTCGGACCAGGCGATATTCGGGGCTGGCGCTGACCTCACGCCAAGGCCCGTCCGCCACCACCCGTCCGCCCACCAACAACACCGCCCGGTCCGCGTCCAGGTCCTCATCATCGGGCGCCCCCAACCACAACACCGCCCCACCTTGTTTCGCGGTGGCCAGCAGGGCGGAGGCCAGCTCCTGGCGGGTGAGGGGATCGAGCCGGGTGGACAGCTCATCCACCACGATCAGCCGTCGGGGCGCGGCCAACACCCGCAGCACCTCCAACACCACCAGTTGCTCCGGTGACAGCTGCCATGCCGGCGTGTCCGCCACCGCCGCCAAGCCCGATCGTTCCAGCAGCCAGCGGGTACGGACCAGGGCCTCCCGACCGCCCCGCCGACGGGTGGCCGACGCCGCCACCAGCACGTTTTCGGCCACGGTCAAGGTGGGAAACGGCCGAGGGGTTCCCCGCACCCAGCCGAGACCGAAACGGGCCCGGCTGGCGGCATCCAGCGCCGTGACGTCCACACCATCAAGCACCACCCGCCCGGCGTCGGGGGTCACCTCGCCGGTCAACACCGCCGCCAAGGTGGTTCGGCCAGCCCCCACAGGGCCCATCACCGCCACCACTTCACCGGCTCTGACCTGGAGGGATACCCGCCTGAGGGGGCCGGCATCGATCCGGTTCAGCTCTGCGATGGGCACCGCGGAATTCACGACGCCTCCAACACTCAGCGAGGCGCCAGGTCCCGCACCGCCCGGCGCAGGTCATCAGGACCGTGCAAACCGAAAGGCATGATGGACAACGCCGCGGTGGTGACCCCGTTCTCCAGGTACCGCCCAATGTGCTCCCGACACTGCTCCGGCGGACCGTGCACGATGAGCTCGTCGATCAACGTGTCAGGGATGGCCGCCAGCGCCGCCTTGCGATCACCGCCCTGCCATGCCGACCACATCCCCGCCAGCACCTCGCCCCGGCCCAACCACTGATGGAAGGCGGCGTAGACCGGCACGTTGAGGTACGCCGCGATGGCGAAGCGGGCACCGGCATAGACCGCCTCCCGATCCGCGGACGGGGCGACGAAGATGCGGGCCACGATCTCCTTGGGGGCGCCGCCGCCGGCCTCGAGCACCGGTCTGACCACCTGGGCCACGTCGCTGGCAGCCAGCCAGTTGATGATGGCCCCATCGCCCTCACGGCCGGCGAGGCGCAGCATGCCCTCCCGCAGCCCCGCCACCAGCAACGGCACCGGTTCCGGGGGCAACATGTTCAGCCGGAACCCGTCCACTGCGAACGTCTCGTATTGATGGGTGACCTTGTCCCCCGCCAACGCCGATCGCAGAAACCGAAGCATGTCCCGGGTGCGCTGATAGGGCTGTTCGAAGGGGATGCCGTTCCAACGCTGCACGATCACGTTGGAGGAGGTACCCAAACCGAAGGCGAAGCGACCGGGCGCGGCCTGGGCCAACGCGCCGATGCTCTGCGCCAGTAGCGCCGGCCCCCGGGTGAACGCCGGCACGATGGCGCAGCCGAGACGCAGCGAGGGAGCCCATTGCGACGCCAGTACCAACGGGGTGAAGGCATCGGAGCCATCCGCCTCCGAGGACCACACGTCGGTGTAGCCCAGGTCAGCGAGTTCCACCACCGCGTCGCGCTGCTGGCCCAGGATGGTCCCGGCAAACGGGAGGGACATGCCGTAACGACGGGGTACGTCGGCCTGCCCTTCAGCGGCCGGGCCGCCGGGCGCGTTCTCGGGCACCTGCACCTCAGATCTGTCTCGCGAGAGTCGGTTGTACTGCTGTTGGCGGAGCGGACGGGGACCCACACCGTGACGGGAACGCCGGTGCTTCGCCGTCCGTGGCGGAGCGTAGCCGTCGTCACAGAGCTAGCCCGGACAACGTTCCGCAAACCGCCGAGCATCCACCACGACCCGCTTTCGTTGTCACACCCCCCGTGGATGATGGACCCATGACCGAGCAGCTCCGTCTCATGGAAGCCTCCCAGCGGGAAGCGTCGGACGTGTCATGGCGTCTCGACGAACACACCAAGCACATCGGCCGGCACGGCATCGCCCAGGCCCGCGCCCGTTTGGCGGCGGCCCGAACTCCAGCGGGCACCGGCGGCGCGCACGCCGAGGCCACCCCGCAACGTCATGCGGCCTGAGCTGGTCAGCGGTCCTGCAGCCGCCGTCGCCGTCGCCGCCACAGGGCTAGGCTGAGCCCATGGAAAGCGGTCGTGAAGTCGTCATCGTCGAAGCGGTGCGGACCCCCGTGGGCCGCCGGGGAGGCGGGCTATCAACCGTCCACCCGGTGGATCTGTTGGCGTCGCTCCAAAAAGAGATCATCGCCCGGTCCGGCATCGATCCCACCAAGATCGAGCAGGTGGTCGGGGGTTGCGTTAGCCAGGTGGGTGAGCAGTCCTTCAATGTCACCCGCACCGCGTGGTTGAGCGCGGGGCTGCCCGTGAGCACCCCCGCCACCACCGTGGACACCCAGTGCGGATCCTCCCAACAGGCCACCAACGTTGCCATCAGCCTGGTGGCGGCCGGTGTGGTGGACGTGGCGCTGGCCTGCGGGGTGGAGGTCATGAGCCGGATCCCCATCGGCTCCAACTCCGACAAGAAGCTCGGTCTGGGTCGCGCCGTGCCCAAGTCGTACTTCGAGGAACACGAGTTCACCAGCCAGTTCGAGGCGGCCGAGCGCCTGGCGGACAAATGGGAGATCTCCCGTGAGGACTGTGATGCGTTCGGTCTGCGCTCCCAGCAACGGGCCCAGGCCGCGTGGGAGCAGGACCGCTTCGGCACCCAGGTGATGGCGGTCACGGTGCCCGAGGTGGACGCTGAGGGGAAGCCCACCGGCACCACCAGGGTCGTGGACCGTGACGAGGGCCCCCGTCCCACCACCCCTGAAGGTCTGGCCGGGCTCAAGCCCGTGGCCCGTCCCGATGGTGCCCACACCGCCGGCAGCTCCTCGCAGATCTCCGACGGGGCCGGCGCCCTGCTGCTGATGACCCGGGCCAAGGCGGACGAGCTGGGGTTGCGGCCCCGGGCCCGGGTGGTGGACACCTGCCTGGTGGGCACGGACCCCGCGCTCATGCTGACCGGCCCCATTGATGCCAGCCGCCGGATGTTCGAGCGCACCGGGCTTTCGATGAACGACATGGACGTGGTGGAAATCAACGAGGCGTTCGCGTCGGTGGTTCTGGCCTGGGCCAAGGAACTCGATGTGGACATGGACAAGGTCAACCCCAACGGTGGGGCCATCGCCCTCGGCCACCCGCTCGGGGGCACTGGCGCCATCCTCATCACCAAGGCGCTGCACGAGTTGGAGCGCACCAACGGCCGGTACGGGCTGGTCACTATGTGCTGCGGTGGCGGTCTGGGCACCGGCACCATCATCGAACGGATCTGAGCCGGTGGTGGTTCGGGTGCCGCAACCGGGGCCCGAGCCACCACTGATCGCAGCCCCGACGCTGCCCCACACCGCATCGCTCCCCGGAGCCGCCGTGATCACCTCTTGCTTCAGGGCCCAGTCGATGTGGCTGGCCCTGGCCACCGCGTTGTGCTGCCTCGGTGCCTGGGCGTGCACACCGCCGGCCAACTCTGAAGCTGCGCCGGCCATCGCTGACCCCGCCGCCACCGCTTCGGTGGTCCGTGTGGTGGACGGGGACACGTTGGAGGTCGCCCTGCCCGCGGGACGGGAACGGGTCCGGCTCATCGGCATCGACACCCCGGAGTCCGTGAACCCCGACAGCGAGGTGGAGTGTTACGGCGTCGCCGCTTCCGAACACCTCGCTGACCTGCTGCCGAAGGGGACCGAGGTGGAACTGGTCCGGGACGTGGAGTTGCGCGACCGCTACGACCGGCTGCTGGCGTACGTCTTTCGCCGCTCCGACGGGTTGTTCGTGAACCTCGCCATGGCCTCGGAGGGGTACGCCAATACCCTGTCCATCGCCCCCAACCTGACCTTCGCTGATGACATGACCGCCGCCGTGGCCCAGGCCCGCCAGGCCGGCCTCGGGCTATGGCAGGCCTGTCCCGAGCCCGACGCGCTGTTCGGATGATCATCGCCGTCGCCTCCCCAGCGCCACCGGGCCACCGGTAACGTGGCGGCACCGTGACCACCACCCTTGAACACCTCGGTCTCGAACCCGGAACCCGGGCCCTGCTGGTTTCTTGCGGCGGGCTCGGGTTGAGCTACGCCTCCAACCAGGCGGTGTACACCGCGCTGCGTTTGGGGCTGGGCACCACCACCGCCCTGATGGTGCCCTGCCCGTGGTCCCGTGACGCCGCCGCCCGCTACCGCCACGATGACGTGGGCGTGCAACTCACCCTCAACGCGGAATACGAGCGCTACCGCTGGGGGCCTATCACCATGTCACCCACCCTGGTGGACGGAGACGGTGGGTTCCCCCGCACGGTGGAGGACCTGTGGGACCACGCCGACGTGGATGAACTGCGCCGTGAGGGACGCGCCCAGATCGCCCGGGCCCTGCAATGGGGCTTCGACGTGACCCACCTGGGCACCCACCTTGACGCCTTGACCCTTCGCCCGGAGTTCTTCGACGTGTACCTGGAGCTGGCGGAGGAATTCGACCTGCCCATCCGCCTGCCCGATGAGCCAACGGAGAGCCGGGCGCAGTTCCCGCTGCGGGAGTTGGCCGCGGAGGCCAAGGTGTTGCACCCCGACCGGGTGCTGAGCGTGCATTCCGCCGGCTCGCGGGAGGCGCTGCTGGCGTTGCTGCGGGAGCTGACCCCGGGCGTGACCGAGGTCCGTCTGCGACCCGCCGCTGACAGCAGCGAGCTCCGGGCCTTCGATCCGGAGTGGAAGGCCCGCGTGGCCGAATATCAGCTGGTCACCGGGGATGCCGAGCTCACCGCGGTGATGAGCTCGGTCCGCCCCATCGGTTACCGGGCCCTGCTCGAAGCCCAACGCAAGCTGCGCTGATCACCCGCCCCGGCGAGCTGCCCGGCCAAACGCCCATGGCAGCAATGGTGGGGTACGTGGCATTGACGCACTCTTCCCCGTCGCGGAACCCAGTTCGCCACCGCCGTCTGGCCTTGCACCTGGTTGAGTTGCTGTACGAGCCCGTCACCGCCCAGGCCTGCCAGCTCCTCATCGAATATGACCCCCAGCCACCCTTCGACGCCGGCGCGGCCCACAAGGTGGACAGCACCGTCATGGCGAGTTCCCGGGCCCGGGAACTGGCAACCCAGCGGAACTGACGCCGTCACCGATCAGGAGGGCCGGGCGCGTCGGTCCAGGGTGCGGAAGAACTCGTACAGCGGACGGGTGGCGCCCTTGGTTTTGGTGGTGCCCCGCATGTACCCGACCACCGGGACCAACCGGCCTTCCTGCTGGGCTCGGGCGTCTTTGCCGGACAGCTCCAGTTGGGACAGGGGCGGGGCGGGTGCGGGGCCGGCCGCGAACACCGGGGCGGCGCCGTTGACCAGCACGATGTGGTGGGTGGTGACCTCCCCTTTGCGGTCCCCGTTGACCGCCACCTCGATGAAGGCGTCGGGTCCCACGTAGACCGGGTGGGCCGGGTCCGCGGCGGGGCCCAGCCACACCGCCCGACCGGTCACATCGATCTCGTTCTCGTCGCTCACGTCCGAACCCCTCCCCGCAACCGATCAGCCGCTGCGGACCACGTCACCGGCGGCGTCGAGCAGCTCCCACGAACCGGTTTCCTCATCCACGTTGAAACCCCAACCCATCAGGCTCGCCAGCGCCTCCCGACCCTCATAGGGGCCCTGGGCCAGCACCTCATCACCGGCCTGCAGCACGGCCGTGCCCCGGGGTCGGTACAGGTAGCCCGCGGCGCGCCGGATGGCCAGCACCTGGAAACCCGGTTCCACGTCCATGGCCAGGGCGGACAGCGACGCCCCATCGGCCACCGAGCCCGGCGCCACCGGTACCTGGAAGGCCACTTCGTCGGTCTCCCCGAAGGCGATGGCCAAGATGGGATGAACCTCGTCACCGGGGTCCTCAACCAGCCACACCATCTGCTGGGCCTGGTCACCCAGGTCCTCGGCCGCCTGGGAGAGATGGAGCAATCCCCGCAGGGCGCCGGGGTCGAGGTCCTGTCGGGCGGCCCGGAGCACCCATAGTTCCAGCCGGTCTTTCATCTCGTCCAAGCGATCCTCGAGGTGCTTCACCTCCGCGGCCAGCAACGGATCGCGCAACACCAGCGCCGAATAGGCCAGCCCGACCGCCACCTCGGACAGGTTTTTCATCTCCACCAACACGTCCACCGCCCGGTCCAGGTCCGACAGGGCCACGTCGGGCGCGGCCGGTTGCGGCGGGTTCCAGAACGGCGCACCGGCCAGCTCCCGCAGCCTGGTGATGCCCGCCGGTGGACCTTGCAGGAACAGCACGTCGTTGGGCCGCAGCACCAGGTCACCGTGTATGTCATCGGTGATCCAGTCCCGACCCCGACGCACCGCGGTGATGCGCATCCCCGTCACCGTGGGCAGCTCCAACCCCGACAGCGGCCGGTTGGCCATGTGGGAGTGGTCCCGCACCAGGACCCGGTGGGAGATCTCCTCGGCGTTGGACAGGTCCGCCACCAACTCCCGGGGGATGCCCAGACGGTGGGTGACGATACGGGCGATGTCCACTGCGTCCCCGGCGATGCGCTGGATGCAGTCAATGACCTGGAGCACCGATGCCATGGCCTCGGCCTCTTTGAGGTTGCGGGCGCCGAGGACGCAGGTGGCCCGCATGTCCGCCGCCAGGTCAAGGAGGTCGTCGTTGAGTTCGTCAACCTCTTCGGCCATGTCGGGGTCACCGAAGTACAGCGCGGCGTACGCCAGATCGACCATGAGTTCGGAGGTGTCTTTGGCCTCCGTGAGCATGGTGCGCAAGTTACGTCTGCGTCCCTCCATGCACTGCGCACGCTACTTCAGCACTCGCCTGATCGTCACCCACCATCGTCGGTGACCCGGCGCGACGGGGAGATTTGCCCCGCCAGGAGGATGCGGGCGGCCCGCAACCATGGTCGATGAACCTCCTGTGCCGGCGATCACGAGAGCTCAAAGCGGCTCCGCAACGCCCGAACGGTGGGCCAGCCGACCGGCGTTGGCCGGGTTGCTTCGCGCCGCGGCCTGGCTGGGCCCGGTGCTGGTGTCCACCGCCACGGTGATGACGGCCAGCCGGGTGCTGGTCCGACCGCGGGAGCTGCGCGTACTGCCGGCCTGGGTCATCGGCATGCTGGCATTGGGAACGATCACGTTATGGGCCACCGAGCGGGCCTTTCGCCGGCTGCTGCCACTTGCCGCCATGTTGCAGCTCTCACTGGCCTTCCCCGACGCCGCGCCGTCCCGTTTCAGGGTGGCGTTGCGACGGCGGGGCGCGTTGACCCTGCGCACCCCCACCCCCACCGCCGAGCGTGCCGCCGATGCCACCGTTGCGCTCAGCGCCGGCACCACCGCGGGCGAGGACCTGGCGGACCTCCTGGCCCGGCTTCAAGCCCATGACCGCCGTAGTCGGGGCCACGGCGAGCGGGTGCGGGCCTACGCCATGATGTTGGGCCAGGAGCTGCGCCTGGCCCCCGATGACCTTGATCGCCTGCAGTGGGCGGCGCTGTTGCATGACGTGGGCAAGCTGGCTGTGCCCGCGGAGATCCTGCGGAAGTCTGCCAGCTTGGCCGAGGACGAGGTGGCGTTGATGCGCTCCCACCCCGCCGAGGGTGCCCGGCTGATCGAACCGGCACGGTGGTGGCTGGGGGAATGGGCGGATGCCGTGGCCCACCATCACGAGCATGTGGACGGCAGCGGGTACCCGTTGCACCTTGTCGGCACCGACATCTCCTACCCTGGGCGCATCGTGGCCGTGGCCGAGGCCTACGACGCCATGACCAGCGGCAACTCCTACCGATCGGCCCTGACCCCCGCCGACGCCCGGGCTGAGCTGACCCGCTGCGCCGGCACCCAGTTCGACCCGGTCGTGGTCCGGGCCTTCCTGTCGCTGTCCCTGGGCCATTTCGAGCGGCGAGCCCGACCCTTGGCCTGGTTGAGCCATCTGCCGGTACTGGCCACCGCTCCCCTGGGCAACGCCGCCGCAGCGGTGGCCATCGGAACCGCGGCGCTGCTGGTGAGCGAGGCTCAGACCACCCCGGCCAGCTCCGAGCTGAGCACCTCCCTGGCCGTGGGCGTGGAACTGGACGCCCTGGCTTCTCCAACCCCCCCAACCACGCCCCCGCCAACCTCGACCGCCACCGAGGTGACCGATCCCGGTGCGCTGCCCCAACCGGCGACCACGGTGCCTATCACCCCGACCAGCATGCCCGAGCCCACCACCACCACTCCCCCCGACGTGACCACGACGAAGCCTGCTCCCGAGCCACCGCAGACCCCCGCGTTGGAGCCGGAACCGGCCCAGCCCGAATCCCCTCCCCCGCCCACTGCCCCGTCCGGCCCGATGTTGGTGAGGCTGGACGATGCCGTGGTGGCACGCACCGGGACAGTGACGGTGCCGGTACTGGCCCGCAGCGGAGCCGTGACGTTGGTTTACGTGGCCTGCGATGAGGGCTCGTCGTGGTTCTCCGGCGCCGGAGACCCCGTCACCATCTCCCCGCAAGGTGCGTCGGCGCCCTATACGTGCGAGTTCCAAGCCGACCGGGCCGATGGCGGCTTGGTGAGCGGCACCTTCACCGTGGTCCCTGTCTGAACCACGAAGCCTGCGAGCCCGCAACACGCCGGTCAGCCACATCATCGGAAGTCCCGGGACCGCAACGCGCCGGCTTCGGTACGGCTGGTGGTCCCCAAAGCCTGGCCCAACGGTTGCATCCGCTCGGCGATCACGTTGAGCACGTCACCGTCACCGCGCTCAAGACGGCCCCGGATCAGCAACGCCGCCGCCCCCCGGGCCACCCGCCGGTGATGGGCCCAGCACCCCTTGGAAACCACCACGTTGATCAGGCCGGTTTCGTCTTCCAGGTTTATGAACGTGGTCCCGCCAGCGGTGGCCGGACGTTGCCGGTGGGTCACCACCCCCGCCACTGACACCCTGGCCCCGCCCTTGATGGCCTTCAACCCGGCGGCGGTCACCACCCCCAACCCCTTGAGGTCTTCACGGTGGAAACGGGTGGGATGGCCATCGGGGCTGACCCCGGTGGCCCACAGGTCCGCCAGGGCCAGGTCCTGATCACTCATACCGGGCAGGGTGGGTGGCCGGTCACCGGTGACGATGCCGGCCAGACGATCCTCACCGCTTTGGGCCACTGCGCCGGCCACCCATAACGCCTCGCGCCGACCCAGACCCAAACATTCGAAGGCTCCGGCGGTGGCCAAGGCCTCCAGCGCCGCCAAACCGGCCCCGCTGCGACGACGCACATCCTCCAGATCCCGGTACGGCCGACCCTCAGCGATGCGCACCGCCAACTCCTCACCCAGCGAGCGGACCGAAGACAGGCCCAGCCGCACCGCCAGCCCGCCCATTGAGGTGGGCTCCGCTTCCAAGGTGGCGGTGGAAGCCGAGGCGTTCACATCAGGTGTCCGGACCACCACGCCATGACGACGAGCGTCCTGCACCAGCGAATGGGGACTGTAAAAACCCATGGGCTGGGCGTTGAGCAGGGCCGCACAGAACGCCGCCGGATGATGCAACTTGATCCACGACGAGGCGTACACCAGGTAGGCGAAGCTGACCGAGTGGCTCTCGGGGAAGCCGTAGTTGGCGAAGGCCGCCAGCTTGAGCCAGATCTCCTCGATGACCTCGGGGGTCACGCCCCGCTCAGTGGCACCCCCGATGAAACGCCGGTGCAGTTGCTCCATCCGCTCACGGGACCGTTTGGAGCCCATGGCCTGGCGCAGTTGATCCGCTTCGGAGGGGCTGAACCCGGCCACGTCAATGGCGATCTGCATCAGTTGCTCCTGGAACAGCGGCACCCCCAGCGTCTTGCGGAGGGACGGTTCCAGCAACGGGTGCAGGTAGGTGACCGGTTCCAACCCGTTACGACGCCGGATGTAGGGATGCACCGAGCCACCCTGGATGGGCCCCGGTCTGATCAGGGCCACCTCCACCACCAGGTCATAGAAGTGGCGGGGGCGCAGGCGGGGCAGGGTGGCCATCTGAGCCCGGGATTCCACCTGGAACACCCCGATGGAATCCGCCTCGCACAACATGTCGTACACCGCGGGGTCCTGGGGGATGGTGGCGAGGTCGATGCGGGGGCCCTGATCGGTGCCACCGTGATCCGCGATCAGGTCCACGGCGTAATGCAAGGCGCTGAGCATGCCCAGACCCAGCAGGTCGAACTTGACCAACCCGGTGGCGGCACAGTCGTCCTTGTCCCACTGCAGGACCGAGCGGTTCTCCATGCGGGCCCACTCCACCGGGCACACCTCCACCACTGGCCGGTCACAGATGACCATGCCCCCGGAGTGGATGCCCAGGTGACGGGGGAAGTTCTCAACCTGGGCGGCCAACTCCAGCACCGCGGCGGGCACGTCATGGTCCGGCCGGCCGAAGGCGTCGGTGCTGGTGGCGTGATCCCCGACGGTGGACCAGCGGTCAACCTGCTTGGACCAGGCGTCCTGCTGGCCGGGGGCGAATCCCAGGGCCTTGGCCATGTCCCGCACCGAGGACCGGGCCCGATAGGTGATGACGTTGGCCACCTGGGCCGTGCGTTCCCGCCCGTACCGCTCGTAGACATACTGGATGACCTCTTCCCGACGGTCCGATTCGATGTCGAGGTCGATGTCCGGTGGGCCGTCACGCTCCGGGGACAGGAACCGTTCGAACAGCAGGCCCAGGTTGAAGGCGTCGGCCTTGGTGATGCCCAGCACGAAACAGACCACGCTGTTGGCCGCGGAACCCCGGCCCTGGCAGTAAATGTTCGCCTGACGACAGAACTCCACGATGTCCCATACCGTCAGGAAGTAACCGGGGAAGTTCAGCTGGCTGATCAGCGCCAACTCATGGTCGATCTGACGGTAGACGGCAGCCTGAGCCGGATCGGTCCGGGGCCCATACCGGGCGGTGGCTCCCCGCTCCACCAGAACCCGCAGCCAGGACATCTCGTTATGGCCGGGAGGCACCGGGAAGTCCGGCAGGCGGGGGGCCACCAACGCCAGGTCAAAGGCACAGGCCGCGGCCAGCTCCGCCGCCCGGACCACCACCCCGGGATAGCGGACGAAGCGGCGGGCCTGCTCGGCACCGGAACGCAGATGGGCACCGGAAGCCGCCGGCAACCAGCCGTCAATCTCATCCAGGCCCCGGCGGGACCGCACCGCAGCCAGGGCGGTGGCCAGCGGCCGGCGGGACGGGTGGGCGTAGTGGACGTTGTTGGTGGCCACCACCTCAAGCCCGAAGCGGTCGGCCAGGCGGACCATGGCGTCATTGCGGGCGCTGTCGAGGGGGTCACCGTGATCCCAGAGTTCAACCACCACGTTGGCCGTGCCGAAGTGCTCCACCAGCTCCGCCAACCGGTCCGCCGCCGCCGCGGGACCCTCCTCGACCAGGGCTTTGGGCACCGGACCTTTCCGGCACCCCGTCAGCACCACCCACGGCCCCACCCCCGAGGGGCCCGAGCCGGCGATGGTGGCCAATGCAGGCAGGGTGATGCGGGGCGCACCTTTCTGACCCGCCATCTGGGCGGTGGTGATGGCCCGGGCCAAGCTGGCATACCCCTGCGGACCCCGGGCCAGGACCACCAGGTGCTCACCCTCGGTGTCGGCCAGGCCGGCTTGGGGGCGGCGCAACCCCAAGGACAACTCGGCCCCGAACACCGTGGCCAATCCGTGGGCCCGGGCCGCCTCGGCGAAGCGGACCACCCCGTAGAACCCGTCGTGATCGGTGAGGGCCAGGCCGCCCAAACCGAGCCGCACCGCCTCCTCCACCAGCTCTTCAGGGTGGGAGGCCCCGTCCAGAAACGAGAAGTTCGAGTGGCAGTGCAGCTCTGCGTAAGGAACGGCCCGCTCGTCATCTTCTGGCCCGATCTCTGGCTCGGCCCCCGACGGTGGCTGATAGGGCGCCCGATGCCGCGACCAGGCCGGGCTGTCACCGCCGTCGGCCCGGGGGTATCGCCCCACACCCGGACCGGCGGCGCGTCCGTCCGACAGCCGCCGCTCGATCTCAGACCATGGCACCGACGGATTTTGGAAGCCCATCGAACATATGATCCCAAACATATGTTCGATCTGGCAACCCCCCACGGGAAAAAACCGGCGGGAAAATTGGCAGCGCCGCCGGTCCCTCGGAAGGAAACCGACGGCGCGCTCAGCTATCGGGGTGGGACGCTCAGCCGACCTTGGCCTTGGCGGCGGCGAACCGGGCGGCGATGTTGTCCCAGTTCACGACCTTCCACCAAGCCGCCAGGTACTCCGGGCGACGGTTGCGGTAGCGCAGGTAGTACGCGTGCTCCCACACGTCATTGACCATGATGGGCTCCAGCCCGTCGGTCATGGGGTTGTCCTGGTTGGCGGTGGAGATGACCTCCAACTTGCCGCCGCTGCCCATGACCAGCCACACCCAGCCCGAACCGAAGCGCTTCACGCCACCGTCGTTGAACAGGGTCTGGAAGTTCTCGAAGGAGTCGAACGTGGAGGTGATGGCCTGACCCAGCTCACCGGAAGGCTCCCCGCCGCCGTTGGGGCCCATCATCTCCCAGTACATGGTGTGGTTCCACACGCCGCCAACGTTGTTGCGGACCGGCCCACGGATGGCCTCGGGCACCGAGGTGAGGTTGCGGATGATGTCCTCCGCCGAACGATCAGCCCACTCGGAGTCCTTCAGGGCGGCGTTGGCGTTGTTGACGTAGGCGTTGTGGTGCAGATCGTGGTGGATGTGCACGGTTTCTTCGTCGATAGCCGCTTCGAGGGCATCGTAGGCATACGGCAGCGGGGGTAGTTCCAAGGCCATTGGCAAGACTCCTGGGCGGTCGTGTGACGAACCCATGGCCGTCACGCTGATTTGCCCGGCGATAGTAGGCAGGTCCGCAGGCCCAAAGTAGGAAGAGGCCGCGAGCGGCCGGTCAGGAATGGGTCTGGATGGGGTTGATGGCGGACGCGTCGGCACCGGCACCGTGGCGACGATGCCGGTGTCCAACGCAACGGATGACAGCTCCGGACCACTCCGCCCGACCCTGGACCCCCGCTGACGGCCACCAGACGTACCGCACCTTGGGGAAAGTCGGACTAGGCATTTCGTCAGGCATCGTGACGGCAGGCCTGATTGTGACCCTCAGTCATAGGCCGCGGTGACCCACCACCGTCCCTCCTCGAGCACCACCAGCCAGGCGCTGAGATCTTCCAGCACCACCTGCACCCGGGCCTGACGACGACGCTGCGACGGGTCCCACCACCGCTCCTCCAGGGGCCAGGGACCGGCCCAGGCCTGTATCGGCTGCCAAGTGGACCATCCTTCAACCCACAGCCGGCCGGGTTCGGGATGCAGCACCCCACGACCGCTGACCCGAACCAGCTGGTCCTGCTGATCAAGGAGACGGGCCGGCCGGCGGGACTGATCCGCCAACACCACCGAGGGTGACGGGGTGGGTAACCGGCCCGGCCATGGTGGTGCCACGCCAGCGGCAGGGCCGGCCGCGACGTGGAGCTGATCGATGCGTTCCTGCAGGTCAACTGCCGTGGCCGCCAGGAGCCGGAACTGCTCATGGGGGTTGCGGCCACCGCCTATTTCAACCACCCGTACCGCTTCGGGGCCCAGCATGGCCGCCACCCGACCAACGGCTCTGGCGGCCCGCTCGGTGGCCTCACTCTGGCCTCCCCAGAATCCCAACTGGCGACCCTTGGCCGGAACCACCTGGTCGGGGATCAAACGCAGCAGGCTCAGGCCTCCGGTGGGCCCGTGAGACCCGGTGAGATCGTCCGGCCACAACGTTGAGGTCCCGCCGGGGTTGCGGCCCACCAGCCAGCCCTCGAGCTGCCAGCGGACCCGCTCGGCCATGGCCGCGGGGGTGAGCCCACCTTCATGGCGCCACAACCTCAGCAGCTGCTCACCGTGGCAGGTCTCGGCCTCCACAGCCACCCGCAGCGCGGTCCAGCCGGCGTCATCAAGGACCTGACCCAACTGATCGGCCAGCATCTTGGCTGCGAACGCCGCCTGATCGATGCGCTCGACCGGCGGATCGAGCGTCAGGGTCACCGAGAGATCCAGCGGTGGGGGGCGGGCATCCAGCGGCTGATCATCACCACCGCGGGCCAGACGCTGGGCCCGTTCCCCCCCACGACCGAAACGACCCAGAACCGACGCCGGGCTCAGCGCCGCCAGCTCGCCCAGGCGCTGCAAACCCAGACGTTGCAGCACATCGATCAGATCCGGCTGGTCCAACACGTCCAGACCCATCGGAGCCAGGAACGAGGCGCTGTGACCAGGTTCCACCACCACGCAGCCCGAGGCCGAACGAGCGGCCAGGCCGGCGGCGAACACCCCATCGGCCACCCCGACCCCCACGAAACCGCCCCACTCCCCCGCACCGTCCCCACCGTCATCAGCCCGCGACCCCACCGCTGACCCCGCTGACCCGGCTGACCCCGCTGATCCCGTTAGCCCGGCTAGCCCCGGTCCGGGCCGGTGCCACGAGCTGCCCAAGGCTTGCAGCACCCGTTCCCGTACCGCTCGGGCCAGGGTCTGGTCACCGCCGAAATACCGGGAAGGGCCCCGGGTGGGCAGGGCGCAACTGCCCGGCCGGCTCTGTTCCACCCAGGGGGTGAACGAGCTGGCTGCGGCCACCACCACCTCGAAGGCCCGGGCCTCACGATCACGATCCCGATCGAGGATCTCCATGTCGGGGCAGTGACCCTGGGCGTCCCGGCGGCGCATGCCCACCGCCACCCCTTCCTGGCGGGCAGCCGCGGTGGCGGCCAGGACCCGGTTGCCCTCCAGCACCGCCGCCGGCTGATCACCGCGCCGCCCCAACGCCAGCACCGGCCAATCAGCACACCAGATGACCAGCGTTCGGGTGGCCCCCTCCCCCGGGACCTCATCAGCCATCGGAACAGCCCACGCCGATCACGCCGATCACGCCGAACGAACCGAACGAGCCGGACGAGCCGGGCGCACCGAATGGGCCGAATGGGCCGAATGGGTCGAATGCACCGGATGAGCGCCCGTCTGCGGCAACGGCGAGGAGCGCCAGCCGGGCAGCTCGATCACGGCCTCATCGGGCTCAACGGGGGCCAGGCGACCCTGTTCATCAGGCAGCCACAGCCGAACCTGCCGACCCCGGGCGGCGCCATGACGGCCGCTAACGGTGAGCTCCACCTGCCGGGCCTGGAGATGGCCGTGCCCCCAACCGATCCCCGCCCACTCCAAGGGCCGGGCCTGCAGGGTCAGCTCCGGGCGATCAGGCCAACGGGCGGAGGGCCAGCCCACCAAGACCAGCACCGCGCCCCGTTCCCGACCCCGGGCCTGGATGCGCCGGGCCAACCCGGCCGGAACCGCCCCTGACGGCGGACCCACCAACACCACATCCAGGGCTTCCACCAGCGCCACCACGGTGGCCGCCCACTGCGGGCCGGGGACCGGACCCACCAACACCAAGCGGGCCAGGGCCACACCCAATTCACCGGCTGCGGCCAGTCCCAACGTGGGCAGATCCACCGCCGCCACCCAGGATCCGCTGGTGCTGGCGGGGGCCACCAAACCCAGTGCCAGCGAGCTGACCACCGAACCGCTGGCGCCCGGACCAACTCCACCGGCCGGATCACCACCACCGATGGCGATGGTCGTACCACGACGAAGGCCCTGGTCAGGGAGGATGTCAGCCAGAAACGGGGCCACTTCCAACACCCGCTCACCGGCCAGGCTGACCGGACGTACCCGCTCTTTTAGCCGGGTCCGATCCTGCGGGTTGAGCACCATGTCCAGCGCTCTCGCCCGTGCCCCTTGACCAACCACGTGTTCATCATAGCGAACAAGTGTACGGACCGGAGTGGGCGCGGCGCTCAGACCGGCACAGGCTTAGGCGCCGGGTGCGGCCGCATCTTCGGGGCGGTAGAACAGGTACAGCCCCTCGATGATCTCTCTGACACCGTTGTGGTTGTTGCCGGACATGACCACGGTGATGACCCCGCCGTAGATGTGCACCGATGCCACCTCGCCGTGTTCGAACAACCGCCGGGCCAGCACATCGGGCGGGCGTTGACCACTCACCGGGGTCTTGGCGTCATAGCGCTCGTGGCCCATGCCGGTGAGGTTCCGGTTGGTCTCGAAGCGCAGCACGCCAACTTGACCGGTGGGCTTCTCGATGACCGAAACAGGCTGTCCCATAGCGCTGACAGCCTAGCTCGGGGCCCTCTAGCGAAACGCTCCTTGGGGCACCCGGCCGGTGCGGACCAATCGACGGGTGATCGCCAACGCCAGGCCCACCGACACCACCCCGAGCACCAGGTGCACGATCCGGAAGGCGGCGGACCGTTCGTCGAACAGCATGAACACCACGCGGATGGGCCAGTACAACAGGGTGGCCGCCAGCACCGCCATCAGCAGCCGTGCCACCCCCGCCGGGCCCTTCCACCAACCCCACAACGCCGCCACACCACCCAACCCGAACACCATCGCCGGCACCATCCACAGCGCCTTGCCGGCTGTGTCGAGGCCCTGATCAGCCAGGATGTTGCGCACCCGGCTGAGCCAGATGGCCGCGTTCCAGCACCCGAAGGCCAGGACCGACCAGTGCCGCAGTCGAGCCGGGGAGGTGTCCACCAATCCACGAACCATCACCGCCCCACCGTAGTGACCCGCCACTCGCCCGGGATCGGCAGCGGTGCGGTACTGGCGCTCAGAAAAGGGTCTCCTGGGTGCCCACTGGCGGTTGGCGCTGGATGCCACTCCACGGCAGTCCCTCCATGAACACCCAGGTCCGACGGTGCAAGGTGGTGGGCCCGTAGGCGGCCAGGGCCAGCTTGTGGCGGGGGCAGGGGTAGCCCTTGTTGAACTCGAAATCGAAGCCCGGATAGTGCACCGCCTCGGCCCGCATCAACCGGTCCCGGGTGACCTTGGCCAGGATCGAGGCGGCGGCGATGGACAGACAGGTGGCGTCACCCTTGACGATGCGCCGGGTGTTCCCACCCCCGACGAAGTCCCAGTTGCCATCGATCAACACCCGATCCGGCACCACCCCAAGCCCACCCAGGGCCCGCTGGGCAGCCAGCTTCTGCGCCGCTGACATCCCCAGCTCATCGCACTCCCGGGCGCTGACATGACCCACTGACCAGGCCACACACCACGACGCGATCCGATCGAACAGCGCCTCGCGTTCGGCCTCGGTCAGCATCTTGGAGTCCCGGACCTTCAGGACTCTTCGGTCTGCGGGCAACACCGCGGCGCCGATGCTGAGCGGGCCCGCCCAGGAACCCCGGCCCACCTCGTCGATGCCCACCACCACCCGATCCCCGGCGGCCCAAAGCTCTCGCTCCACCAGCAGGGTGGGAGCCCGCCCCTGCAGCGCTCGCCGTAGTCGGGGGGCGGTACCGGCGGCCACGATCGGGGACCATACCTGCTCGAACCCGCAGGCTCCGGCAGCTTCCGCACCCGGCAGCACCCGCAGGCACCCGGCGCGGTCAGGCCGCCGCGGTTCAGCCCAGCAACGCCTCGCCCTGCCAGCCCCGACCGACGAAGGCCGGATCCAGGACCGGGCAGCGCAGGACCGGGAGGGCTGCCGGCTCGCCCGCACCCCCTGGACGCCGATCGATTTGCCATAACAGCGCCGGTCGGGGGCCGTGCCAGCGTAGGGCCAGGGAGACGCGGCCGAGGTGAGTGGGCAGGCGGTGCACCTCGATGGGAAATCCCCGCCAGTCACCCTGCCAGCCCCCCAGCAGGACCAGCTCGCCACTGGCCGGTTCCTCCAGCAGCGCCATCCGACGAGCGATCAACCGTGTGGCAGCGGCCAAGGCGGGGGCGACGGTGGCCGCGCCCCCCTCGGCGCGTGCCGCGGCGTCAACTTCAGCGGACCCGCCGGCGGGGGCGACCGGGGCGACCGGGGCGATGGGCGGCCACGGCTGCCAGCCCCCGTCGGCGGACCCCACGGCGCCGAAGCGGTCCAGCGCCGTGTGGTGGCGGGCCGGGCCCCGTCCCAGCCAGATGGCCAGCTCCGGCACGGTTTCCGCCAACGCCCGGGCTAGCCGCGCCGGATCATCGCACCATGCCACCAGATCAACCGAGGCATCCAGCAAGGCCGCCGCCAAACCGGCTGGGACCGGCGCGTCCAAGCCGCGCAGGGCGGCGTCGAGGCGCTCCACGGCGGCGTCGATGTGGCCCCATGCCGCGAGGCTGCGTACCACCGAGGGGTGGCGGGCCCCGGCGTCGATGAGCAGGTGACACCGATCCGCCATCAGCTGAGCGGCGGCGCTCTCATCGGGCGTCTCCACCCGACCGGCATGGTCAACCTGGCGCCGCCAACCCGCCGTCACCGACTCCGCCGACGGGATGGACGCGGTCCACGTCGCCGGGTTGGCTTCTCCAGGACCGCCGGCCACGGCACGGAATCGGGCCCCTGCGGACAGCGCGAAAAGATGGGCCGTGGCTGCGCCCGATCCTGCAGGGGACCCGAGGTCGGGGGTAGGCCCCGTCGCCGCCGTGGAGGTGGTCTGTCGTTCCAGGAGCTCGGCCAGGGCCCCGAGGGAGGAGGCGGTGAGCACGTCGTCAGGGGGGCGGCTGCACTGCACCGGGCTGATCGGTGCCCGCTGCCGCTGGCCCCCAAAGCGTCCTCTCCGCCCACCGGCCGGCTCAACAGCCTCGCTAACCAGGGCAAAGAGCACCGGTCCGGCGCTGTCGTTGTGGACCTCGAAGATGACCGCGGGCCCATCGGCGCCCATGGCGGCAAAGCTCACCACCCGCATGTCACCGCTGGGAACCCGCATCGAGGTCTGGATCACCGGGGTGCCATCGGCGCTGGTCATGCGCACCGCCGCTTCGGTCTGGGGGCGGTACCAGCGGTCCCCCGCCCCCACCCACCAACGCCAGCGGGGCCCGTCCCGCCAGTCCCCGGTCAACAGAGCCGACACCATCGCCGACTTCGCCGACACCCCCGCGCCGGATCGGTCCGCGGCGAGGCCCCCATCGGCAGCCATCACCACCTCCCCCGCGGACAGCAGCGCCACCGGTCGGCCCAACACACCCAACAAGGTGGGCGCGGCATGCAAGCCGGGTGCGCTCACCGTCCGGGGTTGAGGGAGGGGTTGGCAGAACGCCGCAGCAACCCGCGATAAGCCTCATGGGGGGAGCGCCCGCGGTTGATCACGGCGTCCATCTCGGCGCAGATCGGCAGGTCCACACCCAGTTCCGCCGCCAGTTCCATGACCACACCGGCCGAACGCAGTCCTTCCGCCACGTAGGGCAGTTCCTTCAACACTTCCGGTAGCGGCCGGCCCCGACCCAACTGCTCGCCCACCCAGCGGTTGCGGCTGGCGGGGTTGATGCAGGTGGCGACCAGGTCACCCATACCGGCCAACCCGGCGAACGTCTCGGGGCGGCCTCCCATGGCCACCCCGAAGCGGGCCAGCTCGCCCATCCCGCGGGTGATCACCGCGGCCCGGGTGTTGTCCCCCGTTTCCAGCCCGTCAGCAATGCCCGAGGCGATGGCGATGACGTTCTTGGTGGCCCCCGCCACCTCGCAACCGACCACGTCATCGTTGGTATAGACCCGGAACAGATCTGAGGAGAACACCCGCTGCAGCACCTCCGCCACGTGAGGATCGCGCATGGCCACCACGGACGCCGCGGCCTGCCCGGCCACGATCTCCTGGGCCAGGTTGGGACCGGTCAGCACCCCCGCGGGATGGCCGGGCAGGATCTCCTCCACGATCTGGGTCATGCGCATGTTGGTGCCCTGTTCCAGCCCCTTGGACAGGCTGACCACCGGGATCCACGGGCGCATGTACAACGCCGCCGCCTCCAACGTTTGGCGGAAGGCGTGGGAGGGCACCGCCATCACCATCACATCGGCCTGTTCCACCGCCTCTTCCAGGTTGGCGGTGGCCACCAACGCCTCACTCAGCGTGGCCCCGGGCAGGTGATGCTGGTTGGAGTGGTGGGTGTTGATCTCCTCCACGATGGCGTGTCGCCGGGCCCACAGCACCGTGCGGGCGTTGCGGGCCGCCAGCGACGCCATGGTGGAACCCCAGGTGCCCCCACCCAGCACGACCACCCTGATGTTCATTCGCGCACCCCTACATCACCGGCGCGTGACCTGATGGTGACGCGCCGTGCCCTTGAAGGAGCACAACGTAGGCCATCGGAGGCGGGGGACACATCGCCCCGGGCGCGCTACCACCCGAGCCTGCCGCGGCGCGGGGTCCGAGAGGCGCGCGATTTCTAGACTGCTCCGGTGCCAGGGCCCACCGAACTCGCCCCTGCGGCGGGGCCAGATGACGCGTGGGCCACCGCGTTGTTGGTGCCGGTCAAGGCGTTCGAGCAGGCCAAGGGCCGTCTGGCGGGGGTGCTGGGAGCGGAGGCCCGCGTTGATCTGGCCCGGCGGATGGCGGCGGTGGTCCTGGCTGCCGCTGGGGATCTGGTGGTCCATGTGGTCTGCGACGACGCCGCGGTGGCGGCCTGGGCCGAACAGGCCGGCGCCACCGTGTTGTGGTGTCCCGGTCGGGGTCTGGATCACGCCGTTGCCGATGGGGTGGAGGCCCTGCGCCGGGCCGGTTTCGAGCGGGCGGTGGTGGCCCACGCTGACCTGCCCGCAGCCCGGTCCTTCGAGGCGCTGGCCGGTTTCGAGGGGGTGATCATCGTGCCCGATCGGCGGGAGGACGGCACCAATGTGATCAGCATCCCCACCGGTGCCGGCTTCGGTTTCCGCTACGGCCCCGGCTCCTTCGTGCGCCACCAAGCGGAGGCCGCCCGTTTGGGTCTGGCACTGCGGGTGGTGCGCGAACACCGCCTGGGCTTCGATGTGGACACCCCCGCCGATCTCGATGAGCTGCTCAGCGGCTCCGTGGCCGGACCCTGGCCACCGAGGGTGGAGCCGCCACCGCCTGCTCCAGCCGCCCGCTGATCCGTTGAGCTGGTCCGTTTAGGCTGAGGCGGTGAGCACCGAGCCGACCTCCACCCCTGCGGCCCCCAGCAGCGCCGCTCCCAAACCGCTCGACGCCGGCGCGGATGGGACCACCGCTCCGGTGGTGTTCGGGTCGGTGGCGGCGTCGTGCTCGGTCAACTTGGACCGGCCGGCCTCGGTGTTGGCCATCGGCGCCCACCCCGATGACATCGAGTTCGGCTGCGGCGCCACCCTGGCCAAGTGGGCGGCGGCTGGTTCCACGGTCCATCACCTGGTCTGTACCGACGGATCCAAGGGCACCTGGGACGCCCATCAGGACCCCGCTGAGCTGGTCATGTTGCGTCAGGGTGAGCAGCGTCGGGCCGCGGCCGCCCTCGGTGGCACTGGTGAGGTGGTGTTCTTGGGCTGGACGGATGGCGAGCTCGATTCGGGACTGCGCCAACGCTGGGAGGTGGCGTACTGGATTCGCCGCCTGCAGCCCGTCGTGGTGATCGGCCATGACCCCTGGAAGCGCTATCGACTGCACCCCGACCATCGTCACGCCGGGTTGCTGACGGTGGAGTCCATCGTCGCCGCCCGAGACCCGCTGTTCTTCCCGGAACAGAATCTGGCTCCCCACCGTCCCTCCGCCCTGTTGCTGTTCGAAGCGGACGAGGTGGACCACATCGAGGATGTCACCGGCTTCGCGGACACCAAGTTCGCCGGCCTGTTCGCCCACGAGAGCCAGTTCCGCTCCACCATGAAGATCGACGCCACCAACGCCGAGGGGTCCAACGGCGCGGCCCAACGGCAACGGTTCGTGGACCGCATCACCGACCGCCTGGCCCAACACGGGGCTGTGGCCGGCTTCACCCACGGCGAGGCGTACAAGCTGATCAGCCAGCTCTGAGCGTGACCGCCGCCGGGGTCGCCTTCGCCGGGCTCGACGGGTGCCGCTCCGGCTGGGTGCTGGCCGTGGTGGGACCAACCCGGCCCAGCGCCGATCCCGCGGCCGAGGTCTCCTCCCGCTGGCGGGACCTGGTGTTGAAATCGGGCGAGGGGCGGGATCGGGACGCCGACTCGGACCGGTCGCGCGCCGCGGTGAGGATCAGCTGGCACCGCACGCTGGGGGCCGCGGTGAGCGTGGCGGAGCGGGCCGGGTGCCGCGGCATCGGCATCGACATGCCCATCGGGTTGCCGACGGACGGGCGTCGACCAGCCGACGATGCCGCCCGGACCCTGCTCGGGCGGCGACGGAGCACCTTGTTCCCCACCCCGGCGCGCCCCGTGCTGGCCGCCCGTGACTTCTCTGAGGCGCTCATCGCCAGCCGGGCCGCCACCGGGAAGGGGATCTCCATCCAGGCATGGAACCTCGTGCCCAAGATCCGTGAGGTGGATGCGTGGGTGAACCCTGGTCACCGCGATCGGGTCTTCGAGGTTCATCCCGAGCTGGCCTTCGCCCGCCTGGCGGGGGGTGTGGTGCTGCCCGAACCCAAACGCACGCCCGCCGGTTCGGCCCGGCGCCTGGCCCTGCTCGATCAGCGATTGGGGCTGGGACCGGCGGGGCTGGCGGAACTGCGGCACCGTCGTCCGGGACCGGGCATGGGTCTCGACGATGTGCTCGACGCGTTGGCGGTGGCCTGCTCCTGCGAGCGGCTGATGACCGGTGTCGGAACCGTGCTGGGCGGCGGCGAACGGGACGAGCGGGACCTGCCCATGCGGATTTGCTACTGAACCGGCACCCCATCCGCATCCGGGTCGGGCCCCGCCCCCGACCCGCTGAACGCCAACAGGATCGCGTTGCTCACGCTCCGTGCTGCTTCGTCGTCTGAATAGCGCGTTCGGGGCCAGAAGAACCCCCGCAACCCGTCCCTCCGATTGCGGGGCACGACATGCACGTGCAGGTGGGCCACGCTCTGGCTGACCACGTTGTTCATGGCCACGAAGCTGCCGGCGGCGCCCATCGCGGTGCGTACCGCCACCTCCATCCGCTGCACGAACGTGAAGAACGGCCCAATGGCGTCCGGATCGAGTTCCGCCAAGGTCACCACGTGACGGCGGGGCACGACCAAGACGTGTCCCGGGAACAGCGGTCGGGTGTCCAAAAAGGCATGAGCTTGCGCGTCACCACCCACCACGAACGCCGGGTCGACCCCATCGACGATCCGGCAGAACACGCAGGATCCGGCCCCGGTGCCGTCCAAGGAGCGCTCCAAGTGACCTCATTGTTCATGCCGTCATCCGGCCGTACCCCGATCACGAACCGTACCCCGACCACGGACCGCGCCGAACCCACCTCTGCCCCGGCCCCGCTGCTCCCCGCGGCCCCTACCGCAGCGCCGGGCCCCGCTGCGCCAACCACAGCCGCTCCCGCCTCGGCCGCAGCCCCGATGATGGCACCGGCCTCCGCCGTCACCGAGCGGCCCGAAGGCGGATGGGCCCGTCAGGATTGGATGGCGTCAGGGGCGTGCCACGGCCTGACCAGCATCTTCTTCGCCCCCCACGCCGAACGACCCCAGGCCCGGGTGAGACGTGAAGCGCTGGCCCGTTCGATCTGCCAGGAATGCCCGGTCATCGATCCGTGCCGGGACCACGCCCGTGTGCAGGGCGAATACGGGTTCTGGGGCGGCGAGTCCGAGGATGATCGGGCCATTGCCGGGTATGCGGTGCCCTGGCCCGCCGGGGCCGGACGGCGTCGCGCCCTGGCCGTCGCCGGCTGAGCTGTCACAGGGGTCATGGCACACTGATCGCTGCGGGTTCGACCTCCCCGCCCACCCTGGGGTCGCCAACGTTGCCCGAACCACGTCGGGAACCATCATGCGATCACCTCACCGGGCCGACCTGCTGGCCCACCTGGCCGAAATCCTCGGTCAGACCATCTGTGAGCAGGGCGTTGACACCACGTTCGGTGTCCTCACCGATAACGAAGGGGTCGAGCTGTACGTTCGTCCCGCCCAGCGTTCGGAACACGTTGCGGAAGTGCTGTTCGGCTTTGACGCCCCACCCGAATGGTCCGCCATCGGGGTCATGGCCACCGGTCGCTCAACGATGCTCGATCAACCACCCGGCCAAACCCGCCAGGCGGTGGTGGTGGTCCATCTGCAAGCCCGCAACGGGGACTCGATCTCGTTGTTGGGGCCACCCGGCGGACCGCTGACGGCATCGGTCAGCCCGGGCCAGGGACGCATCGTGGACATCTGTCGCCGATGCCTGGGCCTGGCCACCGACCCGCCCATCGGCTCGCCGCTGAGCTGGTGGGTGGCCCGCTGGTTGGATCAACTGTGCGCCGAGCCGGCGCTGGAACTGGTGATGGATGAGCGCCACCTCGTCAGCGCCTTCCCCGGGGGCAAACCCTTTGACACCGCTGCGGACCTGGCGTCCCTGGAGCGCCACGCCCGCCTGTTGGCATCGTCCTGCCCGTGGTCTCTGATCCGCTCCGGCGTCGTGTCCGGAGCCTTGTCCGCGCCCGGCATCAGCGCCCGGGACGCCGCCTGGATGGACGAGGGGATGTTCCAACGATGGGCCGTCGGTGAAGTGCCGTCGTTGCTGGAGAGCCTGGCTGAACTGTGCCCTCGCCTGCCCGAACAGATGGCGTCGGCGCTGGTGAGCATGATCGCCAACCTGAACCTGCCCTTGGACCGACCGTTGGCCGGCCCGTGAGGTCCTCCCCGGCGCCCGCTACGGTGCGCCGTCATGGTCACGCCCCCCTCGGACGATCGCGCCGGTTCCTTCGCCCCCCTAGACGCCAAACGGGCCGGTCAGTGGGACCGTTTCCTGGCGCCGGAGCGGGTGTTTCTGCCCACCTACCTGGGATTGATCCTGGAGGAGGTGCGGGCGGGATACGCCCGGGTCCGGCTCCCGCTGCGGCCGGAGATCTGCCAGGCCGCCGGGCTCATCCACGGCGGTGCCCTGGCGGCGTTGATCGACACCAGCGCCGTACCGGCGGTGGGCACGTTTTACGAGGAGCAGCCCGAAATGGTCACGGTTTCCATGACCGTGGACTACTGCGGCGCGGTTCGGGGCCAGGACGCGCTGGCCGAGGCCTGGGTGCGTACCGGGGGTGGATCCCTGGCCTTCGTGGCAGCCGAGGTTCGCTCCACTGGGGGCGATCTGGCCGCCACCGCCTCGCTGGTGTTCCGGGTCCGTCCCCGCCCCGCCCGTTGAGCCGCGCCGAAGCTCAGCCCAGCGCCACGGCCAGCGGCACCGCGGTGAGACCCAGGCCGTGGGCCACCGCGGGGTTGGTGAGCTTGCCGTCCACCACGTTCACCCCGCCGGCCAGCTCCGGATAGCGAACCAGGGCGGGGGCCAGCCCGTCGGCCAGGGCCACGGCGTAGCGCATGGTGGCGTTGGTCAGGGCGTAGGTGGACGTGCGGGGTACCGCTCCGGGGATGTTGCCCACGGCGTAATGGACCACACCGTGCACCACGTAGGTGGGGTCGCTGTGGGAGGTCTCACGCGAGGTGGCGAAACAACCGCCCTGATCAATGGAGATGTCCACCACCACCCCGCCGGGTTCCATGGCGGCGATGGTGTGCTCCTCCACCAGCACCGGGGCCCGGTCCCCGGCCACCAGCACCGCGCCGATCACCACATCGGAACCGGACACGGCCTCATCAATGGCATGGCGTGAGGAGTGGATGGTCTCCACCCGGCCGCCCCACATGGCTTCCACCGCCTCCAGCTTCGGCAGGGACACATCCAGCACCGTCACCGCCGCGCCCATGCCAACGGCCACGTCAATGGCGTGCCAGCCCGACACCCCGGCGCCCAGCACCGTGGTCCGGGCTCTGGCCACACCCGGTATTCCGCCGCACAACACGCCCTTGCCGCCCTGGGGGGCCTCCAGGTAGTGCGCCGCGGCCTGCATCGCCATGCGTCCGGCGATGCGGCTCATGGGGGCCAGCAGCGGCAGGTGACCGTCGGGGAGCTGCACCGTTTCGTAGGCCACGGCGGTGGTCCCCGAGGCCATGAGGGCGTCCGCGACCGCGGGGTAGGCCGCCAGATGCAGGTACGTGAACAGCACATGGTCCGGTCCCAAGCGGGACAGGTCCCGTTCCTGCGGTTCTTTGACGTGCAGGATCAGCCGGGCCTGCGCATACAGCTCGTCAACATCCACCATCCGGGCTCCGGCCGCGATGAAGGCCTGGTCAGAGAGGCCTGAACCGTTGCCGGCGCCCACCTCGATGAGGACCTTATGACCGGCCAGGCACAGCTCAACCACGCCGGCGGGGGTTATGGCCACCCGGCGCTCCAGGGTCTTGGTTTCAGCCGGTACCCCGACGATCATGTGACGCTCCTTGCCCCTGCGCTCGGTGTCCCTTGTTGGTCCCCGTCCACCGGGTCTCGCCGTGCTGGCGGTCCGCGTACCCAAGGGGATGCGCGTGCCCAAGGGGAACGGTATCGGCGTCGTTACCCTTGTCAGCGATGCATCGACCCGAATTCCGGCGGCGAACCGCTCACGCCTTGGCCCTGGCCGCGCTGGTGGGCGCCCTCATGGCCGCCGCCTGCAGCGGGGCTGAGCCCGCCAACGAAGCCGCCGCCGACGCCACCTTTTCGACGCGCTCGTCGGGAACGCAAACCACGGTCCCGGCTCCCGCCACCGGTTCCACATCGCCCTCCACCACCGGCACCGCCGCCGGCCTCACCGCGCCGGGGACCTCGACCACTGAGGGCACCGCCACCGTGGGGGACGGACGGCCGCTGGTCACCGCATCCGAGGAACCGCCCTCGAGCGCCCCCGAGACGTCGGGCGAGGTCCCCGCCACGGTCCCAGTGCCCCCACCGAGCGTGCCGAGCGGTCCCCCGGCGCCAGAACAGCTCCGGGTCAACATTCTTGAGACCTTCCCGCACGATCCGTCGGCGTTCACCCAGGGCTTGGTCTTCCATCAGGGTGAGTTGTACGAGAGCACCGGGTTGGTGGGGTTCAGCACGCTGCGCCGGGTGGCACTGTCCAGCGGCACGGTGCTGGCGTCGGTGAACGTGGATCCTCCGATCTTCGCCGAGGGCCTGGCGCTGGTTGGCGAGGAGCTGATCCAGCTCAGCTGGCGGTCCGGCAAGGCACTGGTCTACGGACGCGCTGATCTGCAGCTCCGTCGGGAACTCGACTACCGCGAGGAGGGCTGGGGGCTCTGTTATGACGGGGTGGCACTGGTCCACAGTGACGGCACCGCCACCCTGCGCCGCCGCGATCCGGGCACTTTTGCCGTGCTCTCCGAGGTCAGCGTCACCGACCAGGGCCGCCCCGTCACCCGCCTGAACGAGCTGGAGTGCGTGGGGGGTTCGGTGTACGCCAACGTCTGGCAGACCGACCACATCGCCCGGATAGATCCCGCCACCGGTCACGTCACCGCCTGGATCGACGCCGCGGCGTTGGTCCCGAACTCCGGTGGCGCGGATGACGTGCTCAACGGCATCGCCTACGACCCCGGCTCGGACACGTTCCTGCTCACCGGCAAACGGTGGTCCCAGCTGTACCGGGTCACCATCGGCCCCTGAAATCGGCCCCGCCCGAACACGATCCGCCGGGCCACCGTGCGGTCGTAGGTCACGATCAGCGGCTGGGACCTCACGCACCGACAACCTACCGTCGGGCCATTGTGCCAGTTGGAACGCCGTTCTCTGTCGTTTGGTCACCACCGCGTCCCCGAGGCGTCACCGCGGCGGGTGCTCTTCTACCATCACCCGGACGCGCCCGCCGCCGAGCGGTAGCGGCCAGGAACCCGGCGCCACGGTGGGCACCGGGAGGGCACCGGCAGCCGGTGCAGTGAGAAGGGGACGCATCGAATGGCGGCTGAGGTCGCTCCCGGTCACAGCATGGATGGCGATGACCAGGTGGGCACGATGCGAGCCGGCGCCCCCGGTGCAGGTGGTTCGCCATCCGATGGTGCCGCGCCCGGCCCGCCCGTCCCCACCGACCATGCCCCCACCGACCATGCCCCCACCGACCACGCCCCCACCGGGCCCGCCGGTGAGGCCACAGGGGTGCTCGACCTACGGCCCGAACCTGACACCGGGCCGCTGCACGACACGCGATGGGTGGGCTATCGCCTCAGCGGGCTGATGCTGCCCGGTGCTGACCTCCGCCGGCTGTACGTGGAGGCCTGCGAGCTCGAACAAGCCGATTTCACCGCTGCCGCCCTTGACGGCCTGCACGTCATTGACAGCTCGCTGTTCGGGGCCGTGCTGCACCGGGCCGTGGCCCCCGGGGCGCTACTGGTCAACGTGGACCTGCGCACCACGGACCTCACCGGCGCCCAACTGGCCGGCGCCACCCTGGCCTACTGCGATCTGCGGGGCGCCCGTTTCGATGGGGCCGATCTCACCAACAGCGTGTGGTCGCACTGCGATCTACGGGGCGCGGACCTGTCCGGGGCGGCGCTGAGCGGTGCCCGCGGGGACTTCTTTTGGGACGACGCCACCCGCTGGCCAGCCGATTTCGGGCCTCAGGGCTGACCGTTCAGTCCGGGGAGCCGTCCGCTTCCGGCCGGAGGGTGGGGAACAAGATGACCTCCCGGATGGAGGCCTGCCCCGACAGCAACATCGCCAGGCGGTCGATCCCGATGCCCAACCCGCCGGTGGGTGGCAGACCGAACTCCAACGCCCGCAGATAGTCCTCGTCCACCGTGCGAGCGGCCTCGTCGTCACCGTGTTCGGCGGCGGCCACCTCGGCGTCGAACATCTGACGCTGACGGACGGGGTCATTCAACTCGGAGTAACCGTTGGCCAGCTCCCGGCCCCCGATGAACAACTCGAAACGGTCGGTGTTGTCCGGATCACCCGGGGTGGGCTTGGCCAGCGGGGACACCTCGGCGGGGTACAGGTAGGCGAATTGCGGCCGGTCGTGGCCCAAGTTGTCCTCCACCCGCTTGTCGAAGATGGCGTACACCAGCTTGCCGGGCCCCCACCAGTCCTCGAAGCCCACACCCAGGCGGTCACACACGGCGCGCAGCGAGGCCGGATCATCGTGCACCGACACCGTCTCCCCGGTGTGCTGGGTGATCAGCTCGGTGATGGTGGTGCGGGGCCACGGCGGGGTGAGATCGATGGTGTCCCCCGGCCGGTCGGGATGGGCCACCAGGTACGTACCCAGGGCATCTTGGGACGCCCGACAGACCGCCCGTTCGGTGAGGCCGATCATGTCCTCGTAGTTGGCCAACGCCCAGTACACCTCAACCATGGTGAACTCGGGATTGTGGCGGGTGGACATGCCCTCGTTGCGGAACACCCGACCGATCTCATACACCCGCTCGATGCCGCCCACCACCAGCCGCTTGAGGTGCAGCTCCAGGGCGATGCGCAGGTACATGGCCTGGTCAAGGGCATTGTGATGGGTGATGAAGGGTCGGGCGGTAGCCCCACCGGCCTCGATTTGCAGCACCGGGGTCTCAACCTCGATGAAGCCTTCCTCGTCCAGTTGGTGGCGCAGAGAGCGGATGGCCTGGTGGCGGACCCGGAACGTGCGGCGCGCCTCCTCGTTCACGATGAGGTCCACGTAGCGCTGCCGGAAGCGGGTGTCGATGTCCGCCAGGCCCCGCCACTTGTCCGGCAGGGGCCGTAACGCCTTGGTGAGCAGCTGCAGCGAGGTCACCTTCACCGACAGCTCGCCCTTGCGGGTGGTGATCACCTCACCGGTGGCGCCCACCCAGTCCCCCAGGTCCAGCTCGGAGGCGTCGATGAAGGCCCCCTCGCCCACGTCGCCCTTGGACACCAACAGCTGGATCTGACCGCCCACGTCCTGCAGGGTGAGAAACAGCAGCTTGCCCATGTGGCGGCGCAGCATCACCCGGCCCGCAACCTGCTCGGTCACGCCGGTCTCGGTGCCCGCCACCAGGTCCGGAAAGCGCTGGTGCAGCTCGGCGCTGGTGGCACTGCGCCTGAAGCGATCAGGGTAGGGGTCCACCCCCGCGGACCGCAGGGCGGCCACCTTGTCGGCGCGTATTCGGCGCTGTTCGTCCAGGCTGCCGGCTCGTTGCTCGTCACTCACGCAGGCGGAAGCGTAGAGCGGCCCACGGCCACGGGCCCGCATTGGTGGTCGGGGCGGTCCGGAGCGGTCCGGGGCGCCCGGCGTTCGGCGCGGCTTTCCAGGAGGTCCGCCGCGTCGCTTAGCGTTCCGGCCGTGGCACACGACGATCTGACCTTGGCCGCGGAGTTCCCCACCCCCGACCGGGACGATTGGTTGCAGCTGGTTGAACGGGTGCTCGACGGCGCCGATTTCGATCGCAAGCTGGTCACCACCACCCGTGACGGCCTGCGCATCGAGCCCCTGTACACCGCGGCCGATGCCCCCCCGCCCGACGCCGCCGGCCTGCCCGGGTTCGGTCCCTTCGTGCGGGGCCGGCGGGCTGCGGGGGCCGCTGGCGCAGGCTGGGACGTTCGCCAACGTCACCGGACCGCGACCGGGAACGGGAACGGGAACGGGGACGGGGACGGGAACGGGGACGCCGAGACACTGAACGGGGCCATCCTCACCGACCTCGAGCGCGGGGTCACCTCGGTGGAGCTGGGCCCGGGGCCCCACGGCTCCGATGAGGCCGCCAACCTGGACCACCTCGATCGGGTCCTGGCCGGGGTCCACCTCGAGCTGGTGACGGTGGCGCTGGACTTCGGGCCCGACGCCCACCGCGGTGCGGCCTCCCTCGGGGCGTTGTGGACCCGCCGGGGCACACCCGCGGACCAGGCCCGCGGCGAGTTGGGGGTGGACCCGTTGGGTGCCCTGGCCCGCCACGGTTGGCTGCCGGGCACGGTGGCCGAGGAGGTGCCGCGCGCCGGTGAGCTGGCTGCCCGGACCGCGGCGCAGTGGCCGGCGGCCCACACGATCAGGGTGGACGCCACCGTGTACGCCGACGCCGGCGCGCCCGACGCGGTGGAGCTGGCCGCGGCGCTGGCCACCGGGGTGGCGTACCTGCGGGCCATGACCAGTGCCGGCCTCAGCGTGAACGCCGCCCTGGGCCAGGTGGTGTTCCGCTTCAGTGCCACCGCCGATCAGTTCGCCACCATGGCCAAGCTGCGGGCGGCCCGCCGCTGCTGGTCCCGCGTCGCGCAGGCCAGCGGTGCCGCCGACCAGGGCGGGGCCACGGCGGGGGCTACGGCGGGGGCCATGGTGATAGAGGCCGTGACCTCCGCAGCGATGTACGCCCAGCGAGATCCTTGGGTCAACTTGTTGCGGGCCACGCTGGCCTGTTTCGGGGCCGCGGGAGCCGGGGCCGATGTCATCACCGTGCTCCCGCTCGGCGTAGCTCGGGGCCAATGGGACGACGTGGGGGTGCGCCTGGCCCGCAACACCCAGCTGATTCTGGCCGAGGAGACCGGGGTGGGCCGGGTGACGGATCCCGCCGGCGGATCGTGGTACGTCGAATCTCGCACCGAAGCCCTGGCCCAGGACGCCTGGCGTCGTTTCCAGGCCATCGAGGCGGCCGGGGGCATGGCCTCGGTGCTGCAGGACGGCAGCCTGGCGACGGAGATCAACGCCGCCTGGGAGGATCGCCGGGCCGCGCTGGCCCGCCGCAAGGAGGTGGTCATCGGGGTCAGCGAGTTTCCCGACCTCGATGAACTCACCCGCACCGTCACCACGACCCGCCCAACCACGACCCGCCCAACCACGACCAGCACGACCACGACCAGCCTCGACGGCGCGGCGGCTGACCACGCGGTCCGCATCGCCCCATTCCCGCTGCGCCGGTTGGCGGAACCCTTCGAGGCGTTGCGGGACCGGGCCGATGCCACGGCCGCCGCCAGCGGGAGCCGCCCGACGGTGTTCCTGGCCAACCTGGGCCCGTTGGCCACCCACGCCCCCCGGGCCACGTTCGCCAAGAACTTCTTCGAGGTGGGCGGCATCCGAGCGCTGGGCAACGACGGTTTCGATGATCCGACGGCGCTGACGGCGGCGTTCACGGCGTCGGGCGCCACCCGGGCTGTGCTGTGCTCGTCCGACGCGGTGTACACCGAGCAGGCCACCGCCACCGCCACCGCCCTCAAAGCCGCCGGTTGCGCCACCGTGTACCTGGCCGGCAACCCCGGCGAACAGCGGGCCACCTACCAGGCCGGGGGCGTGGACGAGTTCGTGTACATCGGCTGTGACCTGGTGGACATCTTGGACCGGGCCCTCGGCTGAGTCACCGGTTCCAACCCAAGGTCATCTCGACCCTGAGATGGCCGCTCCGTAGACTCCCCGGCGGAGGTTTGCCGCACTCATGAGCTCGAGCACGATCCCCGATTTCACCCAGATCGATCTCGGCCCCGTCGCGGGCCAGCCGCTTAGCGACGCCGCTCGGTCCGCCTGGGCCCAGCAGGTGCAGGCCGACACCGGGCAAACCCCCGACCAGCTCCATTGGCCCAGCCCCGAGGGCATCGACATCAAACCGCTGTACACCGCGGCGGACCTGGACGGGCTGGACTTTCTCAACACCCTCCCCGGGATCGCCCCGTACCTGCGGGGCCCGTACCCCACCATGTACGTCAACCAGCCCTGGACGGTGCGTCAGTACGCCGGGTTCTCCACCGCGGAGCAGTCCAATGCCTTTTACCGTCGCAACCTGGCGGCGGGGCAGAAGGGCCTGTCCATCGCCTTCGATCTGGCCACCCACCGTGGTTATGACTCCGATCATCCCCGGGTGGCGGGCGATGTGGGCATGGCCGGGGTGGCCATCGATTCCCTCTATGACATGCGCCAACTGTTCGACGGGATCCCGCTCGATCAGATGACGGTGTCCATGACCATGAACGGTGCCGTGCTGCCGGTCATGGCGCTGTACATCGTGGCCGCCGAGGAACAAGGTGTGGCCCACAAACAGCTCGGCGGGACCATCCAAAACGACATCCTCAAAGAGTTCATGGTCCGCAATACCTACATTTATCCGCCGGCGCCGTCGATGCGGGTGATCTCTGACATCTTCTCCTATACCTCCAAGGAGATGCCCCGCTTCAACTCCATTTCCATCTCCGGTTATCACATGCAAGAAGCGGGGGCCACCGCCGATCTGGAGTTGGCCTACACCTTGGCCGACGGGGTGGAGTACATCCGGGCCGGTATGGGCGCCGGCATGGCCATCGATACCTTCGCTCCCCGGCTCAGTTTCTTTTGGGCTATCGGCATGAACTTCTTCATGGAGGTGGCCAAGCTGCGGGCCGCCCGGCTGTTGTGGGCCAAGCTGGTCAAGCCCTTCGCCCCCACCGACGCCCGGTCCCTCTCGCTGCGGACCCACAGCCAAACCTCGGGCTGGTCCCTCACCGCCCAAGATGTCTACAACAACGTCATTCGGACCTGTGTTGAAGCAATGGCCGCGACCCAGGGCCACACCCAGAGCCTGCACACCAACTCTTTCGATGAAGCGTTGGCATTGCCCACTGATTTCTCCGCTCGCATCGCCCGTAACACGCAGCTGGTCCTGCAACAGGAGTCCGGCACCTGCCAGGTGATTGACCCTTGGGGCGGCAGCTATTACGTGGAACGGCTCACCGCGGAGCTGGCCAAGGCGGCCTGGGCCCACATCCAGGAGGTGGAGGGGATGGGGGGCATGGCCGAAGCCATCGCCGCCGGGATACCCAAGCTCCGCATCGAGGAGGCCGCCGCCCGCACCCAGGCCCGCATTGACGCCGGCCGCCAGACGGTGGTGGGGGTCAACAAGTACCGGCTGGATCAAGAGCCGCCGGTGGACGTGTTGAAGGTGGACAACGCCGCGGTGCGGACCGGGCAGCTGGAAAAACTGGAACGGCTGCGAGCGGACCGTGACCCCGATGCGGTCCGGGACGCCCTGGCCGCGTTGACCCGGGGCGCGGAGACCAACGCCAACCTGTTGGAGCTGTCGGTTAACGCCGCTCGGGCCAAGGCCACCGTCGGGGAGATTTCCGAGGCCATGGAACAGGTCTTCGGGCGTCACGTGGCGCAGATCCGCATCATCAGTGGCGTGTACTCCCGGGAGGTGGGGATGTCCGATCCTTCGGTGACCCGGGCCCGGTCCCTGGTTGAGGCGTTCGAGGCCCAGGACGGTCGGCGGCCCCGGTTGCTGGTGGCCAAGATGGGCCAGGACGGCCACGATCGCGGCCAGAAGGTGATCGCCACCGGCTTCAGCGATCTGGGCTTCGACGTGGACATCGGACCGCTGTTCCAGACCCCTGTGGAGGTCGCCCGTCAAGCGGTGGACGCCGACGTGCACGTGGTGGGGGTGAACTCGCTGGCCGCGGGCCATCTCACGCTGGTGCCGCAGCTGCGGGCCGAGCTGGCCGAGTTGGGCCGGCCCGACATCTTGGTGGTGGTGGGTGGGGTCATCCCCCCGCAGGACTACGACGCCCTGCTCGCCGCCGGTGCCGCGGCCATCTATCCGCCGGGCACGGTCATCGCGTCCGCCGCGGTGGACCTGGTCCGCAAGCTCAACGAGGAGCTCGGCTACCCCAACCCCGAACCCACGCCGGACCATCTGGCCGCCTGATCCGACCGCCCTCAACGCCGCCAGCGCCGTCAACCCCCTCAAAGCCGTCAGCCCCGATCCCGCCCGGCTGACCTGCGCCAGTGACCTGCGCCACTCACCGCCCCGCCTACCCTGTGCCCCGATGGCGCCACCGCTGACCCTCGAGCAATACCGTGACGGGGTGCTGGGCGGGGATCGCACGGTGCTGGCCCGGGCGGTGACCCTGGTGGAATCGGCCCGCCCCGACCATCAGCGTCTGGCCCAGGAACTGCTGGTCACGCTGCTGCCGCATGCCGGGAAGTCCCATCGGGTGGGCGTCACCGGCGTGCCCGGCGTGGGCAAATCCACCTTCATCGAACGCTTCGGCACCACCCTCACCGGCGCCGGTCACCGGGTGGCGGTGCTGGCGGTGGACCCCACCTCCTCCCGCACCGGGGGTTCGATCCTGGGCGACAAGACCCGCATGCCGCAGTTGGCGGTGGACCCGGAGGCGTTCGTGCGGCCCTCCCCCTCCCGCGGCACCCTCGGCGGGGTCACCCGGGCCACCCGGGAAACCATGGTCATCGTCGAAGCCGCCGGTTTCGATGTGGTGCTGGTGGAAACGGTGGGGGTGGGCCAATCCGAGACCATCGTGGCCGACATGGTGGATTTCTTCCTGGTGCTGATGCTGGCCGGCGCCGGTGACGAGCTGCAGGGCATCAAGAAGGGCATCTTGGAGCTGGCCGACCTGCTGGCCATCAACAAGGCGGACGGGGACAACATCCGCCAGGCCAACGCCGCCGTGGCCGACTACGCCACCGCCTTGCACCTGGTCACCCCGCCCGAAGCGCCGTGGCAACCGCCGGTGGTGACCTGTTCGGGTCAGACCGGGGACGGCCTGGACGTCATCTGGTCCCACATCGAACGCCATCGGGCGGTGCTGCAGCAGGCCGGGTTGTGGCAGGCTCACCGTCAGTCCCAACAGTTGCGATGGATGTGGGCCATGGCCGAGGAGCGGGTGCTAGACCGGTTGCATCGGGGCCACCCGGACCTGGTCGCCACGCTGGAACAATCGGTCCTGGCCGGCCAGCTCACCGCCGCCCTGGCCGCAGAACGCCTGCTGGCCGCCTTCAACACGGCTCTCCCGCCCCGGGACCACTCGCCGTCCCCCGCCAGCCCCGCCCTACCGAGCAGGAGCGATTCGTGATCGTACGCACCGGGTTCTCCATGGGGGCCGCCGGCAACGTGGCTGACCTGGACCGCTTCGCCGAGGTGGTCGATGAACTGGAACGGCTGGGCTTCGACTCCATCTGGGTGCCGGAAGTGGTCACCGCCACGTCGCTGGACCCATTGGCGGCGTTGGCCTTCGCCGCCGGACGCACCACCAAGCTGAAACTGGGCAGCCACCTGGCCGTGCCCGGCCGGGCCCCGGCCCGCCTGGCCAAGGAGCTGGCCACCTTGGACCGCCTTTCCCGGGGCCGTCTGCTGCTGACGTTCGTCATCGGCCTGGCCCAGCCCGCCGAGCTGTCCGCCTACGGGGTGCAGGCCCGCCAGCGCACCGCCATCTTGGATGAAACGCTGAGCTTGTTGCGGCGGTGGTGGGCCGGCGAGACGGTTGACCATGACGGTCCGTTCTTCCAGTACCAGGGCGTGGCCATCGAGCCCCGACCGGCCCAGCAACCGCTCGAGGTGTGGTTCGGGGGGATGACCCCGTCCTCGCTGCGGCGTTGCGGCGAGCTGGCCGACGGTTGGATTCCGGGCTTCATTGACCCGATTGCGGCCGGTACCGCCCGACGCGCCATCCAGCAGGCCGCCGCCGACGCCGGGCGGACCATCGATCCCGAGCATTTCGGCATGAACGTGCAGTACCGGCGCGGTCCGCTCGATGGGACCTCCAAGGACCGCCTACGGCAACGGTTCCCCGCCCTGTCCGACGCCGACATTGATGAGTTGGTGCCCGACGCTGACCAGCCCGGCGCCCTCGGTGATCGCCTGGAGGCGTACCTGGCCGAGGGCTTCTCCAAGTTCGTGCTCCGCCCGGCCGCTCCGGTGACGGATTGGCCGCAGGAGTTGGGACGGCTGGCGATCGAGGCGCTCCCCCACCAGACCCGACGACCGGGCTGACCCCAACCGACTGACCCCGACCGTTACGGCGTCCAGGTGGGCTGCGGAGCTGTCGGGAACGATAAGGTGCCGCTAAATGGACCAGGTGTTGTGGCTTGACCAGGCTGAGCAGGCGGCGTGGCGTTCGCTGGTGATCGTGTCGAATCGCGTCCGAGGGATCCTCGATGCCGAGCTCGTCGCCGCCCATGGTCTGCCCTTCGCCGATTATGAGGTGTTCGTCCAGCTTTCTGAGGCCCCCGAGCGGCGGCTGCGGATGAGCGAGCTGGCCGAGCGGTTACACATTTCGCCCAGCGGTTTGACCCGACGCCTGGACCGTTTGGTGGCCGATGGGTCCGTGTCCCGCCAGCAGTGCCCCTCGGACCGCCGGGGCAGCTTCGCGGTGTTGGAGGACAAGGGCATGGCCCGGCTCCGAGACGCGGCGCCCACCCATGTCCGAGGGGTTCGCCGGCATTTCCTTGAGCGGCTGACGGTCGGACAGCAACACGCCTTGACTGATGCGTTGGCCGGGATCATGGCTGACGATCCGAACCCATCCCACTTCGATGATCGTGCCGCGCTGGTCAGCACCGGCTCATCGGGCGCGGGCTCCCGCTGACACGCCCGACGGATAGGGACCACCGTGGTTCCTAACATCGTGGTGTGCCTCCCGATGCCGAGGAACCCCGCCCACAGGATCCCGGTCAGCAGAAACCGCAGTGGCTTGCCCCTCGCTGGACGCAGCAGGATTGGATGTCCGAACGCTGCTGCGGCGGCCAAACCGCACTGTTCTTCCCCCCGGCATCGGAACGGCCCCAGGCCCGGTTGCGACGCGAAGCTGACGCCAAAGCGATCTGTGCCGCCTGCCCGGTGCAGCTCGAGTGCCGGACCTACGCCCGGATTCATCGTGAGCACGGGGTGTGGGGCGGCGAGAACGAGGACGAACGGATCCGGGCCGGATTCGCCCCACCGCACCCGATCGGCTCCGCAGCCCGCCTTCGGGCCACCGGCTGAGACCACGACAGGTAATCGGGACCGACCATGGTCCCCTTCAGCGGTCGCCCGGCCCCGCCGACGCCATTGAGCAACAACGGGGACCAGGGGCGATCGACGCACCTCGCCAGAAAGGCGATCACATGAACGCTGATGCCACCAACTTTGATGCGAGCAACCCCGACGCGGGCCAGCCTGACGTGCTGAGCCCGGCGCCCGGCCTGAGCGGCCCGGCTGAATCCGCGGTGCCCGATGACGTGGCCGGGGAAGCAGCCGGCCTGCTGACGTCCTGGGTGAGCCCGTTGTTGCCCCGGGCCCGGGTCATGGATGACCTCCTTGACCTGCGGGGTCTGCTGGGCGCCTACCCCGCCGCCCGGGCCCGCCTGGACGTGGCTCTGGGGTCCTTGCCGGGCCAGAACCTGGTCGCCCGGGAGTGGGCCGTTTCCGCGGTCACCGACGTGCTCAGCAGCTTCGCCGAGCTGACCCCGGCCGGCAGCGGGGTCTAGGGACCGGTTCGTTCAGCCCGCAGCTCGGTCCCAGCTAGGTCTCAGCTCGGTCCCTTAACGCCGATTTGACCACCTTGCCCAGGGCGTTTCGGGGCAGGGCGGGCACGATCGTCACCTGTTTGGGCCGCTTGAAACCGGCCAGGTGTTGGCCCACGAACCCGATCAGCTGCTGCGGATCAACGGTCCCGTCCGTTTCGCAGTACGCGGTGACGATCTCCCCCCAGGCCGGATCGGGTTCGCCCACCACCGCGGCATCCACCACCGCGGGGTGCAGGCGAAGCGCGTCCTCCACCTCGCGGGGATACACGTTGTACCCGCCACTGATGATCAGCTCCTTGAGCCGGGCCACCAGCTCCAGATAGCCGGCCTCGTCATAACGTCCCACGTCCCCGGTATGGAAGAACCCGTCCTGGTTGAACGCCTCGGCGTTGGCTTCGGGTCGGCCCAGGTACCCGGCGAAGACGTTCGGCCCTCGGACCAGCACCTCCCCGCTGACCGGTTCGAGGCGCAGCTCAACGCCCGGCAACGGCAGACCCACCGTCCCGGCCCGGCGCTCGCCGTCATAAGGATTGGACACCAACATGGCGGTCTCGGTCATGCCGTAGCGCTCCAGCACCCGCGATCCGCTGGCGGCCTCGATCTGGCGGTGCAGTTCTGCGGGGAGCGGCGCCGATCCGCTGACCAGCAACCGCAAGTTGGCCAGGGCCGCCACCCCTGGGTCTCCGGCCAGGCGGTGGTACATCGTGGGCACCCCGAAGAACAGGCTTACCGCACCGGCGCCCGCCGCCCCCAGCAGCGGCTCCATCTCGAACCGTGACGTGATCAGGGCCGAGGCTCCCGCGCCCAGGGTGCCGTGCAGGCCCACCCCCAGACCGTGCATGTGGAACAGCGGTAGGCATAACCACAGCCGGTCCTCTGGGGTCCAGCGCCAGGCCACCCGGACCGCTTCGGCGCTGGCCAGCAGGTTGGCGTGGCTCAACACCGCCCCCTTGGGCCGCCCGGTGGTACCCGAGGTGTACCCGATGAGGGCCGGGTCACCCGCCCCGGCGGCGTCCAGGCCATCCACCCGGGCGGCCTGGCCCGGCAGATCCGGCGCCAGCACAGTGATGGTTTGGTCGGCGTCTCGGACCCAACCGGCGCGTTCGGCGTCATCGATGACGGCCAGGGTGGGGCGGGCGTCCGCTATCACGTGGCCCAGTTCCTCGGCCCGGTAGGCGGTGTTGGCGGGTACCACCACCAATCCCAGGCGCAGCGCCGCGATGTGCGCCACCGCCAGCTCCAGCGAGGAACCGCAGCTGATCAGCACCCGGTCCCCCCGCTGGGCGCCGTGACCGGCGAGGCGCCCGGCGGCGTGGGCGGTGGCCAGTTGCAGGGCGTCACCGTTGAACGAGCGGCCCTGATCATCAGCCAGCACCACCCGTTGGGGTGCCGCGGCCCAATGACCCAGCCAGTGGGCGGTGAGGTTGGCCGCCGGTTGCAGGTTCAGGTCCCGGGGCTGCTGGCCGGGCGGAAGATGCGCCGCCCAGGCCGGTTCGACGGACTCGTCGCTCATCGCCCGACCCTAACGGCTCACGCCGACCGGGATCAGACGGTGGCGGGGCGGCGCTCCCCTTGCTGATCGGGGGTCCCCACTTGGCCCAACACCGAGAAGGCGATGGCGGCCGCCGCGGCCACGTTGAGGGAGTCCGCGCCGGCCCGCATGGGGATGCGCACCGCCCGGGTGGCCGCCGCCATGGCAGCCGCGGACAACCCGTCGGCCTCGCTGCCGATGAGCACCGCCACCCGCTGATCAGCGCTGCTGGGTGGGGCCAGGTCTTGGGCGCCGGCGGGGGTCAGCGCCCACAGCTCGAAGCGGTGGTGGTGCAGTTGGGCCAACGCCTCCGGCCACGGTTCGAGTCGGGCCCACGGCACCCGCAGCACCTCCCCCATCGACACCCGCACGCTGCGGCGATAGAGCGGATCGGCGCAGCGTTCGCTCAACAACACCGCGTCCATGCCCAGGGACCAGGCGCTGCGGAACAACGCCCCGAGGTTGGTCTGATCGGTCAGGTCCTCCAGCACCGCCACCCGCCGGGCTGCCGCCAGCACCGCGGACGCTGCCCGCGCCGGGGGCCGGGTCATGGCCGCCAGCACCCCGCGATGCACGTTGAAACCGGCCACCGCCCCCAGCACCGCGGGGTCCGCCACGTACCGGGGCGCCGCGCATCCGGCCAGCTCCACGGCCAGGCGCGCCTCCGCCGCGGGGGTCAGCAGCACCGCCCGGACCAGCGCCGGGACCCAGAGCAACGCTCGGCGTACCACCTCCAACGACTCGGCGATGAACAGCCCGTCGGCGGCTTCGAGGGATCGCCGCAAGGCCGCGTCGGTCAGGTTGCGGAAGGGGTCAAGCGCCGGGTCCGCCGGGTCCGTGATCACGAATCGATCCTGGTCAGAGCCCATTTCTGTCCATCAACGGATCGGGGGGCGCAACTTGATCCAACCGAATTCGGTGTCGGGGTCGCCCTGCTCCCAGCCGGGGTCTCCGGGCAACATGATGTGGTAGGCGGCCCCCTCGCGGCGGACCCGGATCTGTTCCGGCTCAAGATCCAGTGCCGCTGCGGCCACCGCCTCCGTGGCACGCGGGAACGGCGTGAGGCACATGAGCATCCGGGCGGTGGGGCTCATCATGGCCATCTGATCGGCCTGCCAGCGCTGCAACGCCGTGGCGGGATCCACCCACTCGTGGTGCACCACCTCGGTGTCGTCATGGGCGGCGATCTGCCCCGGAGGCGCCGCCGCCAGGAAGAATCGGGTGTCGAATCGCCGCGGCGAACCCAGCGGGGTGACCCAGTGGGCGACGTAGTGGATGCGGGCGGCGTCCAGCACCACCTCCTCGGCGGCGATCACCTCGCCGAAGCTCATCTGGCCGGCGTTGAGCTGGTCCCGGTACCCGGCCAGGCGCTGCTGGCGAAGCGGATCGCCCAGGTCAATGGCCGCCCCGTCGGCCAATCCCCGGGCCAGGAGGATGCCCGCCTCCTCGAAACATTCCCGCAGCGCCGCCACCCAATAGGCCAGCCCGCCGCGGTCCACCCCCAGCCGGCGGTTGGCCTCCGCCGCGCTCAGCCCGGTGACGTGTAAGGCGGCGATCTCCTCGTCGCTGGCATCCACTCGGCCGCCGGGATACACCCACATGTCCCCGGCGAACACCGCCCGGGCCGTGCGCCGCAGCATCAGCACCTGCAATCCGGCGGGGTCCCCGGTTTGGGGGGCGCGGTCCTCCACCACCATCACCGTCGCCGCCGGGCTGATGGGCACCGCCAAGGGGTCGAAGTCCGTCGGCGCGGTCGGCGGGGTCGGATCGCTCGGGTCGCTCATCGGGTGAACTCCCTTCGCCCCGAGCCCAACGCCCGCACCGCCGCCGCCTCCTCGAACAACACGCTCATGGCGCCGACGGTACTCGGGACGGGCCGGCGGCTCGGTTGTAAGGCTCCGTTGTTGGGGTCCGTTGTGGGGGTCGGCGATCAGCTACCCGCCAGGTGCCGAAACCGAGGCTTCTCCATTTCTCCCCAATTTCGGCGTTTGCAGATTGTGAGGGCTGGCTAGCGTTCGTCTATGGAGCTACCTGCGGATCCCACCGCCGGTCGGTACCTGGAGCAACTCAGCGACCGAGACCTCGGAGTGCTGGGGGCCGCCTGCGGACTGACCGGGCGAAACGCTGGCCGCGAACGCGAACGCGACCGTCACCCCGAACCCGACGGTGACGGTGTGGCCGGGCACTTGCGGGCCCATCCGGAGTTGGTGGTGGCGGCGTTGGCGGACCCGGCCACTTTCGAGCACCTTTTCGGCCCCCGCTCCGCCGCTGGTCTGGCTGAGGTCTCCCCATACCTGCTGTTCGCGGTGGCGGTGCATCGTGGCGTGTTCGATCTGCAGTCGAGCACGTTCGTGGCCGAGCCCTTCGGCGGCCACAAACGTATCCCGGTGTTCGACACCGCCTCGCTCCGCCGGTACTACACCGACCCCTATCACCGTTTGTTCGCGGTGGAGCATCTGGCCAGTTACACCCGGGTGCAGAGCGGCCCGGTCTGGGTCCGTCAGGGTCAACGGTGGCGGCGGCAGCGGTACTCGGAGCTGGAACCCCAACGCCTGGCCGGCTTGCTCGACGCGGTGGCCGAAGAGGAACGGGCGGGCATCTTCCGCCGCCTCGGTGATCTGGCCCTGTTGCTGACGGGGGTGTTCCCCGATCACTCCGCCACCGCGCCGCTCTCGCCCATCGAAACGGAACGGCTGGTCCGCAGCTTGACCCTGGTTCCGCCGGGAGCGCTCGCCGGCACCGCCATCACGGCGTCAGAAGCGTCGGCGTTGATCTTCGAATGCGGTCGCAGCCGGGCCGCCCTGTTGGGTGTGCTGGGCCCCCGCTGGTACCGAGCCGCAGCCGCCGCAACCCCTCTGACCAGCACCCGAGCCCTGCTGATGGACGCCGCTGACGGGTTCGACGTGGCCCGGCGGTTCCTCAACTTGTTGACTGACCGGTATTTGTTTCCGCTACGAGGTGGGTTCTTCGGCGTGGCGGCCAGCTAACTGCAGGTAGCCTGACCTATCGGCCTCCGCGTTACAGCCCTGTCCCCTACCTGCCGATAACCAACATCGATGAGTGGCGAGACCTTTTACGGGCTCCGGGAGATGGTGCTTCCCGGTCCCTCACAGACCACCGGCTACCGCACGATCCTGGTCATCGGGACGACGGGGGCTGGCAAGTCCACGCTCATCCGTCAGTTGATGGGCACGAGTGCGGCGGACGCCTTCCCGGCAACGTCCGCTTCCAAGACCACGGTGGCGGAGACCGAGTTGCTGCTGGCGCCGGGGGACTATTACGCCGTGGCCACGTTCATGCCGCTGGTCGAAGTGCGGGCCTACGTAGAAGAGAACGTGGTCGCCGCCGGGTTGGCGGTGTTCGATGATCGCCCCACCGCTGAGGTCCGCTCCCGCTTGTTGGACCATGTGGACCAACGTTTCCGTCTCCGCTACCTGCTGGGGGATCCTCGCCAGGACGCCGCCGCAGCCACCGCCGCCGCGGTTGATGAAGCCGCCAGAGCCTCATCGAAGGTCTTGGCGGGCGTCCGCACCGGAGCAGATTCGGGCGCCACCTCCCTCCAGGATCCCGAGACGTCCCACGGCACCGGCCACCCCGGCAGCGCGGAAGACCCCGAGGCCGGCGGGAACACCGGGAACACCGGTGACGTCGGAGCGTTCGGGGACACCGAGCAGTCTGGGGACGTGGCACAGCCTGGTGACACCACCGGCATCGTGACGGAGATCCAACGACTGCTTGAGGAGGCCATCGCCGCTGAGGTTGACACCATGGTGTCCAGCGGGATCGCCACCGGGGACACCCCCGAAGAGGAACTGCACGTGCTGCTGAAGGATCGGCTGCCGCTGCACTCCACGGTGATCGAGATCGTGGACTTCCTCATCTCAGAGATCCGGGCCCGGGTGGAGATCCTGGCCCCCACCGACGTGGTCACCTCCCGTGACGGCTGGCCCCTGTACTGGCGCTCCCACGAAACGGACCGGGACGCGTTCCTCAAGCGTCTGCGGACCTTCGGCGGGAACGACCACGCCGATTTCGGGCAGCTGCTCACCCCTCTGGTCAACGGCCTGCGGGTCCGGGGCCCGTTCCATCCCACCTGGGCCCGGGAGATTCCTTACGTGATGCTCGTGGACCGCGAGGGTCTGGGTCACACCCCTGACTCGGTGTCCAGCCTGCCGTCCTCCACCACCAGGTTGTTCGACGAGGTCGATTCCATCATCGTGGTCGACAACGCCCAGCAGCCCATGCAGGCCGCCCCGGTGGCCGCCATCCGCCAGATCGCCGCCGCTGGTCACGGTGACAAGCTGATCACCTGCTTCACCCATTTCGAGTTGGTCGAAGGCCCGAACCTGCCTGATCTGGAGGCCCGGCGGTTCCATGTCATCGCCTCGGTGGATCAGGTGCTTTCCGCCATCGGCAGCGAGCTGGGTTACCCCACCGAACGGCTGTTGCGCCAACGCCTGGACCGCAACCTGTACCTGCTGTCCCGGCTGCACCAACAGGTTGAGGAGGCCACGGACCCCGACACCTACGCCGAGCTGCGCTGGCTGCTGGGTCAGCTTCGGGTGGAGGCCCAGGCGCTGGATCTCGGTGAGTCCCTGCCCAGCTACACCCTGCACAACGCCCATCTGGCCATCGATGACGCGGTGGCCGCCTACCTGCGGTACTGGGAGTTGCGCCTCGGGGTGGCCAACGATCCCGCCATCCGCCCGGCCCATTGGTCCAAGGTCAAGGCGCTGTGCGTGCGTTACGCCCGCCGGGCCAGCGACGAGTACGAGTCGATGCGCCCCGCCGGTGACCTCATCGCCGCCCTCACCGATTCGTTCCGTCGCTTCGCCGCCGAGCCGGACTCCTGGAGTGCCGGGCAGCCCGATGAGGACGTGGAACAGCACATCTATGACAGCCTGACCCGCCGGGTGAACTCCCAACTGCGGATGCTGGTGAATCAGCGCTTGTTCCTCGACGCCGCCGAACTGTGGAGCGAAGCCCGGGACGTGTCCGGCGCCGGTGCCGCCCAGCGACGCGCCGAGTTGGTGTTCACCAAGATCCTGGCGCCGTTGGTGGGTGCGGGCGGTGGCACGCCCATGGGTGAGCACCCCGATTTCATTTCCTCCGTGGTCCACGCCATCCAGGCCGAAGCCACCGAGTTGGAGATCCCCTTCAACTGAGCGCCTCCGCTCCGGGCCGATCAGTCTTTCGGGACCGGGTGCAGCCAACGTGGGCCATCATCACCGGGCCGGTGTTGACCTCGCCAACGGGGTTCGCTCGCTACGCTCCAACCATGACCGCCGAATTGGATCTGGAAGTTGCCCACGCCGTGCTGTGGGTGCGCGATCTCGAGAAGCTGATCGGCTTCTACTGCGAGGTGTTGGGCTTCGAGGTCACCGATCGTGGTCCCATCGGCGGTGGCGGCGCTGCTGGTGCGGAGATCGTGTTTTTGTCTCAAACCGCCCGGGCCCACCATCAGCTGGCCCTGGTAGGGGGACGCACCGATGATCGACCCTCGCCGAACCTCAACCACATCGCATTCCGCTCCCGTGGGACCTTGGCGGATCTTCGGTCTCTGCATGAGCGGCTGGTAACGGAGCCCGATGTGAGCCGCATCCGCCCGCTCACCCACGGCAACGCCTGGTCGGTGTATTTCGCTGACCCCGAGGGCAACGGCATCGAGATCTTCATCGATACCCCCTGGCATGTCGCTCAGCCGTGCGGTCTGCCACTGGATCTGAGCCGCTCGGATGAGGAGCTGCTGGCGTGGACCGAGGAGCAAGCCCGGGCCATGCCCCGCTTCGGCCCCATTGAGGACTTTTACCAGGCCCGGGCCGATCATCTGGCCACCCGCCAGCCCTGATCCACTGCCCTGACAGCCTGCCATCTCATTCTCAACAACCCCCCAACCCCCTGGAGGATCTGATGAAACTCGGAATGTTCACCATGCCCAGCCACCCGCCGGAGCGCAGCCTGAAAGACGGCCACGAGTGGGATCTGCAGAACATCATCTGGGCTGACGAGCTGGGCTTTGAAGAGTTCTGGATCGGTGAGCACCACGCCATGGTGTGGGAGCCCCACCCCTCTCCGGATCTGTTGGTGGTTGAAGGTTTCCGGGCCACCAAGAACATCCGCATCGGTCCCGGCGGTTTCCTATTGCCCTATCACCACCCTGCCGAGTTGGCCAACCGGGTGGCGATGTTGGATCACATTTCCGGTGGCCGGCTCAACTTTGGTATCGCCGCGTCGGGTTCGCCCACCGATTGGGAGATGTTCCAGGTGGATGGCATGAACGGTGAGAACCGTGACATGACCCTCGAGGCCATTGACATTATCTTGAACTTGTGGACCCAGGAGCCGGGCTGGAAGTTCGAGGGCAAGTATTGGAAGGCCGCGGTCCCCCACGAGATGGCGCCGTTGCTGAAGCGACACATTCTGCCGTTGCAGCAGCCGCACCCACCCATCGGCGTGGCCGGATTGTCCTGCCCCTCCCCCACGCTGGAGATGGCCGGCGAGCGGGGTTGGTTGCCCATGAGCCTCAACCTCAACGCCAACTACGTCAAGGGCCATTGGGATTCTTACGCCACCGGAGCACAAAAGGCCGGCCGCAGCGTCACCCGTCAGGATTGGCGCCTGGTCCGGGAGATCTTCGTGGCCGATAGTGACGAGGAGGCCTGGGAGCTTTCCGTCAACGGCATGATGGGCCGCATGATGCGGGAGTACTTCCTGCCCCTGCTGGGCGCATTCGGGTTCAATGATTACATCAAAGAAGACCCCACCATGCCTGACAGTGAACTCACGGTGGAGTATTGCGCCCGTACCAACTGGTTTGTGGGGTCGCCGCAAACGGTGGCGGACAAGATCGAGAAGGTCTACGCCGAGGTCGGCGGGTTCGGTCACCTGTTGCTTTTCGGGTTCGATTACTCCGCGGATGAGAAGATGTCCAAGGCGTGGCATCACTCCATGGAGCTGATGGCCACCGAGGTCATGCCCCGCATCTCCCACCTGATCCCGGACTGATCCCCGGCTGACCCTTCTTTCGTTTAATGACGCGGGGGCGACAAGTGTGCCGAAAGCGCCCCCGCGTCGCAGGTTCCTTGCACGATGAAGGCGTCCGTGGCCATGCCGTGCTGGGTGGCCACCGTCGCTGACACGATGCTGATCCCGTGGTCCGCGAACCATCGGCATGCGGCCCACATCAAACCCTCGCAATCCGGTGCCGATAGCTCCACCACCGTCTCGGGCGGCGGACCGTGGTCTCGACCCGTACCCGGTGCGTTCCTGGCGGCGCCGTTCACCCTGACCGTGGCCAGGCCAATGGGCTTGAACTCCGGCGCCGCCACCGTCCCCCGACCGAGGTTGCGGAGCCGGGGGCGCAAGGTCTGCCACCGTTGAGGGGTGAGCGCATCTTCGGGGCCGATCAACAACGTGTGCAACGCCAGGTTGTGCTCCGGCCAGGTGCAGGCAGTGGCGGCGCTGATCGAAAAGCCCGCTGCGCTCACTACCGCGGCGCTGTCCGCCAACAGGCCCGCACGATCCTCGGCCACCACGGTGAGGCGAACCAGCGGGCTGTCCACCACGGTTCGGGCTGCCACCCGGACCTCCTGGGACGCCAGTGGTGGATCACAGAGGGCGAGGTCCATGGCCAGGTTCTCGGCGGGGTTGCTCAACAGCCATACGGGGGACGCCGAGGCCAACAAGGTTGCCGCCAGCCCGTCGCGCACCGCGAGGTCAGCGCCCAAAGCGTGCAGTGCCGCGGCGATGGAACCCGCCCCCCAGCAGTCCTCGCCGGCGGCGGCCAGTCCGGGCCCGGCCAGCGCGGTCTGCCGGTCGGTGAGCAACGGCTCCACCGCGGGATCAGCCAGCAACCAGCACAGCTCGCCGGCTCTGGTGTGGCCCGGGGTACCCATCACCAACGCCAGGGTGTGCAGGCTCCGTTCGGGAATCAGCGCGCCTTCGTCCTCGTGCAACCACAGCATCGGCGTGCGCCGGGCCGTCAGTTCCGTCACCGCGGCACGCAGATCACCGCCCCGGGCCACCTCGGCGCTGCGCAGACCGCCCATCCCGCCCATCCCGATGCTCACCATGAGATCCCCGGCGGCGGCCTGCAACGCGAACAGGGCCTCGGGGAATGGCAGCAGCTGACGCCACCCCTCCGTAGCCCAACTGACCAACGGCCGGCTTGAGCGCAACCGACCCCGCAACGGCTCAGGGGTTCCCATTGACGTGCACACGGTGTCCGTCAACGCCAGGTAGCCAACCCGATCGGGCAGATCATGGGCCAGCTGCACCGCCACCGCGGCCCCGAGGGAATGACCCACCACGACCACCGGCTCGTGCAGTCCCACTTCGTCCAGAAACGCTCCCACCCAGGCGGCGTGGGCGGACAAGCCGTGAGGATCCGAATCCCCAACGTCGCACCCCTTGGCGGGCAGGGACGGCACCAGCACCCGGTAGCCGGCATCCACCAGAGGGCCCAGGGCGCGCTGATAGGCCCGAAAGCTGAGCCCCCAGGCCGGAAGAACCACCACTGCAGGTCCCTCACCTGCTTCGCCGTAGGTGGCGGGCTGGCCGGCCACGAAGACCTGCCGACGGACGAAGCGGCTGGCCATCGCCATCAGCGGCTGAAACATCGCCAGGAGATCCATCGGGGTCGTGGTGGGCAGTGAGAACCAGGGGAAAGTGGGCTCGTTGCCGACGGGAGCGGAACCGGACATGGGAGCGAGCCTGCCCACCGCTGGCGTCGCAGCTGTTACCGGCGCGTGAACGGGCCGTCAACCTTCGGCGGTGGCGCGCCGGCACCGGATGTCGTGGATCCGATGTCCAAGGGCCGCTTCAGCCGTCGGCCACCACCAGCAACACCGCACCGTTGTCGACCTGCTCGCCCACCGCAACCCGGACCTCGGTCACCGTGCCGTCGACGCTGGCGGACAGGTGATGCTCCATCTTCATGGCCTCCATGATCACCAGCACCTGACCGGCGCGCACCGCGTCCCCCATGACGGCGCGCACCTCGATGATCTTGCCGGGCATGGGGGCCACCAACCCACCGGCGGGGCCTGATGTGTCCGGCTGGGGAAAGCGATCCGCACGACGCAGCTCAACCGTACCTCCCGGTAGGTCCACGAGGTACGCACCGGCCCAGGTGGCCACCGACGCCGAGAGTCGACGTCCGTCCAACTCGATATCGATCCGTGATCCCTGCACCGACAACACCCTCGCTGCCGCCCGAGCCGCACCGCAGGTCACCATGAAGCTACCGTCACGCTGCCTGGCATACTCCAGGGTATTGCCCTCCTCGGTGGCGTTGGTGGCGTCGGTGGCGTCGGTGGCCAGTTCGAAACGCTGCGGGGGCATCACGCTGTTGCGCCAACCGCCAGGAATGCTGGCCAATACCGCGGCCTGTGATCGGTTCTGCGCCGCCTGCCACAGCGCCGCCACGGTGGCCGCCACGAAACGGTCCTCCTGGCTGGGGACCAGCGCCGGGCTGGGACGATGCCGCTCAATGAAATCGGTGGTGGTGTCACCATCAAGAAACGCCGGGTGCCGCAACGTTGCCACCAGGAAATCCCGGTTGGTGGTCAAGCCGCCGATGCGGGTCCGTTCCAGCGCCAACGCCAACTTGAGCGCCGCCTCCCGCCGGGTGGGGGCGTGGGCGATGACCTTGGCCAGCATCGGGTCGAACTCCACCCCCACCACGCTGCCCTGCTCCACGCCGCTGTCATACCGTACCGTTGGGGATGGTGCGGGTTGCCATACCGTCACCGGCCCGGCGGCGGGCAGAAAGTCCTTCGCCGGGTCCTCGGCGTACAGGCGAACCTCGATGGCGTGCCCGTGCCGAGCAATCTCCGCCTGTTCGTAACCCAACGCCTCCCCGGCGGCCACGCGCAACTGTTCGCGCACCAGGTCCAGCCCGGTGATGGCTTCAGTCACCGGGTGTTCCACCTGCAGGCGGGTGTTCATCTCCAAGAAGGAGAACTCGCCCCGGTCCTCGTCGTAGAGAAACTCCACGGTGCCGGCGTTGTGGTAACCCACCGCCCGGGCCACCGCCACTGCCGAGGCGCCCAGTTCCGCCCGAGCCGCATCATCCAGCGCCGACGAGGGTGCTTCCTCGATGACCTTCTGGTGGCGGCGTTGAATGGAGCATTCCCGTTCGAAGAGGTGCACCACGTTGCCGTGCCGGTCCCCCAGCACCTGCACCTCGATGTGGCGGGCCCGGGTGACGTAACGCTCCAGGAACACCGTGTCATCGCCGAATGACGCCGCCGCCTCCCGCCGCGCCGAGGCCAGCGCCTCGGCCAACTCCCCCGGTTCGGCCACCACCCGCATGCCCTTGCCGCCACCGCCGGCGGAGGCCTTCACCAGCAACGGGTAGCCCAACGCCGCCACCGCCGTCGGGTCCTCCAGCTCCGTACCGCTCAGCATGGCCTGTGTGGGCACCCCGGCAGCGATGGCCAATCGCTTGGCTTGCAGCTTGTCCCCCATGGCGGCGATGGCGGCCGGCGGCGGACCCACCCAGATCAGCCCCGACGCCTCCACCGCCGCCGCGAACCCGGCGTTCTCGGACAGGAACCCGTACCCCGGATGCACCGCGTCGGCACCGCTACGGCGGGCCACCTCCAGCACCTTGGCCTGATCGAGGTAGGTCTCGGCCGAGCTGCGACCTACCAGTGAGTATGCCTGGCCGGCCTCCCGGACGTGGGGGGCGTCCCGGTCATCGTCGGCGTACACCGCCACCGTGTCAATGCCCATCTCGTGGGCGCTGCGGATGATTCGCCGGGCGATCTCCCCGCGGTTGGCCACCAGCAAGCGGCGAATGGTCGTGGTGGGCACGGTGAGATTGGCGCTCATGGCCGGAACACTCCAAAGTTCGGGGCGCCCTGCACCACGTTGTTATGACAGTACGAAAGGCTCATTCCCACCACGTTCCGGGTGTCGCGGGGGTCGATGATCCCATCGTCACTCACCCGGCTGGTGGCATACAGCGCCAAGGATTGTTTCTCGGCCCACTCGGCCACGAAATCGGCCCGGATAGCGTCCGCCGCCTCATCGAATGTGTCCCCGGTGCGGGCCGCCTTGTTGCGTTCCACGATGGACATCACCCCCGCCATTTGCCGGGGCCCCATCACCGCGATCTTGGCGGTGGGCCACAGGTACGTGAAACGGGTGTTGAACCCCCGGCCGGACATGCCGTAGTTCCCCGCCCCGTAGGAAGAGCCGATGATCACCGTGATGTGCGGCACGGTGGAGTTGGACACCGCGTTCACCATCAATGAGCCGTTCTTCACAATGCCGGCGTGTTCGAAGTCCTTGCCCACCATGAACCCCGTGATGTTCTGCAAAAACAGCAGCGGAGTGTCGATCTGGTTGCAGAGCTGAATGAACTGCGTCGCCTTTTCCGCCGAATCGGGGAACAGCGCCCCGTTGTTGCCCAAGATCCCCACCGGGAACCCGTGCACCGACGCCCAGCCGCACACCAAGGTGGTGCCGTAACGGGCCTTGAACTCCTCGAAACGGGAGCCGTCCACCACCCGGCTGATGACCTCTCGGATGTCGATCGGTTGGCGCAGATCCCGGGACACCATGCCCAGCAGATCCTCAGGGTCATGGACCGGCTCCTCCGGCGGCAGGGTTGGTTCCGGTCCGGCCTTGCGCCAGTTGAGATGGGATACCACCTCCCGGCACAGGCGGATGGCGTCCAGTTCGTCGTTGGCCAGGTAGTCCCCCAACCCGCTGACCTCGGTGTGCATCTGCGCCCCGCCCAACGTCTCATCGTCAGAGTCCTCCCCGGTGGCCATCTTCACCAGCGGCGGACCACCCAGGAACACCTTGGTCTGGTCACGGATGAAGATGTTGTAATCGCTCGTCCCGGGTTGGTACGCGCCGCCGGCGGTGGAGCTGCCGAACACCACTGATACCGACGGGATGCGCAGCTTGGACAGCTCGGTGATCTCGTAAAACATCCGGCCGGACTCACCGAAGTGGGTGGTGTTGGTGCGCATGGACCGCTCCGGATCGGGGTCCCCTCGCAGGTCAGCCCCGGCGGATTCCACGAACTGCACGTAGGGCATGCGGTTGTGGCGGGCAATCTCAAGGGCCCGCATGAGCTTCTTGACGGCAAAGGCGGTCATGGCCCCACCCAGCACCGACGGGTCATTGGCCAACAGCACGCACTCGGTGCCGGCGATGACCCCGATGCCCAGCACCATGCCACTGCCCACCGCGTAGTCGGAGCCCCAAGCCGCCAGGGTGCTCAACTCCAGGAACGGCGAGTCCTGGTCCAGTACCAGCGAGATGCGCTCCCGCACCGGCAACTTGCCCCGGGACCGCAGCCGCTCGTGAGCCCGGGGGCCGCCGCCGGCCGCGGCCTGCTGTTGGAGCTCGTCGATGACCGCCAGCATCTCCATCATGTCCGCCCGGTTGCGGGTGAACTGTTCGGATCGGGTGTCGAGGCTGGTGGGCAGGGCCCGGGCCTGCATCGTGCGCATGGCGCATGCTGACCGAAGACCTCCGCCGGTTCCAAGCCGTTGGGCTACGACCCCGGTCCCCGTCTGGGTCGTCGTTGGACCCGCCACGGCCGGTACGAAAGCCTCGTCTGGAAGAAAACTCCCGTCAAACAACACCTAAATCCGCCCTAATTCACACGGTGCGCAACGGTCGGTTCGCTCTCGGTCACCGTTATTGGGTAAATGCGCCCGTTTGTGAGGGGTCCCTCGCATGCGCTTATGAGCACCACCACCCGCAGCTGGTGCGGGGGTGGGCCGCTTTCATTCCGACTCGGAAACACGTTCGTTTCGGCTTGGACGGTTGGCGCAACAAGTCCGGTTGTCAGCCGGATGCATCACCGCAGCACACGCAAAACCCACACGAGGAGCACACCCCATGAAACTGTTCGCCACTCGCAAGAGCCTCATCGCCGCCGGCGTCGCCGCCGCCGTCACCGTCAGCGGCGCCGGTGTCGCCTTCGGTTTCTTCACCGCCGGTGACGGCCAGCAGGGCGGCGTCGCCCAGGTCGGCACTTCGCAGGCCTGGACCGTCGGCACCGTCACCGCCGCGTCGGACATCGCGGGCGGCATCGTTCCCGGCGCCGGCACCCTGAGCGTCAGCGCCATCGTCACCAACCCCGGCGCCAGCACCAACCAACTCACCTCGGTCCGCACCACGATCCCGATGATCGCCGGAGACGTGTTGACGATCGGTGGGGCGCCGGTGTTGGGCTGCAAGGGAGCCTGGTTCACCGTCACGGACACCACGCCCGCCCTGCCGGCAATCGTCCTCGGCGGCGGCACCGTGGCAGGCAGCGCCACCATCACCATGCCCAATCTGGCAGACACCGATCAGAGCGCCTGCAAGGGCGCTGTCTTCCAGATCTCCATGGTGGCCAGCAGCGCGGTCCCCGCGTGACCTTCCCGGCGGCCCGATCGTTCAGATCGGGCCGCCCGACCCATTTCCCGGACGGCGGGCGTGGGCAGCGCCGCGTTGCTTGGCCAGCTGGCGATGCAACGCAGCGGTGCCCACACTCACAAGCTCAACAAGAGGGTTCTCATGACGCGAATGGAACGATGGAGGGTACGGGCACGACGATCGATCATCGTTCTGTCCGCTTTTTGCCTCGGGGTAGCGGCACTGACCGGCTACCTGGTGAACGAGGCCCTCGGCGCTGACCCCCCGCCTACGATCAACATCACCTCTCCCACCAACGGCGGCGCCTACCGGACCGCCACCTGGACCGGCTCGATCGCCGGCACCGCCACGGACGCAGACGGCGTGGCCAGCGTGCAAGTGGCGCTGTTCCAGCAGGCCACCGGCCGGTACTGGAACGGTTCGACGTTTGCGTCGACCACGATCACGTTCAATGCGGCAATTGGAACCACCGGCTGGTCCTACCCGATCGGCGCCTTGCCCGACGGGCAGTACACGGCCTCGGTCCGGGCCACCGACGTCACCGGGTTCAGCACCAGCGCCGGTAGCGAAACCCGCGCCGTGTTCGTGCTCGACAACTCTGTGCCCGTCGCCCCCACGCTGAGCAGCTCGCCGCCTTCGAGCACGCGGGATACGACGGCCACGTTTTCCTTCCGCCACAGCGACCGCACCGTGGCCTTCACCTGCCGACTGGATGGCGGCCCGCTGGCAGCCTGTGACGGGCCGGTTGCCCGTGATGGTCTAGGCACCGTCACCTACAACGACCTGAGCATTGCCCGGCATTGCTTCGCGGTCCTCGCCACGGACCCCGCCGGCAACGTCAGCGCCGCTCGGCAGTACTGCTGGACGGTCACCCCCGCCGCCGCTTCAATCGTGGTGTTCGGTGGAAACGACCAGGACACGTTCCTCGACACTGCGTACCAAACCCCGCTGCAGGCCCGGGTGGCCGACGCGCAGGGCCGGGCGCAGATCGGCTTGGCGGTCACGTTCACCGCACCCAGCTCGGGAGCGTCGGGCCGCTTCAACAGCGCCGGTTGCCCGAACACGCTCACCTGCACGGTGATCACCGGCGCCAACGGCGTGGCCCAGGCCCCCCCGTTCGTGGCCAACAACGTCGCCGGGGCGTTCTCGGTAAATGCCACCGTCGTGCCGGTGACCACCCCCGCCCGCTTCTCACTGTTCAACGCCGCCCGCTTCCACATCAGCGGCGACGTGACCAATCCGCTGTACCCCGGTACCGGTCAGGCAGTGGAGCTGAGCTTCACCAATCCCAACCCGGCAGAGATCACCATTGCTTCGGGTGTCATTGGCATCACGATAGTGGTGGATCCCCCGCACGGGGTCAGCTGCCCGGCGTCGCCCAACTTCGCGGTGGCCAAGACCCTCACCGCAGCGGTGACGATCCCGGCGAACAGAACCTCGCCGATCAGCCTCACCGATCTCGGTGTGCCGGTGGCGGCGTGGCCCCGCATCGACATGGTGGAGACCGGCGTCAACCAGGACGCCTGCAAGAACGCAAGCCTCAGTCTCTTCTACACGGCAGGTGCGAACGGATGAAACCGCGATTGATCCTCACCCTTTCACTGGCCGCGGCCGGATTCACCGCCGCGGTGGCCATCCCCGCCGGTGCCTACTTCCAAGCGGAGAACGGCAGCGCCACCGGTACCGCAGCGGTGAACACCCACGAACCGGTGGTGCTGGAGGCGTTGACCGGTGAGACGCCGGCTACGGGGCTGCATCCGGGTTCCACCGGCGAGGTCATCCTCAAGGTGAACAACCCCAACCCTTACCCGCTCAAACTGCGCAGTGTGCTGAGTAGCGGGGATCCCTCGGTGATCGCCGGCACTGACTGCACGCCGGCCAACGCGGGGGTCACCTTTGAAGATCAGGTCGGGCTTGCGATGCCGATCAACCCGGGAATCCAGTTGTTGCGCCTTCCTGACGCCGCTGCGATGTCCACTACCTCGCACAACAGCTGCCAGGGCGCCTCGTTCGCGCTGCCGGTCACTATCACGGTGGAGACAGGATCATGAGCTCGCCCACGTTCAACGGGGCGCCCCCCGCACCGGCGCTTCTCGGGTCGATCAGCCCGAATCCTGCCTTGGACACTGCCGGAATGGGTTCGCACCGTTCCGACCGGCGCCGACGTCTCGGGCTCGTGGTACTGGGCGCGTTGACGCTGGTATTGCTGCGAGCCACAGCGGCCCTGGCCTTTTGGGGCAACGGCGATGGCAGCGACCCCGCCGAAGCCCGAGCGGCCATCTTGTCCCCGCCGAGCGCGGCCTCAGCGAGCACCCTCGGCGGCGGCGCCCTCGAGGTCTCCTGGGTACCGGCGAGCCCCCAGCTCAGCGGAGCCCAGTACCAGGTGGTACGTACATCCGGTTTGGGTAGCCCGCACACCGTGTGTACCGAGAGCGCACCGGTCACCTCGTGCACGGACAGCGGCCTGTTGCCCGGCACCACCTACGGCTATCAGGTGCGTGCGCTCTTGCACACCTGGCAGTCACCAGTTGTGGCCACGTCTGGCACCACCGCCGTGCCCACCTTCGCCATCGCCCTCGACGCCACCACCACCGAGGCCGGCTTGGCCGTCGAGGTGCTGTCGGTGACCGCCAAGGTGGCCGGCCTGACCGACGCCACGTACGAAGGTGGCAAGACGCTGATCTGGTCGGGTCTGGCTTACAGCCCAGCCGGGTTGGAGCCGACCTATCCCGGCACCGCCGTCACTTTCGTTGATGGTGTTGCTACTTCGCCGGTTGGGTTCATTCCGTCTTCCGTGGTCCCCTTCGCGGCGGGTTCATCGAATCTGACAGCGACGGACGCCACCTCAACAGCGGTCACCGGTGGGGTGACACTGACGGTGACTCATGCCCCTGCGGCAACGCTGCGCTTCGCTACCCAGCCCGCCGGCTCTCTGGCCGGTGTCCAACTGCCGACCCAGCCCGTCGTGGCCGTCGAGGACGCGTACGGCAACCTTGTGTTGGACAACACCGACATGGTTCAGGTGACCCTTAGCACCGGCACCTTCGCCAACGGTTCGGCGACCGCCAACGCCACCGCGGTGGCCGGTGTGGCCTCCTTCACCGGTCTGCAGATCAACGTAACCGGCTCCTACACGCTGCTGGCCACCGACCTGACGGACCCGCCGGTCATCGAGAGCCCCTCGGCCTCCTTCACGATCAGCCCCGGCACGGGTTCGACGCTGGTGTTCGAGCAGCAGGTTCCGGCTTCGACCGTGGCCGGCCAATCGATGACCCCGGCACCGTCGGTGCGGATCTTCGATCAGTTCGGCAACACCACCACCCGTGACACGACGGTCACGTTGTCGGCGCTGACCAACTCCTGCCGTGGCGACCCGGGTCTCTCGGGGCACAGCGTGCCCGCCGTGAACGGCCTTGCCACCTTCAGCGCCCTGCAGCTGACCAAGAGCTGCACCGGGTATGTGCTCCGGGCCAGTGACGGTGCCGCCACCGTTGACAGCGCCGCCTTCGCCATCGACCCGGCGGCGGCAAGCGTGCTGGTGTTCCTCAACGAGGCGTTCACTGGGGTCAACTCCGCCACCGCCAACGTGGGTCCGATCACCGTGCAGCAGCGTGACGTGTTCGGCAACGTGGCCCCGGCCAACGTTGCCGGCACCACCGTGACGCTGAGCCAGAGCAGCGGCAGCGGTGTCGGTGCCTTCGCCGAGACGTTGCTGGGCACCACGCTGAGCCAGGTGACCATCCCGGCGGGTAGCTCCACGGTCTCGTTCTACTTCGGTAGCAGCGAGCCCGGTGCCAAGGAGATCACCGCCAGCCGGTCCGGGTTCAGCTCGGACACCCTCACCGGTACCACGGTGGCGGCCGGACTTGGTTTGACCAACCTGGCCTTCCTGGTTGGCCCCGGGTCCACCGGAGCGCCCACTCTCAGCTGTGACGCAGTGGGTCCCAACCGTAACTGCACTGTGACGGGCCTCGGCACCAGTGGTCTGGTGGTCTTCAACGTGCGTTTCACCACCGAGGCGGGACCGTTCTCCTACAGCGCCTCACCTTCGACCATCAACATCGCCGGCCCCTTCACGGGTTCCACGATCATCGCCGGTGGCGCCACCACCAGCAGCACAGCGTTGGCGGCCAGCCATACAACGGCCCCGCAGACCTCGGTGTTGACCTTCGCCCAGGGCGGTTACACCCTGAACATCACTGTCTCGTCCTGATCCGCCCATGAACTCCGGCCGATGAGGTCGGTGCCTTGAATCTCGGCTGGGGCCGGGCTCGTCTCGACGGGCCCGGCCCCAGCCGTTGTCGCGCCCCGCCCCAGACGGCCGGCTGTTACGCTTGTCACACATGGGCTCGGGGGCTCATGGTCATTGACACCAGGGGGTTCGTGCATGTCACGACGCAAGACCATTGGGATTTCCGTCATCGCGCTGGCACTGTTGGCGGCAGCGTGTGGGGACAGCGGGGACGGCAACGAGACCGCCACCGTGGACACCGCCGCCGACGCGGTGAAGAAAGAGGTCGAGAAGATCGACTTGGGCGGCACCACCTCAACCACCGCGGCGGTTGCACCCAAACCCACAACCATTGAGGAGTGGGAGAAGCTGTGGGCCACGGAGCGGGCGGCCATTGTCAAGAAGATCAAGGACAACAAGTGGGGCCTGTCTGCTGACGGGAAAGCCGTGACCGGACCGGAGGGCTACAAGATCGACCTCAGCAAGTGCGCCGCCGGCTGGTCCAACACTGAGGGCCTGAGCGACACCGACATCGAGATCGCCAGCCACGCCCCCTTCTCCGGCACGCTGGCCGACGCCGGCAACATCAACAAAGGTGCCGAGGCCATCCTGGCGTATTACTCCAAACAAGGCCTGTTCAAAGACGCCAACGGCAAGACCCGCAACGTGGTGCCGATCTTCAAAGACGATGGATATGACCCGGCCCGCACCATTCCGCTGGTGGATGAGTTCCTTGATTCCGAGAAGGTGTTCGCCATCTGGGGCCTGGGCTCACCGTCGGTGATGAAGACCTACGACAAGATCAACCAGCGTTGCGTACCCCATCCCTTCGCCGTGACCGGCCACCCGGCCTGGGGCGATCCGGTGAACCATCCCTGGACCACAGGGGTGCTGTTCGCCTACAACACCGAGGCCGTGTTGTGGGGCAGCTTCATCACCCAGCACTTCGAGGAACTCAAGGGCGCGGACGGCAAAGTCACGTTCGCGGCGTTGGTGATGAACAATGATTTCGGTAAGTCCTATGACGGCGGGTTCAAGAACTGGCTGGCCACCTCGCCCATCAAGGACAAGATCAACTACGTCACGGAGACCATCGAACCGCAGGCACCAACGGTCAAAGACCCCATGACCAGCTTGCAGGCCAAGAACCCGGCCATGTTCGTGGCCATGGTGGCCGGTACACCCTGCCCGCAGGCCATTACCGAGGCGGCGGAGAACGGCATGCGGGAGACCGCCAAGTACCTGTTCATGCCCTCGGTGTGCAATACCTCATCGCAGGTGGGCAGCAAGGTGGTGGGGGATCTCTCCAATGGTTGGTGGATCATGGGTGGCGGTGAGCGTGACATCAACTCACCGGCGCAAGATTCGAACGTGTTCATCGCCTGGGCCCGCAAGATGTTGACCGACTCCGGAATTGACCCCAAGTCCTCGGGAAATCTGGGCCGTGGCGTGTTCGTGGGCTGGGCCTGGTCCCAGACGTTGGCCATTGCCGGGCAGCTCGATGGGGGTCTGACCCGGACCAACCTGATGGTGGCGGCTCGGTCCATGGAAGTGACCCACCCCGGATACCTCGACGGCATCAAGTTCAACCTGAACGGCAACAAGGATGCATACTGGATTGAGGGTTCGGACCTGTCCCAGTATGACTCGGCCAAGCAAACCTGGATCCAGGAGGGCGACATCATCGAGTTGTCGGGCAAGTCCTCCAACTGCGCCTGGGAGCAGCAGGCCGGCGTGTGCAAGTGACCTGACCCGGCGGGAGACCGACACCGCGCCGTCACCGCAGACAGACACCCAACCGACCCCGGTGCCAGCCCGTTCGGCCCTGGGTCGGTTGGCGTGCCAGCGTTAGGGTCTGGGACCGAACCTGGGCGGATCGGGCTACGGGCAGCTGAAGTTGGGCCTGTTCAACGAGATCAAGCGAGGGCGGGTACCATCGAAGACGTGACGGTTGACCTTGGGACGCTGCCGGCGAATTTGGCGGATGCGGTGCTGACCGCTCGGGACCGGCGCCGCGGGTTCGTGGCCACGCCGCTCGTTTCAAGGCGGCCGGACGGGCCGACCGAGGGCTGGACAGCCGAGGTCATCGAGTCCGGGGAGATCGATGCGGCCATCGCCGAGGTGGCGGCCAGCGATCCCGACCTGCGCTCCTGATGTGATCGTGCTCGACGATCGACTGCTGTTCGATGTCATTGCAGGAACCGAATCGAGGGAGTCCCGACTCGTTGCCTCGGACGCGACGAGTGACGCTTCGGTAGCTACCCCAAAAGACTCCCAGCTGGCGGTCCGTCACCAGCCGGGGCCCCTCGTCGGGACCGCAACGCGGGGACCCAACGAGACCGTTCGGCCCGGGGTCGGTTGGCGTGTCAGGCTGCACGGTTATGAGCTGGCAGTTCGAGACCGATCCCGAGTTCCAAACCGAACTGGACTGGGTGCGTGACTTCGTGGAAGCGGAGATCGCGCCGTTAGACCACGTGATCGACAGTCCCTATGACCTGCGTGACCCGGTCCGGCAGGCGCTGATCCCGCCGCTCCAGGCCAAGGTGCGCGAGCGGGGGTTGTGGGCCTGTCATCTGGGGCCGAACCTGGGTGGACCGGGCTACGGGCAGGTGAAGTTGGGCCTGTTGAACGAGATTCTGGGCACCGCGAAATGTGCGCCAACGGTGTTCGGCTGCCAGGCGCCGGATTCGGGCAACAGCGAGATCCTGGCCCATTACGGCACCCCGGAGCAGAAGGCCCGGTTCCTGGAGCCGTTGTTGCGCAACGAGATGGTGTCCTGTTTCTCCATGACCGAACCCCAGGGCGGGGCGGATCCCAAGGTGTTCACCTGCCGGGCCGAACCTGACGCTGACGGCTGGATCCTCAATGGCGAGAAGTGGTTTTCCTCCAACGCCCGCTACGCCGATTTCTTCATCACCATGGCCGTGACCGACCCCGACAATCCGCCCTATCAGCGCATGTCGATGTTTCTGATCCCCGCTGACACGCCGGGGTTGCACATCAAACGCAACGTGGCGTTGGGGTACCAGGCCGAGCGGGAGGGCAGCCACGCCTACCTGGCATACCAAGACGTACGGGTGCCGGGTGAGAACATGCTGGGCGACCGGGGCGGCGCCTTCGTGGTGGCGCAAACCCGGTTGGGTGGCGGGCGTATCCATCACGCCATGCGTACCGTGGGCCAGGTCCGCAAGGCGTTCGACATGCTGTGTGAGCGGGCGGTGAGCCGTCACACCCAGGGCGAGATGCTGGGCCGCAAGCAGATGGTGCAGGACATGGTGGCCCAGTCCTGGATCGATATCGAATGCTTCAGGTTGCTGGTGTTGCAAACGGCGTGGAAGATCGACCGGTACCAGGACTACAAACGGGTGCGCAAGGACATCGCCGCGGTCAAGGCGTTGATGCCCAAGGTGTTCCACGATGTGGCGTCGCGGGCGTTGCAGATCCACGGCAGCCTCGGCGTGTCCAACGAGATGCCATTCGCGGCCATGGTCATCGAGTCCTTCCACATGGGCCTGGCTGACGGGCCCACCGAGGTGCACAAGGCCACCCTGGCCCGCCTGGCCCTGTCGGAGTACACCCCGGCGCCGGGCCTGTTCCCCACTCAGCACGGGCTGACCTTGCGCGATCAGGCCCGGGAGCGCTTCGCCGATCTGCTGGAACAACAGGTCATCGAACAGGCCTGACGGCGCCCAACAAACCATACGGTTCGGTCGGGTTTGGTCCGGGCAGTGATCGGGCCAACGCCGGTGTGATCGCAGGCGCGGGTCCGGCCCGATACGCTGAGGGCGGGCGGGCCTTGGCTCTGAGGGAGCAACGGTGCGCGAACGGGACAACACCAACATTCAATGCAATCGATGGGTGGCGTGGACGGGTGATTCCTGGCTGAGCCCTGTCTCGGCGGCCGCCCGTTAGCATGCTGGCGTTTCTCAACGACACGGCGCGCGTGACGCCCGAGATTGCGTCGAACACGGCCAGCCTGCGTGGACGGTGGGGTCATTTCCTTCGTCCTTCACCGCTGGCGTTGTTGATGCTGTTGGTGTTCGTGGTGGGGACCTACGCCACCCAGAGCCTGCCGCCGGACCAGCCCGACCACGGGGACGTGTTCTCGGATCTGTACGTGATCGACGGAGCCAACCGCATCGCCCAGTACGGACTGTGGGACACCCGTTTGGCGCTGCCCACCGATGACGGCCTGGAACTGGGGCTAGACCCGTACCTGTACGTCAACTGGCCCAGCGCGCCCTATGTGGTGCAATCGTTCGGGTACCAACTTGGTCTGAGCTCCAACCAGGTTCGCATGCTGCCGCTGCTACAGGTGGCATTGGCCGGCTACCTGGCGTTTTGCTTTGCTCGTCGTTTCCTGGGGCGATCCGCGGCCCTGTTCGCGTTGGGGTTCTTCCTCACCGCCAGCCCGGTTCGGATGATGGCGGACTCGCTGGCCACCGTGCCGCCGGATTTGCTGGGCCGGATAGCGGCGTTCTCGGCGGTGGTGATCGCCAATGAGATAGACCCCGCCGGTCCTCGCCGACGGTGGCTCCTCGGCCTGGGGACCGCAGCGGTGGTGGTGGGCGCCAACGGGGCCTTCCTGGGGTTCGAGAGCTTCCCGGCGGCGTGCGTGTTCGCCTTCGGTTACCCGTTGACCAAGGCCTTCATACGGCGGGGATTGACCGGGCCGGACATCATCGCCAGCCTGGCGGTGCCGGCGGGGGGCGTGTTGCTGGCGGTCTCGGTGCGGATTATGCAAATCGCCATCCTGCCGGGGCCGATGGGCGAGGATCTCGATACCGTGCGCTCCGGGGCGGCGTTCCGGGTTGATGACAGCTCGTTCATCCGGGTGCTGGGCGCCGAGTTCCTCCGGCTGATCCGTTACACCCCGGCCCTGCTGGTACTCAGCGCCGTGGCCGTGCTGATCTGGCTGTACCGCATGGCCCGGGGCACGCGGTTGCCCAGATCCATGGCCATCGCCGGGTTGTTCCTCGGATCGGAGTTGGTGTGGTACCTCGCGGTACGTCAGCACAGCCGGATCCACATCCACACCCTTTTGCTGGTGACGTACTCCTTGGTTTTTCTCAGTGGTTGGGTGTTCGCCGTGGCGTTCCGGGCCGCCCACCGTTTGGCGCCAAACTGGCAGATCGTCGGTCAGGTGGCGCTGCTCTTGCTCTTTCCCATCCTGCTGGCACACCCGCTGGTGGACGCCACCAAGAACGTGTCGATTCACGAGGACATCAGCGCCGACATCGCCGAGGTGGCCGAGGTCAGCGGGTCCCTGCCGCATGACGCGGTGGTGGCGTTCAGCTCATCGATCAACTACAACGACCCGTTCCTGCCCTACTTTCTGGAGCAACCGGTGCTGCGGGTGCCGAACGTTGATCTGCGTCAACTGGCGGAACAGCGCCCGGTGTTCTTTGCCTTTTACACCCGGGACCCCGACGATCTGGTGGACGCCGCCCGTGGCGCCGGGGCCGTGCTGCACATCCGCACCGAGCACTATTCGGT
>JBJXFH010000182.1:0-32286 GCA_046155365.1 Acidimicrobiales bacterium | reverse complement strand
CCCCGGTGGAGGAGCTCCCCACCCGCCAACCTTGAGGCCCGAAGCGATCACCGTCATCGCTGACCACCACCAGCTCGGGATGGGCCACGGCCACCGTCAGGGCCTGGTCCCAGCCACCGCGAACCCGCACCGCGCCGGCCAACAGGTTGTCGAGCAGCCGGTCCACACCGGCGTCGCGGCCGCGGACGTGACCCCGGATTTGCTCCCCCGCCGGTGCTGCCACGGCCCCGGTGACCCCGGTGGCCCCGGTGACGGTGCCCTGATCGGTTCGGGCCAGTGACAGGGCCCGGGGGGTTTCGTCGGTCAGGCTGATGACCGGATCGCGCAGGTCCACCACCGGTTCGGGTTGGGCCGGGTGAGTATCGGCCACAGCGCCCACCGAGCGAATGGGCAGCACCGCGCCGCCCTGGCCGCCACCGGCCAGCAGCGTGAGCGCTTCCCGGGCCACGTCCACGTCGGCCACCACCACCGCGGTAAGGGCCTCACCGGCGGCGGCCTCGAACGCCGGCTCCCAACCGGGATCGATACGGATGGCGTCGAGCAGGGTGCCGACCACCCCGTCCAGTTGACGCAGCCGAGCGGCGCCGGCCCGGGCCCGGGCGGCGTCAAGGGCACCGGCCAGGACATCAACCCGGGCCTGGGTGCCACGCTGATCGGCCTGGGCCTCCCGCAGGGCCTCCTCGGCGGCGGTCTGGTCGGTTTCGGTCTCGGCACGGCGGGCGACAGCGCGTTGCACCGCCCGGGCCAGGTCTTCCTCCACCGCCTCGGCGTCACCATCGGCACCGCCCAAGCGGGCCAGCTCAGCCCGGGCCTCCTCCAACCGGGTGGTCAGGGACCGTTGCCGATCCGCCAGCCGGCCCACCTCACCGCCGGCGCGTTCCAGGCCCGACCGCAGCCCCGACACCTCTCGACGCACCTCACCGGCTCGGGCCACCAGCGGGTCCATGCCGTCCGCGGCGGGGGCCAACAGCGCTTCCCGTTCGGCCACCACCGTCTCGTAGGCCTGGGAAGCCTCCGCCCGCTGCGGTTCCAGCTCATCCACCCGCTCCGCGGCGTCACCCAACGCCGATTCCACCTCGGCGGCTTCTTCCACCAGGGCCCGGGCGCCGGCTTCATCGAACCGCAGCGAGGCCAGCCGGGTGGCGTTGCGGTGGCGTTCCTCGATCAGGGCCGCCAGACCCCGTATCCGTTCGGTGGTGGTATCGAAGCGGCCCAACAGCTCGCTGACCTCCCGTCCGCCGTGGCGCCGCAACTCCGCCTCGGTGTCACGGATGCGCCCGTCCAGAATTCCGAGCTGGCCGGTGAGCTCGGCGGTGGCGGCCTCGGCGTCGCCTTGGCGCTGACGGGCGGCCGCCAGACGGGCCCGCAACGACACCAGCTCCTCACCGGCGAGGCGGGTCCGCAAGGCCTGCAATTCAGCGGTGAGTTGACCGTGTTCCCGGGCCGCTTTGGCCTGCCGTTCCAGCGGGCGCAGCTGGCGGCGGATCTCCCGCTGCAGATCACTGACCCGGGACAGGTCCACCTCGGTGGCTGCCAGGCGACGTTCGGCCCGTTCCTTACGACGGCGGTACTTCAGGATGCCGGCCGCTTCTTCAATGATCGAGCGGCGTTCCTCGGGACGGGCGTTCAGAATGGCGTCGATCTGGCCCTGGGACACGATGACGTGCTGGTTGCGGCCCACCCCGGCGTCGGACAGCAGCTCCTGGATGTCCAACAACCGGCAGCTGACCCCGTTGATGGCGTAGTCACTGTCACCGTTGCGGAACAGGGTCCGGGTGATGGTGACCTCGCTGAAGTCCAACGGCAGCAGCCCGGCGGTGTTGTCGATGGTGAGGGACACCTCGGCCCGGCCCAGCGCCGCTCGTTTGGCGGTGCCGGCGAAGATGACATCGTCCATCTTCTGGGAACGCACCGAGGTGGGCGCCTGCGCTCCCAGCACCCAGGCAATGGCGTCCACCACGTTGGACTTGCCCGACCCGTTGGGGCCCACCACCACAGTGATGCCGGGCTCCAGCTCCAGCAGGGCCTTGTCGGCAAAGGACTTGAAGCCGCGGATCTGCAGGGCCTTCAGGAACACGTAAATCTCAACAGGACAAATCTCAACAGCACGGTGGGTTCGCCTCGGACGCTTCGGACACCCCCGCTGGGGCTGGCCAGGAACCTGACCGGGTGAGCTTACGCGACGGTCGCGACGCGCTGGGGTTACCAGTGTCCGGCGCCGGCGGCCCAGCGACCATGCTGGAGCCATGACCGCCACGGACCCCGAGCCCGCACCGGAACCCGAACTCGAACCGGACCCGCAGGTCGCCCCGGACCCGCAGCACACCCCAACGGCCATGGACCGGGTGTTTCTCACCGACGCGGCCGGTGGCGGCAACGTGACGGAGCTGGTGCTGGTGCGCCACGGACAGCAGGTGTGGCCCGATCCCACCACGGCCACGGTGTCGGAGTGGGTGGATCCGCCGCTGTCAGAAACCGGTCGCCGTCAAGCGGAGGCGGTGGGCCGGGCGCTGGCCCATCGGCCGATCAGCGCCGTGTACAGCTCACAGCTGCTGCGGGCCCATCACACCGGTCTGGCCATCGCCGCGCACCACGGGCTGGACGTCACGGTGGTCAACGATCTGCGGGAGGTCGAAACCTTCAGGGATCTGCCCCAAGACGCCCACCCCTCCGAGGTCCTACACGAGCTGGTGCTGCGCGGCGCCCGGGAACGATTCGTGCGCCACCGCACCTGGGACGTGTACCCCGGCAGCGAACCGGGCGGCGAGTTCCGTCATCGGGTGGTCAATGTGATCGAGGGCATCGTGGCCACCCACCCGGGTGAGGTGGTGGTGGTGGCCTGTCACGGCGGGGTCATCAACGCCTACATCGGCGAGGTCCTGGGCCTGCCGCCCATCATGTTCTTCCGTCCCGCCCACGCCTCCGCCCACCGGGTCCGCGCCCGCGGTGACGTGCGGGCGTTGCACAGCCTCAACGACGTGCACCACCTCACCTCCGACACCGACCCCCTCGAAACATACTGATCAGCATGTTCGGGGGCGATGACTGCCCGGGAGACCGTAGGGGCGAATCGACGTGGATTCGGCGCGGACGCCAGAGGCCAAATGGGACTTGAGGTGGTCGTTAGACCGCTTTGCGTAGTGTGAGGCCCGGCCGGCGAGGTGGGGTCAGACCTGGCATTCGGCGCAGCGGTAGGCCGGTTTGCCGTCGATTTTGTCAAGTACCACGGTGCCCCGGCAGCGGCGGCAGGGCTGACCATCACGGCCCCACACCTCGAGTTGCTCCTGGAACGCGCCCTTGCCCCCGGCGAGGTCGCTGAAGTGGTTCACCGCGGTGGTGGTCCCGCCGGCTTTGAGCGCGTCGTGCATGACCTCCGCCACCGCCCGATACAGCCGGCGCAGCTCTTGGGAGCCCAGCTTCTCCACCCGGCGTTCGGGGCGTAACCCGGCCCGCCACATGATCTCGTCGGCGTACATGGTGCCGATGCCCTCCACCACGTTGGGATCGATCAGCAACGCCCGCACCGGTCCCCCGTGCCCCACCAACGCCCGGGCGAACACCACCCAGGACACGGCCTGTTCGGCCAGGTCAATGGCTTTGGTGGGGGGAGCCACGGCGTCCAGTTCGGCCAGGGTGGTCAGCCCCACCCGGGGATCGCCCACCCCCGCCAGTATCCGCAGGCTGGGCCCTTGGGTGAAGGTGAACTCCGCCCAAACCGGTTCCTCGGTCTTGGCCCGCCGCAGGGCCACCCCATCACCCACCTTGATCAGCACCCGCTCGCCGTTCTCGACGTTCAACACCAGGTGGCCCCCGCGCCGTTTGACCGCGCTGACCTTGAGACCTTCCAGACGGGCGAACTCGGCCGGATCCAGGCCCCCGGCGAGGTGTTCGGGGTCAACGGTGATCGATTTCAGCTTGCGGCCACCGATCTCGCGCTCGGTCTCCCGTCGTAAGATCTCGATCTCAGGTAGTTCGAGCATCGAGGCCCGCTTTCTCGGCGGTCTCAGCGACCAGCCGTTCCCAGGCATGTTGTGCAGCAGCCTGCTGCGCCTGCTTCTTGGATTTGCCGGCGCCGAAACCAACCACGTCAGGGCCGATCACCACCGATGCCGTGAACCATTTGTCGTGGTCCGGGCCGTCCTCGGTCATGGCGTAGTGCAGCGGTCCGTCGTCCCGGCGGGCCAGCAGTTCTTGCAGGCGGGTCTTGTAGTCCGCCACCCCGGGTCCCTCGGCGGCGTCGGAGATCCGCTCGGCGCACAACCGCACCACCAGGGCCCGGGCCGCCTCCCACCCACCGTCCACGAACACCGCGCCGATCACCGCTTCGAGCGCGTCGGATAACAGCGACGCCTTGGCACGGCCGCCGCTGGCCTCCTCGCCCCGACCCAACCGCAGATGGGGACCCAAACACAGTTCACGGGCCAACTCGGCAAGGCCCACGGCGCTGACAACGGTGGCCCGGACCTTGGCCAGGGACCCTTCGGACAAGGTGGGACAGGCGTGGTAGGCGTAATCGGTGACCGCCAGGCCGAGCACGGAGTCACCCAGGAACTCCAATCGCTCGTTGGAGGGGCCCTCATGCTCCGCGCACCAGGAGCGGTGACGGAAGGCTTGTTCCAACAGCCCCACGTCAGCAAAGGCGTAGCCCAGTCTGGCCGCCAACGCCGCCAGGTCCTCGACCGGCGGGCGCGGCAGTACGACGCGAGGCTTGGGTGGGCCGGACCCGGACCCGGTGGCGAGGCCGGGTTCGGCCAGCTCCTGGGGCGGGGCGCCAGGCTCAGCCGACGCGGCCGACAACGTAGTCGACGGCGTCACGAACGGTCTTCAGGTCTTCGAGGTCGTCGTCCTCGATGCGGAAGCCGACGGTACGCTCGGACAGCTCCTCCTCGATGGCTTCCACCAACTCGATCAGCGCCAAGGAGTCCGCGTCGAGGTCGTCCCGGAACGAGGCACCCTCCTCGATGGCGGAGGGCTCGATCTCCAAGATGTCCGCTAAGCGGTCTCGGATGATGGCGAATACTTCGGCCCGGGATACCGGTCCCTGACTCAGATGGGTTTCGGCAGGCACGTGCGGCTCCGTTCTGGTGGGCTGGCCTGGCGGCGGGGGCCTGCACCCGTATAGCGCAGGAGGGCTGGAATCGGGGACTGATACTAATCGCCTTCGCCGGTCCCGGCTGGCGCGTCACCAGCGGTTTCGTGCAGATCGTCGGCCATGGCCCGCGCTGCCATGTCGGTGAGCGCCCCCACCGTGTCCGCCAGCACCGTCTGTTGGGCCAGGCGGGCCGCGTTGAGCACCGCTTGGGCCGAGGAGGAGCCGTGGCTGATGATGCACACCCCCCGCACGCCCAGCAGCATGCCGCCGCCGGTGTTTTCGGGGTCCAGCTCGGCGTGGAGCCGGCGGGCCCCGTCCAGCAGTTGGGGATCGCCCTCGGCCAGCAGTTCCATGGTCTTCACCATGCCAATGAGCGCCCCTTCCAGGGACTTGAGCGCCACGTTGCCGGTGAAGCCATCGGCCACTGCCACATCCACGTCGGTGGACATCAGGTCCCGGCCCTCCACGTTGCCGATGAAACGCGCTGCCGGCGCCACCAGCCACCCGTCCCCGCTCGACATCAGCTTGGTGGCCTCTTTGACCAGTTGATTTCCCTTCGAGGTTTCCTCGCCGATGGACAGCAGCCCGATGCGGGGGTGCTCCACGCCGAAGCGCAGCCGGGCGTAGACCGCTCCCATCTGCGCGAACTGCACCAGCCACTCGGCCTGACAGTCTGCGTTGGCCCCGGCGTCCAACAAGATGGTGGGAACCCCGCCGGGGGTGGCGATGGGGATGGCGATGGCCGGTCGGGCGATGCCTCGGATGCGGCCCATGCGCAACAACGCGGCGGCCATGGCGGCTCCGGTGTTGCCGGCGCTGACCATGGCTGCGGCCTTGCCGTCACGGACCGCTTCCGCGCAACGGACCAGGGAGGAGTCCTTCAGGCGACGCACGCTGGCCCCGGGGTCCGCGTCCATGGCGATGACCTCACTGGCGGCCACCACCGGTACCGGCCCGGTCTGGGACAGATCCTCGGGCCGACCCACCAGCACCACCGGCACCCCGGCCTCCCAGGCCAGGCGGGCGCCGGCTATGACCTGCCCAGGAGCATGATCGCCACCCATGGCGTCGAGGGCGATCGGGAGGTGGCCCGCTTGGTGGCACAGCCGGGTCAGCTCGTCGCTGAGCCCCGCGAAGGTGTCACCCACAGCGACCCTCTACCGGGGCCGGGGCGGCGCACGCGGCGTGCCGAGGGGTGGCCGGTAACGGGCTCAGCTGAGATCGATGGCCTGGCGGCCGCCGTACCAGCCGCAAGCGCGGCAGACCACATGAGGCAGCTTGGCGGAGTTGCAGCGGGGGCACAGGCTGCGAGCAGGTACCTCAAGCGTCCAGGCCGCGGCCCGGCGGCTGCGGGTCTTGGCCTTGGAGGTCTTCTTCTTCGGAACGGGCATGGCGTTCGATCCTCGTACGCGTTCGGGGCCCCACCGGCGGGCACGAGCGCAGGAGCCTACCAGTGACAGACCTTGGTTAGCGATTACGCCCGTGAACCAGGCCGCACCCGGCGGCGCTACTCGTCGCCTGTTTGGCTGGCTTTGAGCTGGTCAAGGGCAGCCCAACGGGGGTCAAGGACCGGCTCGTCGGGCTCGCCGGTGGGGAAGCGCTCCGGCGCCGGGCCCGAGCAGTCCTCCGCGCACAGCGGAGCCAACGGCAATGCCAACAGCAGGGCGTCCCGGACCAGGGGCACCAGGTCCAGGTGTTCGTTGTGGAGCGGGTAGGTCTCGCCCTCGGTGGGTCGTACCTCGAAAATCTCCCGCACCCGGGCCACCAGCGGCTGCTCAAAGGGATCCAGGCACCGCCGGCACGAATAATGGGCGATGGCCCGCACATCTCCCGAGGCCACCACGGAGCTGCCGGACGCCTCCAGCACCAGATCCACGTCGATCTCGGTGGCGGTGGGCACGACGGCATCGCCGACGCGGAGTTCTTCCAGGCGGACCTGCCGCTGCAAGGGGTGGCGGACCCCCGGCCGACGCAGCACCTGGGACACGTTGAGCGGAAGGCTCAGCTGGGGGCCCGACCCGGGGCGCCGTTCCATGGGGGGCACCGCGGCCGCTCAGGTGTCCTGGTCGAAGAAACCGGCAGGGGGCTCCGTGTCAGGCGCGCCGCGGGCCGGGTCGGAGGAGGCCATTCGCCCGGTGTCATCAATGCGACCGGACCCTTCAGCGCGGCCGTGGGGCGACGGATCGGCCAGTGGGAACGGATCCTCGTCCCGGTTGGAGCTCAGCTGCAGCTTGGCCCGGCCCTGATGGACCAGCTTCATGGTTCGCTCCAGCACGATCTCGAAGCTGCCCAGCTTCTTGTCGCAGTAGTCCTCACACTCCAGGCGCATCCGGCGGGCGTCGGCCTCCGCCGCGGTGACGATCTGACGGGCCCGGGCCTCCGCGGCGCGCACCACCTCGGAGCGCTGCACCATCTGCTCCGCCCGGGACCGGGCCCGGCCGACGAGCTCTTCACCATCGGAACGGGCCTTGGCCAGGAACTCTGCTCGTTCCTTCAGCAGCCAGCGCGATTCCCGCAGCTCGGGGGGGAAGGTCTCCAAGACCTGCTCGAGGAGGCCCGCCACCTCTTCCCGGTTGATCATGGCCGAGGTCGACAGCGGCACCGGCCGGGCGGACTCCACAATCTCCAGCACCCGGCGCAGCAGGCGCTCGGTGTCCGTCAACGGCAGATCGTTGACGTCATCAAAGCTGCGATCGAACTCATCATCGACGAGTTCGTCGGGCTGCGGGTTGCGACCCGGGCCCGAGCCGGAGGAAGTGGCCACCACGATGCGCTCCGTGTCGCCCGTGCTCACGAGCCGGCGCCGGTGGGGCGCGCTGCGTGCCATCGGCGCAGGGCCACGGCGACCGCTTCGGGGACCATGTCATCGACATTACCCCCCAGCCGGACGATCTCGCGGATGAGGCTGGAGGCAAGGTGGCCGTGTTCCAGGGCGGTGGGCACGAACAAGGTGGGGATGCCGCTCATGTGCCGGTTGAGGTGCGCCATCTGCACCTCGGACTCGAAATCAGCCACCCCCCGCAGCCCTTTCACCATGGCATCCACGCCCAGTTCCACCGCCAGGTCCACCACCAGGCCGGAGCCGATGGCGGTGGTCACGTTGGGCAGGTGGGCCAGGGAGGTCGCTATCAGCTCCCGCCGTTCCTCCAAGCTGAAGGGGTCGGGCGCTTTTTGGGGGTTGCCCACCGCCGCCACCACCACTGACTCGAAGCTGGAGGCCACGATCTCGATGATCTTGACGTGTCCCAGGTGGATGGGGTTGAAGCTGCCGGGTACCAGCGCAGTTGCCAACCTGGTCACCCCCTTTCGCTACCGCCTTCGGAGCCGTTCGCCGCTCGTTGCAAGAACCGGACCACCGTAGACCCGTACCGCTTGGTCCGGGCCAATTCCCAGCCCGCGGGGGCGTCGATCTCACGGTCTGATTCGATGACCACCCACTGCGCGTCAAGGCGGCCCAGCAGCAGCTCCCAGCCCTCAAAACGGTAGGGCGGGTCACACAACGCCAGGTCCAACGGGCCGAGGGTGCTCACCACGTCGTTGGCGTCCCCACCCAGCACCCGGGCCCGGGCCTCGAACCCGCAGGTGTGCAGGTTGTGGGCGATGACGCGCCGGACGGAGGGGTCCTGCTCCACGAACGTGACGTGCGCCGCGCCCCGCGACAGGGCTTCGATGCCAAGGGCGCCGCTGCCGGCGAACAGGTCCGCCACCCGGGCCCCGTCGAGGTCGATCTGGCTGCCCAGGGCGTTGAAGATGGCCTGGCGGACGCGGTCACCGGTGGGGCGGGTGGCTTGGCCGGCGGGGGCCTGAAGCGGCCGACCCCGGGCGCTGCCACCGATCACCCGCATGTCACCCGCATGTCACCCGCATGTCATCGGTCCGTCACCTCAAGCGCTCCCCACGGCACCGACCGCCCGTTGCCGCCCCGTCCGACCCAGCACGCACGAACGCTACCGTCGGGTCTCATGGGTCCCGCCAGCGAGATTGACTGCATTGATTGCGGGGGGCGCTGCGTGCTGATGTCCCTGGAACCGGAGCTGGGTTGGGAGGTGGGCCATTCCGTGGTCTACCGCTGCCGGGACTGCCATGACCGCTGGGATGTGGTCATCGACCCCGAGGATCTGGGCCTCGAACCCCAAGCTGATCAGGAACGCTGAACCGCGGAGGAACCGACGCCGGGCGCGCTCAGCTCTTGAGCAGGAACTCGGTCTCCTCCTCGCCCAGCATGATGCGGACCTCGGCTTCCAGCGCCGGATGGTGGCCCAGGCTGCCGCGGGCATCAACCAGGTCCTCCGCCACCGCCCGGGCCGCCACCACCAGGTCCTTGTCCCGGCGGAGGGAGGCCAGCTTGAGATCGTTGCGGCCTTTTTGGCGCTCGCCCATGATGGTCCCCTCCCCCCGTAGTTCGAGGTCCACCTCGGCCAACTCGAACCCGTCGGTGGTGCGGACCATGGCCGCCAGCCGGGCCTCGGCCACCTCGTTGGCGCCGCTCTCGGCATCTCGCTGGTCCAGGTTGGCCACCAGATAGCAGCGGCTGGCGTGACGGCCGCGTCCCACCCGGCCCCGCAGCTGGTGCAGCTGGGCGATGCCGAAACGGTCGGCGTCCAAGATGACCATGATGGTGGCGTTGGGCACGTCCACACCCACCTCGATGACGGTGGTGGCCACCAGCACGTCCACCTCGCCGCGCCGGAAAGCCTCCATCACCTCGTCCTTGTCAGCGGAGGCCACCCGACCGTGCAACAGGCCCAGTCGCAACCCCGCCAGCTCCTCTTCGGCCAGGCGGGCGAAGGTGGATTCGGCGGAAGCCACCTCCAGCTTGTCGCTGTCCTCCACCAGCGGGGTGACCACGTAGGCCTGGCGTCCGGCGGCCACCTCCTCCTGCACGGCGCGCCAGGCGGCCGCTTCCGCCAACGGATCGGCGGCCCAGATGGTCTCGATGGGGGTCCGGCCGGGCGGTAACTCGTCCAAAACGGACACGTCGAGGTCCCCGTATACCGTCATGGCCGCGGTCCGGGGAATGGGGGTGGCGGTCATGACCAGGACGTCGGGGGCGGCGCCGTCATGGCCCCGGGCCCGCAGCGCGGCGCGTTGTTCCACCCCGAAGCGGTGTTGCTCATCAATGACCACCGCGCCAAGGGCGGCGAAGGCCACCTTCTCCTGGATCAGGGCGTGGGTGCCGATGAGCAGGTCCACGGTGTGGGAGGCGGCCACCCCCTCGGTACCGGCCAGCCCGGCCAGGATGCGACGACGATCGGCGGCCCCAGTGCGATGGGTGAGCAACTCCACCCGGACCGGCCGTTGGTCCAGCAGGCTGGCGGGATCGGGCACGGTGAGACCTTCGAGCAGGCGGCGGACCCCGGCGGCGTGTTGTTCGGCCAGCACCTCGGTGGGAGCCATGAACGCCCCCTGATAGCCACCCTCGATGGCCATCAGCAGCGTCGCCACCGCCACCACGGTCTTGCCGGCGCCCACATCGCCCTGCAGCAGCCGGTGCATGGGCAAGCCCCGGGCCAGGTCAGCGGAGATCTCGGCCAAGACCCGCTGCTGGGCGCCGGTCAACGGGAACGGCAGCGCCTCCAAGAACGCCGCCAGCAACGGGCCGTTCGTGTGGTGGCGCAGGCCCCGGGCGGCATGTTCCAGCACCCGCTTTCGTTGCACCAGGGCCAACTGGACCCGCAGCAGCTCATCGAAGGCCAACCGTTTGCGGGCCGATTGGGCCGCGCCCATCGAATCGGGGGCGTGGATGGCCCGCAGCGCCGTGCCCCGTTCAATGAGGTCCAAGCGGCGTCGCCAGCCCGGCGGCAACGGGTCCGCGATCCCCCGGCGAGCCTCGGCCCGGCGCAGCGCTTCTTCCACCAGCTCCGCCAGCTCCCAGGTGGACAGCCCGGATTTCTCCGACTGGGGGTAGATGGGCACGATGCGCCCGGTCCGGTCCCCGATCAGGTCCACCAGCGGGGCCGTCATGCGCCGAGCCCCCCGGAACAGCTCCAACTTGCCGAACACCACCACCAACGAGCCCGGTGGCAGCTGCCGCTCCCGCCAGGCCTGGTTGAAGAACGTCAGACCCAACGACGAGCCGTGGCCGTCCACCGCCCGCACCGTGGTCATGGCCTGACCCCGTTTGGTGCGGCGGGTGGTGACCTCCTCGATGCGGACCACCACCGTGGCCTGCTCGCCGGGGCGCAGATCGGCCAGCACCGCCTCCCGGGTGCGGTCCACGTAGCGCCGGGGATAGTGCGTCAGCAGGTCGGCCACGGTCTCGATGCCGAGCTGGGCGAGCCCCCCGGCCCGCTTGGGTCCCACCCCCCGCAGCCGGGTGACCTCCATCCCGGCCAGCTCCACCAGGGTCAGCGGCTCCGCGGACGGCGACGAGGTCTGGGACTGGGACTGGGATTGGGACTGGGTGTCTGCAGGCTGAGACGGGGGCTGGGGCTGCGGCGACGCGGGCGCCGAGGTCATGGGCGCACCTTACGCCGGGCGGCGGACAGCAGACGTGGGAGCGGGCCTGAGCGCGGGCCCGCACCCCGCCAAGCGATGACGTGGCCACGGACGATCGGGCGGTAGCCTGCGAGCGTGCAAGGCGTCATCAAGTCTTACGATCCCGGAACCGGTACCGGCAGCCTGCTGCGGGACACCGATCTGGCCGAGATCGAGCTCGGTCCCAACCCCTTGAAGGGGTCCATCCTGCGCATGGTGCGCCCGGGCCAGCGGGTTGTGTTCGACCTTGATAAGGACGGGCGGGCGGTTTCGCTGCGGCTCGGATCTGAAGTCGATATGGGCACCCCGGGTTACACCCCGACCTGAGCCGGGTAAACCCCCGAATCCCAGATGTTGCCAATCCAGGGTCCGGCGGTTCGAACGGCATTGTCCGTCTTGGGGGTATCTGGCGCATCGATGCTAAGGTTCCCTCCTATCTTCGGAGGCGAAAGCTTCATCTGGGAACGAGACAAGCGCTCCCCCAGGCTGGCAGTTGCGAACTCCGAGATCGTGCTGTAATCCAGATCAATCCCATACAGACGACAACGACGTCGGAAGAGGGGTCATGCCGTCCACCACCAACCCGCCGACCACAAGCCCGTCGACCACGAGCTTGCAACCCGCGCCGGCACCCACCACGCACCCCAAGCTGCTGGCCTGGGTCGAGCATTGGGCGGGGATCTTCCAGCCCGACGCCGTGCAGTGGTGTGACGGCTCTGAGGCTGAGAACCAGCAGCTCAGCCAGCTCCTGGTGGACGCCGGCACGTTCGAGGCGCTCTCCCCACAGTTGCGGCCCAACAGCTACCTGGCGCTGTCGGACCCCAGTGACGTGGCCCGGGTCGAGGACCGCACGTTCATCTGCAGCGAGGCCGAGCAGGACGCCGGGCCCACCAACAACTGGCGCGACCCGGCCCAGATGCGCGCCGAGATGACCGAGCTGTTCCGTGGCGCCATGCGCGGCCGCACCATGTACGTCATCCCCTTCTCCATGGGCCCGCTGGGCTCGCCCATCGCCCACATCGGCGTGCAGCTGACCGACTCCGCCTACGTGGTGGTCAACATGCGGACCATGACCCGCATGGGCGCCGGGGCGTTGGACGTGTTGCGCACCGACGGTGAGTTCGTGCCGTGCCTGCACTCGGTGGGCCGGCCCCGCAACGCTGACGGCACCCCCGACGAGAGCCGGCTGAACCCGGCCTGGCCCTGCGATCCGGACACCAAGTACATCACCCACTTTCCCGAGACCCGGGAGATCTGGAGCTACGGATCCGGTTACGGCGGCAACGCCTTGCTGGGCAAGAAGTGCTTCGCCCTGCGCATCGCTTCCACCATGGCCCGTGACGATGGTTGGCTGGCGGAGCACATGCTGATCCTGGGCGTGACCCCGCCCGATGGCCCCAAGCGCTACATCGCCGCCGCCTTCCCCTCCGCCTGCGGCAAGACCAACATGGCCATGATGATCCCCACCCTGCCGGGCTGGAAGGTGGAGACCGTCGGCGATGACATCGCCTGGATGAAGTTCGGGCCCGACGGCCGCCTGTACGCCATCAACCCCGAAGCAGGGTTTTTCGGGGTGGCGCCGGGTACGTCCACGGTCACCAACCCCAACGCCATGGTGACCATCGAACGCAACACCATCTTCACCAACGTGGCCCGCACCGATGACGGTGATATCTGGTGGGAGGGTATGGGCACCGACCCGCCGGCCCATCTGCAGGACTGGAAGGGCGAAGACTGGAACCCGCAGGCCTCCACCAACGCTGCGCATCCCAACGCCCGCTTCACGGTGCCGGCGTCGCAGAACCCCTCCTGCGCGCCCGAATGGGAAGATCCCGCCGGGGTGCCCATCTCGGCCATTCTCTTCGGTGGTCGTCGGGCTTCGAACGTGCCGCTGGTGACCGAAGCCCGGGACTGGCAGCACGGGGTGTTCCTGGGTTCGATCATGTCCTCGGAGAAGACCGCAGCCGCGTTCGGCAAGGTGGGCGAGGTCCGCTTCGATCCCTTCGCCATGCTGCCGTTCTGCGGGTACAACATGGCGGACTACTTCGCCCACTGGCTGCGCATCGGCGCCGGGGCCGAACCCGCCAACCTGCCCCGCCTGTACTGGGTGAACTGGTTCCGCAAGGGTGAGGACGGGTCCTTCCTGTGGCCTGGTTACGGCGACAACAGCCGGGTGCTGAAGTGGATTCTGGAACGGCTCGACGGTACGGCCGAGGCCACTGACACCGCCATCGGCAATGTGCCCACCCCCGCGGCGCTGGACGTGAGCGGTCTGGGGGTGAGCCCGTCGGTGCTGCAGCAGCTGACCACGGTGGACCACGACGCATGGCGGGAGGAGCTGCCGTTATACGAGCAGCATTACGCCTTCATCGGTTCCCGCCTCCCCGAAGAGCTGCGCGACGAGTTGCGCCAGCTCGAAAAGCGCCTGGCTGACTAAGCGGTTCGCGACCCCGCCGGAGTGGTTCTGGCAGGGCCGCCGGCGCACCCCCGCTGCCGATGGTGTCGATGGTGTCGATGGGGTCGATGGTTTCCATGGTTGATGTCCGCACGCTGTACCGGCTGGTCGAGCCGGCGTTGCGGCCGGTGGGCAACGCGGCGTCCTTCAGCACCGAGGACTGGTCGGTCTCCCAAGACGCGGATCGGCTGACGGTCTCGCTGCGGGTGCGGCTCACCAACCTCGCCGGTGACCGCGAGGTCATGGTCTATGACGTGGTACCGCAGCTGCACCTGTTGTCCCGCACCGGCCTGGACCGGCTGGTGGTGGACGTGGCGGTGCGCAGCGCGGATCCGACCGTGGCGCCGCGGGCAGACCGGTACTGGACCGCCTTCGTGGTCAAACCCCACCACCACAGCGACCTGCACGTGACCATCTCCGTGGACGGACCTGACGTGGCGCAGCTGTATGCCTTGTGCCTGCTGCTGAAGGTGCAGCTCTATGGGGCTGAGGGCTTGCGGGACCGGGTCCATCACGTGGTCTTGCCGTTGGGCACCACCGATCCCGCCGAGCAGCTCGAATGGCGACCGGCAGCGCCCGGGCACCCCGGCGGCGAGGCCCTGATGGTGGCGCCGGTACCCACCCCGCTGCTGACCCCCATCGATGATCCGCTGGAGGTGGTGGTCCGGTACGCGCTCCCCCACGCCCAAGCCGGTGACGTGGTGGCCATCGGTGAGACCCCGCTGGCGATCATGCAGAACCGCTTCCGCCACCCCGCCGAGATCAGGGTGTCGGCGCTGACCCGGCGGCTGTGCTATTTCCTGTCGGGCAAGGGTTCGTTGGGTACCGCCCCCGGTTTGCAGGCGCTGATAGACCTGGTGGGCCTGCGCACGGTGCTGTGGGCGCTGGTCAAGGGTTTCGGCGCCAAGCTGGCCAATCGGGATGGCACCTTTTACCGCACTGCCGGGGAACAGTCCCGCCTCATCGACGATGTCACCGGCACGTTGGCCCCCTACGACCGTTTCGTGGTGTTGGGCCCCGCCGACGCCGCCGGGGTCTGCGAGCGGATCTGGCGGGCCACCGGGATCGGGGTGGCGGTGGTGGACGCCAACGATCTGGGGATGGTGGATGTGCTGGCGGCCAGCGATGGGGTGGCCCGGGACGTGGTGGTACGGGCGCTGCGGACCAACCCCGCCGGCAACGGGGCCGAACGCACACCCCTGGTGCTGATCCGGGGCGCGGCGAACGGCACAACTCCGGGGTAGATTCGATCGGAACTCCGGCTTCCCAGGCTCCGCGTGCCGGGTTCCAGGAGCGCCACTGTGACCCTCGATAATCTGCGCGTCGGTTTGGCTTTCGATGATGTGCTGTTGGTACCGCGCCGCAGCAACATCCGCAGCCGTCAGGACGTCTCGCTACGAACCCAGCTGTCACGGCGGGTGACGCTGGAAACACCGGTGGTGGCCGCCAATATGGACACCGTGTGCGAAACGGCCATGGCCGCGGAGTTGGCCCGTGCCGGCGGCATCGGCATGTTGCACCGCTTCCTGCCCATCGCCAGCCAGGCGGCCATGGTGGCGGAGGTCAAGGCACTGGGCCGGCTGGTGGGGGCCGCAGTGGGGACCAGCGAAGATTCCATTGAGCGGGCCCGGGCCCTGGTGGAGGCGGGCGCTGACGCCCTGGTGTTGGACATCGCCCACGGCCACGCCGATCACGCCATTGAGGAACTCATCAAGCTCAAGCGGACCTTCGGCAAGGACGTGGACATCATCGCGGGGAACGTGGCCACCCGGCGGGGGGCGGAGGATCTGATCTCGGCGGGGGCGGACGCCATCAAGGTGGGGGTGGGCCCCGGTGGGGTGTGCACCACCCGGTTGGTGGCCGGGGTCGGGGTGCCGCAGCTCACCGCCATCAATGACTGCGCCGGGCTGGGCATCCCCATCATCGCCGACGGCGGTATCCGTCGTTCCGGGGACATCGCCAAGGCGTTGGCTGCGGGGGCGTCCTCGGTCATGATCGGTTCGCTGTTCGCCGGTACCGACGAAAGCCCCGGCGAGCTGGAGCAATCCTCCCGGGGCCTGGTCAAGACCATCCGGGGCATGGCCAGCTTCGAGGCGGTGCAAGCCCGGGCCGAACGCGCCGGGGAATCCATTGACGTGGAGTACTTCGAGCAACGCGCCGCTGAGGGCGTGTCGGGCTCGGTGCCCTATCGGGGCAAGGTGGGCAAGCTGGTGGGCACGCTGATGGGCGGGGTGCGCTCGGCCATGAGCTACTGCGATGCCCGCAGCATCGAGGAGTTGTGGGAGAAGGCGGAGTTCGTGCGGGTCACCAGCGCCGGGCTCACCGAGAGCCACCCCCACGCCACGTTCTGACCCGGGACCGGTTCAGGCCCGATTCAGGCCTGGTTGGCCCCCACCAGCATGGCCCGGATGCCCAGGCCCATCAGGAACAGGCCGCCACCGCCGTAGAGCAGGTAGCGGTACTGCGCGATCTGCAGGCGGTAGCTGTAAATGATGGCCACCGCCATGAGGGCCACGAACCCGTAGAACATGTGGAACTGCGGGGCCACCCGATCCTCCCCCGCCACCAGCGCCACCCCCAGGGTGACCTGCACGAAGATGGCCAGCTCCACCAGCCCGGTGAACCACCACAGGGCCCGACCCCGCAGGCCCTGCACCCAGTGCGCCCCCAACGCCCACAAGCCGGCCAGGCCGTTGCCGATGACCATCACCCAGGCCCAGACCTGGTGCACGTCAAGCAGGGTCACGGTCCGGCGATGTTAGCCGCGGGCTGCAATGATCTGGCGGTGGCGGCTAACCACGAGATCCTCGCTCTGTTCGACCTGGACGGCACGTTGCTGCGCGCCGGGGATCCGGTCCATCACGCCGCCTTCGAACACGCCTGCCGGCTGGTTTTCGGCGTGGAGATTGATGTCACCAGCTTGGAACTGGCCGGCGCGGTGGATCGCCGGCTGTACGAGCAGGCGGCGGCGTTGACGGGCATGGACGAACGAGACGCCGCGGCGCGCTTCGGGGAGTGGGTGGCGGTGGTCGGGCGGTTCTACCGGCTGCGGGTGCACGAGGGCGACCGGTTGTCCTGGGTGTTGCCGGGCGCGGCGGACGTGTTGCGCAAGCTGCGGGCCACCGGCATTGCCATGGCGGTGGGGACCGGTTCGGTGCGCGAGGTGGCCGAGCTGAAGCTGTCCACCTCCGGCCTGTCGGACTATTTCCCGGTGGGGGCCTTCGGGGACGAGGTGACGGTGCGATCGGAGCTGGTCACCAGCGCCGTGGGGCAGGCCTCGCGCCGGTATGGGCGGAAGTTCCTGGCGGCCAACGCGGTGGTTATCGGGGACACCCCGGCGGACATCACCGCCGCCCGGGAGACCGGGGCCCGGGTGGTGGCCATCGCCACCGGCCGTTTCGACGTGGATGAGCTCGACGCCCTGGGACCGGACGCGGTGTTCGCCGATCTCACCAACGCCGACGCCGTGATCAAAGCCATCCGCGAACCCAACAGCCTCAACTAACGCCACCCAGCCCCAACTGGCCCCAACCGGCGCCCAACCAGCTAGAAGGCGGCCTCGAGGAGCTGCACCACGTCGGCCTCACCAATGGGACGGGGGTTGGAGCGGAACGCCGGATGTTGTTGCACCATCCGGGCCACCGCAGCCACGTCGTCGGGTTGCACCCCCAGCTCACCGAGGCTGGCCGGTAGACCGTGACGGGCGCGGAGGGTGTCCACCGCCACCGCCAGATCTGTCTCGCCCAGCAATGACGCCGCTTGCTCCGCCCGGGCGCCCAACGCATCGGCGTTGAAGCGCAGCACCGGGCCCATGACCAGGCCCAACGCGATCCCGTGGTCCAACCCGCAGCGGCCGCCCAGCTGCAGCGCCAACGCCGCCGCCAGATCAGTCCGGCTGCTGGCGGCGCCTCTGGCCCCCAACGCCGCCGCTTCGGTGGCCGCCGCCAGCGCATCAGGGTCCTCGGCCAAGTTGGTCAGGGCGCCGTAGAGCTGTCCCAACGCGGCCATGCCGAGTGCCGCCGCGATCGGATTGCCGGGGCTCAGCACGGCGGTGAGGGCGTGGTTGAGGGCGGTCATGCCGGAGCCGGCCAGCAGCATGGCCGGGGTGGTGGCGATCAGGGTGGGGTCATACACCGCCCAGCGGGGCATGAGCGTGGGGGTTTGGCCCTCCTGTTTGTGGCGGGCGGCGGGGTCGGTCATGGCGAACGTGGAGGTGGCCTCGGCCCCGGTCAGGGTGGTGGGCACCGCCAGATGGGTCAGCAGGGGACGATCAGCGAACGTCAGTCCCGGGGTGCCGGCCTCCTGCTCCAGGAAAAACAACATCGCCTTGCCGAGATCAATCACCGAACCACCGCCGATGGTCACCACGGTGTCGATGTTCTCCGCCCGGGCCTGGGCCACCGCGGCGCGCACGGTGGGGACCGGCACGTGGGGGCGGGCGTCACGCAACACGCCCACCACGGAGCGGCCCAGACCGGCGATCACCGCCTCCGCGGCCACCGAGGCCGAGGTCAGCACCAAGGTGCGGCGGCTGCCGGCATCCTTGAGCACCGGCCGCAACCGGCTGGCCGCCCCCTCCCCGAACAGCAACTGTTGGGGCTGGGCGGTGTAGGACCACCCACCGACGCCGGGCACTGACTCAGCGCACCGCGCCGCTGGCACGCAGCGAGGCGGTCTCGTCGTCGGTGAAGCCGAACTCCTTGAGCACGTCCGCAGTGTGCTGACCGGGCCACGCCGGGGGGCCCGCCACCGCCACCTCGGTCCGGGAGAAGCGCGGGGCGGGGGCCGGTTGGCTGATGCCGTCCACCTCCACGTAGGTCTGGCGCACGGCGTTGTGGGGGTGCCGGGCGGCTTCGGCCATGGTCAGCACCGGGGCGAAGCACACATCGGAGCCTTCCATGATGGCGCACCATTCGTCGCTGGTCTTGGTGGCGATCAGCGCCGCCACCCGCTCTTTCATGGCCGGCCACTGCGATCGGTCCATCTGCGGTGGTAGATCGGCCTGCTCACCCAGGCCCGACAACCGCAGCAGCTCGGCGTAGAACTGCGGTTCGATGGAACCGAGGCTGATGTAGCGATCATCGGCGGTGCGGTACACGTCATAGAAGTGCGAACCGGTGTCCAACAGGTTGGTGCCCCGGGTTTCGCTGTGGGCCCCGCCGTGCAGCATCCCGGCGAACATGGTCATGAGGATGGCCGACCCGTCCACCATGGCCGCGTCCACCACCTGACCCTTGCCCGACGCTTTGGCCTCCACCAGCCCGCAGGCCATGCCGAACGCCAGCAGCATCCCGCCGCCGCCGAAGTCCCCCACCAAGTTGAGCGGCGGCAGCGGGGCCTCCCCCGCCCGGCCGATGTGGGCCAAGACCCCACCGAGGGCGATGTAGTTGATGTCGTGGCCGGCCATCTGGGCGTAGGGACCCTCCTGGCCCCACCCTGTCATCCGCCCGTACACCAGCTTGGGGTTGCGGCCCAGGCACACATCGGGACCCAGACCCAGGCGTTCCATCACCCCGGGGCGGAACCCTTCGATGAGGGCGTCGGCCCCCTCGATGAGGCGCAACACGGTCTCCACGCCCTCAGGTTGTTTGAGGTCCACGGCGATGGACTGGCGGCCCCGGGCCAGCACGTCCAGCGAGGGGCCGGAGGGCGTTTCGGCGGGCACGTTGGCGGCGCGGTCCACCCGGACCACGGTGGCGCCCATGTCCGACAACATCATTCCGCAGAACGGTCCGGGACCGATCCCTTGCAGCTCGATGACCTTGATGCCGCTCAATGGACCCATGAAATTTCCCTTTCGACGTGAGCGCAGTGCCCAGCGGTGACGGTTTGGGGTGACGGTTTGGGGTGACGGTTTGGGGTGACGGTGGTGTTCAGCTGGCGGAGCGCACGGCCAGGCTGGTGACGTGCTCGATGATGGGCGCCCAGAAATACGCCGGTAGATCGTGGCCCATGCCCTCCAGCTCCACGAACACCGCCTCCGGCACCAGCTCGGCGGTGCGGCGGCCGGCATCGGGTCGGATGAGCCGATCCTGGCTGCCGTGCAGCACCAGGGTGGGCAGCGACAACGCCGCCAGGGCCGGTTCGCGGTTGGGGGCGGCCACCACCGCCATCAGCTGGCGGGCGACCCCGTCCCGGCGGGGGTTGCGGGCGTGGGCCCGGGCCACGTATGCCCGCACCGCGTCCTCGTCCCGATGGTCGTCGCTGCCCACCAGCTCGGACCACCTGAGCGCAGCGGCGGTGAGTTCCTCCAGGGTTTCGCCCACCGGGGTGACCACGTGGGCCAGCACCACCGGGTCCGGGGACAGGAAGGAGGGGTCACCGGTGCTGGACATCATCGAGGTCAAGCTGCTGAGCCGATCAGGGTGGTTGATGGCCATGACCTGGGCGATCATGCCGCCCATGGAGGCCCCCAGCACGTGCGCGGCGGGCAGTTCCAAGGCGTCGAGCAAACCGATGGCGTCAGCGGCCATGTCCGTCAGGGCGTAGGGGCCCGGCAGCGGTTGGCCGGACAGGAACGCCGTGGCCGCCGCCGCGAGATCCACCGTGGCCTCCACGTGGTGGGACAGGCCGCTGTCACGGTTATCGAAGCGGATAACCCGGAAGCCCCGGTCCACCAGGCCCCAACAGAACTCGTCGGGCCAGGAGATGGCCTGCCCGCCCAGCCCTGCGATCAGCAGCAGCGGGGCGCCGTCGGCGTCTCCCAACTCCTCAAACCACAGGTCGATACCGTTGACGCGCACCGTGGCAGAGCTCACAGCGGCTCACGCTACCCCGAGCGCCCCGACGCCGGAGCAGCGACACCCCAACGGCCCGATCCCGAAGGCAACCACCCATGACCACGCCCGATCCCATCGTTCATGAGGCGCACTGGCTGGCACTGTCACCGACGGTGGCCTACCGGCTGGCGGCGCTGCGCAGCGAGGTGTTCGTGGTGGAACAGGACTGCCCGTACCTGGACCTCGACGGGCGGGATCTGGAGCCGGATGCCCGCCAATGCTGGATCGAAACCGGCCCCGACACCCCGGTGGCGCTGCTGCGGGTGCTGGGCGAACCGGATGGGGACGGGCTCGGGAGGCCGGTGCTACGCATCGGGCGGGTGGTCACCGCTCCCGACCATCGGCGTCGGGGTCTGGCGGCGGTGCTGATGGCCCACGTGCTGCGCGGCGAGGGTCCCTTCGTGCTGGACGCGCAGAGCCACCTGGCCGACTGGTACGGCCGCTTCGGTTTCATCGCAACCGGCGGGGAGTTCCTGTTGGACGGTATCCCCCACCTGCCGATGCGACGACCTTAAAGTCGCGCCTTCAACATGTTGTTTCCCACGTTCAGCTTCGCCGTGTTCTTTGCCGTGGTGCTCACGGTGGGTTGGGCGCTGCACCGGGACCCGCCCCGTTGGAAGCTGTTCATGCTGGCCGCCAGCTACTTCTTTTACGGGTTCTGGGATTGGCGCTTCATCGGACTGATCGTGGCGTCAACGCTGGTGAACCACAGCGCCGGGCGGGCCCTGCACCACAGCCGGGGCTGGGGGGAACGCCGCCGCAGTGTGCTGCTGGGTGTGACGGTGGCCGCCAACGTGGGATTGCTGGGACTGTTCAAGTACTACGACTTCTTCGCCCGCTCCATCGCCGCCACCTTCGGCCGGGTGGGTTTGCCCGAACCGCCTTTGCTGCAACTGGTGTTGCCGGTGGCCATCTCATTTTTCACGTTCCAGGCGCTGTCCTACGTGATCGACATCCGCCGAGATCGTCTGGATCCGGCGCCGCTCATCGATTTTGCGTTGTTCCTGTCCTTTTTTCCGCACCTGGTGGCGGGGCCCATCGTGCGGGCCTCGGAGTTCCTGCCGCAGTTGCGGGTGAAGCCCGATCCTCGCCGGGTGGACCTTTCGGGCGCCGCGGCGTTGATCGGCGTCGGGTTGTTCAAGAAGGTGGTGATCTCCTCCTACTTGGCGGAGGCCATCGTGGATCCGGTGTTCAGCAGCCCCGGTGATCACAGCAGCCTGGAGTTGTTGATCGGCATCTACGGCTACGCGGTGCAGATCTACGCCGATTTTTCCGGCTATACCGACATCGCCATCGGCCTGGCCCTGCTGTTGGGCATCCGCTTCCCGGCCAACTTCGACCGACCATACAGCGCGGTATCCATCCAGGAGTTCTGGCGGCGCTGGCACATGACGCTGTCCAACTGGTTGCGGGATTACCTGTACATCCCCCTCGGCGGCAGCCGCGCCTCGGCCTCCAAACGCAACCGCAACCTGTTCCTGACCATGCTGCTGGGCGGCCTGTGGCACGGCGCGGCCTGGACGTTCGTGGTGTGGGGGGCCTATCAGGGTGCCGGCCTGATCCTGGAGCGACGATGGGCTGACGCTCGCAGCGAGCGGTTGGCCACCCGATGGCGTCGACGAATGGCGCCGGTGTCAGGGTTGCGCGCCGGCACTGCCGAGCCCCCGCCGTCGGACCTGGGCCCGAACGTCATCGACCTGACCGACGCCGCCATGACCGGGGCGTCACCGGGCGGGTCAGGGACCGGTTCGGCGTTGGCGGCGCCGGTTGGGGCCCGGTTGGTGACGGCCGTTCGTCACCTGGTGGCCCGACCCGATACCAGCGGCTCCGATCCCAACGGCTCCGATCCCAACGGCGGACACCCCCACGGGCACGATGACCCCGACGAGCTGGACGCTGAGGAGGAGCCGGGGGCGGCGGCCCTGCATCGTCGGGCGGAACGGCGTGCCCGCTGGACCGGTCGGGTGATCACGTTCCATTTCGTGTGTGTGGGCTGGGTGTTTTTCCGTTCTGACTCGCTGGAGGGCGCCTTCCACCTGCTGGGCCGGTTGCTGTACGCCTGGGGTCCGGCGCCACTCGTGACGCCGTGGGTGCTGACGGTGATCGCCGGTTCGTTGGCGGTGCAGTTCATCCCCCGCACGTTCACCCGCAACGTGCTGGCGGACCTGTCCCGATTGCCGGTGGTGGCCCAAGCAACGATTTTCGGCTGCCTGCTGGTGCTCATTGACCTGCTCGGTCCCGCCGGGGTGGCGCCGTTCATCTACTTCCGCTTCTGACCCCGAGCCCCCGAGACCCCCGAGACGCTGATCCCAGGAAGGAGTCGTTCATGGTCGCACCCGTTCGCAGCCGCCCCGTTACCGCCCGGCCCGCCGGACCGCCACCGTTCAAGAAACGCCGGCCGTTCCGGAGCGATCAGACGGTGGGGGCCATGATGGTGGCGTTCGCCGTGGCCGCGCTGCTGGGGTCCGAGTCGCTGGTGAACCTGGCCGAGCAGCAGCCCTTTGGCCCCACCCGTACCGTGTCGCTGGGTTTGGCCCGGGGGGTGGACCGGGTGGCGGCGGCGTTGGCGTTGGACCGCCCCGCCCGCGCCGTGCAGCGCTGGACCGGGAAGGCCGAACCCGAAGCGGTGGACGTTGACGCCCTGGTCCGGGACCTGCACCCGGTACCGTCGGGCGCGGGGGCATCGGCCGGGTCGCCGAGCGCGTCCGCTGGTGACGGCGCCGTGGGTACCGCCGGGTCCGCTGCGGTGGACCTACTGGAGGTGAACCCCCTCACCGGGCGGCGCTACATCACCGTGGACGAACCGTTGCGGGTGCTGCTGGCAGGGGATTCGATGATGCGGGAGCTGGCCGACGCCATCAACGACGTGGCCCCCACCGACCTGACCAACATCCGCACCGAGTACCGCATCTCCAGCGGTCTGTCCCGCCCGGACTTCTTCAACTGGCCTTCCGAGCTGGCCCGGCTGATGCAGTCCTACCGGCCCGACTCCGTGGTGGTGGTGTTCGGCACCAACGACCATCAGGACATGGAGGCGGACGGTCGGGTGCTGCGTTGGGACAGCGCCGAGTGGGCCGAGGAGTACGGCCGCCGGGTGGGCCAGGTGATGGACCTCCTGGGCCGGCCCGGGGTGACGGTCAGCTGGGTGGGCCTGCCCGCCATGCGTCAACCGGAGATGTCCGCCGCCATGGATCGCCTCACGGGCATCTACCGCCAACAAGCCACCAACCGGCCATGGGTGCAGGTCATCGACACCGGCGCCGTGGTCAATGCCGCCGACGGCACCTACGCCGCCGCGGTGCCCAGGGCCGGTGGCAACGGCACCGTCACCGTGCGCCAGCCCGACGGCATCCACTTCTCCCTGGCCGGCGCCGATCGAGCGGGGGGCGAGCTGTGGTCCGACGTGGACCAGCGCTGGGACCTCGCCGGCGCCGCCCAGGCCCGGGACCAGGTCAAACAGGCCGGATCCTGAGCGCTAGCTAGGGCCTTGGGGGCGTGGCCGGCGTCAACGCCACGGCCAGGCGGCGCAGGGCAGTGGGGGTGCGGGTGCCCCACCAGAACAGGTCCTGGCCGTCGATCAGCGCCGCGGGGGCGACGCCGGCCCATTCCTCGAGATGGCGTTCCTTGAACGGGTAGGGCTCGGTGGGCAGCAACACCCGATCGGGGCCGGCAGCCAGGATCTGCTCCAGGCTGACCTCGGGGTAGCGGGTCTCGGCGTCGGCGAAGAGCGGTTCCCAGCCCAGCCGGCGCAACATCGAGGAGCCGTAGGTCCCCCCTGACAGTGACATCCACGGGCGGCGCCACACCGGCACGAACACCCGCAAGCCGCGCCCCGCCAACGGGTCGGGCAAGGCCCACGTCGCCGGATCGAAGCCCAGGCCGGGGCCGGACCCCACCCCCACGGCGTCCGCCACCGAGGCCAGTGCCGGACCCACATCCTCCACGTCATCGATCCGCACGCTGTGACAGCTGATGTTGTGGGCCCGCAGCGCCTGGTAGTCCTCCAGCCGGTTCTCCTCCTCGCACAGCAGCACCACGTCCGGTTTCAACGCCACGATGGCGTCGAGGTCGGGATCCTTGGTGCCGCCCACGGTGGGCAGCTCGGGCCGTTCGCAGAAGCGGGTGCAGGCCACCGGCACCACCCCCCAGCTCAGCACGGACTCGGTCAGGCTGGGAACCAGGGACACCACCCGGCGGGCGGGGTGGGTGCTCACATGCGGCTCAGGAGATCGGCCTTCTTGGTCTCGAACTCGGCGTCGGAGAGCACCCCCCGGGTCCGCAGGTCCGCCAGCTGAGCGATCTGTTCGGGGATGGTGGCCGCCCGGGGGCTGAAACCCTGCTTCTCATGGCGGTCGATCTGCCGGTTGATCTCCTGCTGCACATGCAACGGCCGGCGAATGTCGGTGAAGGTGTCGATGCCGGCCTCGGAACCGGATTCGATGACCAGATCCCCGGCGCCGATGATGCGCTCGAACACGCCCTGGTGGAAATCCACGGTGTTGATCTTCTCCAACGGCATCTGGGTGCCGCGTCGGGCGATGAGGCCCCGCTGGAAGATGACCCGCTCCGAGGTGACGATGAAGTTGGTGCGGGACCAGTGCAGGTACCGGTATGTGAAGAACACCAGGGCCGCCACCAGCATCACCGCCGCTGCCCACTGCAGCGGCTGGCTGGACACCCACACCGCCAAGACCCCCAGGGCCACCGCGCCGGCGAGGGCCCCGACGGCATCGATGAGAGACCACCAGTGGGGACGGATGGCCAAAACCAGCTCCTCGTCCTCCTGCAACAGATCGGTGTACGAGCCCACCGCAGCAGCGTATCGCTGGTGAGCGCCGGGCCCGCTCAGTCCCAACCCAGCTCAGCCAACCGGTCATCATCGATGCCGAAGTGGTGGGCCAGCTCGTGGATCACGGTGATGGCCACCTCCTCGGTGAGCTGCTCCTCGTCGGTGCAGTGCTCGCAGACCGCCAGCCGGTAGATGGTGATGCGATCGGGCATGGCCAGCGCCCCGTAATCACCACGGTCCGTGAGCGGCAGGCCCTCGTACAGGCCAAGCAGGTCCGGGATGGACTCGTGGCGGTCCTCCACCAGCACCACCACGTTGTCGACCATCTCCGCCAACTCGTCCGGCAGCAGGTCCAAGGCGTCGCCCACCAGCTCCTCGAAGCGCCATTTCGACAGCGGCTCCACGGACCGACCCTAGCGACCGGTCCCCCATTCGACGGAGCATCCGGTCTCAGCGGGCGGGGCAGGCGGGGCAGGCGGGGCAGTGGTGGCGGCGGACGGGGGGTGGCGGGGACCTACAGTGGCCGGGTGGACGGCGAGGCCCTGCTGGCGGGGTTGGACACCGAACAACGTCACGCCGTGACCACCGCCTCCCAGCCGTTGGTGATCCGGGCCGGGGCCGGCTCGGGCAAGACTCGGGTGCTGACCCGGCGGGTGGCGTACCGGGCGGCCCAGGGAGACCTCGAACCCGGCCATGCGCTGTGCGTGACCTTCACCCGGGAAGCGGCGTCTGAGCTGCGTGGGCGTCTCCGTCGGCTGGGGCTGCGCGAGCTGCCGGCCGCGGGCACGTTCCACTCGGTGGCGTTCAGCCTGCTGCGGGCCCGCTGGCATGATCTGCGCCAACCGGAACCGGAGCTGCTGGCGGACCGCCGCCCGATGCTGGCCCGCATCGCGGGGGTCCGGGCCGGTGGCGCCACCTTGGTGCGGGTGGCGGCGGAGATCGACTGGGCCAAGGCCCGGGGGGTCAAGCCGGACCGGTACCGGGGGGCGGTGCAACGGCAACGCCGCTCCCCCAACGTTGACCTGGCCCTGGTCGAGACCCTCTACAGCGAATTCGAGGCGGCCAAGCGCAAGGCCCGGCTGGTGGACTTCGACGATCTGCTGGAGCGTTGCACCGAGGCCTTCAACGCCGATCCGGCCTTCGCCGCGGCCCAGCGATGGCGGTTCCGGCACCTGTTCGTGGACGAGTTCCAAGACGTGACCCCCCAGCAGTTCCGCCTGCTGCAGGCCTGGCTGGGTGAGAGCCGTGACCTGTGCGTGGTGGGTGACGCCAACCAGGCCATCTACGGCTGGAACGGTGCTGATCCCACGTTGTTCGCCCGGCTGGTGGATCTGCTGGAGGGCGGCGAGGTGGTGGAGTTGTCCACCAACCATCGTTCCAGCCCCTCGGTGGTGGCGGCGGCGGGGGCGGCGCTGGCGGCGGGCCGGGCCCCCAAAGCGGCCACCCATCGCAGCGAGGGATCTCCGCCGCGGGTTCGGGCCTGCGCTGACGCCGAGGATGAGGTGCGCACCATCGCCGCCCAGTTGCGGGACTGGCACAACGGGGGGGTGCCGTGGCGTTCCCAGGCGGTGCTGGTTCGGACCAACGCCCTGGCCATCTCGCTGGCGGACGGGCTGGCGCAGCACGGCCTGCCCACCACCCGCCTGGGGGCCAACACCACCGAGTTGCTGCGGCGCCTCCCGCCGTTGGGTGCCGATCTGTCCTGGGCGGATGTGGTGGCGGAGTTGGCGGACCCGGCGCTGGCCACCCTGGTGGCCGAGTACGAAGCGCTCGATCTGCGGCCCAGCGTGGCGGGGTTCCTGCGCTGGGCCGCCACCGCCACCGCCGATGAGGGCGTCACCGGCGACGCCATACGGGTCGGTACGTTCCATCGGGCCAAGGGCCGGGAGTGGCAGGCGGTGGTGGTGGCGGGGGTGGAGGACGGTTTCGTGCCCGCCAGCGCCATCCGCCTGGAGGAAGAGCGCAACCTGTTCTACGTGGCGCTCAGCCGGCCCACCGATCATCTGTGTTGCACCTGGGCCGCCAGCCGGGTGGTGCGGGGCCAGGTGGTGGCTCGCCAGCCGTCCCCGTTCCTGGCCCCGGTGCAGGCCAGCGCCGAGGCCGCCCTCGCCGCGGACGCCCCCCGGGCCATGCCGCCCACGGTGGCGTTGACCATCGATCGGCTGGGCTTGGCCCGCAAGGACAGCCCGGCCCCTGCTGCGCCCCTACCCGGGAGCCGCCAGACCCTCAGCGAGCGCCGGGCCCTGCGATTGGCCCAGGCCCAGCAGCGGCGGTTGCAGGCGCTGCAGGCCTGGCGGGCGGCCCAGGCCAAAGCGGCCCGGGTCGCGCCCCGGGTCCTGCTGGAGGACGCCACACTGCAGGCCCTGGCCGCGGACCCACCGCCGGACCAAGCGACGCTGGCGTTGCTGGCCGGCGTGGGCCCCATCCGCGCCCGCCGATTCGGTCCGGCACTGTTGGCCGCCCTGCACGGGGCAAGCTGAGCGGGCCCGCCCTCACCGTTCGGCAGGATCGGCCCTCTCAGCTCAGTCAGTTCGATGCTCAGACGGTGAGTTGGCGGCGGCGGCTGAAGACGATGGTCCCCAGCACACCCAGCGCCGCCAGCACCGACAGCGGCGCCCAGGGAACCTCCGGCACAATGGGATCCGGTGGCGCCACGAAAGCAGTGCAGGACAACATACCGCGTCGTATTGCCACGCCTCCGGTCTCGGAGTCATCAGCCCAATTGACCGGCTTCAGATTATTGGAGCATTGTGCCGCGCCGGCGATAGAGAATCCCTCGTTGTTGAGATTGGCCATACCGGTGGGCCGCGCAAAGGTGGCCGCGGCGGCGAAGCGCCCGGTACCGTTGATCCGCATCAGGGTGTGCCGACCGTTGCAGGTGTTGTCACACACCGCCCACAGCTCGTTCAGGTCCCGGTCAAATTGCAGTTCCATCACCCCGGGAAACCCGCTGGCGAAGGTGGCCACCCTGGTGAACCCGGTGCCGGAAAGGTCCAAGGCGTACGCATGCACGGCGCCGGTGCCTTCCACGCCCACCAGGAACAGGCCGCTACCGTGGTTGGGGTAATCGGCCGGGTTGTAGGGGTGGGCCAAATGTTCGTCATAGAAGCCGCCGCCCACCAGGTAGATGTCAGGCACCCAGGTGATGGCCTCCAGGCCCAGGTTCGGGCCCACCGCCGGAAGGTCAGCGGTGAGTTCCCATTGACCCGTGGCGGTGAGCGTGGTGCCCGGCGCGGCGGGGTCGAAACGCAAGATGGCGAGACGGCTCACGGTGTTGTTGAGGTTGTTGCGCTCCGAGGCCACGAACAGGCCGCCGCTGGAGTTGGGCCCGGGGAAGGTCACGCCCTCGGCGTCCACGTCACCGGTTCCGTCGATGTAGCGCAGCAGCTTGCCGTTGGCCCAGTCATTGGCGGCGTCCGGTACCCACTTGGTCCCGTCCCATACCATCCGGAACAGTGCGCCGGGCCCGTTGCGGGCGCCCCACAACACGCCGGGGGTGGCGCCGGTTCCCTCCTCGATCAGGCCGCTCATGTTGCCACCGAACACGAACGTTGACGCGTTCTGCACCGCCTGATCACCCGGCCATGGGGTGCCCGACGCGGCGGTGGTGGTGGTGGTCGGGGCCACGGTGGTGGAGGTTGAGGACGTGGTGGTGGGGGTCGGGCTGTTGACGATGGTGCCGGGGGACCCGACGGCCGCGGTCGCCGGGGCCGGGGTGATGGCGAAGGCCCCGTTTACGCCCGGGGCGCTGAGGGTGGTGATGGCGGCGTTGTCGATCCCGGCGGCATTGTCGAAGGATGCGAACGGTGCCACCGTCGGTGAGGCCCCGAACGTGACGTTGGCCCGCAACGCCCCCGAACCGTCGTAGAGGTTGACCGCGTCACCGGCGGTGCCGAGCCCCACCCCCGCCCCGCTGTAGGTGCCCACCTGCAAGCCGCTGGGAGGCGAGGCGCCGAACCAGGTGGAGATGAACAACGGCCCGGTGGTGGCCGGCACCGCGCTTTCCAGGAAAATCGCCGATCCACCAGCGGGGATGATGGTCACGCCGGCCAGGGTCACCGAGTTGGCGAAGAGGTTGGAGTTGTCGTCCACCTTCCAGCCGGTGACATCAAGCGGCGCCCCCGTTCCGTTGGTCACCTCGAACCAATCCGCGGCGTAGGGCGAGTTGCCGCTGGCCCACGGCGCCACCTCGGTAATGGTGACCCCGCCGGCCGCCCCTGCCGGTGATGCCGTGGAGACCAGCGCCGCGCCGGCCAGCGCGGAGCCCACCAAGACGGCTCCGGCCCTGCCGCGCCAACCGCGCCGGGGTGATTGAATTCGGTGCATTGCATCCTCCGTCGCCCGCTCCGCCCTGGAGCACTGCGCCGGCGATGGTGTCACCCTCGTTCAACGGCGAGGTGAACGACGTCGGTCCCCCGCGGGAAACCTGCTGCCGCCGGTTCGAAAGTACGGATTTCAGTGGACGGGGACGTGACCGGCGTCTCGTCCGGTGCGAGGTGCCCAGCCTGCGGGATTCCAGGCGGTACGGTGGGCCTGCAGGGCGGTCCGTCCCGCGCAGTACCATTCCGTATGGTTCGGAGCGCCCAAGCCGTGGCCAGCGTCGGTGCCACGCCGGGCAGCCTCGATCGCCAGTCAGTCTTGCCCATGCCACCCGGTCCCACCATCGTGACCACCCGCCGGCGAGCCAACTCCCCCACCACGGCGTTGACCTCGTCGTAACGGCCCACGAAGGAAGTCAGCGGCACCGGTCAGGTTGCCGGTGTCGGGGCTCGATGAGGTGGGCCGGGTCGAGTCACCGTCACGCTCACCGAAAGCGCGGCCCCCTCAGGCCACGGTAGAACGCAACGATGCCCGTCGGCCCTTCCCGCGGGGACTTTTGCTGCGCCAATACCAGCGCTTACAACCAGGCGGTAGGGTGCCGCCGTGGCAGGAGATCCCCGGGAGGAGTTGGCCGCCGTCTTGGGTGAGCAGCGCAGCGGCGGGTCCTTCGCCACCCAGCGCACGGCGGCGGTCGATGATCTGGCCATCGAGGTCACCGGGGTCGGCCCGCTCCGCTACCCGGTGATCGCCACCCAGGCGAAAGCGCTCCGCCTGGTGGCCCGACCGGCGAAGTACGGCCACGGCGAGCGCACGGTTCTCGATCGCCGGGTTCGTGACACGTGGGAGGTTCCCCGTTCCCGGGTCAAGATCGACAAGCGCCGCTGGAAGCGCACACTGGCACCGCTGCTCGAAACCATCGGCGAGGATCTCGGCCTGCCGGCCACAAGCACCCTCACCGCGGAGCTGCACTCCATGCTGGTGTATGAGCCCGGTCAGTTCTTCGCGCCGCACCAGGATTCGGAGAAGAACGACGAGATGATCGGTTCGCTGATCGTCCTGCTGCCGTCGAATTGCACCGGCGGAGACCTGGTCATCTCCCACCGCAACCAATCGGTCCGCTACGGCGGCACTTCGTCGTCGCTGACACTGGTGGCGTTTTATGCCGACACCCGCCACGAAGTGCTACCGGTGGAACGCGGCTATCGGGTGGTGCTCACCTACAACCTGCTGCTCGCCGGAGACACCACCGCCACGGCAAGCCTTGGTGACGGGGTAGCGCTCGCTGTCACCACCGCCGCGCTGCTCGAACAACACTTCACTCACACCCCCGAAGCGCGCTGGATCAACGACCGTCGGGCACTGGAGCCACCGGACCGGTTGGTGTTCCTGCTCGACCATCAGTACACCCAGCGGGGTCTGCGCTGGTCGCAACTCAAAGGTGACGACGCCACCCGAGCCGACGTCCTACAGGTTGCCGCCGACCACGCCGGCTGCGACGTAGCGCTGGCCCACGCCGAGGTCCACGAAACCTATGACTGCGAGGAGCCCGCACCCCCGTGGCGCGGTCGCCGCCAGACGGATTGGGTTGAGGAGCTCGATGACGACGAGCTTGATGACAACGATGACCACGGCGACAACGTTTCCCTTGGCGAGCTCATCGATTCATCTGTTGCCATCACCTCCGCCGACCAATCGCCGATTTCGTTCAGCGGTGAGGTGACCAACGCCGAGCTGGTGACGGTCACGCCGTCCGTCGAGCTTGCCCCCCATACCACCGAGTACACCGGCTTCATGGGCAACTGGGGCAACACCATGGACCGCTGGTACCTGCGGGCCGCCATCGTGATCTGGCCCCGAGCCCGGGCCTTCGCCGTGCAAGCCAAGGGTGACCCGCTGGCGGCCCTGCACCACCTGCTCGGCCCGACCACGCAAAGCAACGGAGGCACACCCCCACCCCCCGACGAGGTCTCGACCCTGTTGCGGTTCTGGCCCGACGCGGTGCGCCATGGGGATCAGCAGACCATGTTGCCTCCAGCGCTACGTCTGGCCGGGCAACTGAACGACGCCGAGCTGGCGACCCGGTTGGTCGAACACTTCACCATCGAAGCGGTCACACCCCCAGACGCGGCCGTCATGTTGGAGCTGGCCGAACAACACGGCCTGGAGTGGCTCGATAAGCGGATCACCACCTGGATGAGCCCCCGGCCCGCCTACGCGAGCACCGCCGGACCGCGCAACCCATGGGTGGAAACACTGCCCGGGCTCTGCGCCAACTTCAGAAACGACGAGCACGCCCCTGAGGATCTCCGGGCCGGAAGCGCACGGCTGATGGTGAACCACGTCGGGCACTGGCTGACCACCGCCCTGGCACACG
>JBJXFH010000178.1:0-3776 GCA_046155365.1 Acidimicrobiales bacterium | reverse complement strand
GTACCGGTGGGTCGAGGTCGCCCCGCCCGGCTCCCACGCCCGGTTGGCCCTCAACGAGCCGATGGACGGAACACCCGGGGGTGGGGGCATCGGCGTCGAGACGGACGACGTGCTGGCTGAGCACCGTCGGCTGAGCGCCATCGGTGGCATCGACCTCGATCCCGAACCGATGCAGACTCCGGGCGCCCCACTGCTATTCATGTTGCGCGACCCCGACGGCAACAACATTGCTGTCGTGCAGTCCTCCGGACCCGCGACCTGAAGGAGAGATCCATGACACCGAAGAACACGGTTTGCTTGTGGTTCGACCGCGACGCGCTTGAGGCGGCGCAGTTCTACGCAGACACCATTCCCGGCAGCTCGGTTGGCACCGTGATGCGAGCGCCTGGGGACTACCCCGACGGCAAAGCGGGTGACGTGTTGACGGTGGAGTTCGTGGTGGCCGGGATTCCTTGCGTGGGGCTCACCGGCGGCCCGGCGTTCAAGCAGAGCGAGGCGCTCTCGTTCCAGATCGCTACCGATGACCAGGCTGAGACTGATCGGCTTTGGGGCGCCATTGTCGATAACGGTGGCGAGGAGAGCGCCTGCGGTTGGTGCAAAGACCGCTGGGGTCTGTCGTGGCAGATCACCCCGCGAGCGCTCATCGAAGGGATGGCAGATCCCGATCGCGCCGCAGCGAAGCGGGTGTTCGATGCCATGATGACGATGCGCAAGATCGACATCGCCGCCATCAACCAAGCAAGAACGGGCTGAGTAGACGCAACGCGACCGCCGGCGGGAGTGAGCTGACGGTGAGCCGAACTCCGTCAAGCTGGCCGTCACATTTGTTCGGGCCGGTGGTTGGTCGGACGCTCCTGGCGGTGAGCAAGCTCGGCTCGCCGTGACCCGCATGACCAGGGACCAGGATGGCCATTGCGGTCCGGACCCTCCGGTCGCTCTCGCGGTGGGGCACGGCGGCGCTGTCGTCTGGGCGATCGTGGGCCAGTGGGTCGACCGGCGGGGGTGTGAACGGCGAGGCGTCCGTCCAGACGCCCTCGTCGCCGTTGCAACAGATCAGTAGGTGGCGGTTCCATGAGTAGGAGGTGCTGGCGGGCCCATCTACTGCCGGAATGTGCTGGTCAGCGCGAGTAGTAGGTGGAACGGGAGATGGATTGGGAGCTGTTTCGGGAGGTGGGTGTCTGAGGGTGCGGGCATGGCTCACACTCGACATGTACTCAAGGACCTCGACCAGGAATGGGCAGCGTTGGCGGCATCTCCCGGCGCCGCCCGTCAGCTGCGGCTGTGGCGAGCGGACCACGGCTGCTTCGCGGACATCGGCAGTCTGGGTGAGCTGATCGAGGTGATTCGTCACGGTGAGTTCGACGTGTCGAACGACCTGGTGTGGTCGCTGTTGGAGCTGGCGGTGCACGACGCGTTGGCTGTGCGCACGGTGCTGCAGGCGTTGATCCCGGGGTTGGGCGGTGAGCTGGGCTGGCTGCTGGCGTGGGCTGGGCGGACCGATCATGGGCTGCTCGATGAGGGCGATGTCGATCAGATGTTGGTGGTGGCGGTGATGGAGGCCATCCGGCACGCGGCTGGGAAACGCAGGGCGTGGCCGTTGTCTTCGATCTTGCGGCGCACTCATCGAGTGTTACGTCGGGACGTGCTGGAGGAGGAGCGCTGGCGGGCGACCATGATGGTGACGGACTGCCCGGAGGCGCAGGACATTGAGTCCCCAGAGTCGACGGCGGGGGAGGTGCTGGCCGAGGTCCTGACCGACGCCCGCCGGGACGGGACGATGAGTTCGGGTGATGTCGAGTTGGTGTGGCTCACCCGCATCGGGGGCTACCAGCCGGCGGAATTGGCGGACCGGTTCGGGGTCAACGGTGATTGCCTGCGCCGGCGACGCCAACGCGCGGAGGCCCGTCTCATCGCCATGGCGGAGGCCGGTTGATGGCAGCCCGCGGTGATGCTCAACGGTCGGCGCCGGTGGGTGGGGACGACTGGTTCGCGATCGCGGTCGTCGTCTTTGGGGTGTTGGCGGTGGGGGTGTGGTGCGGCGCCCAGTTCGCGACGCTGATCGGGTCGGGGTCCTGGTTGGACGCCTCCGTTGGTGACGCCTTGGGCGCGATGGTCCGCCTCCCCGCCCACGGGAAGCACCCAGCGGAGGCGTGGCCGGTGGCGGTGCGAGACAGCGTCCCGGGCCCGTTCATCTATTGGCCGGCGACGGTGTTGGTCTTGGCCGGCCAGCTCGGCGGCGGGGCGTGGGTGTGGGTGCGGTTCGGGTCTCAGCGGGTCGGGACGGCCCGTCGGCGTCGGCTCGGAGTGGACGTCGGCGCCCGCCTGGCCACCCAGCGGGACCTGGCCCCGCTGATCGTGCCCAGACCGGTACGGGGTCGGTTCATTCTCGGCACGGTTGCCGGGCGTCTGGTGGCCACCGAAAGCCGCCACGCCGAACCCACCACCCGGCGTCGTGGTCGTGGTGGGGGTGGGCGGGCCGGTGATCGCAGTGCGGTGGCGGTGATCGGGCCGACTCGTTCGGGGAAGACGGCGACGGTGGTGGCTGGGATCTTGGATTGGGATGGCCCCGCGATCTTGTCTTCGGTGCAGAACGACCTGTTCGAGGCCACCGTTCGTCGGCGGTTGCAGCTCGGCAAGGTGTACCTGTTCGACCCGATGCGCACCATCCCCGACCCGCTGCCTGAGGAGGTGGAGCGTTGCGGGTGGTCCCCGTTGCATTCGGCTCGGACGGTGTCGGGGGCGATGGAGGCAGCGAACCTGTTGCTGGAAGCCGCACCGAGTGAGGGGGTCACCAACGCCAACTATTGGAGCCGTAAAGGCGAAGCGTTGTTGTGGCCGATGCTGTTCGCCGCCGCCGTTGGTAAGCGCACCATGGCCGACGTGGTGCGCTGGCTCGCCTTGCAGGATGGCAACGAACTGGACCCGCCACCCGAACAGCCTGGCGCGACTACGAAAGCGCAGGACCCGTCGAAGCGGGGCGGGGAGATCCGCGGAATCCTGAACCGGGTGGCGGGCTCGTCGGATCGGGCGTTGGCGATCCAGGCGCAGCACGCGCTCGCACAGTTCGACGGGTTCTGGCATCTCGACCCGCGCACCCGCTCCGACATCTACTCGACGTCTCAGACGTTGGTGCAGCCGTGGGAGGACCCCAACGTGTCCTTCGCGTCGTCGTCGGACGCCGGCCCGGTCGTGGAGATCGGGCGGGTGCTGTCGGGTCGCAACACGTTGTATGTGGTGCAACCGTTGAAATCGACGCAGCGGTTCTCTGTCGTGTTCGGTGGGTTGCTCGGCGCCATGTTGAAAGATCAGGCCTACGAGGTCGCCAAGCGCTACCGCCAGCCGCTGCCGGATCTTCTGGTCGTGATCGACGAGGCCGGCAACACGCCGCTGCGGTGGCTGCCCGAGGTCGCCTCGACGTGCGCGGGGATCGGGGTGCTGCTGGTGACGGTGTGGCAGTCCAAGGCGCAGATCGACGCCATCTACCAAGCCCAAGCCGGGCCGGTGCTCACCAACCACGGATCGAAGGTGATCTTCGCCGGGGTGTCTGACGTCGAGACCCTCGAGTACGTTTCCTACCTCGCCGGTGAGGAAGAGGTCCCGCAGCGTTCCGCCAACGCCGACGCCCATCTCGCCGGGTTCCGGCGCAGCGTCGGTGATTCCACGATTCATCGCCGGCTGCTGCCGGCAGAGGTCCTCCGCCAGGCGCGACCCGGTCAAGCACTTCTACTGCACGGGACGCTTCCGCCCGCGCATCTCACCGGCCGGCGAGCATGGCT
>JBJXFH010000171.1:0-92416 GCA_046155365.1 Acidimicrobiales bacterium | reverse complement strand
GAGTCCAGCCAACCGATGCGGGTGCTGAACCGGTCGGCGGCACGGCGAACAACGATGGGGGAGCGCAGTGCTTCGGAGGTGCTCATGGACCGTCCAACAATGTTGACCCAACAACTATTTCGACCGGCTCGCGGTGCGCGCCGCCGGGCTGGCAGAATCGCCACCCCAGTCAGTCTTCTTACGGAACCGAGGAATCAACATGTCCGCTGATCGACACGGTGTCACCCGTCGCATCGCTGCGCCTGCCAGTGCAATCTTCAAGATCGTCGCCGATCCGGCGGGCCACGTGGCCATTGATGGGTCGGGCATGCTTGAAACGGCCCCCGACGCACGACCGCTCACCGAGGTCGGCCAGACCTTCGACATGGCCATGGATCGCACGCCCCTCGCTGACATCCCGGGCCTGGTGAAGTACTCGGTCCGCAACATCGTCACCCAGCTCGTTCCCGACCGCCTGGTCGAATGGACCGTGGGCCTGGCTGACGGTACGACCGTGGATCACGTGTACGGCTGGCAGCTCGAGCCGGTGGGTGATCACGAGACGGACGTGACCAATTACTGCGACTGGACCAACATCTCCCCTGAGATGCGAGCCAAGCGTTCCTGGCCCGTCGTGCCCTTGGCCATGCTCGAAGCCTCGGTCGTCAAACTGGATCATCTCGCTACCGGCTCCGCCAAACCCGCGTAGCGCCGGTTGATCCACTCAGGCCACGCTATCGAGCGCTCCGCGGAGATCATCGACAAGGTCCGAGATGGTTTCGATGCCCACGGACAAGCGCACCAGTGAGGCTGGGACCTCCAGGGGAGAGCCGGCGGCGGAGGCGTGGGTCATGCGGCCGGGATGCTCGATGAGGGACTCCACCGCTCCCAGGGACTCCGCCAGGCAGAACAGCGTTGTGCGGCGCACCACGTCCAGTGCCGCGGCCTCTCCGCCGGCGCAGGTAAAGGACACCATGCCCCCGAACCCGGACATCTGCCGGGCGGCGGCGGCGTGGCCCGGATGGGAGGCCAGCCCCGGATACAGCACCCGCTCCACCGCCGGATGACCCTGCAACAACTCCACGATGGCGGCGGCGTTGGTGCAGTGGCGGTCCATGCGCACCCCCAGCGTTTTCAGCCCGCGCAGCACCAGATAGCAGTCGAACGGGGAGGGCACGGCGCCGGCGGCGTTTTGGGTGAACTTGATCCGCTCGGCCAACTCGGGATCGTTCAGGGCAGCGAACCCACCCACCACATCGGAATGGCCGCCCAGGTACTTGGTCACCGAGTGCACCACCACGTCCGCGCCCCACGCCAGCGGCTGCTGCAGGTACGGGGTGGCGAAGGTGTTGTCCACCACCACCAGCGCGCCGCGCTCATGGGCCAACGCGGCCACCGCGGCGATGTCCACACAGCTCAACAAGGGGTTGGTGGGCGATTCCAGCCACACCACCGTGGTGCCCTCGGGCCAGGCCGCTTCGAAGTCGGTAAGCGACGTGAGATCTGCCGCCACCCAGGACACACCCCACGGCCCGTGCACCCGGTTGATGAGCCGGAACGTGCCGCCATAGGCGTCGTTGCCCAACAGCACCACCGCGCCCGGCTGCTGGCACAACACCCGCAACACGGTGTCTTCTGCCGCCAGGCCCGACGCGAAGGCGAATCCGAAACGGGCGCCTTCGAGGGAGGCCAGGCATTCCTCGTACGCCGCCCGGGTGGGGTTGCCGGAGCGGCCGTACTCGAAGCCCTGATGTTCGCCCACCGCTGTTTGTCGGAACGTGGTGCTCAACGAAATGGGGGTGACCACCGCGCCGGTGGAGGGTTCCGGTGGTTGGCCGGCGTGGATGGCCCTGGTGTCGAATCCGAAGTCCATGTCCTTCACCCGTCCACCGGTGAGAGGAACCGCAACACGTCCTGGCGGGACAGCACGCACAGGGGCCGGCCGCCGGATAACACCAGTACCGCCGGCGCTGAGTCCAACAGGTTCACCAACAGGTCCATGGACTGACCCCCTCCCACCGTGGGCAAGGTGGGTCCCATGACCTCACCGATCGGACGTTCCAACACATCAGCATTCTTGAACACCGCGTCCATGAGATGCAGCTCATCCACCGCCCCGGACACCTCAGCGGTAGCGAAGGGCGGTTCGTTCTTGGCCACGATGAGCTGGCTCACCTCGTGTTTGCGCATCAGGGCGATGGCATGCCGTACCGTATGGTCCGGATTGACATAGAGCAGGTCGGGCACGGCGTCGGAGCGGGTGTCGATCAACTGTTGAACGCACGGTTCGCACTCCTGGAGAAATCCGAACGAGGCCATCCAGCCGTCATCGAACAACCGGGACAGGTACCCCCGGCCCGAATCGGGGTTGAGCACCACCACCAGATCTTCGGGACCGGCGTTGCGGGCCACCTGCACCGCGGCGGCCACCGCGGTGCCGCCGGAGCCGCCCACGATGATGCCCTCCTCCCGGGTGACCCGGCGGGCCATGGCGAAGGAGTCGGCGTCGGAAACAGCGATGATGTCGTCATAGAGCGATCGGTCGAAGGCCGCGGGAAAGAAGTCCTCGCCGATGCCCTCCACCAGATAGGGGCGCCCGGACCCACCGGAGAACACCGATCCCATGGGGTCCGCGCCGATGATGCGCACGTTCGGATTTTGCTCCTTGAGGTACCGGCCCACCCCGGTGATGGTGCCGCAGGTGCCCATGGAGGCCACGAAATGGGTGATCCGCCCGGCGCTCTGCCGCCAGATCTCGGGTCCGGTGCTGTCATAGTGCGCGGTGGCGTTGTGGGGGTTGTCGTACTGGTTGGGCCGGTAGGCGCCGGGGATTTCCTGCACCAGGCGCTTGGCGGTGGAGTAATACGATGCGGGATCGTCCGGGGCCACCGCCACCGGGCACACCACCACGTCCGCGCCGTAGGCCCGCAGCAAGGACACTTTCTCCGGGGCCACCTTGTCCGTCATCACGAACACGCAGCGGTAGCCCTTCTGCGCCGCGGCGATGGCCAGGCCGATGCCGGTGTTACCCGAGGTGGGTTCCACAATGGTGCCGCCCGGTGCCAGCAGCCCCTCGCGCTCGGCAGCGTCGATCATGGCCAGGGCCGGGCGGTCCTTGGCGGAACCGCCGGGATTGGTGGTCTCCATCTTCATGACCAACGTGGTGGGCAATCCCAGCGCGGCGCTCAGGCGTGGCAGGCGAACCATCGGGGTGTTGCCGATGAGCTCCAGGACCGACGAGTGGATCTCTGTTCCCGACTCGGGCATGGTCTCACGCTATCGACGGCTTCAGAGTTAAGCGCGCGCCGGTGGCGGCCATATCGGGCGTCCGCCGGGAGGGGTCAGCTCTCGGCGAAGCCCACGTTCTTGTGGTTGCCGTCGCACAGCGGCTTGTTGGCGGAGGCCCCACAACGGCACAGCGTCACCCGATTGCGGGTCTCGAGGGCAACTCCATCGGAGCCGGTGATGGGAATGGAGCCCGTCACCCACAGCGGTCCGTCGTCGGTGACGGCGATGGCCTGAGGCAGCAGGGGCTCCACCTCGGCGCCCTCCATGCGATAGGTGAGGGCGCCGGACGGGCATCGCTCGACCATGGCAATGACCTGGGCCCGCACCGTGGACTCGCCGGTCTCCGCAACCTGCTTCCAGACGTTGGTCAGCCGGGTGCCGCAGAAGCCGGCATGCACGCAGATCGAACGGTCATCCCGAACCTCGATCCCCGTACCACCAAGTACGTTTGACCGTTCGTCGTAGGTGCGAGCGGCGGCCTCGGTACCGTCGAAACCGGCCTTGGCGTGGGCGCGGTCACAAAACGGCTTGCGCTCCGAGAGGCCACAACGGCAAAGGGCGTAGCGGGCGCCGGCCTCGATGTGCTCGGTGGTGACCCACGTCAAGGGTTCGCCGTGTTCGCTCTGTACCGCCCGTCGCCGATACAGGGGTACGCCACCGTTGACCACAAGTGGCCCGTTGGGCGCCACTGTGATGGCGGGCGGCGCGGCTGGCGCGGCAGTCGGGCTCGGCGCCGGGGTTGGTCCGGCGTTGCTCGGAGGGGTGTCGGTCATGCGGGTCAGACTATCTGAGCGTTCAGGTAGTCTGCTGGCGATGACGGATGATTCGGTGCCGTGGCTCGATAAGAACGAACTGACGGCGTGGATCGGCCTCATCAGGTTGTCGTCGCGACTCGTGAGCCTCAGTGATGGGGCGCTACGTCGGGAACACGGGCTCACCGGTCGGGACTACGAGTTGCTGCACAACCTCTCGGGCTCCGCGGACGGCTATCGCATCACCGAGTTGGCCGAGCGCATCGATGACACGTCGAGCTGCATCACCCATCGCGTCAATCGTCTGCGCGTCGCCGGTCTGGTGCGCAAGTCGCCCGATCCGACTGATCAACGGGCCCGCATCGTGCAGCTGGCACCGCAGGGCCGGGCCGTGCTGGAGGAGGCTGCTCCGGGCCACGTCCGACGGGTGCGGCACTGGGTGTTCGATGCCCTTGACCAGAAGGATCTGGCGCAGCTCAAGGTTCTGACGGCCAAGCTGAACGAGCATCTGGATTCCATGGCCGAATGCCCGGCGCCCACCTGAGGCGTTGGGGGTGGTGTTGGCTCAGGGTGCCACTCCCGAACCGCATCGGTGACGATGGTGCTGTCGGGCCCGTAGCTGATGCTTCAGGCACGCGTCGAGCGCGGCAGGAAGCTTCAGCCACCATCCGTCCCAGAACCCACTCTGGTCAGTGACGAACACCCGGCCCCCATCTTGTGGTCGTTGCTGCAACCAGTACGAGCGGGCGCGGGCGGCGTGAAGGGGATCTGAGACGATCACGATGCGGTCCACATCCTCGACCATGGCCGATGCGTTCGCCACGTTCTCCCACGTGTTGGTCGAACGGGTCTCCACTCTGACCTCTACGCCGTGGCTCATGCCGAGATCCCGTGCCAACTGGGCCATCACTGCCGCCTCGGATGCGCCACCGTGTCGTCCGGCACCGGTGAAGATCGCAACCGTTGCGCCGGAACGGGTCGCGGTGGTGGCCGCAAGGCGTGCTCGCCAGCGTTGCACGGGGTGGGGGCTTCCGTCTCGTCGCGCCGGGAAGCCGAGGACGACCACCGCGATGGTCTGACCGATCGGCACGCCCGAACCAGCGGCACGGGCGTGGGCCCAACACGCTGCAGGGACGGCAAGCCCCACCGCCGCCGTGGTCATTCCGACCCGCCGCATCACCGACACGCCGTCTCCGACCACCGGAACCCCAGTGCAGCTGGATGATGCGCGTTCATTGCGCTGCACACTATGGCGCCGTCCCACCGATCGAACATCGGACAACGAATCGATCGAGGTGGCCGGTCCGGGAAGGGGATCGGCGTTGGCCGCTGGTAACCCATACGGGGCTGGGTCGTATTTAGTGGCACTGCGGTGGTTGCTAGTGTCGGCGGTGTGATTTCCGATCCTGTGTCTCCTGGCCGTCCGCGCAATCCTGATATCGATGAGGCGGTCCTGGCAGCGGCGCGTCGTGAGTTGGCACAGCGGGGTTATGACGCCATGTCACTGGTCGTCATCGCCGAGCAAGCCGGCACCACCCGCCAGGCGCTGTACCGTCGCTGGCCGTCCAAGGCTGACTTGGCCACCGCCGCCATCGCCAGTTTGTCCGAGGCCGCCAGCCGGCCCGATACTGATGATCCGTTCAGCGACCTGGTTGAGGAGTTGCGCGCCTTCCAGCGTGGCGTGAGCCGGCCCAACGGCATCAGCATGGTCGGCTCGATGCTGCAAGACGCCGCTGACCCTGATCTGCGCAAGCTCTACCAGGAGCGGATCGTGGCCCCCCGCCGAAAGCGGTTGCGTCAGATCCTCCAGCGGGCGGTGAACGCCAATCTGGTGTCCCGGGAAGCGGATCTGGACTGCGCGGTGGCCGCCTGTACTGGCTCGCTGTATGCGCTGCTGTTGGCTGGCGGGCCGGTTCCACGGGATTGGGCTCGCCGGGTGGCGACGTTCGTGTGGCGTGGCATGGGGGAGCAGTCCAAAAACTGAGCGCACTGCGGGAACCAAACTGATACAATTCGGGGCTGTATCGTAATAGGAACCGACGGATCGGCTCTCAGGGGGTTGTCATGAAGATCGCGATGATCGGATCAGGTGGTGTGGGCAAGGCGCTGGCGGTGGCGTTGCGCTCCGCCGGCCACCAGGTGGAGGTGGGAACCCGCTCGCCTGATGATGAGGAGCTGCGGTCGTGGTCCACCACCAGCGGGGTGGCGGTGGACGAGGTCGGCGCGGTGGCCGCCGCAGCAGAGGTGGTGGTGTTGGCCACCGCCTGGGGAGGCGCCCAGAACGCGCTGTCCCTCGCCGGGGACAGCCTGGCCGGCAAGGTGCTGGTGGACGTCACCAATCCCTTGCAGTTCACCGATCGCTTGGGGTTGGCGATCGGTCACAGCGATTCCGGCGGCGAGCAGGTGCAACGGTGGGCGCCTCAGGCCAAGGTGGTCAAAGCCTTCAACACCGTCGGTTTCGAGCTGATGGACCATCCCCGCACCTCCGTCGGCGCCCCCACCCTGTTCGTGGCCACCGATGATGATGACGCCAAGGCGGTGGCCACCACCCTGGCCGCGGATCTGGGCTGGAGCGTGCATGACTGCGGCGGGTTGCGGGGCGCTCGTCTCACCGAACCCATGGCCCTGCTGTGGATCGAACACGCCATGCGATCCGGTACCCGCAACCACGTGCTCACCTTCGTGACCACCCGGCCGTGAATCCGCCCGCCGCTCGGCCCCTAACCGCCGGGGCCCGCTGAGTGGGTTGATCTCGCTGGTCACCGATGGCAGCAGCGGCAACCCGAGCGGCCCAATGACGGTGGCGCTGGCGATGATCGTGGTCGATTGATGGGGCCGGCGACCGGTCGCGATCGATGGGACGTGTTTCGATGTTGCTGACAGCGTCGAGAACGATGCGTTCTTCGGGCGGCCGGGCACTTCGAAAGGTGCACGGGCGGCGTTTCCGCAGGCTCGGATGGTCGGGCTGGTCGAGGTCGGGACCCACGCCATCATCGATGCTGGAATCAGGCCGTGCTCCAGCAGCGAGTGAGGCCGGTGAGTGCTTGGCTGCGTTGCTCCTCCACGGCCGGGTAGCAGAATCCTCCCACCCCGGCCGGAAGTCGGATGCCCGGGCCAGGCTGGCGTGCGAACCTGACGAGCTCGCGCCACTCCGCCTCCCGGTCGAATAGGTCCTCGGGGCGGCGCATCCCTCAATACCAGCCCAGCTTTGTATTACTCAGACTTGTATTCTGTTGCGTCGAGGTAGGGGCGCGATCAGTCGAGCGCCAGCAACTCCAGCAGGTTGCCGTCGGGGTCGTTGAAGTACACCGATTTCGCTTTGGCGTTGTTGGAGGCCAAGCGGAACACCGGGCCCTCGATGATGGGCACGTCGTGGTGGTGGAGCAACTCGATGGCTTCCTCGATGGTGCCCTCCCAGCGGAAGCAGAAATCCTCCGAGCCGGGCACCGGTTTGCCGGCCACCAACTTGGCGGGGATCATCTTGTCCCGGATCGGGTCGTGCACGTTGATGCGGTTGGCGCCCACCTGCAACGTGAACACGGGGATCTTGCCCTCGCGCCACTTGTCCTCGTAGAGCACCTCGGCGCCAAGCACCTTGCGGTAGAAGGACATGGTGGCCTCGGGGTCAGCGGCGGTGATGGCCAGATGATCGAACCCGGCGATGTGTCCCATGGGGTTGCTCCTGTCGGTTGTCGATGGGCCCAGCGGTGGCGGCGACCGCGGCCGCTGGTACCGCCTCATCGTCGCGCATCGGGGCCGTCACCGCTGAGCCGTCATCGCTGAGCCGGCTCCGCTGCCATGGCCTACGCTTCGGCCCCAAGGCGTCGAACAGGACGCGACTGACCTGGGGAGGTCCATCGCCATGGCTTCGGTTCTGCAAGGTATTCGGGTGCTCGACTTCGGCCGCTACATCGCCGGGCCGTGGTGCGGCGCGCTGCTCGGTGACCTCGGCGCTGACGTGATCCGCATCGAACGGGTTGACGGTGGAGAGGACCGCTGGGTCACCCCCGTCACCGATGACGGTGTGGGCGCCATGTTCCTGCAGGTCAACCGGAACAAGCGCTGCCTCACCCTGAACCCGGTCAAGCCCGAGGGCCGCAAGGTGGTGGAGCGGCTGGTCCAAGGGGCCGACGTGGTGATCGCCAACCTGCCGCCGGAAACGCTGGTGCAGATGGGCCTGGACTACGACACGCTGCGGGGCTACAAGGCCGACATCATCCTGACCACCGTCAACGCCTTCGCCTCTGGCGGAAGCTGGTCCAACAAGGTCGGTTTCGACGGGTTGGCCCAAGCGGCCTCGGGCAACATGTACCTGTCCGGGCCGGAGGGCCACCCCACCCGGGCCAGCGCCCCTTATGTGGATTTCTCCACTGCCACCCTGTCGGCGTTGGCCACCATGGCGGCGTTGCTGCACCGGGCCCAGACCGGTGAGGGTCAGTTCCTGGAGGGGGCGTTGTTGCGCAGCGCCCTCACCTGGATGGGTCCCACCATCATTGAACAGCAGCTCCTCAAGTCCAACCGGGTGTCCTCCCACAACCGTGGCCAGACCGCGGGGCCCGGTGACACCGTGCGCACCAAGGACGGCTGGGTCATGTGCCTGGTCATCGGGCAGTACCAGTTCGAACGCTGGTGCCAGATGGTGGGCAAACCTGAGCTGTTGCACGATGACCGCTTCAAAGATGACCTGGCCCGCGGTGACAACGGCGAGATCCTCTCCGCATACACCTCGGTATGGGCGGCGGAGCGGACCACCCAGCAGTGCCTCGATGAGATGGAGGCCAACAAGGTGCCGGGCGGTCCGGTGCTCTCCCCGCAGCAGGCCCTCGACGAGCCCCACATCCAACAGATCGGCGTGTTTTCTCCGGTCGAGTACCCCACGCTGTCCCAGCCGGCCCCCATTGCCAACTTCCCGGTGACCATGTCGGCGTCTCCGGGCACCATCCGCCGCCGGGCCCCGCAGTTGGGCGAGCACACCGACGAGGTCCTCGCCGAGGTGGGCTACACCCCCGCCGAGGTAGCCGCTTTGCGCGCCGCCCGCATCGTGTGAGCCAGCCGCGGTCGGGCGGTCCGAATCACAGCAGGCCTGACTGTTTGGCGGCCTCGGTGAGCCAGTCGCGGTGATCGGGGTGGGCGATGTCGATCAGCCGTTGCGCCTTCTGTCGCATCGACGCGTCCTGTAACCACGCCACGCCGTGTTCGGTGATGACCACCTGCGTTTCGTACCGTCCGCCGGTGGTGGCGTTGGGCGCAACATGGGGCACGATGCGAGACACCGTCCCGTTGGCGGTGGTGGACTCCAGCACCAGGATCGACAGCGCGTCGTCGGCGAAGGTGCACGCCCGAAGGAAATCCAGTTGGCCGCCCACCCCGGAGTACTGCTGGCCGCCCAACATCTCGGCGTTGCCCTGCCCGAACAAGTCCACTTGCAGTACCGCGTTGACGCACCGCATCTGGTGGTTTTTGGCCACTTCACGGGGATCGAGGACCATCGCCGCCCGTTCCAGTCGGGTGCCGGGATGCTGCGCCAACGCGTCGAGGGCCTCGGGCATGGCGATGGTGAACACCGTCTCACCGGGATAGAGCGTCTTGCGGGTATTGGTCACCGCCCCCGTACCGAGCAGTTCGGCCATGCCCGCGCCCATCACCTCGGTGTGAATCCCCAGATCCCGTTTGTGACCCAGCCGAGACATGATGGCCTCGGGTAAACCGCCCACGCCGGACTGCAGCGTGGCCCCGTCGGGAATGAGATCATCGATGTGGCCCACCACCGTGTCGATGTGCGCCGAAACCCGCCGTGAATCGTAGAACGGAGCCTCGGTATCGCTTGGCAGCGGCACCAGCACATCGAAATCCTCCACTCGGTAGGTGAAGCCCCGCAACCGTGGCTGATTGGGGTCCACGATGCCGATCACCACCGCGTCATCGGGCCGGGCGCCCCGCACCAACTCGTCATCGTTGGCCACCGTTGATCCCGGATGCACCACCCCGTCCAGGCTGGGTTCGGCCACCAGCACCACCCGCACCCGGGGCCGCCAGCGCCGGATGAACCCCGTCCAACCACTGAAGTGCACCGGCAACACCTCCACCGGAGCGCCGGCCTGCCGTACCGCTTCGGTTAAGAAGCCCGCATAGAGCGTGATCCCAGGGTTGAGCGCCGCGGCCACTCCACCGGCCCGGGGCGCACCGAGATACAACGCAACGTCGCTGAGATCCTCCCGCCGGGCCAACGCCGCCAAGAAGGCCGCCGGCTCGGGCAGACCACCCATGACCCGGTCACCGTTGCGCACCAGGCCGGCGGCTTGCTCCACGGTCATGACCTTGTGCGCGAAATGATCAGTCCAGGACATGACCGAACCCTACGAAGTTCTCCGGGGCGCTGCCGCGATCACCGGGGACCAGGCGGACGTGCCGGTGTAGGTTACCGGCGGCTCGATGCCCTGTGAGCGCCAGGACCGGCCTGAAACAACCAGAATTGCATCAACCGAAACGCAACAACCAGAAGAGGGAACCGTGCTGTCGTCGTATCGGATTGTGGATCTCACCGACGGGCGGGGCGACTTCGCGGGGTACGTACTGGCGCAACTCGGGGCGGAGGTCATCGCCGTGGAGCCGCCTGGGGGTGTCCCTTCACGTCACTGGGGACCGTCCGCCCCCGGAGCGACGCACGGCGAGGGTTCGCTGCGTCATTGGGCCTACAACCGGGGCAAGAAATCGGTGCGGACGGACCGGGTGGATCTTGACGCCCTGGTAGCCACCGCTGATGTGGTGATCGAGTCCGGCGCCATACCGGTTGATCTGGCGGCGTGGCGGGCGGACAACCCGACGCTCATCACGGTGTCCATCTCACCGTTTGGCAGCGACGGTCCCAAGGCCCATTGGGCGGCGTCGGATCTGACGTTGGCGGCCGCCAGCGGGCAAGCGGTGGTAACCGGTGACCATGACCGTCCCCCGGTGCGCATCAGCGAACCGCAAGCCTTTCTCCACGCCGGGGCCGATGCCGCGGTGGCGGTGGCGGCGGCGTTGGTGGAGCGGAGCCGCTCGGGCCTGGGCCAGCACCTCGACGTCTCGGCGCAGCAATCACTTATGGCCGCGGTGCAATACACCATGTTGGCCGCAGCGGTGGGAGCGCCCCTCAACCGGCGGATCTCCGGTGGGTTGCGCATCGGTCCCTACGAGTTGCGCTTCGTGTACGCCGCCAAAGATGGTCACGTCTCGATCCTGTTCCTGTTCGGTGACATGATCGGCCGTTTCACCCAGTCCCTGATGGCCTGGGTCCACGAGGAGGGGTTCTGCAGCGCCGAACTGCGCGATCAGGACTACATCTCATTCTTTGAACTGATTTTCGCCGATCGCTTGGATCCGGCCATGTTGCAGCAGGCCATCTCGGCGGTAACGGCCTTTGTGGCGTCCAAAACCAAGGCCGAACTGTTCGCCGGGGCCCGTGAACGGCGGCTGCTGATCGCCCCCGTCGCCACCCTTGACGATGTGGCCCGCTTCGAACAGTTCGCCTTCAACGAGTACTGGGATGACGTTCCTGTTCCTGTTCCCGGCGGGCTGGGGGTCGGGGTCGGGGAACGTACCGTGCGGTTTCCCGGTCGCTGGGCCCGGGCTGGGGTCACACCGCTGCAGCGGCTGGGTCCCGCCCCGCGCCTGGGTGAGCACGAAGCCGAGATCAGCGCAGGTTTGCGCGCCGGGGCAACTGCGTCCGCTGCGCCGACTGCTGCTGCTGCCGCGTCAGTCGCGTCCGCGGCGCGGACTGCGCCTGTTGCGACAGCCGGGACACCCGCGACACCGGCCCGAACCACCGGGGCGCGTCCCGCTCCCGGGGGTGAGCGAGCCGCCGATGCCGCACGGGCGTTGGACGGGCTCAAGGTGTTGGACTTTTCGTGGGTCTTGGCCGGCCCGGCGGCCACCCGGTTGTTGGCCGATCATGGCGCCACCGTGGTCCGCATCGAAACCGAATCGCGCACCGATCCCATGCGGGCGTCGGGGCCGTTCATGGCTGGCCTCGGCGGGCCCGATGACACCGTGTTGTGGCATTGCGTGGCCGCCGGGAAGTACTCGCTGCAGTTGGACCTGACCACCCCCGAGGGACGGGCGGTGGCGCTGGACCTCGCCCGGTGGGCCGATGTGGTGTACGAATCGTTCACGCCCGGGGTGCTCGACGCCTGGGGTCTGGGTTACGAGGCGCTGCGGGCGGTGAACTCCTCGGTGGTGATGGTGTCCAGTTCGCTGATGGGTCAACGTGGTCCGTACGCCGATTTCTCCGGTTTCGGGAACCTGGCGGCGGCCATCACCGGGTTCACCGAAGTGACCGGCTGGCCCGACCGGGCCCCGGCCGGCCCGTTCACGGCCTACACCGATTACGTGTCGCCCCGTTTCGCCGCCCTGGCCATGCTCGGCGCCTTTGACCACGCCCGGCGTACCGGCGAGGGCCAATGGATAGACGTGTCCCAGGCTGAGTCCTCCCTGCAGTTCCTGGCGCCGGCGCTGGTAGATCTGGACGTGAACGGCGTGGTGGCCACCCGCCGCGGGAACGCCGACCCCCGCTTCGCGCCCCACGGCATCTACCCCGCGGGCGACGTCGGCGAGGACCGTTGGATCGCCATCGCCTGCACCAACGACGCGCACTGGGTTGCCCTTAGCGACGTGCTGGCGCGACCGGACCTCGCCTCGCTGACCGTTGCTGAACGCCACGCCCGCAGCGCGGAACTTGACGGGCTTATCTCACGGTGGAGCTCCGGCCAAGACCCTGACGCCCTGACGTTGCAGTTGCAGGACCGCCGGGTGCCGGCCCATACCGTGCAGCATTCTCCGCAGTGTGTCGCAGATCCGCAGTTGCAGCATCGGGAGCACTTCTATCAAGTCCCTCACCCCTTGCATGGTCAAGCCTGGGTGGAGGGCCCGGCAGTTCGGCTCAGTCGGACCCCCGGTCGAGCCCGATGGGCCGGTCCCGTCCTCGGCCAACACAACCACGACGTACTGTCCGGTCTGTTGGGCTACAACGAGACACACATCACGGACCTGGTCATCGCCGGCGCCATCCACTGACCAGCCGCCTCCTTCGCCCGGGCGCGGTTCGGTCGGTTGGGGCCCCAAGATCGGCGTTTGGGTGACGGTCTCGGAGGGTTCGGGGTTCCTCGAGAACAAGCATCGGGCCCGAGCCGTTGTGGGCGCGCCGAGACCATCTGAAATCGGGCCGGCAAGTGGCGTCGCCGTCACGTTGGGCGCGAGGCCGCGCCTGGTTGGCGTTTCGGGGCGGGCGCTGGGGGTGCTCGGAATCCCATTGGGCGGATTTGGTCCATTGTGCCCCGGCGACCGGTCCGGATTGTCGACGAACCGTGCCCCTTTGTTCACGCAGCGTCGATACTTTCCAGCGGTTGGCCACCTGCGATGGCCCGAATCCGCCCAATGAAAACCGTGTGACACCATTCCATTGCCTTTCACACGCGCGGTGCGGGCACGGCAGGCGTCAGGGCGTCAGGGTCAGCGCATCGTTGCGTCATCGGGCCGGCGAGTGCCGTGGCCGTCACGTTGGGCGCGATAGCGGCGCTTGGTTGGCGTTCGGGGCGGGCGCTGGGGGTGCTCGTCATCCCATTGGGCGGATTTGGTCCATTGTGCCCCGGCGACCGGCCCGGATCGTCGACGAACCGTGCCCCTTTGTTCACGCAGCGTCGATACTTCCCAGCGGTTGGCCACCTGCGATGGCCCGAATCCGCCCAATGAAAACCGTTTGAAAGCCTTTCACAGTCTTTCATGCTCCGGACGTCAGCACGTTGGCGCGTTGGGGCGTTGGCGTCAGAGCTTCCGGGGCGCGTCGGGCAACCTTGGGCGCAAACTCGTGCTTGGGGGAACAGGGTGGGTGGCCATGATGGGGCGATGCGCCAACAGTGGGTCACCGTGGAGGAGTTGCAGGAGGCCAAGGCTGCGATGGTGGCGAAGATGGAAGGGTTGGTGGTGCCGACGGTCTATGCGTTCGGGTACCGCGGGGCCGACGGTGCGTTCGTGTTCCCGGTGCTGAACCATGACGGGTCGCACCAACTGCCGGCGGTGGTGTTGGCCAAGGTGCTCGGCTACCGCCGCGGGTCGCGGTCCTACCCGATGGATCTCAGCACGCTTGACACGGCGATCGAGGTGCTCGAACCGGCCGGTGCCTGCGCGGCCTACGACCATCCGAACCTGTGGGCCTGGCAGCAGCTGCGAGAGGACATACGAAACGGTATGGTCCCGGACTCCGTTGAGGTGGTGGCGGTGCTGCTCGGGGATGCGGAAGACCCGCCGGGTGACGAGGCGTGTGCGGCGTTGCGGGCGGCCGTTCACCGGGAACGCCTCATCCTGGCGTCAGGGCCGGAAGGTTCGTCCTGAGGGGCCCACCGGACCAGACGCCATGGTGTGGTAGGCCGAACGTACCCAACGGCACAGTCGCGGTCTGGTCTCGGCGGGGTCGATGATGTCCTCGATGCCGAACACCTCCGCGGTGCGAAACGGCGAGGTGACCGCGTCGAATTCCCGTTGCAGTTCGGCCCGTTTGGCGGCGGGGTCCTCGGCGGCTTCGATCACCCGTCGGTAGGCCGCATTCACGCCGCCACGCACCGGCAACGAACCCCACTCCCCCGACGGCCAGGCCACCCGGTATGTGTGGCGGGCGGGGTTGCGGTGGGTGGCGCCTGCCGCGCCGTACGCCCGGCGAACGATCACCGACGCCCATGGCATCTCGGCCTCGTAAATGGCGGACAACGCCCGACTGCCGGCACGCAACGTACCGGCCCGTTCGGCGTCGAGGCCCACCAGCAAACCGGCGTGGTCCATGAACGCCACCACGGGCAGATGAAACGTATCCGCCAGATCGATGAACCGCACCAACTTGTGCGCCGCCGCCGCTGACAATCCTCCACCGTCGATGCGGCTATCGGTCCCCACGAACACCACCGGCCACCCGTCGAGGCGGGCCAACGCCACCACCGCCGCCCGGGCGTGTCCGCCGGCCATCTCCGTGACTGACCCGGTATCGGCAACGGTGTTGAACAAACGGCGAACATCGAAGGGCCGACGGGTCCGTGGCACCAGCGACCGCAGCGTTGGATCAACCCGGTCCGGATCATCGGTGGATTCGGCCCGGGGTGGGAGTTGCCAGACGTTGGAGGGCAGATATCCCAACACCCGCCGCAACAAATCCAACGCTTCGGGCTCGGTGTCCACCGCGGCATCCACCGAACCGGACCGTATGGCCTCTTGCCAACCGCCCAGGGACTCCTTGTCGATGTCCACCCCGGTAGCAGGCTTGACCAGGGGAGGTCCGGCCACGAAAACCTGGGCCTGTCCCTTCACCATCACCGAGAAGTGGGCCGCGGTGATCTCAATGGCGGGCAGCCCGGCCAGGGACCCCAGCGCGGCCGATACCACCGGGACCCGGGAAAGGTTGGCCACCGAGTACTCCCATCCGGGCACAGTGGGAAGGTAGGACGCACCCATGGATTTCACGCCTCGCACGCTGGCACCCGCCCCCTCCACCAGACGGATCAGCGGCACCTTGAGATCATGCGCCATGCGTTCTGCGTAGGGCCGCTTGTCCAGCAAACCACCCTCCACCGGCCCGCCCCGCACGGTGTAGTCGTACCCTGCGATTACCGCCGGGCGGCCGTGCACCTCCATCGATCCGAACAGATAGTTGGCCGGGGTGACGGATTGGAGGGAACCGTCCTCGTTGCGCTGGGCCCGACCGGTCAGGCGGCCGATCTCGTGGAAGGAACCCTCGTCGGCCAAATGGTCGATGCGCTCACGAATGGTGAGCCGGCCGGCGGCGTGGTGCTTGGCCACCCGCTCGGGCCCACCCATACCGGCGGCGAAGTCCAGGCGCGCCGCCAGCTCCGCCATTTCGGCCGCCCAGTCCCCGCTCGTGTCGCTCACTGTGCCCAGCCTTGACGCCCGGACCACGTTCGTCAAAAGCACCCCCGGGCCGATCACCCGTAGCGCCGTGCGTGACCTCCCTCCCATGCATCATCCGGCGCCTACCGTGGCTTGACGTACCGCGCTCGAAGTACCGGGCTTGACGCACCGGGCTAGACGTACCATTCGGTGCGGTATGGCGGCCATCGAGTCCGTCACCTCGGTGGCGCTGGGCCCTTGGGCGGATCTGTTGGCTTTGGACGGGGACCGGCGGCCCGCGGCCCGACCTCCACCCCGGGCGCCACTACGCTGCGGGCCATGTCGCGCCGTGACCTCATCCGCATGTCCCCCGCCGAGATCGATGCCTATCTCAACGAGCCGCACCTGTGTCGCATCGGCACCATCGGGCCCGGCGGCAGCATCCATATGGTAGCCATGAACTACGGGTTCGTGGATGGCGTGCCCAGCTTCTGGACCTATGGGAAAGCGCAAAAGGTCAAGAACTTGGAGCGCAACCCGTCCATCGGGATGATCGTGGACAGCGGCGTGAAATACAGCGAGCTGAAAGGCGCGCACCTGATGGGTCAGGCCGAGCTGATCGATGATCCCGCCAAGGTGGCCGCGCTCTGGGAGTCGATGAAGCAGCGTTACGGCATCGCCAACCAGGGCGCGGCGGAGTCCAGTGCTCCCAAGCGGTTGGTGGTAAAGGTCCACGCCGACAAGATCCTCAGCTGGGATCACGGCAAGCTCGGCGGCGGCTACTGATCGGCTCCTGAGCGGCCAGTGAGCGGCTACGGTGCCGGCTCATGGAACTGGAGCTGCTGGCTTGGGGTTTCGGCCTGGTTGAAGGACCACGGACCGATGCCACCGGAACGTTGTATTTCACCGATGCCACCAAGGGCGGGGTGTTCCGCCGGGATCTTGACGGCACGGTGACAGCATTGTTGCCCAAGCGCCGGATGGTGGGTGGTTTGGCGTTGCATGCCGACGGGGGCCTGGTGCTGTCCGGCGCTGACGTCATCCATTGGCGTGATGGTGAGACCAGGATGCTGTTGCACGATGACAGCATCGGCCACTGGAACGATCTGCAACCGGACGCCGAAGGCCGGGTTGTGGTGGGCAGCGTGCGTAGTGACCTGTTCGATCCCAACGGGGTGCGGGCCCCGGGCGAGTGCTACCGCATCGGGCTCGACGGTACCGCCACCGTGCTCTATGACGGGGTCGAGGTCTCCAACGGCATCGGCTTTTCCCCTGACGGCCGCACGCTGTACCACTCAGACTCCACCACCAAAGGCGTGTGGGCCCATGACGTTGCCGCTGACGGCTCCGTCTCCAACCGTCGCCATCTGGGACGCGCCGCCTTCGAACGTGGCATACCTGATGGCATGTGTGTGGATGCGGACGGGAACCTGTGGGTGGCCCATGTCGGTGGCCGACGGGTGGCGAAGTTGAACCCCGCCGGTGAGCTGATCGGTGAGGTGGCGGTGCCGGCCAAGGCCGTGACCAGTTGCGCTTTCGGTGGACCGGGCCACGACGAGTTGTACATCGTCACCGCTGACAACCTCGACGATGAATCCAAGGGCGGCAGCATCTTCCGGTGCCGTCCCGGAGTGGCCGGTGTGCCCACCCCGCTGGCCCGGGTGTAGTAGGGGGGTGTCGGGGCGTCAGCCGGTGACGTAGGGCTCGCCCCAACGGTCCCCGAACACGACCTCCTCCAGTGGCCGCCGCCCCACCGGCCCGAAGCGACCGAGGGGCCAACCGATGGGGACGATGGCGTAGGACCGTACGCCCTCGGGCAAACCGAACGCAGCGTCAGCCTCCTCGCCGTGCAACAGATGGCGGGTGGTGAGCGTGGCCCCCAACCCCAACGCCCGGGCGGCCAGGAGCATGTTCTGCACCGCCGGATAGATGGAGGCCCCCGAGCCCCGACCGGGTCTGGCGGTTTCCTCCAAACAGGCCACGATCCACACCGGCGCGTCGGCAAAGTGCTCGGTGAGGTACGCCACCGCCCGATGCTGCGCCGCGTACCGTTCGGGATGGACCCCCGGGGGCGGTGGCGACGTGGCGTACATCGGGCCGATCACCTCGTCGAAGGCCCGCTGGTACAGCCGCTGCACGGTTTCTTTCACGCTTCGGTCCTTCACCACCAGGAAACGCCATGTTTGGCGGTTGGCCCCGTTGGCGGCGCAGACCCCCGCCTCGAGCACCCGCCGGATCAGCTCCTCAGGTACCGGGTCTCCCTTGAGGCGGCGCATGGCCCGGGTGGTGGCCATGATCTCGAACACGTCCAGCGTTGGATCCGGGTGGCCAGTGGTGTCGGTCATGGCACGATCATGGCCCACCGTCACCGCGGCCCGCTTCACGCCACCGCACCATGGCCCAGGGTTTGGCGGGTTTGGCGGGTTGGGAGCGTGTCGGGCGCGGGTAAGGCGGCAGCGGGTGCGGCAGGGTGACAGGATGCGGTCGATATCGTCTCCAACGGGAGTGAACGGCCATGTTGCAGCCCTACCGGATCCTTGATGCCAGCGGACGTGACGGCTGGATGGCCGGATTCCTGCTGGCCCAACTCGGGGCCGAGGTGTTCCTGGCCGAACCGCCCGGCGGTCACCCTCGGGACGTGTGGTTTTCCGCCTACAACCGGGGCAAGCATTCCGTCAAGGTTGCGGCGCCCGAGGACCTCGTCGCCTTCGCCGCTGACGTGGACGTGGTCATCGCCCAGGGTTCCGGCGCCGAGGTGGCCTGGCTTGAGCCGTTGCGGGCCGCTCATCCCACCCTGGTCACGTTGGCCTTGACCCCGTTCGGTGGCACCGGGCCCAAGGCGGACTGGTTGGCCAGTGATCTCACGCTGATGGCCTCGAGTGGTCAGATGGCGGTCACCGGAGACTTCGACCGCCCGCCGGTACGGACCGCGCTGCCCCAGGCTTGGATGCACGCCTGTTGCGAAGGTGTGGTCGGCGTGCTGGTGGCCCTCACCGAACGGGCCCGCAGCGGTCTGGGTCAAGGGGTCGACTGCTCGGTGCAGGCATCGGTGCTGGGCGCCTCCTTGCCCTCCACGCTGAATCCCCCGGCCGGTCTGCCCACCCCCAAACGATCCGGCGGCGGGGTGTTCCTGGGGACGCTGCAGGTTCGGTGGGTCTACCCCGCCAGCGACGGGCACGTGGTGGTGAGCCTGCTGTTCGGTCCCATGGGCGGTCCGTTCACCCGGCGGCTCATCGAGTGGATGCACGAAGAAGGCGCCTGCTCTGACCAGACCCTGGCCCGGGACTACGTGGAGTTCGCCATAAAGATCCAACAGGGCGAGTATTCCCTGGCCGATTTCGGCGGGATCATGGACGAGATCGAAGCCTTCACCGCCACCAAGACCAAGGCGGAGCTGGCCGCTGCCGCGTCCCAACGGCAACTGCTGATCGTTCCCGTTGCGGATCTTGATGATGTGCTGGCCAGTCCCCAACTCGCGGCTCGAGGCTACTGGGAGACCGTTGATGGACTTCGTCATCCCGGTGCCATGGTGAAATCGGCCCTCACCCCGTTGCCGCAACTCGGCCCGGCCCCCCAACGGGTCGGTGGGGGAGCGCAGGCCCTCACCAAACGAGCCGCCCCCACCACCCCGACAATACTAAAAGGTATGTCGGCGGCTGATGGCGACGCCGCCAAGCCGTTGGCCGGGATCAAGGTGTTGGATCTGGCCTGGGTGGCGGCCATGCCGTTGGCCACCCGGGTGCTGGCCCATTGGGGCGCCACCGTGGTGCGCATCGAGTCCGAACGGCGGCCCGACATCCTGCGGGCGGCGCTCGGTCACCGCGACGACATTCCCGATCAGGAGAACGCCATCACCTGGCACGTGGCCAACGCCGGCAAGATGGGCCTGGCACTGAACCTTTCCAAGCCCGAAGCCAAGGAGGTGGTCAAGGACCTGGCGCGCTGGGCCGATTTGGTTACCGAATCCTTCACGCCGGGGACCATGGCCGCCATGGGCTTGGGGTATGACGTGTTGTCCGCCATCAACCCCGGATTGGTCATGTTGTCCAGTTGCGTGATGGGTCAGAGTGGTCCGATGGCCAACTTCGCCGGCTTCGGCAACCTGGCGGCAGCGGTGGCGGGATTCTTCGATCTCACCGGCTGGCCCGATCGGGCGCCGGCCGGACCGTACATGGCCTACACCGATTTCACCTCGCCCCGCTTCAGCACCATGGCCATCCTGGCTGCCCTCGATCATCGCCGTCGCACCGGGCAGGGCCAATACCTCGATTTCTCCCAGATGGAAGCCGCTACCCACTTCCTGACCCCGGCGCTGCTGGCCCGCCAAGCCGGCAACGGAAAACTCACCCGGGCCGGTAACGCGGACCCTGATCATGTCCCGCACGGCGTGTACCCGGCGGCGGGCGTGGACCGATGGATTGCAGTGGTATGCGAGACCGACGAGCAGTGGCATTCGCTGTGTGTGGAGATGCGCCGGGGTGATTTGGCCGGGCTGAACATCGCTGACCGTTTGGCCCGACGGGAGGAACTCGATGAGGTGGTGGGGGCTTGGACCGCCCGCCAGGACACCGCCGGTCTGACCTCAAGGCTGCAGGCCCATGGGATACCGGCCCACCTGGTTTCCGAGGCCCACGACATCTGGGTGGATCCGCAGCTGGCGGAACGGGGCATGTTCTGCTGGACACCGCATCCGGTGGCCCGTTCGGTGGTGGTCGATCAGCCGCCCTACCGGCTGTCACGCAGCGCGGGAAGCTACGACTGGGCCGGACCCACCTACGGCCAACACAGCCATGACGTACTGCACGGTATCTTGGGGTACGACGATGACCGCATCGCCGAGTTGGCCATCGCCGAAGCGCTCGAATAGCCACCGAGGTCACCGTTTGCGGGTCGGTCAGAGGCTCCCGGACCGCTCCGAATTTTCTATTGGGCGGATTTGGGCCACGGACAGCAGGTGCCGAGCCCGCTTGATCGACGGAGCGAGACGCCGCGGGCACTCAGCGTCGACGGTTTCTGATGTTGCCGCTGTTCACTTGTCCCAAATCCGCCCAATGGTTTACGTGTCAGTCACTTTCAGATCATTTCCCGCACGATTTCACACGCGATTTCACGTCGAGGGGCTCGGTGACGGTGCTTCGTTGCTCGGGGCCGGCGTGGTGGTGGGGCGCACGGCCGGGTCGCTGCGGCGTTTGCCGGATTCGGCCGGCAGCAGCATCAGGGCCAGACACGACACCGGCCCGGCCAGGGCCACGATGGTCCACGCCGAACGGAACGCCGATAGGTGCACCCCGTCCCCGAGCACCGAGATCAACACCGCCACGCCGATGGTGGCTCCCAGTTGCCGGCCCACGTTGTTGACTCCGCCGGCCACCGCGAACTGGTTGGGGGGCACGTCAACCACCGCTGCTGCGCTCACCAGCGGGAAGGTCATGGCGATGCCCACCGCCACCACCACCGCCGCGGGGAACCAGGCGATCCAGAAGTTCGGCTCCTCCTGCACCAGGAACAGATAGCCACAGATGCCCACGGCCCAGATCAGCGAGCCGGGCACGGCGATGGCCCGAACCCCATAACGGGTGCCGAGGCGGCCCATGGTGGGGGCGATCAACGCCACCACCACCGGGGACGGCAACGTGGCCAAACCGGCCAGGAACACCGAGTAACCCCAACCGCCGGTGAGCCACAAGACGTTGACCAACAACGTGGCCGACAGTGCGCCGCTCTGCACCGTGGTGGCCAGGTTGGCGGCGGTGAAGGAACGGATCGAGAACAATGCCACCGGCAACGCTGGCGCCGGATGCGCTCGTGAGCGAAGGACCAACACCACCCCGAGCACCACCGCGGCCACCAAGGCGCCGATGACACCGGCGGAGGTCAGCCCCCACGGTCGGATCTCGATGATCCCGAAGCTCAACAACGCCATGGATCCCGCCAGCAGTAGCGCTCCGGCCAGATCCGGCAGCGGTGCATCGGGGTCGGTCTCGGTGTCGGGCAGCGCGCCCCGCCCCAGCAGGAAGGCGCCCAGGCTCAGCACCGGCAACGGCAGAAACGCCCAACGCCAGCCGCCCAGGTCAATGATCAGCGCCCCCAACGACGGCCCGGCGGCCACGCCCAGCGCGGTCATTGAACCCCAGCGGGCCACGGTGGCGGTGCGTTGGGAGACCGGGGTGGACGCCAGCAACAAACCCAGCGAACTTGGCGTCACCAACGCGCCGCCCACACCTTGGATCACCCGGGCCGCCAACATGAATGGGAGGTTGGGCGCGGCGCCCACCGCCAACGAGGACAGTGCGAACACCGCCAGCCCGACCGTGAACAATTCCCGTCGACCGAAGCGGTCCGCCAGCCGACCGGCGGGGATGAGCAACGCCGCGAACGTGATGGTGAACACGTTCAACACCCAGGTGAGATCACCCCGAGAGGCATCGGTGAACGAGGCGGCCAGATCCGGGAAGGCCACGTTCATGGTGGACGCGTTGGCTGTCACCAGGAAGGCACCCATGGCCGAGGCGATGAACACCCTCTGCGTGGTTCTCATCGGGCCATCTTGACCGCCGGTGGGCGCAGGCGGCCAGCGTGGGCTCCGGGCGCGTTGGTGTGAATCCGCCGAGGTTCGCCCTCGGTAGACTTGGCGCACGGTGCAGGTAGGCAATGAAGCTCGAAAGCGGGCGCGGTGGGCGCAGACTTTTCGGTCCGCCGTGGGACTGCTGTGGCGGGCCGGTCGGCGAGAGTGCCTTTTGCTGGGTGCCGCCTCACTGGCCGTGGCGCTGGCCGGCACCGGTCGGTTGGTGGTGGGCGGGGAGCTGTTGCGTCGCCTCGATAGTGGCGGCTCGGGGTCGGCGCTGGTTCCGGCCCTTGTCGTTTTGGGAATTCTGGTGGTGCTGACCAGCGCCGCGGGCGTGGTGCACACCGAGTACCGCTTCCTGCTCTCCCAATTGGTGCAACGCCACGCGGTGGAGCAACTGGTGGAGGTGGCCGCCGAAATCGACCTCGAAACCCTTGAAGGTCCCGGGTTCCATGATCGGCTCGAACGGTTACGGACCGATGCCGCCGCCAGCGCCGATGCCGCCGTGTGGGGGGCGTTGACCGTGGCGGAGTCCGCGGTGACCTCGCTGGCGCTGGTGGCGGTGGTGGTGTCGGTGTTGCCGTGGCTGGCCCTGGTGGCCGCGGTGGCGTACCTCCCCGCGGCCTTGGTGCAGGTGCGCGCCAACCGTTCGATGTATGCGTTGGCGGTGGCGTTCACCGAATCGGACCGTGACCGTGCGTACCACACGCGCCTGCTCACCGATCGGGGCGCGGCCGCCGAACTTCGCTCCTATGGTCTGGCCCGGTACTTGCTGGCACGTCACGGTCGGTTGTGGAGCGCCCGCCTGGATGCCACCCGGGCCCTGGTGCGCCACCGAACCCGGACCTTTGTGCTGACGGGGTGCGTGTCGGCCCTGGCGCTGGTGATCACGCTGGCGGTGGTGGTGACCCAAGCCGCCAGCGGGGCCATTTCCTTGGCTGATGCGGCGGTGGCGGTGGTGGGACTGCAGCAACTCAGCAGCCGGTTGCAGGGCGTCAACGGCGCGATGGGCGCCACCCACCGAGGGCTGGTGGAGTTGCGGGCTTTCGATGAGTTCCGGGCCTTGCTTCCGGAGCAGCGCGATACCCGACCGGTTCGTGTGCCGCCGCCACCGGCACGTCTGACGGTGGAAAACCTGTGCTACCGCTATCCCGGGACCGATGCCTGGGTGCTTGACGGGGTGAACGTGGCGTTGTCCCGGGGTCAGATCCTGGCGGTGGTGGGAGCAAACGGATCCGGAAAAACCACGTTGGCCAAGATCTTGTGCGGTTTGCTGGTTCCTGTTGAGGGGCGGGTGTGCTGGGACGGGGTTGATGTGGCCGAGTACGCCCCCGACGCCCTTCGACGTCACATCGCTCCGGTATTTCAAGATTTCGCCCGTTACGAGTTTCCGTTGTCCGAGGTGGTGGCCCTTGGTGCCATCGATGCCGCCCATGACCACCAGCGGGTTTCGGAGGCCGCGGCGGCCGCGGGGCTCGACGACCTTGTCGCCAACCTACCGGAGGGTATGGCGACGAGGTTGGGTAAGACGTTCACCGGCGGCACCGATCTGTCCGGTGGTCAGTGGCAACGCCTCGCCATCGCCCGGGCCTTCTTCCGTGACGCCCCCATGGTGGTGCTTGATGAGCCCTCGGCTGCCCTTGACCCCCATACCGAGGCGGATCTGTTCGAACGCATCCGGGTCTTGGGGCAGGATCGTCTGGTGGTGTTCGTTTCCCATCGCTTCGCCTCCGTGCGCCGAGCGGACGTGGTCATGGTGCTCGATGAAGGTCGGGTCATCGAACTCGGTGGTCACGACACGCTCATGGCCGAAGGGGGCGTGTACGCCGACATGTACTCGTTGCAGGCCGCCCGGTTTGCCGAGCCACCCCCGGCCTAACATCGGTGCTCAGCCGGCGATGGACACCAACTCGAACAGGTTGTCGTACGCCGCCATACCGACCGGTTCGTTGCGTTGGGCCACCCTCACGGCGATGATCTCGTCGGCGAGGCCCTCGTAGTGCGCGAGGCGGGCGGCGCAGTGGGCCGGGGTGCCGGTGATGGTCATGGTGTCGATCACCTCGTCGGGCACCAGTGCCATTGCTTCGCGCGTCCGCCCGGCCGGCATCAGGGTGGTGGCCTGATCGGCGAAGTCGGCAAAGCCCAACTGGCGCAGCTGCGAGTCGTAGTAGGGGTGCGGGACCGGGTGGAACAAGCCGCAGATGCTGGCCCGGGTGGCGTTGCGGGCCAACTCCTCGTCATCGTTCACACTGACCAGCGCCGCCGTGGGGAACGCCAGCCGATCAGGGTCCCGCCCGGCGGCAGCGGCGGCGGCTTTGGCGTTGGGTAGCACCAGGTCACGAAGAAAGCCCGTTGAGGACATGATGCCCACACCCACCCCGTCGGACACTTCACCGGCGAGGCGCACCATGTTGGGGCCCGAAGCCGAGAGGTACACCGGAAGCGTGGGCCGGGTCGGATCCCACGACGCCCGCCAGCGGATGGCGTGCACCGGACCCTGGTAGTGCACCGCCTCACCGGCCCGGCCCGCCACCACCGCCCGCACGATTTCCACGTAATCCCGGAGCTTGGCCAACGGCTTGTGGCGGTCTTGGGTGCCATCCACACCCATGTACCACTCATTGAAATGGCGGTTGCCGGTACCGATGCCCAGCACGAAACGGCCGCCGCTCAACTCGTCAAGGTCCCGGGCGGCCAACCCGGTGAGCCACGGATCCCGACCGTAGGCGTTCACGATGTACGTACCCACCCGCACCCGTTCGGTGACCCCGATCACTGCCGCCGCGGCCACCACCGCGGTGCGCCCGGCCTCCGCGGTGTAGATCGAGCCCAGCCCGGCGCCCTCTCCGGCTCGGGCAATGGTGGTGATCGTCTTCAGCGAGTCCTCGAACCCCAACAGCAAACCCAATCGCATGGCGGGAACGATAGTTGGCGCTGCCGTCCGTGCCAGGGCTGGTCGGCGCGGGCGGTCAGACCGTGATCAGATCAGAACGCGCGTTGCACCGCGGTTTCGGCCGCTGCGTCGTGCAACGTGAACCGGTTGGGGGTCACCAACCACACCAGCAGGACCAGCGGCCACGTGCAGCCGTTGACGGTGAACGCTTTCACCAGCGCCCGAATGGAGGATTCCCCCAGGCTCGGTAGTGATCCATCGGCCTTACGCACGACCTCGATGTTCATCTTGGACTTGCCCACCGTCTGGCCCCGCACCGCGGTGAGTAGGACCTCATAACCGAAGTAGGTCAGCGCGCTCATGAAGTAGAGCACCAACAGCACCGTGGTCTGAGCCGCTCCCCGCAGCGCGAGGGGAAGTACCAGGAACATGGCCGCGACGTTCAGCACGGTATGGACCACCGAATCGATGACAAAGGCCCAGATCCGCTCGCCGGGGTCGGCCATGCCGACGAGCGTCCCCGCGGGCCGCGGTGCCCGTTGTGTGACCAGCGGGATGGAGTACCCACCCCAGGCGTTTCGGGTCAGGCCCAACTGTTGTTCGAACGCCGCCAGATCACGCCAATCAGTATCGGTGTCACGAAAGATCGGAGAGGAAGGCGACAGATGGCCTTGTGTGGCCATGGCTCGCAACTCGTAATCGGTGGCCGGTCCGGCAGGCTTACCGTCGTTCAAGTACCACCATGCAGCCATCTCGCGGCTATCGGCCGGATGGCGTTCGAACTTGAGACGGTCCGTTCCGGCGTGGGTTTCGGGTGGGTTTCGGGTGGGCGCAGGGTGAGTTCGGCGTTGCACTACGGTGAGCGGCTCACCAATACGGGGGAGATCATCATGGGACGGCTGGACGGCAAGGTGGCCATCGTGACGGGGGGTTCGCGGGGACAAGGCGAGGCTGAGGTCCGCCTGTTCGCCGCCGAGGGTGCCAAGGTGGTGATCTCCGACGTGCTGGTGGACGCCGGCAAGGCCCTGGCCGCCGAACTCGGTGACACCGTGGCCTTTCTCCGCCATGACGTGTCCCGGGAGGAGGACTGGGAAGGGGCCATCAACCTGGCCACCGAGCGCTTTGGTGGTTTGCACGTCCTGGTCAACAACGCCGGCATCTTGCACAACGCCACCATTGCTCGTCACACCGTGGCCGATTACGAGCGGGTGGTGTCCGTGAATCAGGTGGGCGTGTTCCTCGGTATCCGTTCCGCCATCGCCCCCATGACCGCCGGCGGGGGCGGATCGATCGTGAACATCTCCTCCGGCGCGGGGCTTCGGGCCACCAAGTATTGCTTCGCCTACGCCGCCACCAAATACGCCGTCACCGGCATGACCGCCGCCGCGGCACTGGAGTTGGCCCGCAACCGCATCCGGGTCAACTCCATCCATCCCGGCGTGATCGACACGCCCATGGTGGCCACCGACGATCCTGACGCCAACAATCGCCTCATCCGGGCCACACCCATGCGCCGGGTGGGTGAACCACACGAGATCGCCCAAGTAGCGTTGTTCTTGGCCTCGGACGAATCCTCGTACATGACCGGCGCCCACGTCCCCGTGGATGGCGGCGTCACCGTCTGAGGCGTGTCACCAACTGATCATGCTTTCATAAAGCGTTCGATGGCTTTCATGGCCTCGGCCACCTTCTCATCAATGGTCCCGGGGTCGCCCTCAACAATGGCGTTGCCCACGCAGTGACGTACGTGCTGATCGAGTAAACCCACCGCCACCGATTGCAGGGCCTTGGTCACGGCGCTCACCTGGGTCAGCACGTCGATGCAATAGGCGTCCTCGTCGATCATGCGGCGCAGGCCACGGACCTGGCCTTCGATGCGGGCCAGGCGCTTGGCGTAATCGTCCTTGCTGAGGGAGTAACCACGGCTGTTGTCGCTCATCGACGGCCCCCTTGGCCTTGGAATCTGCGTAGGCGCAGGCTGTTGGTGACCACGAACACACTGGAAAAGGCCATGGCGAACCCCGCCAGCATGGGGTTGAGCAGGCCGGCTGCGGCAATCGGCAGGGCCGCCACGTTGTACGCGAAGGCCCAGAACAAGTTGCCTTTGATGATCCGCAACGTCTTACGGGAGAGGCGGATGGCGTCCACCACCGAGCCCAGGTCGTTGCGGGTCAGGGTGATGTCACTGGCCTCGATGGCCACATCAGTGCCGTTGCCCATGGCCAAGCCCAGATCGGCCCGGGCCAACGCCGCGGCATCGTTCACCCCGTCCCCGACCATGGCCACCACCCGACCCTCGCCCTGCAGCCGTTCGATCACCGCCACCTTGTCCTGGGGCAGGACCTCGGCGATCACCTCATGGTTTGCCATGCCCACCTGCGCCGCCACCGCCCGGGCTGAGCGCTGATTGTCCCCGGTCAACAACAGCGGGGATAGTCCCAGGTTCCGCAAACGGGAAATGGCGGCCGCGGAGCTGTCCTTCACGGTGTCGGACACCACGATCACCGCTCGGGCCGCGCCATCCCAACCAACCACCACCGCGGTGGCACCGTTGTGTTCGGCTTGGTCCTTGGCGTGGCGCAACGATTCGGGTAGGTGCAGGGACCGCTCGGCCAGGAACTGTTCCCGTCCCGCCATCACCGAGTGTCCCTCAACCACGCCCTGCACCCCCAACCCGCCGGTACTGGCGAATTCGGTCACCGGGGACAGCGCCAGGCCCCGGGTTTTGGCGCCGGCGGCGATGGCCCGCCCGATGGGGTGTTCACTGGCCGCTTCCAATGATCCCGCCAGCCGCAGGGCCGTATCGATGTCGGCGTCGGTTCCGGTGTCGGTTCCGGTGTCGCTTCCGGTCACCACGTCTACCATGGTCATGGCGCCGCTGGTGACCGTACCGGTCTTGTCCAACACAATGGTGTCCACCCGCCGGGTTGATTCCAAGATCTCGGGTCCCTTGATGAGGATGCCCAGCTGCGCGCCCCGTCCCGTACCGACCAGTAGGGCGGTGGGGGTGGCGAGACCGAGGGCGCAGGGGCAGGCGATGATGAGCACCGCCACCCCGGCGGTGAAGGCGGTGGTGGCGGCGTCGGTGGTTGCTGCGGTGAGCCAGAAGCCGACGGTGGCGGCGGCCAGCACCAGTACCACCGGCACAAAAACCATCGCCACCCGGTCGGCCAAGCGTTGAATGGGGGCCTTGCCGCTCTGGGCGTCCTGCACCATCCGGGCGATGTGCGCCAGCGCGGTGTCCGCCCCGATGTGGGTGGCCCGCACCACCAGCCTTCCGCCGGCGTTGATGGTGGCGCCGGTGACGGTGTCGCCGGGGCCCACGTCCACCGGGACGCTTTCCCCGGTGAGCAGCGAGGCGTCCACCGCCGAGGCGCCCTCCTCCACGATGCCATCGGTGGCGATCTTCTCGCCCGGACGCACCACGAACCGGTCACCCACCGCCAGCTGTTCGATGGGAACCACGCTCTCCTCACCGTTTCGGGTGACGGTGACGGTGTGGGCGCCGAGCTCCAGCAGGGCACGGAGCGCGGCGCCGGCACTGCGCTTGGCCCGTACCTCAAGGTATCTCCCGGTCAGCAGGAAGACCGTGACACCGGTAGCCACCTCCAGGTAGATCTGTGAGGCACCTTCGCCGCGTCGGGGAGTGAACGAGAACCCGTGGGTGGTGCCGATCACCCCGGCGTGGCCAAAGAACAGGGCGTACAAGGACCATCCGAAGGCCGCCGAAACCCCCAGCGAGATCAACGTGTCCATGGTGGCCGCACCGTGACGCAGGTTCAGCCACGCCGCCCGATGGAACGGCCACGCTCCCCACACCACCACCGGTGCGGACAGGGTGAGGCAGAGCCATTGCCAGGCGTCGAACTGCAGCGCCGGCACCATGGCCAACACGATGACCGGTACGCTCAGCGCCGCAGCCAGAACGAGCCGGTTCCGCAACGGGGCCGTCTCGTCACCGGCAGCATCACGGTCAACGTCGGTGCCGGACTCCGGAGTATGTCCGGGCCAGGCCGCAGCGGGACGGGCGGTGTACCCGGCGGCTTCCACCTGATCGATGAGCTGGCTGACGCTTACGCCGGGCGGGGCGGCGATGCGGGCCTGCTCGGTGGCGTAGTTGACGCTGGCCTCAACGCCTTCCAGCTTGTTCAGCCGTTTCTCGATGCGGGCCGCGCAGGCGGCACAGGTCATGCCCCCGATCTCCAGCTCCACCGCAATGGTTTCCATAGGTGACCTCTCAGTGAGCGTGGGTGGCTCCCTCGCCGAAGTTCATGACAAACCGGGCGGTATGGACCACCCCATCGACCTGGAACTCGAAGAACAGTCCGTAGGTCCCGGCGCTGGGCACCTCGATGGCGAAGCTCACCGGCCCTTTGGGAGCGTCGTCGAGCGGATGCACGTGGAGGTAGGCCAGGTCCCCGTCCCGCAACGCCACCAGATGACCGGCGGCGCCCAGATACGGTTCGGTGAGCACCGTCGCACCGTTTCGGCGCACCGTCACCACCACCTCCGAACCGGATGCTGACGTGGCCGCGGTGTGAACGGTGACGTCAAATCCGTCCACCGACGTGTGATCGCGGACCTGCAGGGCAACGGGGGCCTCCGCCATGCCGGGCACCATCAGGTCTATGCCCAACGTGTGCTTGGTGCCGCCGGCGGGTTTGAAGTCAGCGAAGGCCCGGTAACCGCCCGGGGGGAGTTGCGGCAACTCTGTGGTCCACAGGCCGTCGGGATCACGGTCGGCGTGGACATGGGCATAGTGCTGCAGGTCGGTGGAGGCCACGATCAGGTGCAGTTCACGATCGTGCACCACGTCGAAGTCACGAACCGCGGCACCATCGGGCCCGACGATGGTGAACGTGAACCGCCCCTGGTCAGCCAGGCGGTCCTGGGGGACGAAGCGATAGCCGTTCTCGATCATCGACAAGCCTGAGGGAAGATCGGCCTCGGTGGTTGGGGCAGCGTCGGCAGCCACGACGGACCCGTCAGCGAGGACCCCGTCACCGAACGGGCCCACCACCGAGCCGACCCCGGCGCCTGCCCCCAACGCCGCCACCAACACCGCACCGAATATGGCGAGGGTTGATCGGGGACTCACCCACCTACCTCATAGCCGGCCTCGTCAATGGCAGCGGCGAAGTCGGCGTCGGTCAGAGGTTGCTCGGAGTGAACGGTTACCCGCCCCGAGGCCAGATCGACCTCCACCTCGCTGACCGTGGGGATGGCACCCACTTCCTGCTGTACCGCCCGGACGCAGTGCTCGCAGGTCATACCTACCACGTGGTACGTCGCGGTGATCACGGTTGTCCTTTGCTGGTCATGGACCCCGCTTGCTCGATGGAGGTCCCGGTGCCACCCACTATACCCCCCGAGGGTATGCAAAGGCCGACCGACCAGGATGTTCGCTCCCTCATGGGCCCTGCAGCGGAGCCAGTTCGCACCGCTAAGCCGCTCACCAGCGCTTCGGCACGCCAGAAAAACCGGTGGGACCCAGTTGCGCGACGAATACCCGCTCCATGGTGTGAATCTCGTCACAATTGACTCCCATATCGGGCTGGTGACCGAAACTTCCTTCGTTGTCGAGCTACGTTCAGCGCCCGCTGCCCGCATCAGCGTCGCGCCAAAACGGCCTCGGCTCGGGCGGCGGTCCATCTTTTCAAGGAGAGCAAATTTGAAACACGCGCGACTGACCAAGTTGAGCGGGGCCCTGGTCGGGTTCTCGCTCATCGCCGCCGCTTGTGGTGGTGATGACGGCGGTTCCACTGGCGAGGCCACCGGCGACACCGTGGACGCCAACGTGAAGCAGGGCGTGGAAGACGCTCTCACCGCCACCACCGATGCCACCGCCACCACCGTGGCCGCCAAGGTGCCGACCAACATCACCGAGTGGGAGGCGTTGTGGAAGACGCAGCGGGCCGACGCGGTAAAGCGCATCACGACCGAGGGTGGCGGGCTCGCAGCTGACGGCAAGAGCACCAAGGGGAGCGGTGGGTTCACCATCGACCTCAGTAAGTGCCCCGCCGGCTGGAGCGACACCGAGGGTTTGACGGACACCGAGATCAAGATCGGTCACACCACTGCACAGTCGGGCACGCTGGCTGACTACGGCAACATCGCCCGGGCGATCGAGGTCATGGCCGCAGACATCAACAAGGCCGGTGGCATCAAGGACTCCAAGGGCAAGACCCGCAAGGTCACGTTCATCATCAAGGACGACGGGTATGACCCTGCCCGCACCATCCCGCTGGTGGACGAGCTGATTGATTCCGAGAAGGTCTTCGCCATGTGGACCCTCGGCTCGGCCGCCACCCTGAAGACCTACGACAAGCTGAACCAGCGCTGCGTCCCCCAGCCGCTGTCCATGACCGGCCACCCGGCCTGGGGTGACCCCCTGAACCACCCGTGGACCACCGGTCTGCAGTTGGCCTACAACACCGAGGCCGTGCTGTGGGGCGCCTTCATCGAGAAGCACATCGATGAGATGGCCCCCAACGGTGGCAAGGCGGTCATCGCCGGCCTGATCATGAACAATGACTTCGGCAAGGCTTACGAGGCCGGCATCAAGGCCTACCTGGCTCAGTCCAAGATCAAGGACCGGCTGGAGTTTGTGTCGGAGACCATCGAGCCGTCCGCACCCACCATCACGGACCCGATGACCACCCTGGCCTCCAAGAACCCGGCCATGTTCATTGCCATGACCGCCGGTACCTCCTGCACCCAAGCGATCCAAGAGGTAGCGCAAAACGGGATGAAGGAAAACGTCAAGTTCCTCTTCCAGCCGTCGGTCTGCGTGACCAACAGCTTCGTGGGCTATGACAAGGTCGGTGACGCAGTTGATGGTTGGTACATCGTCAACGGTGGTCAGAAGGACCTCATCTCCCCGGCTTTCGAGGCCGATCCCTACGTCCTGTTCGCCCGCAAGCAGCTCGCTGATGCCGGGTTTGACTACAAGACTTCCGGCTCCTTCGGCTCCGGTTACACCTTCGGTTGGCCCATCTTCCAGGCCCTGCAGATCGCTTCGGATCTTCCCGGCGGCCTGACCCGGTCGAACCTGGTCCTGGCCATCCGTGCCATGGACATGACCCACCCGATCCTGCTCGAGGGCATCAAGTTCAACATGAACGGCACCAAAGACGCCTACATGATTGAGGGTGGTGTGTTCCAGAAGCGTGATGCCAAGGGTGACAAGTGGGTCAGCGAAGGATCGATCATCGACCTTTCCGGCAAGTCGGCCAACTGTGTCTGGGACGTCAGCGTTTCCACCTGCAAGTGACGTAACCCTGAGCTCGATCTGCTGAGCTCGCTTTGTTCTGCCGGAGCCGGTGACCTTTCGGTTACCGGCTCCGGCGCGTCCGGGGTGCTGCGGCCTGGGTCCCGGTGAGGTTGGTGGGGCTGGTAGAACGGCGGGGTGCAACCGGAAAGCCGTGCCGCCCGGGCCCTGGGTCGGGTTGATCCCACCACCCGGGCGGTGGTGCCGCCCATCCAGGTTTCCACCACGTTCGAACGTGATCCCGACGGCCGTTACCCGGCCGGCTTCGAGTACACCAGGGCCGACAATCCCGGTTACGAGGCCCCCGAGGCATTGTTGGCCCAACTCGAGGGCGGCTCGAGTGCCATGTTGTTCTCCTCGGGCATGGCGGCGTGCACCTCGGTATTCTGCGCGTTGGTTCCCGGCGATCATGTGGTGGCCCCGCAGATCATGTACTGGGCGCTACGCAAATGGATCAGTGAGTTCGCGGTGACCTGGGGAATCACGGTGACCTACGTGGACACCGGGGACAGCGCGGCTCTGGCGGCGGCCATCCGTCCCGGCCGGACCCGGGTGGTGTGGGTGGAAACGCCGGCCAATCCCACCTGGGCGGTGACGGATCTGGCGGTGGCGGCGCAGTTGGCTCATGCCGCAGGGGCCAAGTTGGTGGCGGACAGCACCGTGGCCACGCCGGTGCACACTCGCCCCATCGAACACGGTGCCGATCTGGTGGTGCATTCCGCCACCAAATACCTCAACGGTCACGGTGACGTGCTGGCCGGAGCCTTGGTGGCGGCGGTCGATGATCCCTTCGTGCACCGCATCCGGTCCTGGCGGCGCAGCGCCGGCGCCGTACCGAGCGGTTTTGACGCCTGGCTGTTGTTGCGGGGCATGCGGACCCTGTACCCCCGGGTACGGCAGAGCTCGGCCAACGCGCTGCGGATCGCCCAACGTTTTGAAGCTGACCCGCGGGTGGTATCGGTGCTGTATCCCGGTTTAGCCAGTCACCCCGGTCATGATGTCGCTTGCCGCCAGATGGAGGGCGGTTTCAGCGGCATGTTCTCCATCCGGGTGGGTGGCGGTGAAGCCGCGGCCATGGCCACCGCCGCCCGCCTGACGGTGTTCGCCCGGGCCACCTCGCTGGGCGGAACAGAGAGCCTGGTCGAGCATCGGGCGTCAGTGGAAGGGGCGTCGACACCGGTACCGGCGGACCTGTTGCGGTTCTCGGTGGGACTGGAAGCGCTCGAGGACCTCATCGCAGATCTGGACCAAGCGCTTGATCACGGCCTCGGTGACGCTGACCCGTCGCCGGTGCCGCCCACTGATGCGTTCAGTGCGTTGCGTCGCACGGTGATCGCCCGGGGCGGGGATCTTGTGCCCGTCGAAGGTGCCCGGCAGGTGCGGGCCATTGGTTCACCCGGTGCCGCCGAGCCGTTGCGTCATGAACTGGATCTTCCAGTGGTGACCGCCACCACCGCTGCCGGGGTGATCGACGAGGTGCTCAACCCCATGGTGGCGGCCCACGGTGGTGTCATTGAGCTGCTCGGCGAGGAGGGCGGGATCGTGCGGATCCGGCTCAGCGGAGGTTGCCAAGGATGCGCCCAAGCCGCCGTCACCGTACGGCAGGGTATTGAGGTGGTGTTGCGGCGGCACGTGGCCGGGGTGGTAGCGGTACGTGACGAGACCGACCATCGTGGCGGCACCGCGCCGTTCTTCCCGGCCACCAAGCGTTGAACGGGGTGAGCGATCACCTGGTTCGTTGATGATCGCTCAATCGATGGTCACGGTGAGAGCAGACCACGCGGTACGTAAGGCCGCTTCCACCTCGTCGGGGCCGGCGGCAGTGGCGAACACGAAACCGAGGTAACGGTCCCCGGCCGGCAGCGCCTCCACGTGTTCGCCCACGCCCACTGACATGGCCACCTCGGTAACACCGGGTACGGCTGCCGCTCGTTCCACTCCGAGCACGGCACGGACCTGACCGGAGCGGGGGACGGGAACCATGAGCGCCCCGCTGGCCCGCCGTGCAGCGGTGAACGTAGGAAGGGCCAAGCCCAGGGCGTGGCGGATGACCAGTTCTTCCAACGTGATCCCGCCGGGCCGGAGACTGCGGCTGCACCAACCGCCGATGGTGCGCGCCGCCAACTCCAGGAACCACACGTTGGCGCCGTCCACCTTGCCTTCCACATGCACCGGTCCCTCGGTGAGGCCCACCGCCCGCAACGCGGCACCCACCATGGCCACCACCTGATCGAGCACGGTTGGCTCCAGCCGGGCCGGGCTGATCAGCAGGGTTTCGGGAAAAGTGGGACCTTGCGGTGTGTCGGGCTTGTCGAAGGTCGCCAGGACCTCCAGTTGCCCCGCTCGCAAGATGGCCTCCACGGCGATCTCCACGCCCGGTACGAACGCTTCCACCAGCAACGGCGCGCCCGAACCGACGATGGTGCGGACCGTGGTGATCGCCTTTCGTAGCTCGGCGTCGTCCTTCACCCGGATCACCCCCTGGCTGGCGGCGCGGTCCAGGGGCTTCACCACCGCCGGATAGTCCGACCACGCCGGCACGGTGTCGCCCTCGATGGCGGCGAAGTTCGGTTGGGCCACACCGGCGGTGCGGACGCATCGGCGCTGGCGCAACTTGTCCCGCGCGGTGGCCAGCGCCGCCTCAGCGTTGGCCGCCAAGCCCAGCCGGCGGGCCACCTCGCCGGCCACTGCCACCGCCGGGCCGTCGGTGCCAACCACCCCGTCGATGGGTCCCACCATGGCCACCAGCTGCTCAGCGGCGAGGGTGGGGTGGTGCAGGTCCACCGGGATGGACGTGCCGGGGATGGCCGGTTCGGCGTCGGTGGCCACGGTGACCTGACAACCCAACCGCAGTGCCGCCTCCAGGTAGTCCGCGCTGCGGTAGGAGCCGGAGGGGCTCACCAACAACAGGTGCATGGCGCCATTGTGCTCGGTTGCGGTGGGCCGTGGCGGGCCAAGCCGGTACCGTGTCGCCATGGTTGCACGGCGAGCGGGGGAGGGGCCGGGGTCCCGCAAGCCGGGCGCTGGCCGTCCCCGTAAGTCCGCCCAGGTTTCACCGCGTCCGGTGTCCGAGGAGATCCTGGCCACCGCGGCCGCCATCTTTGCTGAACGGGGCGTGGCCTCCACCACCATGGCTGAGATCGCCACCACCGTCGGGCTGCGGGTGTCCTCGCTGTATTACTACTTCGCCTCCAAGACCGCGATTCTCGAAGAGCTGGTGGTCCAGGTGAACCAGGGCCCGCTCAACAACATCGCCCGCATCAACGCTGACGGCGGCTCCGGTGCGCTCAGACTATACCGTATGGTACGGAACGATGTGATCACGTTGTGTGGTTTGCCCTTCGACATCAACGAGGTGCATCGCTTGGCGGGCCAGGATCATGCCGCCTTCGGGCGTTACTGGACTGAACGCCAGCAACTCAACGATGAGGTGGAACAGTTGGTGATCCACGGCGTGGCCGACGGGAGCCTGTTCACCGACGATCCGCGCTTCGCGGCCCTAACCATCTTGGCCAATGACGAGGCCACCCAGAACTGGTTCCGCCCCATCGGCAATCGCCGGCTCCGTACCGTCGGGTCTGCTGCCGAGACGTCTGATACCGAGAGGTATGTCCCGGAGGAGATCGGCACCCGGCTGGCGGATCTCACGCTGCGGGGCCTGCTGCGTGAACCTGCCCGGCTGGCGGATCTGCGCCAAGAGGCCGACCGTCTGGATCGCTGAAAAGGGGCCCCAGGCGCGGGCCCCGAGGCGATCCGCCGCCCCGTTCAGTCCACTCCATCATCCGTGCATCGCGGGTTCAGGTTCAGCGCAGCACAGCACAGCCCGTGTCAGGTGTAAGCAGGCCGAGTACAGACTGAGTACAGACTGAGTACAGGTTCGGTAACCGCCTGTTATTTCGAAGGATATTCGAGCGAAACGCGTTCCCCGTAGGTTGCCGGCATGTGAGCGGTCGGTCGCGGCCGTATCGCCGAATTCTGGAGGATGTAGGCGATGGCACGAACATGGTTGAAGCCCTCGGGCGCCAAGGCGTCGATCGGTTTGTTGACGCTGGCGCTGCTGGGGGGAGCCTGTGGCGGTGACGAGCAGGCCACCAGCGGGTCGGACAGCGCGGCCAGTGGCGCTGGCGAGGTGGAGCAACTGACGCTGGGCTATTCGGCCTGGCCGGGGTGGTTCCCACTGGCGGTGACCGAGCAGGCGGGGATCTTTGAACAGGTGGGCCTGGACGTTGATCTCAGGTTCTTCGCCGATTACATCGCCTCCATTGACGCCATGGCCGCCGGCGAGTTGGACGGGGTCACCCAGACCCTCAACGACACCATGGCCAGCGTGGCCAGCGGCAGCGAGCAGGTCATCGTGGTGGTGAACGACAACTCCACCGGTAACGACAAGATCATCTGTGACCAATCGGTCAAGACCATGGCGGATATGAAGGGCAAGACCATTGCTGCGGAAGCGGGGGTGGTGGACCATTTCCTGCTGGTGCAGGGCCTGCAATCGGTGGGGCTCAGCGAAGCCGACATCGAGTTCCGCCCGGCGCTGACGGACGCCGCCGCGGCCAGTTTCGCCGCCGGGGAGTTCGACTGTGTAGGGGTGTTCGCCCCGTTCTGGGTCACCGCCTTGGAGCGGCCCGGTTCCCATGAGCTGTTCAGCTCGGCGGACTTCCCGGGGCTGATCCCCGATCACATCGTGGTCAGCCGGGAGCTGGTGGACACCAAGCCCAAAGCGGTGCAGAAGCTGGTTGATGCCTGGTACCTCACGATGAAGTACCTCGACGAGCACCCCGAAGAGGCCACCAAGATCATGGCCGACGTGGCCGAAACCAGCGTGGAGGAGTACAACTCCTTCGCCGAGGGCACCACCTTGTTCAGCGCCGCTGAGGCTGTCAATGCCTTTGCCGAGGGCGATGACACCACCTCGCTGCCCCACGTGGCCACCTTGATCAACCCCTTCCTGGTGGCTTCGGGGTTCGCCGAGAAAGAGGCCACCCTCGAGGGTCTCTTTGATGCCACCTTCACCGAAGACTGGCTCAAGCGGAACGCGCCGGCGTGACCTCCGCCCGCAGTTCCGAGATCCAACTGGCAGCGCGGGCGGGGTCCGCGACCTTCTCCACCGGCACCGCCGCGGCCCCCAGCGCTGGACCCCGCACCCGGGGCCGGCCCGGTAGCGGTCGGGGCCGCCATCAGGGGCCGCTGCTTCGCCTGCGCGGTGACATACCTTCCGGTCTGCGATGGGGGCTGGCGGTGATTGGATCGGCGGCGCTGATCGGGTTGTGGGCGCTGCTGTCCACCGTGCTGGCCAGCGACGGGTTCGCCGTTCCCACCATTGCCCAAACCGGCCGGGCGCTGGCGGAGATGTGGCGGGACGGTGAGCTGTGGGGGGACTTCGTGGCCAGCCTGCGCCGGGTGGGCATCGGGTACACCATCAGCATCGTGCTGGGGGCGGGCCTGGGGGTGGCCATGGGCAGCTTTGCCTCAATGGAGGCACTGCTGGAAGGTCCGGTGGGGTTCCTGCGCTACATACCGGCCAGTGCGCTCACCCCGCTGCTGCTGATCTGGCTGGGCATCGACGAGGCCCCCAAGATCACCCTCATCGTGCTGGGAACGGTGTTCTACAACGTGCTGATGGTGGCCGATGTGGCCCGTAACGTGCCCAGCGCGCTCATCAACGCCGCGTACACCATGGGCGCCTCCCGAACCACGGTGCTGCGCCGGGTGATCCTGCCGCATTCCTGGCCGGGCATCATCGACGTGGCCCGCATCAATCTGGCGGCGGCGTGGCTGATGTTGGTGGTCTCAGAGTTGCTGGCGGCCGAACAAGGCCTGGCCTTCCGCATCATCCGGGCCCAACGGTTCCGGCGTCTGGACCGCATGTTCGCCCTGCTGTTGGTGTTCGGGTTGTTGGGCATCGCCAGTGACCTGTTCCTGCGTTGGTTGCGCAACCGCACCTCACCGTGGGCCAAGGCATGAGCGCGGCACCAGTGGCACCAATAGCACCGGTGAAGCTCTCCGTGCAGGGCCTGGACAAGGAGTTTCCCGGCCGTCGTCGATCGCCCGCAGTCCAGGCGTTGGCCGGCGTGGACCTCGAGGTGCGCAGCGGCGAGTTGGTCTGCATCGTCGGATCGTCGGGGTGCGGCAAATCCACGTTGTTGTCCATCATCGGTGGCCTGGAATCACCCACCCGGGGTGAGGTGGAGGTGGCCGGCGAGCGGGTGATCGGACCCGGGCCGGATCGGGCCATGGTGTTCCAGACCTACTCGCTGTACCCCTGGAAGACCGTCGCCCAGAACATACGGTTCGGTCTGGAATGCGCCGGTACCGCCCGGAACGAACGCCAGGAGCGGGTGGCGGAGCTGCTGGGCATCATGGGCCTGACCACGTTCGCTGATCACCTGCCCCATCAGCTATCGGGCGGGATGCGCCAGCGGGTGGCCATTGCCCGGGCCCTGGCTCCCGAACCGGATGTGTTGCTGCTCGATGAGCCCTTCGGCGCCCTCGACGCCCAAACCAAGCGGGCCATGCAGGAGTTCTTGCTGCTGGTGTGGAAACGCACCCAGGCCACGATCTTGATGGTCACCCACGACGTGGAAGAGGCCATCTACCTGTCCCAACGCATCTACGTGCTCAGCTCCCGACCGGGACGGGTGCACAGCGTGATCGAGGTTCCCTTCGGTTCCAGCCGCAGCCCGGCCACCAAACGGGACCCCAGGTTCTTGGACCTGCGTGACGAGATCGAGGACCTACTCATCAGCCCCGCCGCCGAACCGGCCGTGGCGGGACCAGCGGAAAGGCGATCATGAGCTCCACATCCACCACCATCGCAGCGCGCTCCCACGCCAGGGCCCAAGGCGGGCTCCGGGTGGAGGCTATGCCCACCGTGCCCCCTTGGACCGCCGCTGACCTACCATCCGGTATGGACCCGGGCCGGGTGGTGTGGGAGGAGACCATCGCCCCCGGCAACTACAGCGCCAAGGTCCTGGCCCGCGGCACCCATCTCCGCCTGGTGGATCTCCGGGGGGACGCCTGCGCCAACCTCATTGTGCACAACGCGGTCCAACCGGTGGAACGGCTCAACGTGGCGGACACCGTCAAAGTGCAATGGCAGGCGTATCTGGGTGGGGGCTCGGTGTTGCTGTCCGATCAGGGCCGGGCGCTGATGACCATGGTGGCAGACGGCTCGGGAGTGCACGACGCGCTGTGCGGGCCCTCCAACCGGGCGGCCAACGAGGCCCGCTACGGCAGCGGTGCGGTGCATGGGGCCCATCCCAACGCCCGGGACTTCTTCGGCGTCTCCCTGGCCAAGTTCGGCCTCACCCGGCGTGACATACCACCGGGTATCAGCCTGTTCAAGGGCACGGTGGTGGAGCCCGACGGGTCCCTCCGCTGGCAGGGCGCGCCCACTGCGGCCGGCGCGGCGGTGGAGTTGGTGGCCGAGATGGACCTGATCGTGACGCTGGCCAACACCCCCCACGTGGCCGACCCCCGCCCGGAGTACTGCTGCGGGCCGCTGCGGGTGACGGCGTGGAGCGGGGAGCCAACCCCACCCGGCAGCGACCAATGGCAGTCCACCCCTGAACGGGAACGGGCTTACCTCAACACCGCGACCTGGCTGGCGGGTCGGCCATGAGCGCGGTGGACCCCCAGCGGCTCGTGAGCGATGAGGTGGTGGCCGCCCGGGCGCCGTGGTCCCGTGTCATTACCGCCGGACAGACCTTGCGCATCGTGGACCTGGAGGGCAACCAGGCGGTGGACTGTCTCCTCTACCTGGCCTCGGACCATACGGAGCGGTATAGCGCGGCGGACACCATGGCGGCGCAGGGCAACGTGTATTTGACCGTGGGCACCGTGTTGCGCTCGGTTGAGGGTCGGGCGTTGATGACCATCACCGGCTCCACCGTGGCCCGCCATGACACCATCGGCGGTGCCTGCTCCAAGGAATCTAATACCCTGCGGTATGGTCACCACACGTTCAACCAGCACGCCTGCGTGGAGAACTTCGTGTACGAACACCTGCGCCACGGGCTGGGCAAGGCCGACATCCAGTCCAACATCAACTGGTTCATGAACGTCCCGGTGGAGGCTGACGGCACGCTGGGCATCGTGGATGGGATCTCGGCGCCGGGGTTGTGGGTGGACCTGCAGGCTCAGGAGGACGTGCTGGTCATCATCTCCAACTGCCCGCAGATCAACAACCCCTGCAACGGCTTCAACCCCACCCCGGTGCGCATGATCGTCACTGTCCCCGCCCCGACCGTGCCCGCCCCGACCGGCCCGTCCCGATGAGCGACCCGATGAACCCGCCGACCAACGTCGCCGCCGATCCGCCGTTCCACACGGTGCTGGTGGCCAACCGCGGTGAGATCGCAGTGCGGATCATGGCCACGTTGCGGGCCATGGGCATCCGGTCCGTGGCGGTGTACTCCGAGGCGGACCGCTCCAGCCGTCACGTGCTGGAAGCAGATCTGGCGGTGCCCATCGGCGCGGCCCCGCCGTCGGAGAGCTACCTGCGCATCGAGCGGATCGTGGAGGCCGCGGTCCGTACCGGGGCGCAGGCCGTGCATCCCGGTTATGGCCTGCTGTCGGAGAACGCCGTGTTCGCCGAGGCCTGTGAGGCGGCCGGGGTGGTGTTCATCGGGCCCACCCCGCGCCAGCTACGCGACTTCGGCCTTAAACATACCGCCCGGGATCTGGCCCGCTCGGCCGGGGTGACGCTGGCTCCCGGCAGCGGGGTGCTGGCTGACCTTGACGAGGCCCGGGCGGCGGCGGACGGCATCGGGTACCCGGTGATGGTCAAGCCCTCCGCCGGCGGGGGTGGCATCGGCATGCGAATCTGCGCCGATGAGGCCGAGTTGGCGGCGGCTTTCGAGGCGGTACGGTCCCTGGCCCGCAACAACTTCGGTGACGCGGCCCTGTTCCTGGAACGCTATGTCCCCCGGGCCCGCCACGTGGAGGTGCAGGTGCTGGGCGACGGGAAGGGTCGGGTGGTCACGTTCCCGCCCAGGGATTGTTCCTTGCAACGGCGCCACCAAAAGGTGCTGGAGGAGACGCCGGCCCCGAACCTACCAGACGGTATGGCATCCCGATTGGCTGAGGAAGCCCGACGGCTGCTGGGTGTGGTGCAGTACCGCTCGGCCGGCACGGTGGAGTTCCTGGTGGACGCCCACAACGGCACCCACGCCTTTTTGGAGGTCAACACCCGCTTGCAGGTTGAACACGGCGTGACCGAACTGGTGACGGGGATCGACCTGGTGGCGGAGATGGTGAGGTTGGCGGGCGGCGCAACGCTCGACCATTTGCCCGACACCGTGGCGTCGAGCGGTCACGCCATGGAGGTCCGGGTCTACGCCGAAGATCCGGCCGAGGCCTTCCGACCATCCTCCGGGCTGCTCACCCGGGTGCGGCTGCCCCGCGGCCCCGGCGTGCGGGTGGACGGCTGGGTGGAGGACGGCACCGAGATCAGCCCGTTCTACGATCCGCTGCTGGCCAAGGTGATGACCGTGGCCGACAATCGTGATCTGGCGTTGCAGGCGCTCAGGGGCGCACTGGAGCGGACCGATCTGGACGGGCTGGAGACCAACGTGGGCTGGTTGCGCCAGGTGCTGGCCCACCCCGACGTACGTGACGGTATGGTACACACCGGGCTGGCGGACGCTTCACCGGCCACGAGCACCGCGGTGGTGGTGATCGACGCCGGGCTGGCCAGCGCGATCCAGGAACTGCCCGGGCGGTTGGGGTACTGGGCGGTGGGCATCCCGCCATCGGGTCCCATGGATGAGTGGTCCTTCCGACAGGCCAACCGGGCGGTGGGCAACCACGAGACCGCCCCGGCGCTGGAGTTGACCCAACGGGGCCCAACCCTGCGTTTCCGGGCCGACACCGTGGTGGCCCTGGCCGGTGCCACCATGGCCGCCGAACGCAGCGACGGCGCCCCTTTGGCCTGGTTCGAACCCGTTGTGATACGGGCTGGTACGGAACTTCGCCTGGGGGACGTGATCGGCCCCGGGTGCCGAACCTACCTGGCCGTGGCCGGCGGCTTCGACGTGCCGGAACATCTCGGCAGTCGGGCCACCTTCGCCCTGGGCGGGTTCGGTGGTCACGGCGGCCGCACCCTGCGCGCCGGTGATGTGCTGCGGATCAACCCCGCCCCCGATGCCGCAGATGCCACCGATCTCCCCGATCTCCCCGATCTCACCGATGCGGGCGCGGCCACCGGGCGGATCATCCCCACCGAGGAGCGGCCGCGCCTGGAATCGGCGTGGCGGCTGGGGGTGCACTCCGGGCCCCAGGGCGCGCCGGACTTCCTGACCGAGGCCGGCATCGAGGCCTTTGTGGACGCCACCTGGGAGGTGCACTTCCACTCCGACCGTACCGGGGTGCGCCTGATCGGACCGGCGCCGCAATGGGCCCGGTCCGACGGGGGCGAGGCCGGGTTGCATCCTTCGAACCTGCACGACAATCCCTACGCCGTGGGCACCGTGGATCTGACCGGGGACATGCCCATCATCTTGGGTCCCGACGGTCCCAGTTGCGGCGGCTTCGTGTGCCCGCTCACCGTCACCTCCTCCGAGCAATGGAAGCTGGGCCAGTTGCGGGCCGGGGACACCGTCCGCTTCGACATCATCGATCCGGCAACCAGCAATCACGACACCCATACTGCACAGTCTGGTACCGGTCAGTCTGATACCGGACGGTCTGGTACCGGTCAGTCTGGGGTGCGGGCCCGGGTGCCGTCGCCGGTGTTGGCGCACGATCCCGCCCGGCAGGACCGCCCGGCCATGGTTATCCGTCGCGACGGTGATCGCAACGTGCTGGTGGAGTTCGGACCCCACGTGTTGGACCTCGGTCTGCGGTTGCGCATCGGCGCCCTCATGGATCAGCTGGCGGCTCATCCGGTGCGGGGCGTGGGGGAGTTGACCCCCGGGGTCCGTTCGCTGCAGGTGGCCTATGACCCCGCCACCCTCGGCGAGGCGGCACTGATCGGGGCGTTGATCGAAGCCGAAGCCGCCGTGCCCGCCGATGACGATCTCCGGGTCAGTGGGCGGATCGTGCAGTTGCCGTTGTCCTGGGATGATCCCACCGCCCGCCAAGCCGCCGAGCACTACGCCCGGGTGGTGCGACCGGATGCGCCGTGGTGCCCGTGGAATCTGGAGTTCATCCGTGCCATCAACGGGTTGGCGGACATCGACCAGGTTCGAGACATCGTGTTCAACGCCAACTACCTGGTACTGGCGCTGGGCGACGTGTACCTCGGTGCCCCGGTGGCCACCCCCATCGATCCCCGTCACCGGCTAGTCACCACCAAGTACAACCCGGCCCGCACCTGGACCGCGGAGAACGCGGTGGGCATCGGTGGTGCCTACCTGTGCGTGTACGGCATGGAGGGCCCCGGCGGGTACCAGCTGCTGGGTCGCACGGTGCAGATGTGGAACCGGTGGCGTCGCACCAATGATTTCGCTGAGCCCTGGTTGCTGCGACCGTTTGATCAGATCCGGTTCCAACCCGTCAGCGTGGAGGAGCTGGCGGAGCTGCGCGCTGACCTACCAGCCGGTAGGGCCACCATCAGCACCGAGCCGGTGACGTTCTCGCTGGCGGAGCACCGGGCCTTCCTCAGCCGCCACCACGCCGAGATCGATCAGTTCACCGCGGTGAGGGAGCGGGCCTTTGGTGAGGAACGGGCCCGCTGGGAAGCCGCCGGGCTCGATGTGGCCTCGGCGGTGCCACCAGCGCCGATGATTGTTTCGGCAGAGGAGGCCACGCCGCCAGGGTGCCGTCCGGTTCGCTCGCCCATGGCCGGGGTGGTATCACGCTGTGTGGAGCCGGGCACCGTGGTCCGCGCCGGAGATCCGGTGGTGTGGATCGAAGCCATGAAAACCGAGACCGCCTTGCTGGCCGATGTCGGGGGAACGGTGACCGAGGTGCGGGTCCGTCCCGGCCAGATCATTCCCCCCGGTATGGTCACCGCCTTCCTGAAGGGGACCACACCGTGAGTGACCGAGAGCAGCCCGACGCCAACGCCATGCCGACGCTCGGGGCGGCCCGGGATCGGGTGGCACGGGCCTTCGACGAAGCCCGGGCCCTTGAGGGTCAGGACATCTTCATCAGCCTGGCCGACCGTGACGCGGCCCTTGATGCGCTGGACCCTGACGCCCCGTTGTTGGGATGGACCTTCGCCGTCAAGGACAACATCGATGTGGCCGGGCTGGACACCACCGCCGCCTGCCCCTCTTTCGCCTATCGGGCCCAACAGCACGCCACCGCGGTGGCCCGGCTGATCGCCGCCGGCGCTACCTGTGTGGGCAAGACCAACCTGGATCAGTTCGCCACCGGTCTGGTGGGCACCCGCTCGCCCTACGGCACCCCGCTCAACCCCCGTGACCCGGCGCTGGCACCCGGGGGCTCCTCATCGGGCTCAGCGGTGGCCGTGGCCCGCCAGCTGGTGGATGTGGCGCTGGGGACGGACACCGCGGGATCGGGCCGGGTGCCCGCAGCGCAGTGTGGGATCGTGGGGGTGAAGCCCACGCCGGGGGCCATCTCCACCCGGGGCGTGGTCCCCGCGGTGCGCACCATCGATTGTGTGTCCATCTTCGCCACCGAACTGGCCGCCGCCACCCGGGTGCGCCAACTCCTCCAAGGCGACGATCTCGATGCCTACAGCCGACCGACCGAAGGGTATGGCGGGCAGATTCGCCGCCTTGGCATACCAACCGGTACCCAGCTGGTGTTGGACGGCCCGCTGGAGGAGGCCGCCTGGGCCCGCACCATTGAACGAGCCGCGGCTCTGGCCGATGTCGAGTTGGTACCGGTTGATCTGGGTCCCTTGACCGACACCGGACGGTTGCTCTACCAAGGGGCCTGGGTGGCGGAACGGTTCGCCGCGGTGGGCCATCACCTGCACCACAGTGACGTGAACCCGGTGGTTCGGGCCATCATCGAACCCGCCGCCGCCCTGAGCGCGGTGGACGCCTTTCAGAGCTTGTACCGGTTAGCGGAGCTGCGCCGGGCCGCGGTGTCCGCCTGGGCCGGTATTGACGGTCTGTTGCTGCCCACCACGCCGGGGGTGGCCACCCTCGGGGAGATCCACGCGGATCCCGTCGGTCGCAATAGCCGCCTGGGTCATTACACGAATGGGATCAACCTGCTGGGATGGTGCACGGTGGCCGTGCCCGGCGTCGAGCGGGCCGACGGCTGGCCCTTCGGTGTGACGGTGGCTGGTCCGAGCTGGGCCGATGACGAAGTGGCCCGCATCGGCGCCGAGTTGGCCGGTCAGATGGCCCCATCCCCCGTACTGCCCGAGGGCTGCGATGTGGTGGTGGTGGGCGCCCATCTCAGTGGCCTGGCTCTCAACCATCAGCTGGTGTCAAGAGGGGCGATCCGGGTGTGTGCCACCACCACCTCGCCGGCCTATCGGCTGTGGGCCATGGCGGGAGGCGCCATACCTCGTCCGGCGCTGGAACATGTGGGCCCCGGCGGTGCGGCCCTGCCGGTGGAGGTGTGGCGGGTGCCTTGGGCCACGGTGGGATCCTTTCTGGCCGAGATCCCCTCGCCGCTCGGCCTGGGCCGGGTGCAGTTGGCCGACGGCAGCGAACGCACCGGGTTCATCGCTGAGCCCCGGGCCCTGCACGGAGCCACCGACATCACCGGCCACGGCGGCTGGCGAGCCTTCCTGGCCAGCCGGTGATGGCGTGAACGAGCGATGTCCCGCGATGTCAGATTTCGTACAGATAGATGTCATGTCTCGTAATGACTGGTTCACTCCTGGGAAATCGCGTGGTGGAAGGCTGCCCGGCATGCGGCCAGCAGCGAGCAAGAGGACGCGGGTGCGGCGATGATTCACCTGGAAGGTCGAGGGATCACCAAGCGATTCGGTGACCTGGTGGCCAACAACGCCGTGGACATCACGTTGCCCCCCGGCGAGGTCCACGCCGTGTTGGGCGAAAACGGTGCCGGGAAGAGCACGCTGATGAAGGTGTTGTACGGCGTGCACCCCGCCGATGAGGGCCAGTTCCTGGTGGGGGGCCGGCCGGTGGTCATCAACTCCCCGGCGGTGGCCCGGGCCCTGGGCATCGGCATGGTGTTCCAGGACATGCGGCTGATCCCGGCGTTCACCGTGACGGAGAACATCGCCCTGGCGCTGAACATGAAAGGCCCCCGTTGTGATCGGCGGGCGTTGGCCCGTCGCATCGGCGAGGATGCCGAACGGTACGGTATGAAGGTCGATCCGGGGGCCTTGGTGCGGGATCTGGCCATAGGTGAGCGGCAACGGGCGGAGATCCTTAAGGTGCTGATGGCCGGCGCCGGGCTGGTGATCTTGGATGAACCCACCAGCGTGCTGGCCCCCCAGGAAGTGGACGCCCTGCTTGAAACCATCGACGGGTTGCGCCGTGAGGGCCTGTCGGTGGTGATCATCACCCACAAACTGAACGAAGCCCGGGCGGTGGCGGATCGATGCACCGTGCTGCGCGGTGGCGAGCTCATCTTGGGCGGCGTGAACCCCGCCACCCTGGACGATGCCGCGCTCATCGAGGCCATGGTCGGCCGTTCGGTGCGGCCCATCCCCGCTGAACGACCGGCGGTACCCCAAAGCCCCACCCCGGTGTTGGAGTTCCGCGGCGCGAGCAGCGTGGGACGGCCGCAATCCTGCCTCAAACAGGTGGACCTTACGGTGGCACCGGGCGAGCTGTTGGGCATCGCCGGGGTCAGCGGGAACGGCCAGCGCGAACTGTACGAAGCGGCGCTGGGTCTGCTCCCGTTGTCGGAGGGCACGGTCCTGCTGGGCGGCGTAGCGTTGGGTAGGCGGCCGATCGAGCAGGCCATCACCGACGGGGTGGTGGGCGTGCCCCAGGATCCCATCGGCGAGGCGGTGGTTCCCGGGCTGAGCGTGGCGGCGCATGTGGCGTTGCACAATCTGTCCGCGTTCAAGCGTGGTGTGGGCATTGACTGGAAGGCCGTGCGCCGCAAGCTCGACCAACTCGATGAGCACACCGGGTTGGGTATCGCCAAGGCTGACCGGGTGGTGGACACACTCTCCGGCGGCAACATCCAACGGGTGATGCTGGCCCGGGCGTTGGGGTCCGACGCCAAGTTGGTGGTGGCGGCGTATCCCTCTCGGGGTCTGGACGTTGCCACGGTACGGCGAACCCAGGAACTGTTGTTGGCCCATCGCCAGCAGGGCACCGGGGTACTGCTGATCTCAGAGGACCTCGATGAGCTGCTTACCTTGTCTGATCGCATCGCGGTCCTGCACGAGGGCGCGGTGGCCGGCATCGTGGACCCCGCCAGTACCGATCGGTATGCCATCGGGCGACTGATGTTGGAAGGACCCACCGGCGCTGAGCTGGTGGCGGTGGAGGCGGCATGACCACCGTCGTGCTGGCGCCAACCCGTCCGGTTCCCCCGCCGGCGCTGTTGGCGGTGCTGCGCTGGGTGGTGGCCATCGGTGGCGCCCTGGTGATCTTCGGGGTCCTCATGTGGTCCAAGGGGGCCAATCCCCTGCAGGCCTACGGATCCATGGTCGAAACCCTCACCGGGGACCGGGCCCTGTCCTCCATTGCCATCAAGGCCACCCCGCTGGTGTTGGCGGCGCTGGCGGTGGCGGTACCGGCCCGGGCGGGCCTGGTGAACGTGGGCGGTGAGGGTCAGTTGATCATGGGCGGGGTGGCCGCCGCTGGCATCGCCCGGCTGGCCGGATCCGGTGCCGGAGCGGTCACACTGATCGGTATGGCGTTGGCGGCCATGGTGGCGGGGGCGTTATGGGCCGGGATCGGTGGCCTGTTACGGGTGCGGGTGGGCATCAGCGAGGCGGTCACCACCCTGTTGCTCAACTACATCGCCCTCAACGTGATGTTCTTCCTGATTTATGATCCGTGGAAGGACCTCGGCGGCGGCGGCCAACCCACCTCACCGGCGCTCCCGGTGGCCCAACGTCTGCCGTTGTTGGGCGTCGGCTCCTTCAGCGTTCACGCCGGGCTGCTGCTGGCGGTTATTGCCACCGCGGCCATCTGGTGGGGGTTGCGCACCACCCGCTGGGGCTTCAAGTTGCAGATCGTGGGCGGCAACCCCGAAGCCGCCCGACGCTCCGGATTACGGGTGGCGCTGCTCATCGTGGGCGCCATGGCCGCGGGCGGGGCCTTGGCCGGTCTGGGTGGGTTCACCCAGCTGGCCGGCAGCGAGTTCAAGTTGCGCCCGGGCTTCCTGGCCACCTACGGGTACATCGCCTTCCTGGCGTCATGGCTGGCCCGGCACCGCCCGGCCCGGGTGGCGTTGGCGGCGGTGGTCTTGGCCGCCATCTCCATCTCCGGTGACAGCCTGCAGCTGGATTCCCGTTTGCCGGCGGCCACCGTCAACGTGTTAATGGCGCTGGTGTTACTGGCGGTGTTCGGGTGGACCGCCGGCAAACCGTCCGGTATGTCGGCAAGGAGCGCCACATGAGCATGCTGTTGACCGAGGTCTGCGCCGGGGCGGTGGCCGGTGGCACCTGCATCCTGTACGCCGCCGTGGGGGAATCCTTCAGTGAGTCCGCCGGGGTGGTGAACCTGGGCGTTGAGGGCTCCATGCTGGTGGGGGCACTGGCCGGGTACGCGGTGGCCGCGGAGACCGGCAGCCCCTGGTTGGGGGTGCTGGGCGCCCTGGCCTGCGGGGCCCTGCTGTCCTCGGTGCACGCCTGGTTCGTGTTGAGTCGCCGTTCCAACCAGTTGGCCACCGGCCTGGTGGTGATGTTCCTGGGCCTGGGCCTCACGTCACTGTTCGGTGCGTCCTACGTGGCCCGCACGGTGGATTCCCTGGGAACATGGGCGATTCCCGGGCTGGAATCGGTGCCCTTCTTGGGGGCGGTTCTGTTCCGCCACGATCCGCTGACCTATCTGTCGTTCTTGGTGGTACCCGCCGCCTGGTGGTTGCTGTACCGCAGCCGCTGGGGTCTGCTGATCCGCGGTGCCGGTGAGCGACGCAACGTGCTGGAGACCTACGGGCATCCGGCCCAGACCATACAGTATGGTGCGGTGATCGCCGGGGGTGCGCTGGCCGGACTGGGTGGGGCGCAGCTGTCATTGGCCTACGCCAACGCCTGGTTCGAGAACATGACCCAGGGGCGGGGTTTCATCGCCGCCGCGGTGGTGATCTTCGCCGCCCGTCAGCCGTTCAAGGTGGCGGCCGGGGCGTACCTGTTCGGCGCCGCGCTGGCCCTCTCGCCGGCGTTGCAGGCCCGCAACGTGACCATCCCGATTCTCGAAAACCAGTTCGCGCTGGCGTCGATGCCCTATGTGGCCATCTTGGTGGTGCTGGTGGTGTTGGGCCGCAAGCGCGCTGCCGAATCACCCGAGGGCCTCAAGGCCGTGTTCGGCTGATCAGTCCAGTCGGCCTCGTTCATCGTCAACCTTCTCAACTTCAGAGAGCAACACAAGGAGAGCAATGCAGATTGGAAGAACCCTTCGACGCGCCCCGGTCCGCCGGCTGGGGATAGCGCTCCTCGCCGCCGCCGCATTGGCGTCGGCGTGTAGCAGTAATGACAGCGGCACCACCACCGCTGCCGGCGGGGCGGGAACAGAAACCAGCGGTGCTGCCGCCGCAGCGGGTAACGGGCCCGGCGCGGGATCGGAGGCAGTGGGGTTCATCTTCGTGGGTCCCAAGGACGATTTCGGGTACAACCAGGCGGCCTACGAAGGATCCCAGGATCTCAAGAAGACCTTCCCCGACCTCGAGATCCTGACCGCGGAGAACGTTCCAGAAACCGACGAGGCGGCACGGGTCATGGAGGGCATGATCGACAAGGGTGCCAAGATCCTCTTCGCCACCAGTTACGGGCACCTCGACGCCGCCAAGACGGTGGCTGCGGCCCATCCCGACGTGGCCGTGGTGCAGCAGGGCAACACCATGACCGAAGCCCCCGGCCCGAACATCGGTACCTATTTCGGCACGGTCTACCAGCCGGTGTACCTGGCGGGTATCGCCGCGGGCAAGATGACCAAGAGCAACAAGTTGGGTTATGTCTACGCTTTCCCCATTCCCCAGACCTTGGCCAACATCAACGCCTTCCAGCTCGGCGCCAAGTCGGTCAATCCCAAGGCGGAAACCATCACCGTGAACACCTCCAGCTGGTGTGATCCGGCCAAGCAGGCCGATGCCGCCAAGAGCTTGCTGAACCAGGGGGTGGACGTGCTCACCCAACACCAGGACTGCCAGGCCACCGTGGTGAAGGCCGCCGAGTCCGCCGGGGCCATGGTGGTGGGGTACCACGCCGACGCCTCCAGCTTGGCGCCCAAGGGCTGGATCGGTGGCTCCGAATGGACCTGGAGTGCGATGTACGCCGACATCGTGAAGACCGCCCTTGACGGCGGTTTCACCGGGTCCAAGTACAACGCCAACTATCGTGCGGGCTTCGGTAGCGGCGAGAACCCCTTCGTGCTCTCGCCGTTCGGACCATCGGTGCCCAAGGACGTGCAGGACCTGGTGACCAAGGCCCAAGCCGGTTTCCAGACCAACAAGTCCGTCTTCACCGGGCCGCTCAAGGGTCAAGACGGTAAGGAGGTGGTCCCCGCCGGCACCACCCTGGACGCCGCGGCGGTGGACGCCATGAACTACTTCGTGGAGGGCGTCGTGGGCAACATCCCCAAGGCCTGACACGGAACTGACGCGGCGGGCGACCCTGCTTCGGCGCATCTGCCGGACCATGGTCGCCCGCCGTACCGCGTGGTATCACCGTCCCCGAACTGAACTGGAGCGCCCGTGAGCGAGCGAATCGTTGACGCCAACCCCTACCCCTGGCCCTACGACGGGTCCATCGACCCGGCCCGAACCGCCCTGCTGTGCATTGATTGGCAGGTGGACTTCTGTGGTCCCGGTGGGTATGTGGACCGGATGGGCTATGACCTGAGCCTGACCCGCTCGGGCCTCGAACCCACCGCCCGGGTGCTTGACGCCGTGCGCCGGGAGGGTTGGACAGTGATCCACACCAGGGAGGGGCACCGGCCGGATCTGTCCGATTGTCCGGCCAACAAGCTGTGGCGATCCAAGCGCATCGGGGCCGGCATCGGTGACGCCGGCCCGGCCGGGCGCATCCTGGTGCGGGGCGAGCCCGGCTGGGAGATTGTGCCGGAGGTGGCGCCGATGGACGGGGAGTTGGTAGTGGACAAGCCAGGCAAGGGATCGTTCTACGCCACCGATCTGGAACTGTTGTTGCGCACCCGGGGGATCACCCATCTGGTGTTCACCGGGATCACCACCGATGTCTGCGTGCACACCACCATGCGCGATGCCAATGACCGGGGGTACGAGTGCCTGCTGCTGAGTGACTGCACCGGCGCCACCGACGTGGGCAACTACCGGGCGGCGCTGCACATGATCACCATGCAAGGAGGGGTGTTCGGCGCCGTGGCCGAATCCGACGCCCTTTTGAAAGCCTTGGGATAAGGGAGTTCTCCGCTTTCTACAGTTCCCAATCGGCGAAGGCATCGATGGTGGCATGCACGTCACCGAGGGGGTACAGCACCGGGCAGGTGCAACCGTGGCGGATGTAATGGGCCACCTGTTCCCGGGCCTCGGCCGCGGTGCCTGATGCGGTGAGGGATTGCACGATCTCGTCGGGTACCAGCTTGGCCGCGGCCACCACCTGTTCGTGGGTGGCGGGCCAGGTCAACACCTCACCCACCCGATCCAGCAGGGATTGGGGAACACCGGAGGCCTTCATGATGTGTGGTTGCTGGCCGAGGTACTGGGTGACCATCAACCGGGCCGCGTCCAGGGCCCGTTGGCGATCCTCATGCACTGAGCACACCACCAACTGCGGCCGGTCGATGTCCTCCATCCGGCGTCCGGCCCGCGCCGCGCCGATGGCCAGGGCCTCCATCGCTGCCTGGTTGTACTGCGGTGAGACCAGATAGTTCAGCAGCGCGCCGTCCGCTATCTCGCCGCACAACTCCATCATCTTCATGCCGGTGGCGCCGATGTAGATGGGCACCTCCTTGGCCCGACGCTCCTGATAGACGTAGTCCAACTCCACCCCGTCCAGGTGCACGTAGTCGCCGTGGAAGGTGACGGTCTCATTGGCCAGCAGCGCCCGGCACACCGTGACCACCTCGCGCATCACGGTGAGCGGCTTGCGTCGATTGATGCCCACCTTGGCCGCCAGCGGATCCCACCACGCACCCAGGCCCAACAACACCCGGCCCGGCGCCAGATCATCCAACGTGGAGAACGTGGCCGCCAACCGGGCCGGGTTGCGGCTCCAGCAGTCCGCCACCCCCGAACCCAGCTTGATCGAATCGGTGGCCATGGCGAACGCCGCCAACGGCACGGTGGCCTCCCGCACCAGCCGGCTCTCGGCCTGCCATACCGCGTGGAATCCCCTGGACTCGGCGTAGCTGGCAAACGCCGCACCATCCCGTATGGAATGGGCGTCCTGGAGGTAGAGGGCAACGGGCTGGGCCATGGCAGCAGCTTTCGATCGGGGCGGGACAGTCGGTGGGTCAGGCGTTGCGTCAGGCGGTGGGTCAGGTGGTGGGTCAGAGCTTGGCGAACAGGCGGGCGGCGGCCTCTGCGGCGTGGGCCCGGACCTCCTCCAGATCCAGCCGGGTGGGCCGGCCGTCGCGTAGCAGCACCTCACCATCGGCCCGGACAACCTCAACAGCCCTGATGCCGGGGGTGTAGGCCACGTGCCACGGTTCGTCGGCGTGGTCGTAGTTCCAGCGCACCCGGTCCTGTTGCGCCTCGGGCACCAACCGCCAACCGGTGCTCAACCAGGACCAGGCTTGGTCCGGGCTGGCGGTCACGTCGTGGGACCGGTGCAGCGCGTAGGCCAGACGGAACTCCTCGAGCATGTCGGCGCCGATGCCGTCGGTGCCGAGCGCCACGGGGTTGGTGTGCCGGGCCGGGTGGGCATACCCCACGGCGTTGTTCAGGTTGGACCGGGGGTTGTGCACCATTGTTCCGCGCCGCTCGCTGCGGGAAGGGTCGTCCTGAGGCTCGCCTTGGAGGTGCACGGCGTGGATCAGCAACCAGTCGGCGGTGGCGTGGGGCTGCAGTCGGGCGGCGGCGTGGCGGTCGATCAGGCCCTCGGCCACATGCACGTGGACCCCGACGCCGAGGTCGGCGGCCAGGCCGGCGGCGGTCTCGATGGTTTCGTCGCTGCAGGTGAACGCGGCGTGCAGTCCCACCATCCCCCGACCGCCGGCGCGGATGAACCGCTCGCACTCCGCCAGGCCCCGGCGGGCGCCATCAGTCATGCGAGCGGGCGCCGTGACCCAATCACCCGGGACCAAGGTGCCGTCGTCCGCCCAACGATCGGTGGCTCCATAGCTGGCCACCAGACGCACCCCCACCTGCTCACAGGCCCCGGCCAACACGCTCAGGCTGCCGTCAATGGCGCCGGGGCTCTCGTGATGGTCGATGATGGCGGTGGTGCCGCATAGCAGCGCCTCGGTGGCGCCGAGCAGGGCGCTGTGGTGCAACAGGTCCTCATCGAGGGCTGCGTCCAGGCGCCACCACACCTGCTGCAGGATGGACAGGAAGTCCACCGGTTGGCGCGGCGGGGCCGGCATCCCCCGGGCCAGGGACGAGTACAGATGATGGTGGGCGCACACCAGCCCCGGCGTGGTATCACCCATCAGAGCCCGCAGCGGGGTTCATACCGACCGGTCCGTACCGCTTGGTTCCGTACCGCGACGCATGGGAAGGGTGGCTCGCCAGACCCCGTCGAGGTCATGGAGCGCCGCGGCCACCGCCGGTGCTGTGGGGACCAGGCCGATCTCGCCCACGCCCTTGATGCCGTAGGGCGATCGTGGCTGGGGCACCTCGATCAGTTGCACCTCGATGGGTGGCACGTCCTTGGGTCGCAGGATGCCCAGTGACCGCAACGTCATGTTGGTGGGAAACGCCGTCTCGGGGTCCGCCGGGAAGTCCTCGCTGAGGGCGTATCCCAGGCCCATGTGCACCGACCCTTCGATCTGACCCTCACACAGCAACGGGTTCATGGCCTTGCCCACGTCATGCACCGCCACCACGGTCTCGATCTCCCCGCTGGCGCGATCCATGACCACCAACTGCGCGGCGTAACTGAACGCGGCGTGGATGATGGGATGTTCGATGCCGGGGGTGCCCAACTTGTGGGTCCAGTCCACCCGGTGCTCACCGACATAGTCCACCTCGGGCCGGCAGCCATCGGCCAGGGCCGCCCGGCATGCCGCTTGCACCGCCCCGGCGCCCATCAGCGTGCCCCGGGAGCCGGTGGTCTGACCCAGGCCGAGCTCCCGGCGGGTGTCCACGCCCACCCGGATGCGTTCGGGGTCCACCCCCAGCTCGGCCGCGGCCACCTGCTGGGCGATGGTGTGGATGCCCTGGCCCATGTCGGTCCAGCCATGGAACACGTCAACGGTGCCCTCCGCGGCGAAGCGCACACACGCCCTGGTCACCTCGTTGAAGCCGTTGCCCAGGCCGGCGTTCTTCAGGCCCAGGCCCAAACCGATGGCCTTTCCGGCGGCCCGCTCGGCGTGGTAGCGGTCACGGATGGCATCAAGGCAGGCGCCGGCGCCGGCGCTACCGTCGTCCATGACCTGGCCCGGACCCCACACGTCACCGGGACGGATCACGTTGCGGGCCCGGATCTCCCAGCCTGACAAACCCACCAGCTCGGCCAGTCGGTCCAAGCAGCCCTCGGTGGCGAACTGGGCCTGGTTGGCCCCGAAACCCCGAAAAGCCCCGCAAATGGGGTTGTTGGTGCGAACCGCGGTGGCATGCACATCCACCGCCGGCCAACGGTAGGGACCCACCGAATGCCCTGCGGCGCGCTCGAGCACCTTCATGCCCACGCTGGCGTAGGCCCCGGAATCCCCAACGGCCCGGAAGCGCATACCGGTGAGCATGCCATGGGCGTCGCACCCGGCGGTGACCTCCATGCGGATGGGGTGGCGCTTGGGGTGCAGCAGCAGGCTCTCCTCCCGGGACAGGGTGCAACAGACCGGTCGGTTCATCAGCCATGCCGCCAGCGCCGTCTGGGCCTGGTTGGCCATGTCCTCCTTGCCGCCGAAGGCCCCGCCGTTGGTGACCAGCTCCACCGTCACCCGGCTGTGGTCCAAGCCGAGCACCGAGGCGATCTGATTGCGATCATCCCAGATCCCCTGGCCGCCGGAATACACGTGCAGCGTGCGATCCTCGCCAGTACCGGACGGTATGGCAAGGGTGGACTCGGGTTCGAGGAAGGCGTGCTCGATGCGTTGGGTCCGGAAGGTCTCCCGCACCACGTGGGCACTGGTGGCCAGGGCGGCGTCCACATCACCCCGGTGGTATTCGCTGATGCTCAGGGTGTTGGAGTCGGTGCCCCACACCGCCGGTTCGTCGCTGCCCAGGGCCACGTCGGGGTCGGTGAAGGGGGTGAGGACGTGGTAGGTGACCTCGACCAGCGCCGCCGCCGCCCGGGCCTGCTCCCGGGTGTCCGCCACCACCACCGCCAACACGTCCCCGGCGTAGGAGGTCCGCCCGCCCACCGGGATCAGCACCGGCCAGTCCTGGTGGATGATCCCCACCCGCAACTCACCGGGCACGTCGGCGGCGGTGTACACGGCCGCCACGCCCTCGGCGGCGCGTGCCGCGGCGGTGTCGATGGCCATCACGTCGGCTCGGGCGTGGGCGGTGAAGGTGAGCGCGGCGTGCTGCAGGCCCGGCACCCGCAGATCGCTCACAAAGTCACGGTCGCCCAGGGTGAGGGCCGCCGCTTCGTACTTGGCTCCGGAAAGGCCGGGAGCGGCGGCGGGCCGTATCTCGCAGTGCTTGCCTTTCGCCACCGCCTCGATGGCGTCGAGGATCTTCACGTACCCGGTGCAACGGCAGAGGTGGGCGCCGAGATGACGGGCCATGTCGGCCCGCTCGAGCCCGGCACCCTTGCGGTCGATCTGTGCCTTGGCCCGCATGACGATGCCGGGAATGCAGAACCCGCACTGCAAACCCCCACAGGCGGCGAAGGCCTGCGCGAAACGGGTTCGTTCGGCCTCATCCACGCCTTCGAGGGTGACCACCGCCTTCCCGGCCACCTTGTCCAGCGACTGCTGGCAGGCCACCACCGCCTTACCGTCGATAAGCACCGTGCAGCAGCCGCACTGTCCCGAGGGTGAGCAGCCGTCCTTGGCGGCGGTGAGGTTCAGCTCGTCACGCAAGGCGGACAGCAGATGGGGATGGTGCCCCCGGATCCGGACCAGCGTGCCGTTCACGTTCAGTTCCACGTTCAGCTCCACGCTCATGGCGCATCACCTTCCCCTGGCGGTAACGGCGGAAGCTCCACGCCTCGTTGTGCGGTGATGCGGCCGTAGACCTCGGGCCGGCGGTACCGGTCAAAATCGAACAGCGTCGCCTTGTAACGCTGGCACCAATCCAGATCACAGCGGGCCACGATCACCTCGTCCCCGGTGGTGAGGGTCTGGGCCACGATCTGACCGGAGGGGGCGATGATGGCGGATTGGGCCAGGCTGTCCACCCCTTCCTCCACCCCGCCCTTGGCCACGCCCACCACCCAGGTGCCGTTCTGATAGGCGCCGGCCTGCATCACCAGATGATTGTGGAAACCCTGCAGTATGTCCTGGCTGGGGTCGGGGGCGTAGTGGATGGGGGTGTTGTACCCGCACAGGATCAGCTCGACACCCTGCAGGCCCATCACCCGGTAGGCCTCGGGCCAGCGCCGATCGTTGCAGATCATCATGCCGATGAGCGCGTTGAGTTCGCCGAAGGCCCGCCACACCCCGAAGCCGTCCGGAGAGGGCTCGAAATAGTACCGCTCGGCATGTTGGAAGGGCCGGTCGGGTTCGTGCTGCTCGTGCCCGGGAATGTGGACTTTTCGGAACGCGCCGATCGGTATGCCATCGGGACCTACCAGCTGCGCCGTGTTCCACCGATGGGTGCTGCCGTCGGACCGTCGCTCCAGTTCGGCGTAACCCAGGCTGAAGGCCATCTGCAAACGGCGGGCCTCATCGAAGAGGGGCTGGGTGTCGGGGCTGGGCATGGCGGTTTCGTAGAAATGATCGGCCTGGGTGATGTCTTCCACGAACCAACGGGGAAAGAACGTGGTCAACGCCAACTCCGGGAACACCACCAACTGGGCCCCCCTCCCATGCGCTTCCCGCAGCATGAGGATCAGCCGCTCCACCACCTCGGCCCGGGTGTGATGGCGCTGCACCGGGCCCATCTGGGCCGCGGCCACGCTCAGGTGGCGGCCCACGGGTCCTCTGCCTGGGCCAGGTGAAGGACCACCGCGGCCAGCACTTCCGCCCCGGCGGCCAGATCATCCGGGTCGGTATGCTCGGTGATGTTGTGGCTGATGCCCCCGACGCTGGGCACGAAGATCATCCCTGCGGGACAGACCCGTGCCAGCATCTGGGCATCGTGGCCGGCACCGGAGGGCATCCTCTGCGTGGTCCGGCCCAACCCGGTGGCGGTGGCCTCGATGAGATCGATCATGGCCGGGTGGAAATCGACCGGTTCGAAGCGGGCCAGGGTGCTGGCGGCACAGGTCACGCCCTCCTCGGCGCACACCTTGGCGATCTCCTGCGCCAGGCGTCCTTCGGCATGGCGCAAGACGGCGTCGTCGGTGTGGCGCAGATCAACGGTGAGGGTGGCGGTGGCGGGGATGACGTTCACCAGGTTGGGAGAAAGCTCCAGACGGCCGACGGTGCCGACCAGCGGCGGGCCCAGCTCGGCGGTGAGATCCCGCACGAAGGTGGCCAGCCGCATGGCCACGTACCCCGGATCTGCTCGCAGGTGCATGGGCGTGGTGCCGGCGTGGCCCGAGCGTCCGGTGATGATCAACCGCTGCCACGAGATGCCCTGCACACCGGTCACGGCGCCGATGGTGATGCCGTGGTCCTCTAGCACCGGGCCCTGCTCGATGTGCAGCTCCACGAAGGCGAACGGTGCCGGGCCCGGGCAGTGCAGCGGGCCCAGGTAGCCGATCCGGGCCAACTCATCACCGACCCGGGCGCCGTCGATGCCGACCACCTGGTGGGCCGCTTCGGTGGAGAGGCCGCCCACGAAGGCCAGACTGCCCAGCATGTCGGGGGCGAAACGGGCACCCTCCTCGTTGGTGAACAGCGCCACCGCCAACGGCCGCCGGGTGGTGATGCCGGCTGCGGCCACCGCCTCTATGACCTCCAGCCCGGCCAGCACGCCGAGGTTGCCGTCATAGAGCCCGCCGGTGGCCACGGTGTCGATGTGGGAGCCCATCATCACCGCCGGGCCGTTCTCCAGGCCCGCCCGCACGCCGATGACGTTGCCGAGCTGGTCCGTGCCCACCTGCAGGCCGAGGCCGTGCATCCAGCTGACCACCAGGTCTCGGCCGGCCCGGTCGGCATCGGTCAGCGCCAGGCGGGCACAGCCACCGCCGGGCAGACCACCGATGGCACCCAGCTCGAAGAGGCGCCCCAAGAGGCGGGAGGTGTCCATGCGGAGAGGGCCGACCTCACTGCGGCGCACGGGACCCATGCTGGCACCGTACTTTGCGGTGGGTCAACAGCGGCGCGGCGCCGTGGCATTGTTCGCGGTGCGGTGACAAGGCATCTCAACGGGGCCGATAGCGTTGTGGTCGATGGCCTGTATGCATCTCCAGCCCACCGTTGCCCCGATCGCTGATGTCTGACCCCGGCTTTGGCGCAAACCGGGTGACCCCTGGCGTGCCGGCGGATTTGGTGGTGCACGACGCGCTGCTCGTTGCCACCATGGACGATGCAAGTCGGGAGCTCGCCGGTGGATGGGTGGCGATCACCGGGGGGCTGGTCAGCGGGATCGGTGGTGCCGGGGACCCGCCCCCGCAGGCCATCCGTCGGTTGTCCGCGGCCGGATGCCTGGTGACCCCGGGGCTCATCAACACCCATCATCATCTGTTCCAGAACCTCACCCGGGCCTGGGCGCCCATGACTTCGGCGCCGCTGTTCGGTTGGTTGCAGACGCTCTATCCCCGCTGGCGGCGGCTGGATGAGGAGGCGGCCCATGTGTCGGCCTGGGTGGGGCTGGCGGAGTTGGCGTTGGGCGGCTGCACTACGTCCACCGATCACTTGTACCTGCATCCCCGTGGCGCCGGCGATCTGTTGTCGGCGGAGATCGCGGCCGCGGTGGATCTGGGTCTGCGGTTCCATCCCACCTTCGGGTCCATGAGCTTGTCGGTCAAAGATGGCGGCCTGCCCCCCGACGATGTGGTGAGCGACGAGGAGGAGATCCTGGCCCGCAGCGAGGCCGCGGTGGCCCGCCACCATGACCGGTCGGTGGGGGCCATGGTGCGGGTGGCGTTGGCCCCGTGCTCCCCGTTCACGGTGACGCCCGATCTGATGATCCGCAGCGCCGAGTTGGCCGAGACGCTTGATGTTCGGCTGCACACCCATTTGGCCGAAAACGTTGAAGATGACCGCTTCTCGATGGAACGCTTCGGGCGGAGTTGCGTGGAGCAGTTCGAACATACCGGTTGGTGTACCGACCGGGCGTGGGTGGCTCATTGCGTCACGCCGAGCGCGGCGGAGATCACACGCCTGGGCGCCGCCGGAGTGGGTGTGGCCCACTGCCCCAGCTCCAACATGATCCTGGCGTCGGGCCTGGCACCGGTAGGGGAGTTGCGCGCCGCCGGTAGCCCGGTGGGCATCGGCTGCGACGGGTCCTCGTCGGCGGATGCCGCGTCGTTGTGGCAGGAAACCCGTTTGGCCATGTTGGTGGGCAAGCTGCGTCTTGGCGCGGATGCCATGTCGGCCCGGGACGCCCTGGATATCGCCACGCGTGGTGGGGCGGCATGTTTGGGTCGCACTGGCGAGCTGGGCCAGTTACGCGTCGGCGCCGCCGGGGATTTGGTCGCCTGGAAGCTGGACGGTCCCGCCTTTGCCGGGGTCATCGGGGACCCGGTGGAGGGATTCCTGCGCTGCGGACCGTTGTCGGCGCACCATACGGTGGTGGCCGGGACCCCGGTGGTGGAGTCCGGTCAGCTGTGTTCGCCCCGCATGGAAGAAATGCTGGCGTGGCACCGTCGTGTATCTGCAGGATTCCAACTGGCCGAGTGACGCCGGACCTGACGCTGTTCCCACTCGCGCTCGCTCCGGCTCTGGCATGGACGGTCCGTCGGCTCGGTCCTCTTCTGCCGCGTGCGCAGAGCCCAGCGGTGGGGGCTGGTGAATTGCAGGCCGTCATCGAGGTGTTCGATTTGCCATTGGCCTTCGTGGACGGACCGCTGGTGGTGGCGGCGGAGCAGGACGAGGTTGTCCAGGGTGGTGGGTCCGCCGTTGGCCCAGTGGATGAGGTGGTGGGCGTCGAGCCAACCGGTGTGGGTGCAGCCGGGGAATCGGCACATGCGGTCCCGGGTGTGCAACGCCCGTCGCAGCGGTGCGGGGACCGTGCGGGTTTTGGTGGACATACCGACTGGTTCGCCGTTGGGGTTCTCCAAGAGCCACACCACCGATCCGTCACAGCACAAACGCCGGACGGTGTCGATGGGTACCGAACGACCGTCCACGGTGGCCTGCCCTACGGGGGCTTGATCTGGGTCGGGCCGGCCCGAGCTGCCGGCGCAGCCATGGTCGCTGACGCCCTCGTGACGCTCGGTGTCGGTGTCGGTGTCGGTGTCGGTGTCGGTGTCGGTGTCGGTGGTGGCGGTCAGGAGGTTGGCGTCGACGTGGACCACCGTTTGGTAGCGGTCAGCGGTGCGGACCGGACGGTCCGGTCCATCGCGGTGGGTGCCGTCCAGGAACCGGGCTGCGACCTCGGGGAGGGCGTCGGCTCGGCGTTGTTCTGCTGAACGGTGCAGGTCGGGTTCCAACACGGCGTTGATGGCGTTGGTCAGCAGGGCGTGTTCATCAACGGTCAGCCGCACCATGGTGGTGACGATGCCGTCTTCCTTGAACCGGGACACCACGCCCCGACGGGCTTGGCGGGATGCTTCGGTGCCGGCGTTCAGCTGAACGGCGCGGCGGGTGGCGGCCACGATCCGTTCCAGGCCGGTGGTGGGCGCTGACCGGGCGATGTCCACCCATACAGCTTCATCAGCGGGGGTGGCCACACGGGTGATGGCCCGGACCTTGGAGTAGGAAAGTTCCCCGGCGGCGAATCCGGCGGCGATGACCGGCAGGGTCTCGATGGCGCGGGCCACCCGGACCTTGTCGTGGGCGGCGCGTATGTCCAGCGAGCAATGCCGCATCAACCATTGGGCGCAGGTTCGGCACTCCCACCGTTGGTACAGTCCCCGCCGGTCGAACTCCTCCACCGCCAGCACCCCCAACGCAGAAACGTCTATCTGTGTCATGAAACAAGTGTACGTATAGGGTGTGACATCGAATCTGCGTGGAAGCTCCTATCGGCCGTCCCCGGGCAGCGGTGACCGACCGGTGTCTCATTGCTGATCTGATCTGATCTGATCTGACACTGCTGCCGGCGGTCAACAGCAGCCCGGTCGGCCAAGTGGTCACCCACCGCGGTCAAGGCGAGGGTGGGTCCCTGTGTCCGCGCCGGACTTCGACGGTTACGGGAGCGCTGTCAGCGTCGATCGCCCCGTCCGGTATCGGGCATGATGCGGTGTGTTCGCCGCTCGACTGGGCGAGTTATCGAGCGCAGGACTCGGGCCGGAGTAGTGCGGGTCGTTCACGCCTGATGAGTGCCTCGGGAGCACGGTATTGGGTGCCCCCTACCGGCACCCTGGTGACCGCATCCCACTTCCGCGAGTCCGCAAGCTTGGGAACGGCCCCCTAATCGCTGCGATTGCAGTCGTTACGCGTCCACCTACCTGTGGTCGGGACGTAGCTGTTCGATGGGAGCACCACCGAGGTACCGAGCCGCGTCTTCAGCGCTTCGAGGAAGGCCCCAGCGAACCATCGTTAGCGAGAAGTTCGAGAATCTCACGCCGTCCCACGTCCATGACCGCGGCGATGCCGCGAGCGTCTCAACGACCATTCGTTGCGCGACGGTTAGCTCGGACGAGCTACTTGGGACGTCTTGGGGGCCTCGGGGGAACAGGCTCTGCAGGATCGGAACGACGAGGTTCTCGGCAGCCGGGCCGTGGGAGTTGCGCAGCAAGCTGCAGAGGCGAGCGGTGAGATCGTCACCGAATCGCCCCTGGGCAACGGCGAGGGTTGTCGCAGCGAAACCGACAAGGTCGCCTGCGTTCCAATACAGCTTGTCAGTGGGCGGAGAGTTCAACGCATCGATGAGCACCGTGATGGCGTCATCGGCTCTCGGCCCTTCGAGTCGCGCCCGTGCGACGGCGGCTCCGAACTTGACCGCCGGCGATGGGCTATCGAGGTAGCGGTCGAAGCCGACTGGGTCAGAGCGTCCGAGTGACTGGCAGAGCAGAGCCACGGCGATAAGCGCATTGGCCCGTAGGGTCCCGTCCTCAGCCGCTGCCCGCCCGACCAATGCGAGAACCGCTCGCTCGCCAATGTCAGGAAGAAATGCCAGGTTGTAGGCCGCTGGGTGTCGGACAAGGGGGTCGTCGTCGGCGCACAGCGCGAGCAGCGCGTCGGCGTGTGAGCACACGGCTCGGTAGACGTCGAGTTCGTCAATCTCGAATTCGTTCTCACCTCTCGCGTACGCGTCCTCTCCGGATTGGAGGCTGCTGGGGTCGAGCCCAGCCCAGAGGAAAGCCTCGTGATACCCGACTGCAAGGTGGCCGATGAGCTTGATGATCGCAACGCGTTCGGGGACCTCAGGGTTGACTGCGAGTTCGATCAAGAAAGGCACTGCCAGCCGTGAAGCTCGCCACCGTGTGCCTTGGTGGAAGATTGATCCATAGAGCCGGTGGATCGCCCCACGCCGCACGAACGCATCGGTCGAGATCAGTGCTCGGAGGTCGTCAGGGACGTCGACCGCGGGTCCATATGCGTGGTGCACTGCTTCCCAGTCGACGGATGGCAGACCCTCCAACACGTCAGCATGGTGCCGCAATCTCGGCTGGGACTCAAGCGGGCGTGACACTGGCGAGCGCTGCCACCCGGTCTTCGGGGACGCGTCATCCTTCCGCGACCGTCCGGCATCTCGGGAACGGTGCGCCAGGCCGTTATGGCACGACCGGTGGCGGTCGACCTGTCGCGTTCGGCCAGGACACCGACGCGCACGTAGGCGAAGCATGGGACCGCCATGGCGGCCTCGGTGCCGGGTGCCCCACAACGCCGGATCGGGGCGCACACGAGGCATCGGGCCGGGGGTCGAACACGCCGCTCGGGCCGTGGTGCTGCGGCGCAGTTCGGCTTCGCACTTCGTTGTGGGCGGGATCGAATACGGTCTTGGGGTGGTAGGGCATTCTTCGGTGCGAACGCAGGTGTTGATCGTCGGTGGCGGGCCAGTCGGCCTGGCCATGGCAGTCGGGCTGCGCCATTTCGGTGTCGACTGCCTGCTTGTCGAGCAGCACCTGTCGACCCTCGATTTCCCAAAGGGTCGCGGGGTGAATCCCCGGACGATGGAGATCCTTCGTCAGTGGGACGCCGATCGGCAGTTGGCTGCGGTGGCGCTCCCGGCGGAGGAGACGTCGTTTCTCTACATAGGCGACACGTTGCTATCTGACACCTTCCTGCGTTTCCCGCGAGCGGAGCCGAGCGACGAAGCATCGAGCCCGTGTCGCAGGATGATCTGCTCGCAGGAAATCACCGAGCAGGTCCTGCGAGACGTGGCGGTCGAGAGAGGGGCCGAGGTGCGCTTCGGCTGCCGGCTCGACTCGTTCGCGCAAGACGCAGATGCGGTGGCGGCCCAGGTGACCCGCGTGGAGACCGGTGAGGTCTTCGAGGTTCGTTGCCGGTATCTGGTCGCAGCGGACGGCGTTCGTGGGACGACCCGTGAGCGGCTCGGGATTAGCGTCGAGGGGCCTGGTCCGGTCGGTGACTCAGTGAGCATTCTGGTTGATGCTCCGCTGCGGGATCGTGTCGCTGATCGTTCCAGCGTGATCTACGGCGTGCGCCAACCGCGGCCCGGTGGCGGGTTCCCGGTCGTGGACAACGATCGACGGTGGGTGCTGCTCCTTCCCAGGGACGTGCCGAACGAGCCGCCGGAATGGTTCACCGAGGAGCACTGCACCGCGCTCGTACGCAGCGCGATCGGCGACCCGGACGTTGCGGTGCGGTACATCGCACACCGTTTGTGGCAGCCGACCGCGCAATGGGCCACGTCCCTTTCACAGGGCCGCGTGTTCCTGGTTGGGGACGCCGCTCACGTGACCACACCGGCAGGCGGGTTGGGCATGAACGGTGGGGTGGCCGACGCGCACAACCTTGCGTGGAAGCTCGCTGGCGTGCTTCACGGTTGGGCGTCTTCGGAACTGCTGCGAACCTACGACGCTGAACGGCGTCCCGCCGCCCGCCGAGCGGCGGAGGCCAGCATCCAGATCGGCCGTCAGACCCGGGACGAGAACTTCAAGATGGGCGCACTGGGCGTATCCCTGGGAACCATCTACCGGTCCGACGCGATTGTCCCTGACGGCTCGCAAGAGCCGCTGGTCGATGATCCGATCCACGACTATGTCCCCTCGGCGAGGCCGGGGCACCGAGCGCCCCACTTCCCGTTCGATGACGGCACCTCGATCCTCGACAACTTCGGCGAGTCCTTCGTCGTTCTCGCGCATGTCGAACACCCGAATCGCCCCGACGTCGAACGTCTCGCGCTGGACGTCCCGTTCACCACGCAATGGCTGCCAGGAGACGACTGGCTCGATACCTTCGGCATCACCCGCACGGGCATCGTCGTGGTCCGACCCGACGGGTACGTCTCCTACCGCGCTCACACGGCGGATGATCCAGCCACGGCGATCAGCTCCGCGATCGCCGCGTCGGTGTGCCGCGGGACTGTCCGCCCGAAGCCGTGATCCACGGAGGCGCCGGGCGACCTGCGGCGCAGAAGGCCCTATCGATCACCCGTAAATCATGCGGAGTCGTGCGCCGAAGGCACCCGATAACGTGCGACGCCCAACCCGCACACCCCAGCCAGAGTGTTGCACCGGGTCGGCTCGGTTCTGACCACCGCACTTCCGTCTCCTTACGGGCGGCCGGCGACGGCATCGTCGCCGAAGGCCAACTACGGAGGGGTGGCGCCCTCGGCGCAGACATCGCGGTTGACGGAAGGATCGGGCTAGCCCGGCAGGCTCAAGACCTTCGGCCCGCAATACTGGCACCCTCCCAGGGCCGAGCCGGATGCGTTCACATGAACGCACCGCACGCCTGACGCAGTCATCAGTCCGGTCAGGAGCCCTTCGGAGAAGTTACCCGTCGGCGTCCACAAACGCCGGCGACCGCCAAGCCAACAACTGCCCGTGCCGCATCGTGGGTGGTCTCCTGGCGCGCGAACGAACGCATCCGCCCCTGCGTAGAAACCTGCACTCTTGAAGACAAATCCGTCTGGAGAAACTATCTGCGGTCGATCTCCATCACGGCTCTCTACGGGCCGGTTGCCGCAACCCTGCCAGAACCCGCGATGGGGTGAGCGGGAACTGGTTGAACCAGACGCCGGTGGCGTCGTGCAGGGCGGCCGCCACTGCGGGGGCGTAGGCCATGAACGGCAGCTCGGCCAGACCCCGGGCGCCCCATGGGCCGAGGGGGTCGGCCAACTCCAGCACCACCGCTTCGATGGAACGGGGGGTGTCACCGATGCCGGGAATCAGGTAGGTGGACAAACGGGGATTCATGATGCGGCCGTCTCGAACTTGCAGATCCTCGCTGAGGGTGTACCCATGCGCCTGCACCACGCCGCCGTCGATCTGGCCCACCACCAGCGCCGGGTTGATGGCCCGACCCACATCGTGCACCGACACCACCCGGTCGATCACCACATGCCCGGTCTCCACATCCACGCTGAGCTCCACGTGCTGAGCAACATAGCTATAGGTGAAGTTCGGGGTGCAGGCGCCGGTGTCGGGGTCGAGCGGCTCAGTGGGCGGTGGGGTGAAACGGAACTTCCCAACCGCCGGGCGATCCCCGTCACGCCAGCGTTTGTCGGCTTCTTCGGCGGCGCCGAGGATGGCGTTGCCGGCCATCCACGTCATGCGGGACGCGGACACCGAACCCGAATCCCCGGAGGTGGCGGTATCGGCGAAGTGACCCTCCACTCGTTCCACCGCTACGCCCACCGCGCCGGCCGCCATCTGGAGAAAGGCCTGATGCGAACCCTGACCAACCTCCGCCCCAGCGTGGTACAGCTCAACCCGATCCGGGAGTGGGGGATCGCCAGCGCCGGCAAGGGGATCATCGACGCCGTACAGACGGATCTCGGCTTCGCAGCGCTCGGGAAAGCCGAAGGAATAGCCGATGTTCTTGAAGGCGCAGGCCATGCCCCGGCCCCGACGGATGGCTTCGGGCTGCGCGGGCAACGATCCGAACGGTAACGGTGGCGGGGCCGCGGCCAACGGTGAGCGGAAGCCGGCCCGGCGGTCGCATTCCTCGATGACCTCGGGCAGGCTCACCCCGGCGGGCCACACCGTCTGGGTGATGCCGACAGAACCCTCCCGCAGCACGTTGCGTCGACGCAGCTCGATGGGGTCCATCCCCAAGGTGTGGGCCAACTTGTTCATCTGGGTTTCGGCCACAAACGTGGACTGGGGCCCACCGAAGCCCCGGAACGCACCACCGATGGCGGCGTTGGTATACACCGCGTAGGAATCGATGCGGGCGTTGGGCACCTCGTAACAACCGGCCAATCCCAAATGGAGATTTCCCAGCACCTTGTTGGTGGTGTAGTTATACCCTCCCGAGTCCAGGTGGGCGGTGGCTTCCACGGCAGTGATGCGGCCCTCGGCGGTGGCTGCCAACCGGGCGTGCACCCGACCCCGGTGCCGTTTGTGGTGCCCGACAATGGACTCTTCCCGGCTCCAGCGGCAGGTGATCGGCCGCCGCTCGCCCTGCTGGGCCAACCGCCATGCCGCCAGCGCCAGCACGATCTGCAGCGACATGTCCTCCCGCCCACCGAACGCCCCGCCGATGGCCGGATAGATCACCCGGACCTGATCGAGGGGAAGGTCGAGGGCGTGGGCGATCTGCTCCTGATCTTCATGGGCCCATTGCCCGGCGATCTCCACGGTGACCCGACCCTGATCGTCGAGGTAGCTGACGGCGGCCTCGGGCTGGAGATAGGCGTGTTCCTGATAGGGGAACTCGTAGTCGCCCTCGATGATCACCGCGGCGGCAGCGAAGGCGGTATCGGGGTCTCCTTTGCGGATGCGGTAGTGCTCATACACGTTCGAGCTCAGCCCGTTCTCAGGGTGCAACAAGGGGGCGTCCCCAGCCGTGGCCGCCTCAATACCATCCAGTATGGGAAGGGGTTCCCAGTGGGCGATGATGGCGGCGGCGGCGGTGTCGGCGGCGTGGGTGGTTTCGGCCACCACCACCGCCAGGCAGTCCGCCTCCCATCTCGACACGTCACAGGCCACCGCGGACCGTCCGGTATGGCGCAGGCCCAGGATCACCGGCTGATCGAACAACGTGAGCCCGTATTCGTTGACCGGCACGTCCTCGGACCCGAAGATGGCCACCACGCCGGGAACGGCCCGGGCCCCCTCCAGATCCAGCGACGCCAGACGGGCGTGGGGTTGGTTGGTGAACACCACCTTGGCCACCAACGCACCGGGCGGAAACCGATCGGCGGGGTAGGTGGCGGCACCGGTGACCTTGGCCGCGGCATCCACCCGCACCCTCCGCTCACCGATGCCGGGCACCGCCGGCGTCAGGGACCCGCTCACTGGTCCGCTCCGGCGGCTTGTTGCATGGCGGCAATGATCGACGTGTACCCGGTGCAGCGGCACAGATTTCCGGCCAGGCCCTGTTGGAGTTGCTCCTTGCTGGGCCGGGGGATCTCCGCCAGCAGCTGGGCCCCCGCCACCAGCAACCCCGGGGTGCAGAATCCGCATTGCACCGCGGCGCAGTCCACGAACGCCTGCTGCAAACGGTGCAGGCCACCATCCCCGTCCTCGGCCAGGCCTTCCACGGTGGTGACCTCCGATCCGTGGGCCCGGGCGGCGGGGACCAGGCAGGCCATGACCGCGGCCCCGTCGAGGGACACGGTGCAGGCCCCGCACTCACCCTCGGCGCACCCTTCCTTGGGACCCAACACCGCCAGCTCGTCGCGTAACCACTCCAGCAGCGTGGCGCCCACCGCCCCCGCCGCCGCCCGCCGTTTCCCGTTCACCGTGGCGGTCACCACCGTGCCCGCATCGAACACGGTCGCGGTGGCGTCGGTCGCGTTCGCGCTCGCGTCGCTGGCGCTGGACGTGCTAGTCGGTATGGTATGGCCGGAGGACAGCATCGGTGGGTGCACCGGCCAGCGTTCCCGTTGGCGATCCGCGGCCAACGTGTGCAACGCCCTCCGTAACGCCACCGGCAGGGTTCGGCGCCGGTATTCCGCGGTGGCCCGGATGTCATCGATGGGCGAAACCGAGGCGGCGGCAGCGGCGGCGGCGTCATCGATGGCCTCCGCATCCAGCGTTCGGCCCACCAGTACCTCGGCGGCTGCGGGGGCCAGCACCACGGTGGCGGCCACGCTGCCCAGGGCGATGCGGGCCGAACGGACCACGCCGTCCTCGTCTAACCCCACCACCACCGCCAGGTGCAACACCGAGATGGCCTGCGCGGCGCGGTTGGCAAGCTTGACGAAGATCCCACGCTGGCCGGCTCCCAACAGCGGCACCTCAATGGCGCTGAGTAACTCGTCCGGTTCAGCCACGGTGGTGCGGAACCCGGTGAAGAAGGCCTCAACCGGCACCCGCCGCAGCCCTCGGGCTGAGTGCAGTTCCGCCGTGGCCCCCAACGCCAGCAGCGCCGAGATGGTGTCATTGGCCGGGCTGGCGGTGAGCAGGTTGCCCGCCACCGTGGCCCGGTTTCGAAGCTGGGCCGAACCCACTTCCCAACAGGCCTGGGCCAACGGCAACGCCTGCATGACCAACGCTGCGGAACCCACCACATCGTTGTGGGTCACCATGGGACCCAGCCGGGCGTCGCCGTCGGTCACGGTGATCGAGCCGGCGCCGGGCACCGCGCTGATGTCGATGAGGGTGGCCACCCCTCGGCGCACCCCCCGTTCGATCTCGAGCAGCAGATCGGTGCCGCCGGCGATGATCCGCGCCGGTTGCAACCCCGGATCCGCCAGTAACTGCACGGCGTGGTGCAAGCTGACGGCGGGCACGTACCGACCGGGACCACGATGGCGTACCTGCACTGGATGCAGTCCCCCGGGGGCAGCGGTCATACGTTCCTCCTGCGGGGACTGGGCGGGCGGGCGGCTGCCCACCACGCTACCGGCCCCGTACCCCGGTCCCGCCGGCGGATGGACCCGCCTCAGCGCAGCAACGAGGGGATGGCCCGGGGCAGATAGACCCCGTCGTGGCGCTGGCCGACGTAGCTGCCGTCCCGCACGATCTGACGTCCCCGTAACAGCACGTGGCGCACGGTGCCGGTCAGCTCGAAGCCCTCGTAGACCGAGTAGTCCACGTTCATGTCGTGGGAGGCGGCCGTGATGGTGGCGGGGGCGTGGGGGTCGAACACCACCACATCGGCGTCCGAGCCGGGGGCGATGGTGCCCTTGCGGGGATGTAGCCCGAACATCTTGGCCGGGGTGGTGGCGCACAGATCAACCCAGCGGCTCAGGCTCAGCCGGCCCTCCGCCACCGCCCCTTGGTACAGCAACTCCACCCGATGTCGGACCCCTGGCAGACCATTCGGTATGGCACGGAAGTCGGTGCGGCCCAGTTCCCGTTGGCTCCAGCAGAACGGGCAATGATCGGTGGCCACCACCGACAGATCCCCGGTGCGCAGACCCCGCCAGAGCTCTGCTTGGTGCTCCTTGGGACGCAGCGGCGGCGAGCACACGTAGCGGGCCCCGGCGAAGTCCCCGGACGTGTCGCGGCCGGCCGCGTCGCCGTCACCCAGGAGCAATGACTGGTCGAGGAACAGATACTGGGGGCAGGTTTCGGCGAACACGTTCCAGCCCCGGTCCCGGGCGGTGACGATCTCGCCCAACGCCTCGGCGCTGGAGAGGTGCACGATGTACAACGGCGATCCGGCCACCTGGGCCAGCACACAGGCCCGATGCACGGCCTCCGCTTCGAGCAGCGGGGGCCGGGTGCGGGCATGCCAGATCGGTCCGGTGTCGCCGCGGGCCACCGCTTGATCTCGTAACAGGTCCATGGCGATGCCGTTCTCGGCGTGCATCATGATGAGGGACCCGTTCCCGGCGGCCTGTTGCATCATGCGCAGGATCTGGGCGTCGGTGGAATACAGCCGATCGGGGTAGGCCATGAACATCTTGAAGCTGGTGACCCCTTCGCCCACCAAACGGTCCATCTCGGCGGGGGAGTGCTCATCCACCTCGAAACAGTTGAGGTGCAGCCCGTAATCGATGGCGCACTGCCCGTCGGCCATGGCCCGGTACCGCTCCCAGCCCTGGGTCATGCGCTGACCGGGTGACGCCTGGGCGAAATCGATGATGGTGGTGGTGCCACCGAGGGCTGCGGCCCGGGTACCGGTTTCGAACGTATCGAGCACCGGCACCGCTTGGCCGTCGGACTGGAAGTGGGTGTGGGCGTCCACCCCACCGGGCAGCACATACCGACCGGTGGCGTCGATCACCAGGCCGGCGCCGGCGGCGAACGTACCGGACAGTTCGCTCCCGGTGGCCACCACACCGATGATGCGTTCGCCTTCGATCAGAACATCGGCCACGGTGGCCTCGGTGGCGGTGATCACCATACCGCCCAGGATGGTGGTTCTGGCGGAGGGGGTGGTCACAGTGCGGCGTCAGGCCAGCTGCGTGATGGCGTCGGTGTAACGGTCCAAGAAACCCAGCGCCTTGTCCGGCAGGTGCATGGCCGGATGACCGGTGCCCAGCACCACCCGGGCCACGCCGGCCTCACGGTAGGCCTCCAATCGACTGAGGTGCGGCTTACCGGTGGCGAACACCGAGACCTTGATGGTGGAAGGATCCCGGCCGGCGTCTTCGCATTGCTGGCGGAACTCGGCCAGGCGGGCCACCGGATCATCGAAGAAGGAGTCCACCGGGCCCCACTCGTCGGCGTAATCGATCACGTGGCGCATGCCGACGGGGCCCCAGTGACCCAACATGATCGGCGGATGCGGTGACTGCAGCGGCTTGGGAAAGCTCAACAGCGGCCCGAAGTTCACATACTTTCCGGTATGGCTGGCCTCGTCCTGGGTCCACAACGCCCGCAGCCCCGCCACCCGCTCCCGCATGGCCCCGTAGCGTTTGTTGAACGGCAGATCGGGTTGGTGGGTGCGCAGTTCCTCCACGTTCCAGCCGCAGCCGATGCCCATCACCAGTCGGCCGTTGGTGAGCCGGTCCAAGGTGGCGGTGGTCTTGGCGGTTTCCAGCAGGTCCCGTTCCAGTATCAGGCACACCCCGGTGCCCACCTTGAGGCGCTCGGTGGCGGCGCCGGCGGCCATGAGGGACACGAACGGGTCCGACATTCTGCTGTAGGCCACCGGCAGTTCGCCGCCACCAGGATACGCGGTGTCACGGCTCAGCGGGATGTGGCTGTGCTCGCCCACCCAGATCGATTCGAACCCTCGTGACTCCAACTCCCGAGCCAGTTGATCGATGGGGATCGAGTGGTCGGTGTTCATGGTGAAAAACCCAACGTCCATGACCCAGATCTTGTCACCTGTTCACCCCCGGAGGGCAGCGTTGCTCACAGCTGCACGTACGTGGCCCCCAGCGCAGCGGCCATCGAGCGGTGGGCCGGCCCGATGCCCACCACGGTGGCGGCCACCAGGTTGACCGCATGGGTTCGGGCAAAGGCCAACGCCAGGCCCGGCAACGGTGGCCGGCACCAGCAGCTGGGTGGCCCGCCGGGGTGGGCGCAGTGGGCGGTGACGACGACGGTGCCTTCCGGGGCGACGAGCAGGCTGGCCTTGGTCCGCACCTCGCCGCCGTCCCCGTCGGGATCCCAGCCGAACAACAACACCGGCCCGGAGCCCTCGCTCAACAGGGTGGATGCCTGCTCAGCCCCGCCGGGTTGATCCAGCGCCGCGGCGGCGATCAACAGCGCCGGCCGATCGGAGCCATCGGAGCCAGCGCTGTCATCGGGCCGCTCACGCGCAAACGGGACCCGGGTGATGGTGTCGAAGCCCTCGTCGTGCTGCGGCGGTTCGAGCTGACGTTGGGCCCGCATCTGGGAGGAGGGGCTCAGCAGCCCCGGTTGCCGTGGTGCCAGAGCCCGCAACGCTGCGGCGTCGGGCAGAACCGGCATGGTCCCCATCCTCAACATACCGTAGGGTACGTAGGGTACGTCCTGCGGCACGGCGGCGGCCAGCGTGTCCAGCATGCGGTGGGTCAGGTTGATCTGTGCCTGCGCCAGCGGTGTGTCCAGCCAGCGGCAATGGATGGTGGCATCGTGGCGGCGTGCCACCTCGATCACCTCGTTGCGAGCAGCCCGGGTGAGGTACGTGTTATCCAGGACCAACCGGTTGGTTCCGGAACCGAGAGCGTGGTCAAGGGCATCGACGACCCCCCGAAGTGACCCTCCCCGCTCGTCCCGATTGAGCCGCAGATGGCCGGCCTCGGTCAGTGCGGTCGCGGCCTGCGTCTTGCCGGCGCCGGGAATGCCCATGATCACCACCACTTCGGCAACCGCAGCGCCGCCTTCTCCGGCCGCCCGGTGCCCTGTCGCGGTGGCACGGGCCTCGACCGTTCCCACCGCCGGCCAACGAAACGCTCGGCGCAGGGTGTCCCGCTCGGCGATGGGGAGCGGCACCGACGTGGATGCCATCGCCGAGCGAATGGTCTCGGGCCGCGTGCAACCGGGAATGGCCACCACGTTGGGGGAGAGGTCCAACAGCCAGCGCAACGCCACCTCGCCGCCGCCGCAGCCCCGACCGGCGCCGATGGCGACCAGCTCGGGACGCCGACACAGCCGGGCGGCGCGTCCGGGCCCACCGAGGGGCGAGTGCGCCATGACCGTGATCCCGGCCTGTTCGCAGCGCTGCAGCAACCCGCTGCGCTCGAGGTGATCGTCGAAGAGGCTCAGCCCGATCTGCACCGCGGCGATGGGTGCCTCCCCCAGCGCCTCCTCCAGTTGGGCCAGGTTCACGTTGCACACCCCGACCCTGGCCACCAACCCCTCCCGGGCCAGCGCGGCCAACGCCCGCAGCGAGGTGCGCAACGGCACTCGCGGATCGGGGGCGTGCAACAGGTACAGATCGATGGGCAGACCGTCGAGGGCGTCCAGGCTGGCCTCACAATCGGCCCTGATGGCCCGGGCCCGGCCGTCGGGCCGCCATGCACCATCGGGTCTCGCCATGCCCCCCTTGGTCACGACGCGAACCCCGCCGCGGCCCTTGCCAGCGTCACGGGCTTTCAGCGCCGCCGCCAACCACCGCTCGTTGGGCCCGTACGCCCGGGCGGTGTCGAAGACCGTGGTGCCGGCGGCCACCGCCGCGGCCACCGTTTCCGCAACCCGCTCGGGGGAGGGGAGCCGCATGCAACCCAGTCCGATGCGCGGCTCGCCGGGATCAAGCCACAAGGAGCGCGCCGTGGGGGCCGCTGTCGCAGGAGGAGTGTGCGATGACGTGATGACGCATCGTTTCACGCCCGGGGCGGCCCGGCTTCGATGCCTGCAGGATCTAGGCCCGGAGCGCCGCGACCTGCATGTCCACCAGCAGCTCCAGGATCTGGAAGGCCCGGACATCTTTTTCGAGCATGGTCAGTGCCCGCTCCCGACCGGCTTCGGGCACCGGCAGGATGGCGTCGGTCAGCAACCAGCGCTCATCGATGGGCAGCGCCCGGCCGAGGAACGTGTCACCGGGCGGCATGGCCGAGGGCAACGAACGGCCAACCAGCTGCAGTGGGTCACCGGTCCGCAGATCCGTGGCTTGGAGCGTGTCGGACCCTTGGGTCACCACCTGGAGCAGCCGCAGCGGTTGATCGGGCCAGTTGCGGGCGCGGTCCAACTCCTCCGCCGGCAGTAGCGGCCCCCGCGTGTCGAGATAGCGGCTCAGGCCACGGGGGAACAACACCAGGTCCCATACCGTCGGCGGGATCTCACCGGAAGCGCCCGGTTCGGTCATGCCGAACAGTTGTTGCAACGAACGCACCGAGCCGGGATCGGTGCGCAACACGAAGCGGCAGGCCTTGGACAGCAGCCACTCCGCCCGGGTCTCCGGTAGCACCTGCGGTCCCCGGGCGCAGCAGGCCTTGAACTTGCGGCCCGACCCGCACGGGCAGGGGTCGTTGCGGCCGACTTTGCGGCTGGGCAGGAACGGTTCGAGTTGCGCCAGTGCCGGTCCGCTCGGTGGCCGGCCGGTTCGGCGCAAGAGTTCGAGCGAGCGGATGGCGTCACCGCGGTCCTGGGTCAGCTCGGCCAGGAACCCCAGGCAAGCCGGATGATCAGGGGTCCGGCGCAGCGCCGCTTGGAGGTGCTCCTCGGCGGCGGCTCCCTCACCGCTGGCGTCCGCCCCGACCGCTTGGAGGTAGGCCACCCCGGCGTTGGGGGCGGCCCCGGTTGACTCGGCGGACCCGGTGGCCTCGGCGATGGCGGTGGCCCACTCGCCCAGGCGGCGCAACGACAGCAGTGATCGACCGATGACGGCCAGCTCGACCAGCATCGCCGCCACCGGACCGTGGTCGATGTCCTCGGCCACGTCTGGGCCGACGTGTTTCAACTGCTCCGCGCTGCTGTCCGACGACGAGGTGGATGACGCCTCCATCCAGGACAGCCAGGCTTTCAGCGCCGCCCGCGCCGAACGTTTGCAGCAGCTGTCGGCGCCGTCGAGCAGCCCTTCCAGCCGTCGTCGTCGGGCCTGTTCGGCTGGTGTGGCCCATTCCTCATCGATGGGACCGACCCAAGCCTCGCGTGTCCGGAGCCCGGCGAGGGTCAGCAGAGCCGTCACCGGCGCCAGCGCCGTCGAAAACAGGGCCGGATGAAGTCCGATGGTCTCGACCATCACATGGTGCAGCTCCGGAGCGCGCCCCGCTGGCCCGCCACCCCCGGCGGCACTGGTTTGATCCCACACCTGCTCCGCCGTTTGGGCGATGGCGTCGGCAGCCGCGGCCGAGCTGGCGGGATCCAGGCCGTCCTCGCCGATCGGTTCCATCCGGGCGACAGTCCCGTCGTAACGCACCGCCACCAGGGATCCCGCGCTGACGCCGGCGCCTCGCAGCCACCCGTCCGGGCCCAGGATCGAACCCTCGGCGGCGGCTCGGAGGTCCTGCTCGGGCTCACTCACGCGGACCTCGGTGCCGTCCAGCTCGAAGGTGCGGGGCAGGGCCAGCGCCACCAGATCCGGCGATAGGTCGATGGCCTCCCGGGCCACCTCGTCGGCAGTCACGAGGTGCGTGAAGGTGGCCCGGCGCAGGCGATGCAACACTGCCGCCAGCCGTCCGTCTACCAGCTGCCAGAACTCCTCCGCCCCCCGGATGAGGCCCTGCAGGCGATCCCCCAGCTCGGTGCCCGGTCGGTCCTGCACCAGCCCGGCGGCCAGCTCCGGCTCCTCGGCTGCCAGCGCCCCGGTCAGCTCCTCCAGGCTGAGCGCACCCCGGGCGACCAAGATGCGTTGCAGCACCTCGCGGGCCTGCTGCTCGATCAACTCACGGTCCTGCTCAACGCCATCCACGCCGTCCACCCCCCGACCGTAGCCGCCACCCACCGAGCGCCGGCCACCCGCCACCCTCCCGTGGACCGCCCCCGTTGCGCCGGTGACGAAATGCCGGGCCACGACCGGTTCAGGTGGGCTGGCTGTGGCCCGTCGGGGTTTCTCCGGTGACGAAATGTGTGTTCGAGCAACCGGCGTAGTACCAACCGCGATACCGCTCGAAGGTGACGCCCGTGGGCCGGCCAGCGGCGGGTGGACGGGTAGCGTCGGGCGTTGGTCCAGGCGCCGCCGGCGCGGTGCGGGGCAGGACCACCGAGTGGGTGAGGTGGGGTTCCGATGACGGTGCTGCAGGCCGGTGGGCTCACGGTGCTGCGGGGCGCCGAGGTGGTGCTCAACGCCGTGGATGTGTCACTGGCGCCCGGTCGACGGGTCGGCGTGATCGGACCCAACGGCGTCGGCAAGTCCACGTTGTTGGGGGTCCTGGCCGGCGAGTTGCCCCTCGACGAGGGCACCATCACCCTGACCCCATCGTCGGCCACCATCGGCCTTCTCCGCCAGGAACCGGAACGCTCGGCCACAGAAACCTGCGCCCAACTGTTGGCCCGCCGCACCGGCGTGGCGCAGGCCGGTGCCGCCCTCGACGCCGCCACCGAAGCCCTGGCCGCCGCCGCACCCGATGCCGACACCATTTACTCCGACGCCCTGGAACGATGGCTGTCCCTCGGTGCCGCCGATCTGGAGTCACGCATCGGCACCGTCTGGGCGGAGTTGGGCCTGCACGAACGGCTGCTCGATCAGCCCACGGCGTCACTGTCGGGCGGCGAGGCGGCCCGGGTGGGCCTGGCGGCGTTGCTGCTCAGCCGGTACGACATCTATCTCCTTGACGAGCCCACCAATGACCTTGACCTCGACGGCCTGGACCGGCTGGAGCGATGGGTCACCGAACTGCGCGGCCCGGTGGCGTTGGTCAGCCATGACCGCACGTTCCTGGCCCGTTCCGTCACCCACGTGCTGGAGCTCGACGAGTACACCCACCGGTCCTCCGAGTACGGCGGGGGCTGGGAGGCATACCTGGCGGAACGCTCCCGCGATCAGCTCCACGCCCAGGAACGCTACGAGGGCAACCAGAGCCAACGGCGGGACCTCGCCGAGCGCGCCCAACGGGAGCGCGAATGGGCCAGCCAGGGGGTGAGCAAGGCCCGCAAGAGCGATGAGTCCGACAAGAACATCCGGGCCTTCAAGATCAACCAGACCGAACAGCTCGCCGGGAAGGCGGCCAGGACCCAACGGGCCATGGAACGCCTGGAGGTGGTCGAACGGCCCCATCGGCCCTGGGAGCTGCGCCTCACCATCGACTCACCCGGTCGCAGCGGTGACATCGTGGCCCGCCTCAACGCTGCGGTGGTGACCCAGGGTCGGTTCCAACTGGGCCCCATCGAGCTGACCATCGGCTTCGGCGAACGGGTGGCCCTGCTCGGCGCCAACGGCAGCGGCAAGACCACCCTGATCGACACCATGCTCGGGCGTCACCGGCCGGAGTCGGGCCTCGCCTCATTGGGGCCTTCGGTGGTGGTGGGCGAAGTGGAGCAATCCCGGACCCAACTCGATGGCGACGCCACCCTGCTGCGGGCCTTCGTGGATGCCTCCAGCCTCACCGACCCCGACGCCCGGACCCTGCTGGCCAAGTTCGGGTTGTTCGCTGACCATCTGTTGCGACCCAGCTCCTCGTTATCCCCGGGGGAGCGGACCCGTGGCGCCCTGGCTTTGCTCATGGCCAACGGCGCCAACCTGCTGGTGCTGGACGAACCTACCAACCACCTCGACCTGCCGGCCATTGAACAGCTGGAGGCGGCGCTGGACACCTTCACCGGGACCGTGCTGCTGGTGACCCACGACCGGTCCCTGCTCGAACGGATCCGACTCACCCGCCGGATCACCCTGGCCGGCGGACAGATCGTCAGGGACGAACAAGTCTGACGCTTCGCCGGCGTGTTCCGCGCCATACCTACTGGTATAGCTCGCCACGGCTGGCGGAGCGGCGGGTCTGTCGGGCCAGGCGGGCCAGTAGGGGCAACGCGAACAGCGCCGCGCAGCCGCCACTGAAGATGCCCCAGGCCTCACCCCGGCTGGCCACCACCAGGCCCACCAGCGGGCCGCCCAGCGCCATGGCCAGATCGAAAAAGGCTGAGAACGTGGCCACGGCGTGGGTGCGCTCGGCGGCGGGGACCCGGGCCACCACCCACGACAACAGGCCCGGGAAGATGGGCGCCACCCCGCAGGCGAACACCGCGATGCCCACGAACAGCACGGCCGTGTTGCGGGCCAACGCCACCGTGAACAGCCCCACGGCCAGCAGGCACAGGCCCCCGGCGGCCACCGGCAGCGGGCCGTAACGATCCGGCAGCTTGGCCCCGAACAGTCGCAGCAGCATGATCATCACGGCGTAGGTCACGAACACCGCTCCGGGTTCGGCCAGGTTCCGCTCGGTGACGTGCAACGTGATGAAGGACACGAATCCCACGTAGCCGATGATCCCGCCCACGAGCACCAGGCCCGGTAGCAGTGCGGTGCGGTGGATCCAGACGGTGGCGGCCGGCGGTCCTTGCGGCGGGGCCACTGCGGGCGTGGCCAAACCGAAGGCCAGGCCCACCAGCACCAGCAACGTGGACACCGACCATACCGCTCCGTATCCCCACTGTTCCCAGACCCAGTTGCCCAGCGCCGGGCCCACCGCTACCCCGATGAACGTGGAGCCCGACAGGTAGGTGGCGGCCTCACCCCGGCGATGATCGGGGGAGAGGTCCTGCGCCGCGGTGGCCAGACCCACAAACGCCGCGGCCTCGAACACCCCGAACGCCAAGCGCACCACGAACGCCGCTGCCAGCGAGGTGACCAGGTGGTATGAGGCCAGGGTGGCGGCCACCCCCACCATGCCGCCGATGACCAGGATGCGCCGGCCCCGACGGTCCCCGATGCGACCGCAGGTGGGCCGCACCAACGCCGAGGTGATGCCGTAAGCCCCGATGGCCAGGCCCACCGCCACCCCGTTGCCGCCCAACTCGTCCCGTACGAAACGGGGCAGCACCGGGTACAACATGGCCCATCCCGAGAAGTATGTTCCCGAGGAAAGCACCAGCAGAAGGAACCGGGTGGTGACCAGCGGGGCCTCAGCCGGTTGGGCCGCTGCCGTTACCTCAGCCTTCATGGGGCAGGTGATCGAGGACGGTTCGGGCGATCTCGTCGAGGGTCGCCAGTTGTTGGGCGCTGATCAGGTCTATGAACTGACGGCGCACCGTGGCCACGTGTTGCGGTGCGGCGGTGGCGATGGTCTTGCGGCCGTCCTCGGTCATGGTGACGAACCAACCCCGCCGGTCCGAGGGGCAGCGCACCCGGGCCACCAGCCCCCGTTGCTCCATGCGGGTGATGTGATGGGAGATGCGGCTCTTCTCCCAACCCAAACCCCGGCCCAACTCCACCAGGCGCATCTGGCCGTCGGGCTCATCGCTGAGCGCCGCCAGCACCGAGTAATCCTGGAAGGACAGCCCACTCGGCGCCAGCTCCCGCCCCAGCAATGCCGACAGTTGGAACTGCATGAGTGAGAAATTCCGCCAGGCCTGGCGTTCGGCGGCACTCAGCCAGCGGGTCTTGGGCATGTGACCGATCCTACAGCCAAGTTGGTTGACATATCCACGACCCTGAGCGCAGGATAGTTGACGTATCAACCGTGTCTGATCCCGAGGAGAGCGTTCCATGAGCACCAGCACCAGCACCAGCACCACCGCGAGCGGTACCTACAGCATCGACCCGACCCACAGCCGTGTCGGCTTTGTGGCCCGACACGCCATGGTCACCAAGGTCCGAGGCAACTTCAATGACTTCGAGGGGAGCAGCTACTTCGACGCGGACAACCCCGCCAACTCCCGCCTGGAGGTGACCATCCGGGCCGCCAGCATCGACACCCGCAACGCTGATCGTGACGCCCACCTGCGCAGCAACGACTTCTTCGACATGGACACCTACCCCACCATCACGTTCACTTCCACGGCAGCCCGGCAGATCGGGGCGTCCGATGGTGGTGGGACGTTCCAGGTGGATGGCGAGCTGACCATCAAGGGCACCACCAGACCCGTCAGCATCGAGGTCGAACTCACCGGCACCGCCACTGATCCCTTCGGCAACCTGCGGGTGGGTCTCGAGGGCTCGACGGTGATCAACCGAAAGGACTGGGGGGTCAACTGGAACGCGGCCCTCGACGCCGGTGGGGTGTTGGTGAGCGACAAGGTCACCATCGAGTTCGAGATCTCCGCCATCCAGACCCCCTGATATCGACGCCCCCTGAGCCGTCCGGCGGGTCGGGTCGATACCTGACGGACAGGTCAGGTACGATCGCGGCCGGCAGCTGCCAGGAGCCCGTTGCAGGGCGTGGGGATTGGGGAAACCAACAGATGGCCATTTCGATCGACCCGGCTACCGGCCTGAAGGTCTTCAACACTCGGGCGGAGCAGATCGGCAACATCGTCGGCAAGGGCTATGGCGTGGTGACCGGTGAGGGCCTCACCACCATGCCGCCGCAGCCCGTCGGCGCGGTGTTCAATGCCGACGAGCAGGCGAAGTACCTGGAGTTCAAGGAGGCCCGCCGGGGCGCGGCGGACTACATGCCCATGGAGGGCCAGTTCTCCCGCTACCTCCAGGACACGTACTCCGCGGACCCGGTGCCCCGTGAGTCCCTCGATGACGAATGCGAGGTCCTGGTCATCGGGGCCGGGTTCGCCGGACTGTTGCTGTGGTACAAGCTCAGCCAGGCCGGATTCGCCGACGTGCGCTTTTGCGAGAAGGGCGGCGACGTGGGCGGTACCTGGTACTGGAACCGCTATCCGGGCATCGCCTGTGACGTGGAGTCCTACTCCTACTTCCCGCTGCTGGAAGAGATGGAGTACTTCCCCACCATGAAGTTCGCTTCGGGCTTCGAGATCTTCGAGTACTGCCAGAAGATGGCCCAGAAGTTCAACTTTTACGAACACTGCCTGTTTCACACCACCGTGGAAAAGACGGTGTGGGATGAGGACAGCGGTCGGTGGGCGGTGTTCACCAACCGCGGCGATGAGATGAAGGCTCGTTTCGTGGTGCTGGCCAACGGCATCCTCACCACCCCCAAACTGGCCCGTATCAAGGGCATGGAGACCTTCCAGGGCGAGTCCTTCCACACCTCACGGTGGAATTACAACATCCCACTCGAAGGCAAGCGGGTGGGCATCATCGGCACCGGCGCCACCGCGGTGCAGGTCATTCCGGAGTTGGCCAAGGTGGTCAGTGAGCTGTTCGTGTTCCAGCGCACTCCCTCCACCATTGATGTGCGCGATCAACGCGAAACCACGCCCGAAGAGATCGCGGCGTGGTCCAACGAGCCGGGTTGGGCCCGGGCCCGGCGGGGTCGTTTCGCCCGCATCTCGGCCCTGCGCACCGCGGTCAAGGCCAACGACGATTACCTCGCCGGTCGGGTGGAGGATTTCCGCGAAACCGCCCGGCTCACCGAGCGCCTCTCGCCGGAGGCCTTCCTGCAGAAGCAGCTCGATGACAACTTCGCCATCATGGAGCAGATCCGGGCTCGCATTGACGAGATCGTGATCGATCCCAAGACCGCCGCCGCCATGAAGCCGTACTACCCCTACGGCTGCAAGCGACCCACGTTCCACGATGAATACCTGCCCACGTTCAACAAGCCCAACGTGCACCTGGTGGACACCGCCCCGATCGGCGTCACCGAGATCAACGAGCGCGGCGTGGTCCATGACGGTGTGGAGTATCCGCTTGACGTGTTGATCTACGCCACCGGGTTCCAGTGGATGGCCACCTCCACGTTCCAGATGATCGTGGGCCGAGACGGACACACCCTCACCCAGAAGTGGGCCAACGAGGGCACCCGCACGTTCCTGGGCTTGCACAGCGCAGGGTTTCCGAACCTGTTCATCGTGACCGGCCCCCAGGGCGGCGGCGGCAGCTTCAACTTCACCGACGTCATCGACGCCCACGCTGACTACCTCGCCTGGATGCTCACCACCATGCGGGACCAGCAGCTCGAGGTGGTTGATGTGCACAAGGAGCCGGAAGAGGAGTACAGCGCGCATTGCCGCGAGGCGGACATCGCCACCGCCCCGTTACGGGACTGCATCTCGTACTACAACGGCCATGGTGACGCCGAGCCCGGCAGCCTGGCGTACTACGGCGGCCGCAAGTGGAACACCTATCGGGATCACGCCAAGGAGACCCTGGAGCCCTATCGCTTCGGCCGGGTCTCCGTGGCCGCCGACTGAGCCACGGGCGTCACGCACCACCATCGAAACGCCGGTCCGGACCGCTTCGGGCCGGCGTTTCGGCGTGGTGGACGGTGTTGCTGCCCGAACCGGTCCCGTGGGATCAGCCGACGCGGCGGACCGACGCCAACCGACGAAAGGCCTCAAGTGAGGTGACGCTGCTGTCCAGCGGCCAGTCCCGCACCGGGCCCGTTGCCGGGGTCACGGTGCGATTGAACCAGGTAATGGCGTCGAACACCATACTGGTACGTACGGTGCGCGCTAGTCCGTCGATCCAAGCGGCCTTGTCGCCACGGATCTCCGTGGATGCGGTTTCGCCCACCCATAGCGGCTTGGTGTAGCTGATGGCCTTCATCTGGTCGTAGGCGGGCCGGTAGATGGTTTCAAACGCGATGGTGGCGGCGTACTCGGGACGGTTGTAGCCGTTGATCACCAACTCGTCCACCATGTCGTCACCGGGGTACAGCGCGGCGATGGGGGTGGTGCGGTCCCGGCCGTTCTTGCGGTTCATGCACCACTGGGTTCGAATCTGGTCCCGGCCGGCGATGTCCCAGGCCTGGGAGACAATGCGACGGTACGCCGGGATGTAATCAACCGAACGGCACAGCGGGTTGTACGCCCCCCACGGATACCAGTCACCGTTGCCCTCATGCAGCGGGCGCAGATGAACCGGTCGAGGCAGCGCGGCGATGGCCCGCCAGAACCTCGCCGCGGCGGCGTCGTGGGCCCCGCGGGCGATCTCAGCCAACGTGAAACGGGTGTCGCTGATCCGGCGGGAATTGTCCCACCATTCCAAGCAGACCACTACCTCGTAGCCCGCGTCGAGCAGCGCCGGGATATCCGGATGCAGCGCCCCGTCCAAGGTGGCGAAGGTCAGGACCACATCAGCTTGGCGGCCGACGTTGGCTTCGGTGGCGGCCAGCGTGGTCAGCAGGTTGGTGCTGGGGTGCAGAAACCCCAACAAAAACGGCGGCGAGAACAGACGGCTCGGTATGTCCAGCGCGGCCGGCGGCTGTTCCTGGGCGTCAGCTGAGGCGCTGGCACGCCAGATCGAGTTGGCGGCGAGCAGTGCCGCGGTTCCACTGACAGCGGTGCGAGCAAAGGCTCGTCTGGAGAGCACCCACCAGTCGTAGTACGCCGCGATGAGGTGCCGAGCGGCTTCGTGTGGGCAATTTCACCCACTCGATGATCAGGCGAGCTTGGCCGACAAGGCTTCGAGCAGCGATTCGATGCGATCCAACCGGTCCGACGTGTTTGCTGGGACTGGGGTGGTGGCCGACCCCGGCTCGCTGCTCAGCACCTGGAAACAGTCCGCCAGCAACCGGACGCTGTCGCGCTCCTCGGACACGAAACGGCCCAGCAGCTCCCCGGTGCCGATGTCGATGGTCTGGTCATCGAAGTAGGTGGCCCACCGGTCCGGTTTGGTGGTGTCCATGGGGGTTCCCAGGCCCATCCGCTGGAACTTCTCGAGGTCACTGAGCGAGCGGTCCCGGGCGAGGGCGGCCAGCTCGTTGGTTCGGTCGGTGCAGGTAACTGCTACGTCATGGCCCAGCTCACAGATGCGCTTTTCGAAGGCCTTGGCGTGTTCACCCTCTCGCAAAGCGACGGTGGCGATGATCTGGCGCACATCGGCACGGGGGGTGGTCTCCGCCCAGGCGGACAGGTAGACCTCGGCGTTGCACTCGCCGTTGACGATCTGGCGGAGTAGCGGCAGGTAGCTCGGTTCGGTGCTCATCGTCTGTCAGCCTGCCACAGCGCGGCGTCATCGCCAACGTGTTCCGCCCGATCGGCCTGTGTCCCACGACCCGGGACCTTGGTCGGCGTGGCGTCCGCCAGCGTTGACAGCTCCCAGGTCCGTCCGTACGGTCCGCCTCAAATGCAGCATCGGCGCGGGTTCGCGTCGATAAGGGACGCCGCGGCGTCACGAGGGGGCTCGGCCCCGGTTGGAGGGATGGGCGGCGTGGAATTTCGGCGGCGGGGCATGCGGGGATTGGCGGTGGGCCTGGCGTTGGGTGGCGCCACCGGTCTGGCGTTGAACATGGGGTTGGCGCTGGGCCTGGATCCTGATCCGGCGTGCTCTGCGGAACCGCTCTCGCCCGAGGTGAGCCCGGCGGCCAGCCCTGCCCTGAGCCCCGAAGTGAGCCCGGCGGCCAGCCCTGCCCTGAGCCCCGACGTGAGCCCGGAGTTGAGCCCGACCCTCAGCCCGGCGATCAGCCCCGCTTGCGATCCGCTGAGCCCCGAGGTCAGCCCCGACCTCAGCCCCGGCGTCAGTCCGACCGTCAGCCCCCCGATCAGTCCCAACGTGAGCCCCAACGTGAGCCCCAACGTGAGCCCCGTACTCAGCCCTCCCACCAAGCCCACGAAGGGCAAGGACGGCGATGACAAGAAGCGGGACTCTCGGAGCGGCGGCGGTTCCGTGGACAACGGGGATCGCGACGAACGGGACGAACGCGACGAACGCGACGACCGCGACGAACGCGACGACCGCGAGGAGCGCCGTCAGGATGGCCGCACGTCCTTTGCTACGTACCGTTGAGCCGCCGGCGTCTGGCGGTGTCATCGACGGTGCTGACCACCCAGGGGATCGTGGCAGTGAACCGGACCTGATCGACGCTGGTCTGCGTTCCGAGGTCCGCCAACGGCTCGACTGGCCCTCCGTGGTGGTGGTGGCGCTGCTGGCTCTTAGTGCCGGAGCGGTGCCCCTGCTGGTGGTGATCGATCGGCCCGATCACTATGTGCTGCCCAAGTTGTTGGCACTGTGGGCGGTGCTCACGGTCAGTGCGGTTTTCCTGGCGTGTTGTCGGCGGGAAGGGGTCGGTCCGCTGGGCCGGACACCCGCCGGTCTCAGCATACCGATCGGTCTGTTCGGGCTGTTGGTGGTCATCGCCACTGTCCGGTCGGACCGTCCTCGGATGAGCCTGCTGGGTGAACCCTCCCAACACCAGGGATTGCTGAGTGTGTTGCTCTACCTCGGGTTCTTCATCGTGGCGGCGCTGGTGGTGACCAACACCCGTCGACTGCGCTGGATCCACCGGTTGGTGGCCGCGGGCGGCACCGCGGTGGCTGCTTGCGCCATCGCCCAGCGGCAGGGGTGGGATCCGTGGTGGGGATCGATCCTGCCCGTCGATCGGGTCATGGCCACCATCGGTCAACCCAACGCCCTGGCCACCTATCTCGTGCTGACGATGTCCGTCACCGTGGGTCTGCTGGCGTGGGACCGAAGGGGGCGGCGGGCGATTGTTGCCGCGGCGTTGGTGGCCCAGATGGTGGCGTTGGCCATGACCGCCAGCCGGGGCGGCTACTTGGGAGCGTTGACCGCCGCGGTCATTGGGCTGGGGCTGTGGTGGTCCGGGCGTGAGCGGTTTCACCGATCCGGGGTTCTACGCCCAGCGGTGGTCGTGGCGGTGGTCCTGGTGGCGGGGGTGCTGTGGGCGCCGACCCGGGGTGTGTTCACCGACAGTGCGCGGCGGTTGGCCACCAGCACCAACGTCGCCGCTGACGAATCGGTCCGCAACCACCTCGACCAGTGGCGGGTGGCGGCCCACCTGGTGAGGGAACACCCGCTGTCGGGCGTGGGCCCGGAGCGCTTCCCCGACGCCTGGGTGATCCATCGGGACCACGTGCTGGCGCCTGATCGAGTGGCCTATTTCGATCAGTACCGGGTGGAAAGCCCCCACAACCTGGCGCTGGAGGTGGCTGCGGGGTCCGGGCTGCCGGCAGCGTTGTGTTTGTTCTGGGCCTTCGGTGCCATCGCCATCCGATTGCGACGGGCCGCCCGACCCGAAACCCTTTCAATACTCGTTGGTATGGCGGGGTTCCTGGTGGCCTCGTCGTTCATGACTGCTGAGGTCACCAGCTCGTGGCTGATGTGGACGCTGATGGGCGCTGGTGTCGGTGTGGGTGTCGGTGTACGCGCCACCGGGTCCGCCGCTGGACGCGCAGCACGGCTGAAGTAATTAGGGTCACGCTCGTGTCCCACCTTGAGCTGCAGCCCCTGAGCAACGCTGTCATCGAACCCCCGGCCCGGCGAGCGGCGGGTTTGTTGGGCCTGGTGGCTGAGCACGTGGCGGAGACCCAACGCACCCGCCAGCCGGCGGCCCCCGTGATGCGGGCATTCGCCGACGCCGGGTTGCTGCGCATCCTCGCTCCGCGCAGCTATGGCGGTGAGGAGGCCACCGGTGTGCAGTTCATGGAGTTGGTCGCCACCGTGGCCCGCGTCGACGGATCAGCGGGATGGACGGTGATGACGCTCAACGAGGAAATCGAGATCTCCGCCGGGTACGTGCCGGCCCCGTTGATGCGCGAGATCTGCCAGTCCTCGCCGCCGGTGATCGTGGCCGGCTCCGGGGCGGCGTTGGGTCGGGCCCGGCGGGTGGACGGCGGTTGGCAGCTCAGTGGGCGCTGGCCGTTCGTCACCGGCGGTCCGGCCGCCGCGGAGATCGTGGTGGGCGCCACCGTGGAGGGACCGGCACCGAGGCCGCTGTGCTTTGCGCTGATCCCCGCCGGGCAGGTCACCATCTTGGACACCTGGGATGCGGTGGGACTGCGCGGCAGCGGCTCTCACGACGTCACGGTGGAGAACCTCTTCGTGCCCGAGGAGCGCATGGGGGTGGTGCGCAGCGGCTCGGACACGGTGCCCGATTGCACGCTGTTCCGACTGCCGCCGTCGCTGCGATTCCCCTTCCCCAAGGTGGGGGTGGCCACCGGCGTGGCCCGGGCCGCCATTGCCGAGTTCAGTGACCTGGCCCAAGGAAAGAAGGCCAGGGTCAGCCGTACCTTGTTACGGGAGCGGCCCGACGCGCAGCTGGCGGTGGCCCGGGCCGAGGCGCTGGTGGGATCGGGTTGGGCCTTCGCCAGTGAGATGTTGCAGACGGTGTGGGCGCTGGCGGAGGGCGGGGAGCGGGTCCCCAAGGAGATGCACGCCCGAACCCGCCTGGCCTGCACCCACGCCGTGGCCAATTGTGTCAGCGCCGTCGAGACGCTGTGCACCTCGGCGGGGACCACCGCCAACCTGGTCACCTCGCCGTTGCATCGTTATCTGGCGGATGTCCGGGCGGTTCCCCAACACGTGATGGTGGGGGGGTACAACGACCTCAACGCCGGTCGGGTCCTGCTGGGCCTGGCACCCGACGACCCCCTGTTCTGAGTGTCGTCGGGTCCGGCGGATCCCCGCAGCGTCAGCCGACCTCGGCCGCCACGGCGTTGGTATCGGCGTGGTTGCGGTACCGCTGGGGCACCGGGATGCGGAAGATCCGAGCCGAGTTGAGGCCCAGGATCTTGGCCCGCTCCTCATCGGTGAGATGACCCATGGCCCGTTCGATGGCCTGCGCCGAATAGGGCCAGGAACCTTCGTGGTGGGGGAAGTCGTTGGCCCACAGGAAGTTCTCCATCAAGTTGTGCTCCCGGGCCAGATCCAAGCCTGAACGGTCCTCTTGGAAACTGGAGAATCCCTGCCGACGGAAGTACTCGCTGGGCAGGCCGTCCAACTTGGGGCGGACCCACATGTGGTGCTTGCGGTAGGCCTCATCCATGGCCTCCAACATCCACGGGACCCAGCCGATGCCGGCCTCGATGGCCCCGAAACGCAACTTGGGATGGCGTTCGGCCACACCTGAGGCGCAGATGTTGATCAGCGGTTCCATGGTGGGCGCCAACGAGTGCACGGTGTAGTTGATGACCGCGCCGCCCTGGCTGCGGGAGGTGCGGGGGTCACGGCCGGTGGACACATGGAACGTGACCGGTAGATCCACATCTTCAATGCAGTCCCACAGCGGCTCGAACTCAGCCAGGTTGTAGTTGAGATCGTCCACGTTGGGGGAACCGAACACCGGCTTGCAGGGCAGGCACAAGCCCTTGAAGCCCAAGTCGGCGCAACGTTGGATCTCCGCTAGGGCATCGTCGAGGGAGGCGGGGGCGATGCAGGCCATGGGGACCAGCCGGTCGTTGAACTCGCCGAAGGTCTCCCACGCCCACTCGTTCCAGGCCTTGCACATCAGGTGGCTGAAATGAGCGTCCTTGGTGGCCCACACCACCAGGCCCTTGTTGGGGAACAGGATCTCGGCGTCGGTGCCGTCCAGCGCCAGGTCACGGATGCGGTCCTCGGGGGTGTAACCGGAGCGGTTGCGGAGATCCTCATGACCCTGGAACGGTTGGACCCACTCCAGCTTGGCCTGACGGAAACCCTCGGTCTTTTGGAACTGCTCGCCCTTGGCGTTGGTGACGATGCTGGGCAGCCGATCGTGGTAGTCCTGCGGCACCCGCTCGCGCAGGAAACCCTTGGGCTCCTGCACGTGGCCGTCGGCGGACACCATGAAGAACTTGTCAGCGGCATCAGGTCGGGCCGAACGGCCCCAACCGTCGTTGCCGGGCGTGGCCAGCCGCCAGACGTTGTTGACATCGGGCTCGGGAATGATCGCGGTCACGGGGTCCTCCTCGAAGGTTACGGGCTGATTTTCCCACAATGGCCCGGTCCGGAACACGTCCCGTCCCAACGGCACCCCAACGGAGCCTGTTCGCGGCGCCGTCCTCGCGTCAGCGGGTCACCACGAGCCGCCTCCTCCGCCACCCCCGCCGCCACCGACGCCGCCGCCGCCTCTGCCCCCGCCGCTACCCCCCGAGGATGGCTTCACCGTCGACGTGGCCGCGGCGCTGCCCAGGGTGGGCGCGATGCGGGCGTAGTTGGCGGCCACGGGATCAGTCACGGCGCCGCTGGCCGCCATGGCCTGGGACCATCGTTCGATCTCGCCCAGCGCGAGCGCCCAGGCGGTGTACTGGCGCAGCACCCCCATCCGGGCCGCCTGTTCCACGTGGGACGCTTCCGATTCGGCCAGGAACCGCCGGAAGGACTCCAGACGCAGCCACAGTGCGGAGCCCTCAACGGTACGAACCCGCAGCTCCCAGGCCCGGACCGCCGCCGCCAGCCCCGCCCCAACCAGCGTGGCACCCACCGCCACCAACACCAGCCAGGCCCCGCCGGCACGATTGGCCGCCGCCGCGCCAGCGATGGCCAACACCGCGCCCACCAGCACCGCCAGGACCCCGGAGATGCGGCAGCGGACGCGACGACGGTCGGCGGCGGGGTCCCACAGGGCGCTGGTCTTGCGCCAACCCTCCAGCTCGTGGTGCAGCGCCTGCCAGGCCCGGGCGAAGGAGGCGTCGTAGCCGCCCAACTGCAGGCGGTCACGGCCGGCGAAGGCGGTGTCGAGGACCACGGTGGTGGGGCCGTCACGGCGGGGGAGGCGAACCAGTGTCGGTTTGGCGACGGCGGGGTCGAAGTCCAAGTAGCCCTCGTTGGCGGCGTTGACCAGCCACGCCGCCTTCTCCTGTTGGCCCACCCGCTCGTGCAGCACGATGCCGCCCCGAGTGGGGTCCAGCTGCGGCGGCGGGGTGAACTCGATAGTGGACAGATCCGCCAAAGCCTCCAGGTCCAGCCGCTGCTCCGCGCCCGGTAGCGCGCTCGGCGGTCCGCTCTGGTGAGGCGGCACAAACGGTTCGGGCACGGCCGGGCGCGGGGGCCCAGGCGAGGGTGGCGGCATGGCTGTGGGCCCGGGTTCGGCTCCGGGTTCGGCATCGGAGGGGCGGAGGCGGGCGATCGCGGCTCCGGGGACGGTGTCGGTTTCGTCGGCGGTATCGGTGGGGGGGCGGGGGACGATCGCGGCGTTGGGCCCGGTTTCGGTTGCGGGGACGGTATCGGAGTGGTGGCGGCGGGCGAAGGCGGCGTCGGCGGGGCCGCCGGCTCTCACCCGCTCGCGCCCGGCCCGGCGAACCAGGCGCGAGGTGACGGCGGCGCCGATCAGAGCGGCGGCCAAGGCGGTGGTGGCCGGAGGCAGGATTCCGCTGCCGGGGTCGGCGCCATCACCAGTGGGCGGCGGGGGTGAGGTGGGCGGGTCGGGCAGCGGGGCACCGACGGTGGCGTACACCGTGACGCCTTCGCCGGGGGCCAGGTCCCCGATCCGCAGGCGCAGATGGCCGGGGTCCGATGCCTCGAACTGGCAGGGGTCCACCGAGCCGAAACCGCCCTGTGAGCAGCGGGCGTCAAGCAGCTCGAAGGGGGCGATCACATGGGCTTCGACGGATTCGATGGGGACTTCCCACGAGGTGCCCACCGTGTTCCAAGCCACCATCGGACCGGCCTGCTCCTCGCCGGACGCAGCCCGTGCCGCGGCGTCTCTGATCAGCAGGCTGTTGAGGGGGTAGGTGATGGAATAGCGGTGCCGGCCGCTGATGGTGCGCTGGGGATCGCCGACTCGGATGCGGGTGATGCCGCCGGTCGGTGTGAGCAGGACCTCATCGGGGGCTGAATCGGAAGACACCACCACTGGTGCCCCCACCGCCAACCCGGGCACGTCCCGGAAGATGCCGTGGCGGGCCGAGACACCGAAGTCATAATCGATGACCTCGCTGATGTCCGCGGTGCTGGGACCGCCCTGGAGAGATCCGTCACGGAGCGTGGCGGCGGTCCAGAGGTGGGCCACCCGTTCCCCATCCCCGACGGCCGCTCCCACTGCCGACGCGCCGGCCAAGCCCAACGCCCCCAACGCCAACGCCGCCATGTCCACCTTGCGTCGTGTGAGTTGCCGCATGCCCTGTCGACGCTATTCGGCCGGGCCTCACCGTCGGCGCGCTTCGATCGCTCGGCGTGTGTGGCGACCGTGTGTGGCGACCGTGTTTGGCGACCCCCGCTCGGGTGGGGACCGCTCCCGATCACCGCTCCGTGGGGGCCGGGGTCAGCCGGGTCAGGTTCGGGCTGGTTCCAGACCCACGGTGGGCGAAGCCGGCTCATCGGTGTGCTCCTGGCGGCGAATGTTGAGCCAGCTCAGGGCGATGAGCGAGGTGACCCCGGCGGCGGCCAGGCCCACCACCAACAGCGTGGTCCGGACCCCGACGGCATCCGCCAACGCCCCCCACACCGGCGCCAGCAACGCTTGGGAGCCGAACCCCATCATGGCTAAGGACATGACCCGTCCGTGATACGCGGGGTCGGCGTTGGCCATCAGCAGCGAGTTGTCCACCAACATGAACACGCTGCGTCCAATACCAAGTGGTATGGCGGCGGCGACGACGAGAACGTAGCTGGGGGCCTGGGACAGCAACAGGAACCCGGCGGCCATGAGGAACCCGGCGCCGAGCAGGATGGGCCATGCCGCCTTGGAGCGCACCACCCCGGCCAGGGGCAGGCTGGCGCACAGACCGGCCACGGCCAAGGCGGTGAAGATGACCCCTACGTCGGTGGACTTGCGGCCCAGTTCCTCGCTCAGCAGGCCCGGCAGCAGGGTCTGGAACGCGAAGCCGCTCACCACCAGGCCCATGAACCCCAGCCACAGGGTCCGCAGCCGGGGATCGCTCCACACGTACTTGACGCCGGCGGCCAGTTCCCGGTGCGGGGCCTTGTGTTCTTTCTGGGCCGGTTCGGTGTTGGGGAGGCTGGCCGTGATGGGTAGTACCACCGCGAACATCGACGCCATGAACAGGTAGGTGCCACCCACCCCTAACAGCGGGCCCACCAGCAGGGCGATGAGCAACGGTCCGGCCACCTGGGAGCAGCTTTGGGCGATCTGCTGCAGGGCGATGGCGTTGGGGAACATGTCACGGGGGACCAGCTCGCCCACCCAGGCCTGGCGGGCGGGACCCATGAAGGCGAACCCCAGGCCCATGATCAGCGTGGCCAGGGTGAGCAAAGGGACGGTGATGAGATCGGTCTGGATGAAGATGCCGGTGATGAGGATGACCGCCGCCGGTACCGCCTGGCCCACGAACACCAGCGGCTTTTTGCGCATCCGATCTGCGATCACCCCGCCGATGGGGGAGATGGCGAACATGCCGATGCCGGCACCCATCTGGGCCAGACCGGCGGAGGCGTTCTTGCCGGTGATGGCGTAGGCCACGCTGGGCACCAACATGAAGGACATCATGAAAGCGGTGGTGGCGACCACCGACCCGAACCAGAATTTGCGGAAGTCGCGGTGGCCCAGCGCCGTGAAGGACCCGCTCATCA
>JBJXFH010000167.1:0-2556 GCA_046155365.1 Acidimicrobiales bacterium | reverse complement strand
GGGCCACCCGACCATTGACGGTGTAGTCCAAGAGCGCCGGGGCCAGCAGGTGCAGGGACGCTTCCAGCTGGGAGAAATCCAGGTATTGGCCCACGCCGGTGCGGTCTCGTTCCTCCAGGGCGGCCAGCAGGCAGGCCAGGCTGAAGCGGGGGGCCACGTAATCGGTGTAGGCGCTGAAGGGACCCACCGGACCGCGGTCGGGCCAGCCGGTGATGTTGTGAAACCCACAGATGGCGGCGGCCATGGTGCCGAACCCGGCGTAGTACGCCATCGGCCCGTTCTGGCCCATCAGGCAGCTCGACAACATGATCAGGCGGGGGTTGATCTGATGCAGGTGGTCCCAACCCAGGCCCCAGCCTTTCATGGCCTTGGGCGAGAAGGACTCGGTGACCACGTCGGCCCAGCGCACCAGATCCTCCACCACCTCCTTGCTGGCGGGATTGGAGAGATCCAAGCTGAGCGCCACCTTGTTGGCTCCCATGGAATGGAACAATCCGGTGTTGTCATGGCCCGGTTGATCATCACGGAACGGTCCCACGGTTCGGGCACCGTCCACGCTGCGTTCCGATTCCACCTTGATGACCGTGGCCCCGAAGTCAGCCAGGATGCGGGTGGTTGACGGACCGGCCACCGCCCACATGAAGTCCAACACCTTGAGGCCCGCCAACGGCAGGTCACTGCGATCTTCCATCGACGAGATACCTGCCGGTACGGACGCGGCCGGGGGAGCGGGCTTGGACGGGGTTGGTTGGGGGCGGCGCTGTGCGGCCGAGGCCAGGACCACTGCGGTGTGTTGGCCCAGGGCCGGTGGCGGGCCCAACGTGGGGGGCTGGCTCCCGCTGAACCGGCAGAACCGCCCGGGGTACCGTACCGTATGGTCTTCTCCGTTGGTTCCGGCGGTTCGGTCGGCGGTGGGCTGGACCACATCGTCCCAGTAGCCCCGGGCGGCGAGCTGATCGAGGTGGACCAACTCCGACGCGGTGGACAGCGGTGCGAACAGCAGCTTTCGGTCCAACGCCGCCTGCAGCAACTCGGCCTTGGTTTTGGTGAGCAGAAACTTGGCCACCACCGCCTTGAGTCGTTCCCACTCGGCGATGGTTTCCTCACCAGACCACAGCTGCATGCCAAAGTTGATCCAGTCCTTGTCCCGGTCCGCGGGCTCACAGCGGCCTTCTTCGAGCATCCACTCGAACAGCCGTCGGGCGAAGGGACCCAACGAGGCCCCGAACAGCAGGGTCAGGGACACATACCCGTCGGCACATTCCCACACCAGCTTCACGTGCAGCTCACCGTTGATCACCCCGCCGCCGGCCCGTCGCAACGGAGGCGCCCCGATGAAAGAGGCCACGCAGTACTGCTGGGTGGAGGACATCATCGAGGCTTGCGCTGACACGTCCACGTGCTGTCCAAGACCCGAGCGGCGCCGTTCCCGTAAGGCGATCAACGCCGCCCCGGCCGCGTCCCCCGCCGCTTGCAGGAAAGCCTGCGGCGGGAGGCTGATGCGCAGCGGGGCCCGATCGGGATCCCCGGTGAGCGCCAACTGGCCACTGGCGGCGTTGACGGTGAGATCAGACGCCGCCCATTCGGCCTTGGGACCGTGGGATCCGAACGGGGTGATCGACACGTGCACGAGTGCCGGATGCGCCGCAGTGGTGGCATCGGGGCTGAGATCGGCGCGGTGCCACGGTCCGTCGGGTCCGGTGGTCAACACCACATCGGCCGAGCCGAGCAGGGTGTGCAGCGCGGCCACGTCGGCGGGATCAGCGGGATTGAGTACCACGGACTGCTTGCCGCGGTTGTAGGCCCAATGCTGCAGCGAACGTTCGGGGCCCGGCTCATCCCCGGCGAAAGGACCCAGGCCACGGGAGCGCGATCCTCCGGGAGGTTCCACCAGGATGACCTCGGCGCCAAGGGAGGCCAGGATCATGCCTGCCAACTGGCCTCGCTCGTCGGTCAGATCCAGGACCCGGAAGTGCTGCAGCATGGCCGGAGCCTACGTGACCGTCGACACAGCTGACCTCCCTGTCGCCTGCCCCGGTTCGGAACCCAGATCATCGCCCAGGGTCATCGCACAGCGTCGCCCAGGGTCAGTGCCGGGCGGGGTCCTCCTTGACGCCGGGTGTGCCCAAACGTGAGGCTGCCAGCCATGGAGCCCTCCTCGACCGGTCCTTGGGATGTTGAGTTGGCGGAGCTGGCCCATCGGGTGGAGCTGGCCCAAGCCATGGGCGGCGCCGAGGCCGTGGCCCGCCACCACGAGCGCGGCCGATTGACCATACGGGAGCGCATCGACAAGCTGGCCGACGCCCACAGCTTCAACGAGATCGGCCGACTCACCGGCAAGGCCAGTTACGACGATGCCGGCCGGTTGGTGTCAGTCATCCCGGCCAACTATCTGATGGGCGAGGCCCGCGTCGACGGTCGCCCGGTGGTCATCGCCGGGTACGACTACACCGTGCGGGGCGGCGCTACCGATGGCGGGTTGCTGGACAAGCGCAGTTATGCCGAACGCATGGCGCATGATCAGAAGGTGCCGTTGGTACGCCTGGTGGAGGGGGC
>JBJXFH010000157.1:0-19164 GCA_046155365.1 Acidimicrobiales bacterium | reverse complement strand
CACGTGCTCGGTCCAGTTTGTGCCGTCATACCATCGCAGCCAGGCCCTGTCGCTTGCGTCGAGGTACCAGCCCGGTTGCATTGTGCGGGTGGGCCGGTTTGGTGGGTTCGGGAGTAGGGCGCACAGTGCAGCGATGATTGCCATCAGCGAAGCACCTATCAGCGCGGCGGTGGCCTGATCCCAATACGGGCCCCCGATGAACAGCAGCAGACCGAGTGGTATGAAGCATGAGATCAACGCCAGCGTCATCCGTGCCGGGCGCCGGTGCAGGCAAAGTGGGATGATCAGAAACAGCGCCGCTGAGGCGATCAGCGCCCACTTCGGCACCTGGCGCAACCAAAGCGGCTTGTCGATTGGCACCGGCGTGGCGTACCCCGCAGCCCGCCGGACGTAGCTTCCCTGGGGCTCGCGTACCAACACCCCGTCCGTGCCCATGGCGATCACCAGAAGCTCACCAGCGGACGAGTTGGTGGCGACAATGCTGGAGAACAGGCCCACGGGCACCAGCGCGCCGTCTGTCGCTGCCACCATGCGCCGGTACTCCTCGTCGCTGAACCGGAAGTCATCCCGCCAACCATCCCGCCAACCATCCTCGGTACGGCGTTGCACGGCCCGGCCCAGGTTCATCCGGAAACAGCCATCGTCGATGCAGACCTCGCTGCCGCCCGGTGTCAGATCCGGTGGGAGCATCGTGATGGGAGCGGAGGTCACGAAACCGTCATCGGAGCGGACCCATTCCTCGCTGTAGTCAGACGCCACCCGGGCCAGCACATACTGATCGGTACTGCGAAGTTCCTCAACCCGTCTTGGGCCCTCCGAGCTGGTGGCCGAGGTGGCCAGTACCGCCGCCACCAGCACCAACCCGCCGGCCAGTCGACGGCCGATGACCGGGCCCGAACCTGGTGCGAGCAGCTGGGGAGGTCGCCGCGACGGGGGAGGGGGCGACCGATGTTCAAGCCAACCGAGCAGCGGTACCAAGGCGACCAGGCCAACCAGATCGGCGTGGTCGCGGAGCGTCGGTCCGCCCAACACCAGCCGCGCCGGACCGTCCAGCACCGGCAAGGTCTTCAGTCCCGCAAACCCCACCGCAACCAGGGCCAGCGCGATTCTGGGACGGACCCGCAGTGCCACCAACACCATGGCGCTTCGGAATTCCTGTCGATGTCCCGCCCGCGACCCCTGCCGGGGGACCGGCCGACTGGTTGAATGCCAGACCGCACGCTATAGATCAGGTCTTCGTCCAGTTGAACAGGTCTCCCCGGCGGTTGCGCTCAGGCCTGGGCCATGACGGCGATCATGTGGTTCATGGCCTGGCTGTGCTCGAGGAGCGGGCTGAACAGCACCACCTCGGCATCGTTCTGCACTCTGACGGTATGTCCCGGCGGCCAGTAGAACAGGTCTCCTCCGGCGCAATGTTCCTCTTGGCCGTCGGTGTAGGTCACGATGACGTCGCCCGTGAGGAGATAGCCCCAATGTGGCGCCTGGCAACCGTCACCTTCCAGCCCTTTCAAGAGCGGCGCGATGTCCGTACCCGCGCCCAGCGAAAAGTACTCTCCGGCCATCGAGCCATACCCGGTCGCACTCCCGAACTCCCCGGTTTGTCGGGCCTTGGCGCCGGGCACGTCGATCTTGACCGGCACGTCCTGTTTAGCTATATGCATGATGCTGTCTCCTGGGTTGGTTTGCTTGAAAGGGATCTGGTGTGAGGTCGGTCATCGGTTCACGGTGACACGCAAGAAGGTGGCCGGGATGACGGTTCGCTCGGGGCTGGTGCTGGTGTTCTGCGCCCGAAACAACGTCTCCAGCTCGGCCTGCAGCGCTGCGGATCGCTGGTCGGACTCTGCTGCGGCGAAGGCGCTCATGGTGGGTCCATAGAACGTCCGGAACACGTGCACGAACTGCTCAGGGGTTCCGCCGAAGTCAAAGACCCAGGTTCCACGATCACAGGCGATGCGCTCGTTGGGGATGCCTGCGGCGTTGAAGCGCTCCTGGACGTGGGCCTCGACACCCCATGTGACGGGGCTGATGAACCCGTCGGGTGGGGGCGGGGAGTAGGACCCGCTGATGCGCAGGATCTGGGCTACAAGCGTGGGGTCCCCGGGGATCCAGTTGGCCATCACGATCCGACCACCGGGCCGGGTGATGCGCACCATTTCGGCCGCGGTGTCAAACGGTCGCGGCGCGAACATGGCGCCGAAGACGGTCATCACCAGGTCGAAGGTGGCGTCTTGCAGGCCCGCCAGGTTCGAGGCGTCGCCCTCCTCGAAGGAGCAGTTGGTGAGGCCGAGCTGCGTGGCCCGGGCCCACCCGGCGGAGACCAGGTTGGCGGCGATGTCCACGCCCCTCACCCTGGCCCCGGTTTGGGCCGAGGGGATGGCGGTGGTGCCGTCGCCGCAGCCGAGGTCTGCCACGTCGAGACCGGCGGTGACGCCAACCTGCCGGACGAAATCTGCGCCGCTCGAACGCATGGTGGCGGCGATCCGGGTGAAGTCGCCTTTCTCCCACAGCGCCTTGTTGGGGTTGGTGAGGGTGGTCATCGCAGCTCCTTCTGGTAAGCGGGGTACCAGGGCCTGGCGTCGCCGTGTCACCACAGGATCTGCCCCGGACCAGGCAAGGCGCTTGCACGGTGGCGGCAGTGCCGCGGCCGGGTATGGCTGCGACTGCAAGCGCGTTGCAAGTGCACCTAGGCTGTACGGGTGAACGCCGGCCTCGAGGTTCGTGTGTTGGGGGCCCTGGAGGTTCGCCGCGGCGGCGAGATGGTTCCCATCGGCGGGCCCAACCCTCGGCTGATCGTGGCCATGCTGGTGGCGGCCCACGGTGAGGTGGTCTCCGCTGACCGGTTCTGTGAGGAGATATGGGGCGACGGCCAACCCGCAGATCCGCCGGCTGTGCTGCAGGGCAATCTTTCACGGTTGCGTCGGCTGCTGCATCCCGAGGCCCGCATCCTGGCCCGCCCGGCCGGGTATCTGCTGGAGATCCACGAAGACGCTGTGGATGCGTGGCGGTTCGTGGCCCAGTGCAACCTGGCTCGCACCGCAGCCGATTCCGCCGCCGTGGTGGACGCCTATCAGCGGGCGTTGGCATGCTGGCACGGCCCGGCGTATAACGAGTTCGCCGAGCGGGACTGGTTCCGGTCTGAAGTGCTGCGACTGGAGGAAATGAGAACCGTCGCCCGGGAGGAGCTGCTGTCGGCCCGATTGGCCCTCGGTGAGGATCGCAGCATCGTGGCGGAGCTGGAGGCGCTGGTCTCGGAGCATCCGCTGCGCGAACGGCCATGGCACGAGCTCGCGGTGGCGTTGCATCGCAGCGGGCGTTCTGCTGACGCCCTGCGCCGAATCGCAGCTTTTCGGTCGATTCTGCGCGACGAGCTCGGGTTGGATCCGCCGGCGTCCATCCGCCAGCTCGAATCCCAGATACTGGGGTCGGATCCCGCTCTGATGTCCGCGGAGACGCCGCGGGAACGCGATGCTGACGGCCCCTTCGCCGGACCGCGTTCTCGTCGGCCACCAGCAGAGGTCACCACGCTGGTGGGTCGCGGCGCGGACCTCGCTGGGATCGTGCAGCAGCTCGGGTCCCAACGGTTGGTGACGTTGGTGGGCCCAGGTGGGGTGGGCAAGACCCGCTTGGCCATGCGGGTGGCAGCGGACGTATGGGATCAGCGTCGCGGTGAGGTGTTCATCGTGGAGCTGGCAGCAGTGCACGATCCGCTCTCCACGGTGGCCTCGGTGGCGACAGCGGTGGACGTGCAACAACGCCAGTACCTCAGCGTGGAGGAATCCCTGGTGCAGTACCTGAGGGGTCGTCAGGCGTTGCTGGTGCTTGACAACTGTGAACACCTTCAGGTGGCTGTGGCCCACCTCACCGAGCGCATCCTGTCCGCCTGCCCCGACCTCACGGTGCTGGCCACCAGCCGGTCGGTGCTCGGTTTACCGGGCGAGCACGTGCGGCGGGTCGAACCGCTGGAAGTGGCGACCGAAGCCACGTCGGCGGCGGAATTGGGCCAGGTTCCCGCCATTCGACTGTTCGTGGATCGGGCCGTGTCATCCAACCCCGATTTCTCCCTCAACGACAGCAATGCCGTTGCCGTTGCGGACATCGTCGGGCGGCTCGAGGGTCTGCCATTGGCCATCGAGTTGGCGGCGGCCCGGTCCAGCGCCATCGGGCCGGCGGCGATGGCTGAACGTCTCCGGCACCGCTTCGAGTTGCTGGACCACGCCCAACGCGGTCGGTCCGAGCGCCATCAGACCCTCACCGAGTTGGTGGCATGGTCCTTTAACCTGCTCGACGGAACCGAGCAGATCCTGTTCGGTCGGGTGTCGGTGTTCGCCGGATCGTTCGGCCTCGACGCGGTGGAAGTGATCTGTGCCGACGAATCCCTCGATGCGTCCTCCGCGGCCCGGGTGTTGGCGGCGTTGGTGGACAAATCGATGGTGCAGCTGACCGATGCCGAAGCCAGCCGCTATCGGATGCTGGAACCCATGCGACAATTCGGGTACGGCGAGCTGCGCCAGTCCGAACGGGCGGCGGTTGCCGAGCGCCATGCGGCGTGGTATCTCAGTTTCGCCCAACGGGCCGCTCGTTCCATGGGAGGTGTTGATGAACCACAGGCCTCGGCTCAACTCGACCGTGAGTTCGACAATCTGCGTACCGCCTTTTGGAGTTTCATCGAGCGCGGCGGAGTGGAGCAAGGTGCCGAGCTGGTGGTGGCGTTACGGGAGTATTCGTTTCGTTCCATGCGGGCGGAGGCCATCGGCTGGGCTGAGGTGGTCATCAACATGGCAGGCTTCGATGTGTCCCCGCATTCACCGCTGGTGTTGGCCACCGCGGCCTACGGGCGGTTCGTGCGCGGTGACGTGGAGGGTTCCATCGAGTACGGCAATCGGGCCGTCGCCGCCTCCGAACGGCTCGGCGTGGGATCCTCCGGTCTGGCCGAGCGGGCTTTGGCCAACTCCTGGTTCTACCGGGGCGAAGCGGACATCGCGCAGCAGTGGATTGATCGGATGCTCGATGACGCCCGCCGCGGTGGCTCCCTCGCCCGTCTGGCCCATGCGCTGTACATGCGATCGGTGGCCTGCACCAGTGTCGGGGACCCGGACCGGGGTGCAGCGTTTGCCGATGAGGCGTTCAGCACCGCTCGTCGCTGTGGCTCACCGACAGCGCACGCCCAGGCGCTGTACGCCCTGGGTCTTTCCCTCGAGGGAACCGATCCGATGGCGGCGATGGAACAACTGCAGCGCGCCGCGGAGCTCGGTGCCCACGCCGGTAACCGCTGGATCCAGGCCTTTGCGTTGACGGAGGTCCGGTGGCTCCAAGCGCGCCAAGGCCACTCCCGCCAGGCCCTGGCCGGTTACGCCGCGGTCATCGAGCTGTGGTTCCGGGGAGGGGACTGGGCCAACCAGTGGCTGTCGTTGCGCCATGTGTTCGGCATCCTGGTGCAACTCGGGGACCACCGGGCCGCGGCCACGCTGCACGGTGCGCTGACCGCCACCGGCGCCGCCTATGCCCTGCCGTTCGCGGTATCGGACGCCGAGCGCATCGACCAACTGGTGCTGCAGCTACGGGAGGAGATGGGAGCCCCGGACTTTGCCGCCGCGGTTCGGCGTGGGACGTCCATGTCCGACGGCGAGATCATCGAGTTTGTGCAGGAACGCATCGGTGCGCTTGCCTGATCCTCACACCATCCCGAGCGTTTTGGCTTCCGCCGCCAGCCGGTCGCGATGGGCCGGGTGGGCCACGGCGATCAGTGACTGGGCCCGTTCGGAGATGGAGCGGCCCCGCAACTCCGCCACCCCGTGCTCGGTGACCACGCAATCCACCGTGTTCTTGTCGGTGGTGACCACCGTACCGGGCGGTAGGGTGGCGCAGATGGTGGAGACATCGGCGTGGCGGGCCAGGGAGCGGGTGACCACGAACCCCGCCCCACCGGGGGAGGCCGCGGCACCGCGGGCGAAATCGGCCTGACCGCCCGAGGAGGACCAGTACTTGCCGTCCAACGTTTCCGAGGCGCATTGGCCCAAAAGATCCACCGCCAACGTGGCGTTGACCGACACGAAATTCGGTTCGGCGCCGATGAACGTGGGGTTGTTGACGTAGTTCACCGGCCACAACTCAAGGGCGGGGTTATCGCTCACGAAGTCGTACAGGCGGCGGGTGCCCAACGCGAAGGTACCGATCACCTTGGTCCGATTGTTGCGCTTACGGACCCCGTTCACCACGCCCGCTTCAACAAGATCGATGATGCCGTCGGATAGCAACTCGGTGTGCACCCCAAGGTCACGGTGACCGTGCAAGGCAGCCAGGAAGGCGTTGGGGATGGCGCCGATACCGGTCTGAATGGTGGCGCCATCGGGCACGCGTTCCGCCACCAGCTCCCCGATGCGACGGTCAATATCGTCCGGCTCCACCGGCGGGATCTCCACCAGCGGGTAGTCCGCCTCGCACCAGCCGGCCAGCTGCGATAGGTGGAGCTGGTTGCGCCCGAACGTGCGGGGCATCTGGACGTTGGCCTCGGCGAAGAACCGGGCCCGGCCGATGAAGCTGGCCACGTAATCGGCGTTGGTGCCCAGTGACACGTACCCGTGGCGGTCAGGGGGTGACACTGAGCACACGATGAGGGGATCGGGGCAGCGGCGCCGCAGCAACGCCGGTACGTCACTGAAGTGGTTCGGCACCAGCTCGATGGTCCCGGCGTGGTAGGCCGGCCTGGTCACCGGGGACAGAAAGTAACTGAGATGACGCAGCCGTTCCCCGAAGTGCCCGTGCAGGGAAGCCCGATCGTGCAAGGCGTGCATCTGGTGAATGCGCACCGACGCCAGCCGATCCCCGGCGGCCTCGATGGCGTTGAGCACGGTGACCGGCTCCCCGTTGCCCAGCGGCACGATGACATCCCCGCGCAGCCCCTCGGATGGGGATCCGTCCTGGAGAAGCTGCCACACCGCCTCGGCGGAGACCGTCATATAACACCGTTCACAAGCGTTGGGGCGGGGTAACTCTCCGGCCGACACCATCCTCTCGGGTCATCTGGCACGGTCGAGGCGCCGTCGCCGCTCGTGCCGTGTCCGGTCGATAGCATCTCCTACCTCGCCGCCCTCGCATTGATCCCGGTCGGAAGGCTGGCGTCGATGATACGGTCGGCGATAGCCCAGGGCTCACGGCCACCGGCGCCCGGACAACGCGGGCAACGGCGCCAGGTGCCCCCGGCCACAGCTTGGCAGGGCGAGCAGGCAAGGCCCTAACAAGCAGGCTAAACGGGCAACGGGACAGACGACGGAAGCAATAGAGGAGAGAGACCGACGTGTCTGACAGTGGCAGTGACAGCGAAAGCCCAGCAATTTCCGCTCCGACGGTGAAGCATACCCGGCCCCATTCGAACCAGGATTGGTGGCCGAACCAGCTCAACTTGCAGGTTCTGCACCAGCACTCGCCCCGGTCTGATCCCATGGGCGGGGACTTCAGCTACGCGGAGGCGTTCAAGAGCCTTGACGTTGACGCGCTGAAGCGGGACATGATCGAGGTGATGACCACCTCCCAGGACTGGTGGCCGGCGGACTATGGCCACTACGGACCGCTCTTCGTTCGCTTGACCTGGCACGCCGCCGGCACGTACCGCATTGCGGACGGTCGCGGCGGTGGTGGGGACGGTTCGCATCGGTTCGCCCCCCTCAACAGCTGGCCCGACAACGCCAACTTGGACAAGGCCCGGCGGTTGCTGTGGCCGGTCAAGCAGAAGTACGGCCAGGCCGTCTCCTGGGCGGACCTGTTGGTGTTGGCCGGCAACGTGGCCATGGAGTCCATGGGGTTCACCACCTTCGGGTTCGCTTTCGGCCGCCCCGATGTGTGGGAGCCCGAAGAGGTCTTCTGGGGGAACGAGGACACCTGGCTGGGTGACGAGCGCTACGCCGGTGACCGCGAGCTGCAGGGTCCCCTCGGCGCGGTGCAGATGGGCCTAATCTACGTGAACCCGGAGGGCCCCAACGCCGTCCCGGACCCCCTCGCCTCCGCCCGGGACATCCGGGAGACCTTCGCCCGCATGGCCATGAACGACGAGGAGACCGTGGCGCTCATCGCCGGCGGTCACACGTTCGGCAAGTGCCACGGCGCCGGTGACCCCAGCCTGGTTGGTGCCGAGCCCGAGGGGTGCCCGGTTCAGCATCAGGGCATCGGCTGGAAGAGCTCGTTCGGCACTGGCAAGGGCGTGGATGCCATTACCAGCGGCCTCGAGGGTGCCTGGACCAACAATCCGATTCAATGGGACAACGGATTCTTCGACAACCTGTTCCGCTACGACTGGGAGCTCACCCGCAGTCCCGCCGGTGCCCAGCAATGGACCCCCAAGAACCCCGAGGCGCAGGGCACCGTGCCCGATGCCCACGATCCGTCCAAGCGGCACGCGCCGATCATGGCCACCACGGACCTGGCGTTGCGGCTGGATCCCATCTACGCCCCTATCTCCAAGCGCTTCCACGAGAACCCGGCGGAGTTCGCCGACGCGTTCGGTAAGGCGTGGTACAAGCTGCTCCACCGTGACATGGGTCCGGTGTCGCGTTTCTTGGGCCCATGGGTTCCGGAAGCGCAGTTGTGGCAGGACCCGGTCCCCGCGGTGGATCACGAGTTGGTCAATGACGCCGACGTCGCTTCGTTGAAGGCCAAGATCCTGGCCACGGGCGTGTCCGTGTCGCAGTTGGTGGCCGCAGCGTGGGCCTCAGCGGGGAGTTACCGCGGGACGGACATGCGCGGCGGCGCCAACGGGGCCCGGGTTCGTCTGGCACCCCAAAAGGATTGGGAAGCCAACGATCCGGCGCAGCTGGCCACCGTCTTGGCGGCGCTGGGGTCTGTACAGCAGGAGTTCAACGGCTCGCAGTCCGGTCGCAAGAAGGTCTCGCTGGCCGATCTCATCGTGCTGGGCGGTTGCGCCGCAGTGGAGCAGGCCGCCAAGAGCGCGGGACAGAACGTCACCGTCCCGTTCACCCCCGGTCGCACCGATGCCTCTCAGGAGCAGACCGACGCCGAGTCCTTTGCGGTACTCGAGCCCACCGCTGACGGGTTCCGCAACTACCTGCGCTCCGGTGACAAGGTGCCGGCGGAGGTGCGCCTGTTGGATCGGGCCAACCTGCTGACGCTGTCGGCCCCGGAGATGACCGTGCTTGTCGGCGGCATGCGGGCATTGAACGCCAACAGCGGAGGAACCGCCCACGGCGTGTTGACCTCCCGACCTGGCACACTGACCAACGACTTCTTCGTGAACCTGCTGGACATGGGCACGCAGTGGAACACCTCCACCGCCGAGGACGTGTACGAGGGGCGTGACGGCAGCGGTGCGGTGAAGTGGACCGCCACCGCCGCAGACCTGGTGTTCGGCTCGAACTCCCAGCTGCGGGCCATCGCTGAGGTCTACGCCTGCTCCGATGGCGGGGAGAAGTTCGTTGGGGACTTCGTGGCCGCATGGGACAAGGTCATGAACCTCGACCGGTTCGACCTGGCCTGAACCACATAGGCGTGTTGTTGCTGGTGACCGGTTCTTGTTGGAGCCGGTCACCAGCGCCGCCGACGGTGGCTGTTGGCGCCCAATCGGCGGTTGAGGAGTTCGATGATCTGGGATGAGGAATTGGCCGAGTTGGCCCGCCGTCGGGCCCTGGCCGCGCAGATGGGTGGTGCGGAGTCCGTCGCCTTCCAGCACAGCCGGGGCAAGCTCACCGTTCGGGAGCGGCTTGATCGGCTGGCGGATCCCGGCTCATTGGCGGAGTTCGGGGGACTTCGTGGTGAGGCCCGCTATGACGAGGCCGGTCGCCTGGAGGACTTCACCCCCAAGGGCGAGGTCAACGCCCTCTGCCGCATAGACGGCCGCAAGGTGGTGGTCACCGCCGGAGATTTCACCGTGCGCGGGGGTTCCGGTGGCGGCGCCGGTGGAGGGCTGGGCGAGGAGTTGCGCCCCAACAGCCGGGCGCTGGAATGGCAGATCCCGTTGATCCGCTTGCTCGATGCCGCCGGCGGCAGCGTGCGGGGATTCGAGGAACTGGGCCGGACCTACCTGCCCGACGGCAACGTGTGGTCCAGCATCGACGCCCAGCTGTTGAGCCAGGTGCCGGTGGTGTCCGCGGTTATGGGTTCGGTGGCCGGGCTGCCGGCGGTGAATGCCTGCATGGCCCATTTCAGTGTCATGGTTGACGCTACCTCCCAACTGTTCCCGGGCGGTCCGCCGGTGGTGAAAGCGGCCCTCGGTTACGACATCACCAAAGAAGACCTCGGTGGCCCCCACATCCACACCAGGGTGAGCGGTTCGGTGGACAACCTCGCCGCCGATGAGGACGACGCACTGGCTCAGATCCGGCGGTTCTTGTCCTACCTCCCATCCAGCGTGCATGAGCTGGCGCCGGTTGTGGGCAACGAAGATCCGGAGGACCGGGCCGATCCCGCGTTGCGTTCGCTGATTCCCCGTGATCCCCGCCGCATCCACGACGCTCGACGGCTGATCGCCAGCGTGGTGGATGAGGGTTCGTTCTTCGAGATCGCGCCCGATTATGGGCGGGCCCGCATCACCGGTCTGGCCCGATTCGGCGGGTTCCCGGTGGGGTTGATGACCAATAATCCATTGCATGCCGGTGGTGCCACCGGGGTGGATAGTGGCAGCAAGGTCATACGATTACTCCAGTTGTGTGACACGTTCCATTTGCCGTTGGTGTCGTTGGCTGATGAGCCGGGCTTCTTGGTGGGACTGGACTCGGAGAAGGCGGGCATTGAGCGGGCCGGGGCGCGGCTGGTCACGGTGACCTGCCTGAGCCGCATGCCGTGGCTCACCATCGTGTTGCGCCGTCTCTACGGGGTGGCCGGCCAGGTCCAGCACAGACCGACCGGTATGTTCCGTCGTTACGCCTGGCCGTCGGCCAACTGGGGTTCAATGCACATCGCCGGGGGAGCGGCGGCGGCGTATCGTCGGGAGATCGACACCGCCCCGGACCCGGTGGCCAAACAAGCGGAGATCGAGGCTCGGCTGCGGATGTTGGCGTCCCCGTTCCGCACCGCGGAGGCCACCGGTCAGGACATCATCGACCCGGCTGAGACCCGGTCATTGATCTGTGAGTTCGTGCGCGACGCCCAACGCGTCCTGGCCCGGCAGTTGGGTCCGTCCCCGCTGCCCTATCTCCCCTGACGTCCGAGCTGAAGTGGTTGCGTAGGCCATCGGTGGGGCCAGCCGGGTCCGGGTTTGGTACAACAGGTCCGTGCTGATCGTCGTCTCACCGGCCAAAGCGCTCGATTTCGAGTCGCCGCTGCCCACCCGCCGTTTCACCGTGCCCGAGATGCTCGACCGGACCGAGGAACTGGTGGGCATCATGCGACAGAACTCACCGGAGGATCTGTCCCGAATGATGGCGATCTCGCCGAAGTTGGGTGAACTCAACTTCGAACGATTCCAGGATTGGACCGTGCCGTTCACCCCCCGCAACGCCCGCCCGGCGGTGTTGGCGTTCAACGGTGACACCTACCAGGGCTTGGCCGCCGGCCGTCAGTTCGACGCCCGAGATTTCACCCGGGCCCAGAAGATGTTGCGCATCCTGTCCGGGCTGCACGGGGTGTTGCGCCCACTGGACCTGATCCAGCCCTACCGCCTGGAGATGGGTTCCAAGGTGCGCCATGGGAATGGTGGGGATCTGTACAGCTTCTGGGGATCCACGGTCACGGAACGGTTGCGGGCGGACATGGAAACCAGCCCGGGACCCAGGGTGCTGGTCAACTTGGCCTCGAAGGAGTATTTCGGCGTGGTGAAACCGGAGGTGCTGGATGCGCCGGTGGTGTCCCCGGTGTTCCTCGACGCAGGCGGTGACAGCGGCGATGGTGGTGAGGGTGGCGATGGTGGCGACGGCGCACTGAAGGTGGTGAGCTTCTTCGCCAAGCGGGCCCGTGGTGCCATGGCCGGCTGGATCGTGCGGGAGCGCATCAACTCCGTCAGAGCCCTCCGCCAGTTCGACTTGGACGGCTACCGCTTCGATCCGGACCGCTCCGCCGCCCACCAACCGGTGTTTACCCGCCCCGCCCGCCCCCACGCCCAACCGGATCTGACGTGACGGCGGGCGGGAAGCGGGCGGGCGGTGGTGTGATCAGACCGCAGCGGGGACCGGGGTGAGGGAGGCCACTTTGGGCCCCACCTCGTTGGCCAGCAATTGCATGGAGCGCTGCCACACCTCAGGCTGATCGGCGTAGTCGAAGCCGAATACCAGCAACTTCCCGAAGCCGTTGCACTCGTCGTACATGTTGGCCAACTTTTCCGCCACGGTATCAGGGGATCCGATCAGCCAGTTGTGCTTGGCGCAATACTCCACGGTGACCTCGGAATCAGCCACGTCGGGATCGTGCTTCAGGTTCTCGAGGAACCCGAAGTTGGCCAGCAGCGGCAACAGGTACTCGCCCATCATGCGGCCCATGGGACCGTTGACCGACAGTTCCCAGGCCTCTTTGTCGGTCTCGGCCACGAAGACTTCACGCACCAAGCTCCAGTCGTTGCGGTTGGCGGTACGGCCGACCGCGTTGGCGCCATCTTCCACCGCTTCCCAATGGCTGGCCACGTATGACGTGCCGAGATTCAACGAAAGCGGGATGAACCCCTTCTCGCCGGCCATTTTCAACGTGTCAGAGTTCCTGCTGAGCCCGGCGATGCCGATGCGCGGGTGGGGCTGCTGGAGCGGCTTGAGGTGGGTCTTGAGATTGTCGAACATGGTCTCGGGCAGGCTGGCGGACCAGAACTTGCCCTCGTAGGTGAACGGCGGATCGTTGGCCCACAACGCCAGGATGATCTCCAGCGCCTCACGGGTCATGTCCCGGTTCACCCCGGCCATGCCATCCACGTGGAACATGGCCCAGTCACTGGGCAGTCCGCTGGCGGCCACACCGAATAGGAGCCGCCCGCCGGAGAGGTGATCGAGCACCGCCACCCGGTTGGCCAACGAGGCCGGGTGGTAGTACGGCAGCAGGAAGCCGCCCGGTCCGATGCGCAGGTTCTTGGTGTTGCGAAAACCGTCGAGCACCAGGTAATCCGGTGCCGGGTTGGGCTCCCACGGTGAGGTGTGGTGTTCGCCCACCCAGAAATCCCCGAAACCCAGCTCATCAGCCCACACCATGGTCTTGATGTCGAAGTCGTGGCCGAACACCAGATCCCTCTCCGGCGGATGTGATGGCATGGCGAAGTAGCCGAACTCCATGGAAGCTCTCCTTTCGTTCGGACCCACATTGCCGGGATCCGAGCCGTCGCCGGCAGGCTAAACCAAACTCCCCAGGTTCGGTTCTCAGGTCAGAAGTGCCGAGGTGCCATCTGCCCGTGGTGCGGGGCATCGTGCTCCTGGGGTTACGCCAGATCGATGCGCAGCGGCACGGCTCGGCTGAGGGTGTGGCCCACCGGCGAGGTGCCCACCACGCGGTCGTGAAGCTCGGCCAGTTGGGTGGCGGTGGCGTCGGAGTTGAGTTCCACGGCCACCTGGATGGCTTCGTAGCCGGCGTTGCCCTGGGCCAGGCCCAAGAAGGTACGCAGGTCGAGGTCGCCCTTCAGCTTGATGCGCAGATCCTCGATCTTGATGCCGGCTGCGGAGGCGTTGGCGGCATAGCCCACCGCCAGGCAGTTACCGAGGGCCGCCAGGAGCTGTTCGACCGGGTTGGGCGCGGTGTCGGTACCACCCAGCCCTGCCGGCTCGTCGGAGGCCATCGGGGCGAAGTTCCGAATGCGCGCCTCGGAGCGGAACGCGCCTTGCCAGGTCACCTCGGCCTCCCACACCGTCGCCGCGGCCGCGGGCACGGTGCTGATGTGGTTGGCCAGAGACCCCACCGCCTCAAGGTTGACGTCGTTGAGGAGCGCGCTGGTGTCGGTCATGGAATCTCCCGTTGAACAGGGTCGATAAATCCGACCAATGTGGTCGACATTCCAGCACGGGTGGCGGCGGGCCGCAACTCGCGGCACCTGAACACCTCCCGCTTGAGCGGCGCGGCAGATACCGTCCGGTATGGGATGGGCCGTGGACCCGTTCCTGCAAACGGCTCGACGCACGCCTTGGCTTACAATGCTGTGGCCGGCCCGCCAGGGATGCAGCGGTGGTGACGCGCTGGCCTACGTTGCGCTTCGGGGCTTGTGTACCTGCCACCGTAGAATTCGCTGGCGCTGACGCCCCTTTCGTGAGAGGAACGGCAGATGCAGAACCGGGCGATGGGTGATGTGGCGATCGAGGCCCGGGGACTGGTGAAACGGTATGGGTCCACGGTGGCGCTGGCCGGGGCCGATCTGGAGGTCCCCACCGGGACGGTGACCGCGGTGCTGGGTCCCAACGGTGCCGGTAAGACCACCGCCGTTCGGGTGCTGACCACCTTGACCCAACCGGATGAAGGCACAGCCCGGGTGGCCGGTTTCGACGTGGTGCAAGATCCCCGTGAGGTTCGCCGCCGCATCGGCCTGGCATCCCAGGACGCCACCGTTGATCCCATACTCACCGGTAGGGAGAACCTGATCATGTTGGGTGAGTTGCACCAGATGCGGCGCGGTGACGCCGCCCGGCGCGCCGATGAGCTACTGGAGGAATTCGGTTTGTCCGACGCCGCCAAGCGACAGGTTTCTGGTTATTCGGGCGGGATGCGTCGTCGGCTGGACCTGGCCGGAACCCTGGTGGCGGACCCCGACGTGTTGTTCTTGGACGAGCCCACCACCGGGCTGGACCCCCGGGCCCGCATCGAGCTGTGGGCCACGCTCGACGGGCTGGTGGATCGGGGTACCACCGTGCTGCTGACCACCCAATATCTCGATGAGGCCGAGCGACTGGCCCATGACATTGTGGTGGTGGACCACGGTCGGGTTATCGCCCGGGGTGACGCCCGCCAACTCAAGCGGTTGGTTGGCGGTGACACCATCGGGATCGTGGTGGTTGACCCGGCACAACTCGATAACGCCGCCGCCGTGCTGGGGTCGGTGACGGGCACCCAACCCCGCATTGATCGGCCCGCCCGCAGCGTGATCGCTCCCGCCGCGGACGCGGTGCCGGCCTTGGTCGAGGTGGCCGCGGCGCTACGCCAACACGCCGTCGCCGTTGACGATCTGAGCATCCGCCAGCCCACGCTCGACGAGGTGTTTCTCACCCTGACCGGTTCCCCCAGCGAAGATCAGGAGGTCCACGCATGACCACGCTCACCGTGGCCCACCGCGGCGATCAGCGACGCCAACCCCACCCGTCCAAGGGGTTCGCGCACGACGTGTGGGTGGTAGCCCGACGGGGATTGATCCACATGCGCCGCCAGCCCGAACAGCTCTCTGATGCCACCATCCAACCGGTCATGTTCGTGCTGCTGTTCGCCTACGTGTTCGGTGGCGCCATCGACGTGCCCGGTGGTGGCAGCTACCGGGAGTTCCTGATGGGCGGGATCTTCGCCCAGACCATCGTGTTCAGTGCGTTCGGGGTGGCCATGTCCCTGGCCAATGACCGCAAGAACCAGGCCGTGGACCGGTTCCGTTCGCTGCCCATCGCCAACGGTGCGGTGCTGGGCGGTCACGCGGTGGCCAACCTGCTCAAAGCCTTGTTGCCGATCGTGCTCATGTCGTTGTGCGGCTTGGCGATTGGTTGGAGGATCCGGTCCGGTCTGTTCGATGCGGTGGTCGGTTACGTGCTGCTGATCGGGTTCGCCTTCGCCATGATCTGGGTGGGGGTGCTGTTGGGCAGCGTGGTCCGTACCCCCGAAGGCGTGACCGGCATCGCCTTCACCGCCCTGTTCCCGGTCACGTTCATCGCCTCCACGTTCGTGCCCACCTCCACCATGCCCCCGGTGTTGCGCGTCATCGCCGAGTGGAACCCCACCACTGCCCTGTCTGACGCCGTGCGGGTGCAGTTCGGCAACCCCAACACCCCGCGCCAGCCCGACGATCCCTGGTCCATCACCCATCCCGGCGCGTACACCGCCATCTGGATTGTGGGCATCATTGCGGTATGCGCCCCCCTCGCCATCCGGGCCTATCAACGTTCGATCTCTCGCTGAGCCCCCTCCAGGTACGTTGGATTCGTGGCGCTTCGCGATCCGGCGCGCCCCGCCACCTCGCGACGAGCTGTGGTTACTCCCGTTGGGGCGAGCAGTCCCGTAAATCCAGGTTGGCGAGGTCCACCAGTGCTTGGGCTCGGAGTTCGTTGATCTGCGCGCCGGCGAGGGTTTCGTCTCCGTCGCGCCGGTTGTTCAGGTACCCGGCCACGCCTTCACCCGGGCCGCGGCTTGGCTGTGGGGCATGTGTTCCAACGGTGCCGCTTCGCGCAACAACCCCGCCGCTTGAGGGCGCGGCAGCCCCGTGTGCGCCGCTACCCACGCCCCCGGTGACGTGAGCCCTGCCAGGACCCAGTGGTCCTCCCGCTGCGCCGTTAACGCCCCTTCGCGCAACACCTGCCCGGCGAGGTTCGCTATTTGCTGCAACTCCCCGGGCCGGGATGCGTCACATCCACGATCTCGCACATCGACCAGGAGCTCCTGACGGATCGGGGAACCACGCCGCCGGTGCGCTGGGTGCCTGCAGTTCCACGGGCGATGGAGCGGGCAGGGTGGCCCGGGCAGGTCGATCACTCGGATCATGCGTACCCCTCCGCCCGGGACGGTGGCAGCCGAACGAGCCGGCCGAGCACGCTGGCTCTGTTGCCGGCGAGCCTGGCGCGATACTGGCAGGGTTATCGACGGGTGGGTGGAACCCGCCGGCAGGGCCAGGGGCATCTGATCATGACCATCACCACGTACCGCGAGGACGGCGAGGACGTGATTGCGTCGGAACTGGTGGAACGGGCCTTGGCCATGGTGGCGGTGCTGCGGGAGCGGTCCCCGGCCACCAACGTCAACCGACGCTTGCCGGCGGAGACCATTGCCGAACTGAAAGCGGCGGGGCTGTTGAAGGTGTTGCAGGCCCCTCGCAACGGTGGGTTCGGCTTGGGCATGGCAGCGCATCTCGATGTGGTCTCGGCGTTGGCGCAGGGATGTGGTTCAACGGCGTGGGTCACCGGCGTCACCCATGCCCATTCGTGGCTCATGTCCCACTTCCACGAGCAGGCCCAGGCCCACACCTACGGCGCAGACCCCAACGCCATGATCTCCGCCGTCATCGGTCCGCGGGGTCGGGCCGTGCGCCATGCTGACCGGTACGTACTTGATGGTATGTGGCCGTTCGCCTCCGGTGGCGAGCACGCCCAGTTCCTGTTGCTGGGCGCGGTGGTCCTGCACGGTGAGCAGCCGGTGGACCAGGGCGAGTTCCTGGTGCCCGCCAGCGCCGTGACTTTCCAAGACGATTGGCACGTCACCGGACTGTCCGGTACCGGGTCCTGCAGCGTGGTGGCGGAGCGCGTCGAGGTCCCGCGGGAGCACTTCTTGTCCATGGCGGCCCTGGGCGCGGGCCACACCCCGGGGATGGCAACACACCAGCAAGGGTGGAACCACCGGGCCGCCGCCACCCCGGTGCTCATCATGGCCCTGGCCGGCCCGGCGTTGGGTCTGGCCCGTCAGGCTCTGGCCGATTTCCCCGGCGTCATCGGGCAGAAGTCCATCGCCTACAGCACCCTGAAGCGATCCGAGCACCTGACCACCCACCTGCACCTGGCCGAGGCGGCCACCCTGGTTGACCAGGCCTCTCTGCAGCTGTACCGCTCGGCTCGAACCATCGACGATCACGCCGTGGCCGGCACCAACCCTGACCTGCTGACCCGGGCCCGCATCCGGCTGGACTGCGCCCAAGCCGTTCGCAACTGCTTGGCCGCGGTGGAACTGCTGTGGCGGGACACCGGCGGATCCGGCGTGTACCGCACCAACCCCCTGGGTCAGGCTCTGGCGGATCTGCAGGCCATGAACGTGCACGCCGCGCTGGCGCTGGACCCCGCCCGCGAGGTCTACGGCCGGGTGCTGCTGGGCTTGGAACCGAACACGCCGTTGTTGTGAGTTGTTCGCGTTGCCGGTCCGGGTTGTCCCAGCAGCGCCATGGGTGGTCCCACAGGCGCGCTTTGTTGAGCAACAGCGGTGTTCAACCCCGGCTCTGACCCGACGCTTCAACCTTGCGGGGGCCCGGAGCTGCGGGCGACCTGAGCCGGCGGCGGTCCTTGCGGTTGCTTTCGATGGGCGGCGACACCGTCGAGATAGCGAGTGATGGCGCGGCGTTGCACGAGACCGGTGAGCGGGGGCAGCACACGCGTCATCAGCAGGCTTGGCCGCCATACCGCGGTGACGGTGTAGCGGCAGGTGCCGTCGGCCAGGCGGTGCACCACGAAGGATTCCTCACCGTCTTCTGGATGATGGGGCAACGTGGCGTACGTGAAGCCGTACTGGTTGGTACGGTCGATGACGTCGATAATGCGGCAGCTGCCACTCACATGCAGCCACCGTAGAACCGGGAAAGCGAAGGCCATGGTCAGACCGACTTCGATCGGTGGGGTCTCAGGTGCCAGGGTGAGGTGAGCGGCGCGCTGTCCGGCCCAACACCGCAGCGCGTGAACACCGTCCTCGAAGGATCCACTCAACGGGCGGGACCAAACGGCACGGCGGTATCCCTCGGGCGTGGTCCGCTGCAGCAGACCAATGGGGCTGGTGGGCTCCCAACCCCCGGCGGTGAGCACCAGCGACCGCAAGCTCTCCGCGTCCGGGGCGCAGAAGTGCAGCGCCACACGCCGTGGGAGCCCGTCCGCGCAAGCCGAGGCTGGTTCCGGTTCCGGTCCGTCCCTCATGGCGCCGAAGCCCAACATCGATCCCAGCCCGAAGCCCACTGCGTTGAGCGAACCGTGCAGGCGGGCCATGTTGTTGAGATCGAGAAAGGCCCAGCCGAAACGATGAGACCAAGCCCACCCCAACGCCAGCGTCATCCCCATGCCGAGGCTGGCGCCGGACACGGCCAGCAACACCCCCGCCCGGCCACGCAGGAGGGCCGCGCTGCGCAGGATCAACACGCCGGTGGCCAGCCCGGTCAGGGCCATGATGGTGGCCCCCACCCACTCCGCCCAATCGCCCACGGTGATACCGGCGGCGGTGGCCACCACCCCCACCGCCACCGAGAGCGGAATGATGCTGCGCGGTTCGCCACCACCGGTCGGTTCCGCCTTGCCCCGGGCGCGACGGACGATCCCGGCGCTGAGCGCGGCGCCGATGGGAAGGGTGAACCCGGCGTGGTGGAAGTGCACCGCGGTGAGTTGCACGATG
>JBJXFH010000154.1:0-10469 GCA_046155365.1 Acidimicrobiales bacterium | reverse complement strand
CCGGCCCGGCGCGGCGCGGCCCGGCGCGGCCCGGCCCGACGCGGACCCGCCCGGACCGGTCCGACGCGGTCCGACCGTGGCCCGACCGCGGCCCCCGAGACCGACCGTGCCGATCCTGACACCGGCCGCAGCCGAGACGGTCCAGATCGCCCCGTCGAGGAGGTCCGCGGGCTAGGGCGAGACGACTCCGCCCGCGGACCGGGTGCCCAAGACAACGGTGCCACCCATTACAGCCGCCTTACCGGTTGCGGTCCGCCTGACCCTTACCGGGCCCTTTCCGCCTGACGTGGACCCGCCCGGTCGGGGCCCCATAACGCGGCCGGTCCCGACCGTGCCGATCCTGACACCGACCGCAGTCGGACCGACCGCAGCCGGACCGACCGCAGCCGGACCGATGCGGGCGGGGACGATGCGGCCCGGGGGCGGTGGGCGGGGGCGGGGGCCGAAGCTGAACTCAGGTTGGTGCAGTGGGCCAGGGTTGGCGGTGGCGGGCGGGGAGGCTGACGTGGTAGCCGGCGGCCACCAGACCATCGAGTATCCGGTGGAGATGGGCCTCGTCGGTGGTCTCCACGCTGAGTTCCACCTCGGTGGCCCGGGTGTGCACCGCCAACTCCAGGCGTCGGTGGGTGACCTCCACGATGTTGCCGTCGAGTTGGCCCACGGTGCTGCTCAGCCGGCCCAGTGAACCGGGGCGGTCATCGACCTCGACCCAGAACGTGGTGAGCCGGCCGCTGCGCACCAAGGCCCGCAGGCTGACTGATGCCAGCTGACGCAGGTCAATGTTCCCGCCGCTCAGCACCAGCCCCACCCGCCGCCCGACATGCCGGTCCGGATGTTCCAGCAGCTCGGCCAGTGGTGCCGCGCCGGCCCCTTCGGCCACGGTCTTTTCGATCTCCAGATACAGACCCACGGCCCGTTCGATGCAGGCTTCGCTCACCACCTCAACCCGGTCCACCAGCGCGGCGATCATGGCGGTGGTGCGGGCCCCCGGCCGGCCCACGGCGATGCCCTCGGCGATGGTCGGCCCGCCCACCGCCAACCGGTTCCCGGTGACGTGGTTGTGCACCCCGGGATACCGTTCGGTTTGTACGCCCACCAACTCCACTTCCGGTGCCACCGCCCGGGCGGCCACCGCCATACCGGCAAGAAGGCCGCCGCCGCCGACGGGGACCACCAGCACCTCCAGCGGCGTGCCGGCATCAGAGGCGTCCGACAGCATCTCCAAGGCAACCGTGCCCTGCCCGGCGATCACGTCGGGGTCGTCGAACGGTGACAGCAGCACATAGCCGCGTTCCGCCGCCAGGGCCTCGGCCCCCGCCCACGCATCCTCGAAGCTGTCCCCGATCAGTACCACCTCCGCGCCCAGCACCGATGTCCGGGCCCGCTTGGACACGGGGGTGTTGGTGGGCATCACGATCAGCGCCCGCAGGCCCAGCACGGCGGCGTGATGGGCCACCCCCTGGGCGAAGTTCCCCGCCGAGGCCGCCGCCACCCCGGCCACTCCCGGGGGCAACAGCAGCAGCCGGTTCAGCGCCCCGCGTTCCTTGAACGACGCCGTGAACTGCAGGTTCTCGAACTTGACGAAAACGTCGGCGCCGGTGATCTCCGACAACGTGTGCGAGCGCGCCAGGGGAGTGTGCACCACCCGACCGGCGATGCGGGCCGCCGCAGCGTGCACATCGGCGCCGGTGACCGTGTTGGCGGCCCGAGGATCCACGGAAGCGAACGTAGCGCCCGCAACTACGCTACGGGGATGAGCCGTGAGCGTCTGGTGGAGATGACCCGGATCAACATCGATCATCACGTTCGTGGTGCCACCGGCCGCACCGACGCCATCACTGCCATCCCCGCGTCCAACTACTTTGACCGTGGTCGTTGGCAGCAAGAAGTGGACCTGATCTTCAAGCGCCTGCCGCTGGCTCTGGCCCTCAGCGCGGAGCTACGCCAGCCCGCCACGTACAAGGCCATGGAGGTGCTCGACACCCCGGTGTTGTTGTGCCGGGATGAGAACCGGCGGGTGCGGGCCTTCATCAACATGTGCAGTCACCGCGGCACCATGTTGGTGGAGGAGGGTGGCGGCCAGGCTCGTCGCTTCACCTGTCCCTACCACGGTTGGAGCTATGACTGCGCTGGCAAACTGGTCGGTATCTTCCGGGAGCGGGACTTCGGTGAGATAGACCGCGAGACGTTGGGTCTGGTGGAGTTGCCCTGCGCCGAGCGGGCCGGGATCGTCTGGGTCAACCTCTCCCCGGACCCGGCCGTTGACGTGGACACGTTCCTGGGCGGGTACGACAAGGTGTTGGACTTCCTGGGTCTGGCGGACATGGTGCATCACGGTCGGCGGGTGTTGCCCGGGCCCAACTGGAAAGTGGCCTTTGACGGGTACGTGGACTTTTACCATCTTCCGCAACTACACCGGAACACCTTCGGCGAGAACACCTCACCCGACGCAGTGTTTCACCCCTTCGGGCCCCATCAGCGCATCGCCTCCCCATCGGACAAGGCCGACAAGCTGGCGAAGCTCCCCGAGGAGCAATGGGCGGTGCGCGACATGATCGGTGGGGTGTGGTCCATCTTTCCCCACGCTTCGGTGGCCGGGTTTCGGGTGGGGGGTACGCTCGTGTATCAGGTGGCCCGTCTCTTCCCTGGCGCGGATCCCGAATCGTCCATCACCCACCTGGATTTCGTGTCCCTGGAACAACCCGATGATCCGGATTTCGCCTCTTTGGTGGACAAGCAGATCGATTTCCTGCTGTCGGTGGTGCGTGACGAGGATTACCACACCGGTCTGAAAATCCAGCGGTCGCTACGCAGCGGGGCCCGCAAGGAACTGCTCTTCGGCCGGAACGAGGGCGGCGCCCAGCACGTACACGGTTGGCTCGACCGGGTGCTGGAATGCACCGATGAGGACCTGCCGGCACTGTTCAACGGCCGCTGAGCGAGCTGCCTCGGCCAACCCCGACGCCCCTGGCCCAACGGTTGGTCATCGCGGGGTCGTGCTGAGGGCGGGTCCGGTGGGTTGCGCCGGGCTCGTGGCCGCCCGTGTTGCCGCGCGGCCCGAGGAGGATCCGGCCGGGAACGTGACCAGGGTGACCGCGGCGCACGCGGTCATGGTGGCTGCCACCCACACCCACCCACGCTGGTAGCCACCCAGGCCCGCCGTGCCCGCCAGCAGGGCAATGATCACCGAGGTGCCCACCCCGAAGAACACCTGCATGACCGTGCGCAACGTGGCGTTGGCCACCCCGAAGCGGGCCGGTCCCACGTCGGACACCGCAGCGCTGAACCATGAGGCCACCGACAGCCCGGTGCCCAGACCGCTGATCAAACTCAACGGTACGTAGGCGCTCCATACCCGCGGGTCTTCGCTGAGCACGAACAGGTACACGAACGGCGGGACGGCCAAAAACAGCGAGCCCACGCTGATCAGCCAACGATGCCCGTAGCGGTCCGCCCATCTGCCGGCCACCATCGACACCACCGTGGCCACCAACGGGCTGGGGGTCAGAGCCAACGCCGTTTGGCGCAGTGACAGCCCCCACAACTCCTGCAGGAACAGGGCGTTGAGCAGGAACCCCGAAGTGAAACCGAGCGAATAGAGCGACACCGCCCCCGTGGAACTGGCGAAGGAACGATGCCGGAACAGCGTCAGGTCCAACAGCGGTTCAGGATGATGAGCCGAGCGCCACCACAACCACCCCAACAGCCCCACCCCCGCCACGCCCAGGCCCCAAACCCGGCCGCTGCTGAGGCCCCATGCCTCGCTTTGCACGATGGCGAACATCACCATGGCCACCCCCGCCGTACCAATGGGTATGCCGAGGAGGTCCATGCGGCCGGTGGCATCGGGATTGCGCGATTCGTGGAAGATCCGATGGCCCAGAAACAGCACCAGCAGGCAGATGGGCACGTTGATGAAAAAGATCCAACGCCACGAGCCCAGACCGATCAGCAGCGAACCCAACGCTGGTCCGAACGCGCCACCCAACGAGGCGGTGGCACCCCAGAACCCCACCGCCATCGAGCGTCGGGACAGCGGGAACTCCGGGAGCACCAACGCCAGCGAGGCCGGCATCACCACCGCCCCGCCCGCAGCCTGCAGCACCCGGGCGGCGATCAGCAGCGCGGTGTTCGGCGCCACCGAGCACAGCAGCGATCCCAGCAGGAACAGCGCCACGCCGGGCAGGAACACCTTCTTGCGGCCCAGGCTGTCCGCCAGCCGCCCGCCCAACAGCAGCAGGGCCGCCACCCCGATGTTGTAGCCCGACACGATCCAGCCCAGTTGCGCCGGGCTCGAGCCCAAATCAACTTGGATGGTGTGAAAGGCAACGTTGACCACTGAAACATCAACAACCACCAGGAACGACACCATGGTCGCCACCCCCAGCGCCAGCCACGCTTGGCGGCTCACCGGTTCGGATCTGCTGTCCATCACGCCCCCATCGACGTGGGCACCGTACCGCACCGTACCAACGGAGAATCCTGGGGATCGGCGGCGTTGCATCTGTCGCTCTGACCGGCGGCGCGCTAGGGTTGACTCGTCTGTCAAATCAAGGGGGTATGGGAACGTGGCGACGCAATACGACGTGCACATCAAAGACGGCACCATCGTTGACGGGACCCGGGTACCGCGGTACCGGGGCGACATGTGGATCAAGGATGGGCGCATTGCCCAGATCGGCGGCCGTGCCAAAGGCAGCGCCGACAAGGTCATCGATGCCGGCGGCTGCATCGTCGCTCCCGGTGCCATTGACCTGCACACCCACTATGACGCCCAGGTTCGCTGGGATCCGTGGTGCTCCATCTCCAGCTGGCACGGCGTCACCTCGGTGGTGTTGGGCAACTGCGGGTTCGGTTTCGCCCCGGTGAAGCCCGATTTCCGTGAGCGCTCCATGCTGACCATGGTCCGCACCGAGGCCATCCCCATGGACGCCATGCGGGAAGGCTTCCTGCCCCACTGGGATTGGGAAACCATCCCCGAGTACCTCGACAGCCTGGAACGCGCCCCGCTCGGCGTGAACGTGCTGCACTACATGCCCACCGCCTCCTTGATGATCTATGTGATGGGCCTGGACGCCGCCAAGACCCGTCCCGCCACCCAGACCGAACGCAAGGAAATGCAACGCTTGTTGCACGAGGGCATGGATGCCGGCCTCTGCGGCTTCTCCATCCAGCGTCTCGGGGAGAACTCCACCCAGGCGGACTTCGACGGCTCGCCCATGGTGACGGACACCATGTGTGACGAGGACATCTTCTGCCTCGCCGAGGTGCTGCGTGAGCGGGATCAGGGCTGCATCCAGCTGACCCAGGCCACGGACGCCAACCCGAACTTCCGTGAGGATCTCGAGTTCAAGCTGCGCCTGGCCGAGGTTGCCCGTCGTCCGATCATTGACAACGTGGTGCCCGTGTCCCAGAAGAACCCCCGGGTGTATCAGGAGCGTCTGGAGTGGTTGGATCAGGCCCACAAGGACGGCCTGCAGATCTACGGCCAGGGTGCCACCATCCGCACCGGCTTCCAGTTCTCCCTTGACACCTGGAACCTGTATGACTCCAGCCCGGCGTGGCGCGAAGCCACCACCGGCACGCTGGAGGAGAAGATCGTCAAGATGAAGGACCCGGCCATTCGGGAACGGCTGCGCAAGGAGACCGAGGTGGCCAACACCTTGTTCTCTCAGACGCAGCTCGCCGTGGGTGGTCCCCCGCAGAAGCTCATGGTTTCCGGTGTGCAGCGCCGAGAGGACATGCAGAAGTACGTGGGCAAGTCGCTCGGCCAGATCGCTGAGGACGAGGGCAAGCACTACATCGATGTCATGTTGGACCTGTCCCTCATGACCGATCTCAAGACCGAGTTCATGGGTGAGGGTCCTGACTTCAACGTGGACCACATGGCCGGTGTCTACAACGACTCGCCCTACACCATCCCCGGCGTGTCCGATGGTGGCGCTCACACCAAGTTCTTCACCGGCGGCGCCTGGACCACGGACTTCCTGGCCTGGATGGTGCGGGACGAGAAGAAGATCACGCTGGAAGAGGCCCATTACCGCATGTCGGGGCTCGCGGCTCACGCTGCGGGCATCAAGGATCGTGGCGTGCTGCGTGAAGGCGCCCCGGCCGACGTGCTGGTGTACAACCTTGATGAGCTGGCCATCGACCCGCCGTGGGTTGGCGAGGCCGTGTATGACCTGCCCGGTGGCGAGTGGCGCCGGGTGCAGCGGGCCAAGGGCTACCGCCACATCATGGTCAACGGCGTCGAGACCTTCACCGACGGCGAGTGCACCGGCGAGACCCCCGGCAAGCTCCTCCGTCACGGTAACGGCTGATCAAGCTGTCGCAGTGTTGACCTGAACGGGTTGGGTTCGCTTCGGCGGGCCCGGCCCGTTCGGCCGTTTTGGCCCTCCATTGAACGGGATGGGGCTACGGTCCCGATCATGAGCGCACAACCCATCGCTGCATCCACGACCGGCCCGGACATCGTGACCGCGTTCGGGGAATGTTGGACCTCGTGGCGGGAGCTCGGTCGCACCCTGGATGAGGACGCATGGGCCTCGCCGGCGTTGTGCCCCGGGTGGACCTGCAAGGACGCGCTGATCCATCTCACCGCGGCGGAGACCGGTTTCGCGGACTGGACACCGTCACCGACTCCGCCCATGGAGCAAATCGGCGTCGCCATCAAGTCGTTGCGTCAGCGATCCGGAGCGGAGGTGCTGACCGCGTTCGAGGCCATCACCGGACGCCGGTCCGAGCAGTTGGCCACCATGGGCGAGGACGGTTTGGACGCGGTGGGTTGGTCACCGGCGGGCATCGGGCCGTACCGCCGGTACATGGAGATCCGCATCTTCGATACCTGGGCCCATGAGCAGGACGTGCGGGTGCCGTTGGGTATGCCCGGTCATCTTGAGGGTCGCGGCCCGCTGGTGTCGTTGAACGAGGCCCACATCGCCTTCGGGTACCTGGTGGGCAAGCGGGCCGGTTTGCCGGACGGATCATCGGTCACGGTGCACGTCACCGGCCCCAACGCCAGGGATCTGCACGCCGTGATCGAAGGTCGAGCCCGGGTGGTGGACGAGCTCAGCAACCCCGCGTGTGAGCTCACCGTTGATTTCGCCACGTTCATGTTGTTGTGCTGCGGGCGCATCGATCCCGAAGCTCCATTGGGCGATGGTCGGGTGGTGCTGGGCGGCGATCGGACCCTGGCCGAAGCGGTGGCCCGCAACCTGGCGTTCACCATCTGAGGTTGTAGGAGCCATTTTCCGCGCCGCTGGGGGAACCGGATCGCCAAATCGGAACGTCTAACGGGTGCAGAGTGCACGCAGGAGGACGAAAATGAAGAGATCTGGACGGGTGGCGGTTGTGGTGGCAGCCGCGGGGTTGGTGGTGGCCATGGCGGATCCGGCGGGGGCTTGCGGAGGGCTCATCGCCGCCAACGGGGCGGTGCAGCTGGTGCGAACCTCCACCCTGGCTGCGTGGGACAACGGCTTCGAGCATTACATCACTAGTTTCGAGTTCGCCTCGGACCAGGAGAGCTTCGGCTCCATCATCCCGTTGCCGTCCGAACCCATCACCGTGGAACGGGCCGGGGACTGGACCCTGCAACGACTGCAACGGGAGATCTCCCCGCCCAACACCATTGACCAGGCTGCCAGCGCGTCGTTGGGCGAAGATAGCGCCCAGGTGCTGCGCCAGGTCCGCATCGACAGCCTCGATGTGACCATTCTCAAGGGCGGCGGCACCGAGGTTGCGGAATGGGCGGAAACCAACGGGTTCGACATTGACCCCTCCACCCCGGAAATGTTGGAGTTCTACAGTTCCCGGTCCCCGTTCTTCATGGCGGCCCGCTTTGACGCCGCCGCGGCCCAGGAGCGGGGCTTCACCACCGGGGACGGGGTGCCGGTCCATCTGGTCATGCCACTGGAGAGTCCCTGGGTGCCGTTGCACATCCTCTCCCTCGGCAAACCAGACGAGGAGGTGGTAGCGGCCGATGTGTTTCTGCTCACCCCCACCGAACCCTCCCTGTACGGCCTGGACAACGGGGTGAAGGTCACCCGATCCGCGCCGGCGTCACGCCAACTCCTGGACGATCTGCGCTCTGACCGCAACATGGGATGGGTTCCGCAGGACGCGCATTTCACCCACATCGCCATCAGCGCCCCCGCCGGTGAACTCAACCGGGATCTGGCCACGGACCTGGCCGGTCGGGTCCCCAACCCCGGCACCGGTGAGCGACCCAGGCCCGCCTCGGCGTTGATTCCCAATGACCGCACCCTGACCGTGATCGCCTTGGTGCTCGGCGGGGTGCTGGTCACCATGGCGGCGTCGGTGGGGGTGGTGTGGACCACGCGCCGCCGCCACGGTGTGCCCGAGACCCCTGGCGCCTGAGCGTGCTGGTCCGGCACCGGGAGCGCGCGCAACAGCAGGGGTGATCGGGCTCAGCGGGTGGGGCGGACCACCCGGCCCGGTCGGGCGCCGGTGTCCACGTCGCCTTGGCGCACGGTGACGCCATTGGTGATGGTGGCCACGTACCCACTGGCCAACTGCAGGAACCGCTGCCCGCCGGCCGGCAGGTCGTTGCGCAGCCGGGGGATATCGATGTGCAGCCGGTCCAGATCAACGATGTTGATATCCGCCCGCTGGCCCAGCTGCAACGTGCCGCGGTCCGTGAAGCCGTAGAGCCGGGCCGGCACGCCGGTGGCCTTGGCGACCACGGCCTCGATGGGCAACCGCTCGCCCCGGGTGCGGTCGCGCACCCAGTGGGTCAGATGGAACGTGGGGTTGGACATGTCACAGATGAAGTTGACGTGCGCCCCGGCATCGGACAGGCCCGACACGGTGTTGGGGTCCAGCAGCATCTCCCGGCAGGCGTCGAGGTTGCCGTCCACGTAGTTGGCGCCGAACACCACACCCACCGCCCGGCCCTCATCGCCCAAGAGGAAGTCATAGAGGTACTCGTAGCGGTCCCGTCCCAGGGCGGCGGCCTGGGCGGACAACGCCAATGACGGCACCGGTTCGTAGTCGATGGGGTCCGTCATCGGGAACGTGCGGTTCAGCGAGGTGTGGAAGAACGAGGGCAGGGCGTTCTCCATGGAACCGGGGCGTTCGTCGCGTACATCGGTCTCGGCCAGGATGGCGGCTTTCACCTCGGGCTTGGCCAGTTCGGCCACCAGCTGCGGTAACGGCAAACCCTTGAAACGCAAGAAGGTGGGGCGCTGCATGAACAGGTGGTAGCCCCGCAGCGTGGTGAGCACGGTGCCGCCGCGAGGTGCGATCATCGGGTGCAGCTGGGCGCCGGCGGCGTTTTCCTCAGCGGAGATGGCCAGCGCATGACGCCAGGCATCTTCAGGCTGGTCGGTCTGGAACGTGGAGAACGTGAAACGCAACCCGGTCTCGCGTGACATGCGACCGAACATGCGGACCTCTTCGGCCACGGTGGCCTGTTCCCGCTTGGGTCCCATGTACTCACCCACCGCGCTCGCCGGAATCGCCTGGAACACCGCACCGCCGCCGTCGCGGATGGCCCGGGCGATGGCCGCCAGTTCCTCCTCGGGGGCGAAGGTGCCCGGCACGGCAAAGCCCGACATGGCCCGGTGGCCACGAATGCGTGACGTGGAGAATCCCGCCGCGCCGGCTTCGACCGCCTGTTGCACCAGCGCGGTCATCTGCTGGAGGTCTTCCGCGGTGCAGTCCTTGGAGCGCACGGCCCGCTCGCCCATCACGTAGAACCGCAGCGCCCCATGAGCCAGTTGCGCCGCCACGTCCACCGTCCACTGGCGGCGGTCCAAGAAGTCCAGGTATTCGGGGAAGGACTCCCATTCGCCCCACGGCATGCCCTCGTACAGGGCGGTGCCGGGGATGTCCTCCACCCCTTCCATGAGATCGATCAGGTCCTTGACGCCATTGGGCGGGACCGGCGCGAAGCCCACACCGCAGTTGCCCATCACGATGGTGGTGACCCCGTTGGCGCTGGAGCCCTCCAGCTGGTCGTCCCAGGTGACCTGCCCGTCGTAATGGGTGTGGGCGTCGACCCAGCCCGGGGTGACCAGGGCACCATCAGCGTCCAGCACCCGGCGGGCGGCCCCGTCCACCTTGCCGATCTCCGCGATGCGCCCGTCGGTGATGGCGATGTCCCCGCTGAAAGACGGTGCACCGGTGCCGTCCACGATGGTGCCGCCCTTGATGATGGTGTCGAACATCTTCACTCCCCGAAACCCCGACGATCAGACGCTGCAGGTTACGTCACCGGACCCAACATCCGCATCAGCCGGGTCGGGGCCGATGTGTGAAACTGGCCCGGTCAACGTGGTGTCCGGTCAACATGGTGTCCGGTCAGCATGGTGTCCGGTCAACATGGCGCATCGGTCAAAGCAACGCAAGGTGAGCAAGGAGCGCAGGGTGAGTGAGGCCATCGAATTCGGGATCTCGTGCCGGTTGTTGGGCGGCGCCAAGCAGGAAGCACGACGGGCTGAGGAGCTCGG
>JBJXFH010000142.1:0-83280 GCA_046155365.1 Acidimicrobiales bacterium | reverse complement strand
GTTGCCGGCAACAGCAGCTTCTCCGCCACCGCCCGTTTGACCTCGGGTAGGGTCACCGCTTGCTGGAAGTCCGACACCAACGGGCCCACATCGAAAGACGTGCCGCCGCGTGGCAGCGCCTGACTGACGAACACAGTGGTGGTGGCCTCGAAGTTCGCTGGGCGCTGCGCCACCACGGCTGCCGCTATGGCACCGGTGATGGCGCCGACAATCAGGAGGGCGGCCAGCCGCTTCCCGTTGAGCCGCAGCAGCGTGAGGATCTCCATCGGCTATCCGCCGTCCTTTCCGGTTTGCAGTTCAGGCAACATCGCAGTTCAGGCAACATCACGGCGTGGCGTTGGGCAAAGGGCCCTCTGGCTCACGATGGCCCGACAACAGCTGCTTTGACGCCCACCAGCCTGGCAGGTTGACCGCGCCAATCAGCATCGATCGGGTGAGGGAGATTGCGACAGCACCCACGCCGGCTCCGCTGATGGCGCAACCGAAGCCCGGGTTATGCGCTGTGGGGAGTGTACTCGTCGCTTCCAGTGACCCGTGCCTCGGAGGCGCACGTTTGGCGGGCCCCGGCGGCGGCCCGCAGTAGGCTTTGGCGGGCCGTAGCAGCACGCCCGGGCTTCGTCGGCGAGGTGACCAGGCCATGTCCTCGATGAGGGAAACCAGGTGAGCAGACGTGCCGGGGCATCCAAGGCGGGCCCCGCTGGACGTTACAACCATCTTCTGCCGGCATCGGCCCGACCGACCCCGGTAGAGCCGGCACCGGAACCGCCGCCGCGCCGCAAGCCGTTGCTGAGCCGGTGGCGTCGGGATGATCGGGATGGCCGGGATGGCGCCGCGGTGTTGGACCTTCGCGCGGCCGAGCCCAACGTGCCCGAGCTGCCACCGCTGCCGCACCGCCGCACCGAGAGCCCCTCCTCACAGTGGTCCCCGTCGTCCCTGTCCCCGTCCCGGTCCCCGTCGATGCAGATCTCGGCGTCCACGGAGCTCAGCTCGAACCCACGCCGGGTGGATCCGCCCCGACCGCCCGCCAGAGCTGGGGGCCGCCGGGCCCCGGCGGTGGCCCCGTTGTTGGGGGCCGACACCGCGCCGGACGCCTCGGAGGGGCCCTCGGCGCCACCAGCGGGGGACGGGGCAGTGGTCGAAAGCGAACCAGGCGTCCTCGACCCACGGGCTTAGGGGCCAACTAGTGCGGCATGCCGCTGCTCTCGGATAGCACTTCCCGGCCCGCATCGTGTTGGAGCCAGGCAAGGCGATCTGGATGGGCTGCCGGTACCGTCCTCGTTGGCGGTGCCCATCGGCGCCGGGTGGAAGCCGACAGGCTGAGGAAGGGTAGGGCTGAAGTGAGCGAAGCCAGGACGGCCATCAGCGCCGCCGACGCCGCCGGGCCGGGGATGTCACCGGGTTGGCGGGCCGAGCTGACCCAGGACTGGGCGGCCAACGCCGAGTCCACGAAATCCCAGGTCATCCTGGTCATGTTCCGGGCCGCACACCGGGTGCAGGCCACCTCGGGTATTCCAGGGCCGCTGCGCAAGGGCCTGGTGGTGGGCTACAAGGTGCTGACCACCTGGCTGCTGGGCGTTGAGCTACCGCCGGAGACCGAGGTGGGCCCGCAGCTGCGACTGATCCATCCTCAGGGCATCGTGGTCAACGGTCAGACCCGCATCGGGGCCCGGGTGATCCTGCGGGCCAACAGCACCATCGGCAACGTGATGGGCGCGGACGGGGTGGCGTCGGCGTCCCCGGTCATCGGCAACGATGTGGAACTGGGAGCCAATGTGGTGCTGGTGGGCCCGCTGCACATCGGGGACGGGGCCCGCATCGGCGCCGGCGCGGTGGTGGTGCGCGACGTGCCCCCGGGCGCAGTAGCGGTGGGGAACCCGGCTCGGTTGCTGGACCCGGACGGTGCCGCGGCTGACACGTGAGCCGCGGGAACCTTCAGCCGTCCCGGCGCTCCTGAGCGGCCTCCTCGTACAACTCGAACAGCCGCTCGAGGTGGGCCTGCACCCCGAAGCGGCCAACCATCTTCTCGCGGGCGGCGCCACCCATGGCGATGGCCGCCGAAGGGTCCTGCTGCAACCGGTCCAGCGCCCGGGCCAGCGCCGGCGGATCATCGGGGGGCACGATCAAACCTTCCACCCCGTCCGTGACCAGCTCCGGGAGCCCGCCCAGGGAGGTGAGGACCATGGGCACCGCGGCGGCCATGGTCTCCAGCACCGACAGTGGCATGTTCTCGTGCCAGCGGGCGGCCAGCACCGCGGCCCGGGCGGACTGGTTGAGTGCCGCCACTTGCTCCGCGCCGACGTGACCGACGAAGCGCACCCGGCCCGGGGCGAGGCGCTGAGCCAACGCCTCCAGCTCCAGCCGGGCGGGACCCTCCCCGGCCACGGTGAGGGTGAGGTGGGGGAGCAGGGCGACGGCTTCGATCAACGTGTCCACGCCCTTTTCGGCCGACAACCGTCCGATGGAGACGAATCCGTCACCAGCACCGTGCCGGGGGGTGAGCGACGCCGCATCCACGTAGTTGTTGAGCTGGCGGATGCGTCCGGGGAACACACCGCCGCGACGGAGCTGATCGGCCAGGAAGCGGCTGGGGGCGATGAATCGTTGCACCGGCCCGTACGCCTTGAACCAGCGGTGCAGCCCCGATTCGATGCTCAGCACGGCGCTGGCGGTGCGTGAACCACCCTGACAGCTCCGGCGGGTGGCCTCCCAGACCCGCCCGCCCACGCAGGCGTCGCACAGCGAACCGTGGGAAAGCAGGCGGTACGTGGGACAGACCAGCTTGTAGTCATGGGCGGTCAGAACGGCGGGGATGCCGGCGGCGGCCACCGGGCTCAGGATCGACGGTGACAGCTGATGGTAGATGTTGTGCAGGTGCACCACGTCGGGTTCAAAGGCGGCCACCACCGCGGCCATGCCCTTGGCCGCGGACCGGGACCAGATCATCCGCCCGGCGGTGCTCAAACGCTGGCGGGCTCCCGGCGGGGGTGGTTCCAGGGACACGTGGGGCGGGAAAAAGCGCTGGTAGGTGGCGGGCAGGTTGCGCTCGTCGGCCATGGCGAAGAACTCCACCTGGTGGCCTTGGGCCGCTTGGCGTTGGGCCAGATCGAGCATGTATCCGGCGGCACCACCACTGCGGCGCAGGAACTTATCGACGTGCAGAATGCGCATAGGTACGGGCTGCGAGGGGGTAGGGGAGACCGGTGACCGGGCTCAGGCGGTGGCGGGAGCTGGTTGGGGGGCCATGCCGCTTGAGGTCGGCTCGGTCGCGGTTTCGGGGTCGGCGGCGTCGTCGTTGCGGCGGCGTTGGGCTTCGGCGCACAGCACCAGCACGAACGCCATGGATCCGGCCAGATACCAGAAAATGGCCGCCTGGGTGAGCAGGTTCTCCGAGCCCAGCTGCAACGCCCACCCCGCCCCGGCGGCCCCGGCGCCCACGGCGATGCCCCGGGACAGGCCCGGTGGTGTCTCGCGGATGGCCCGGCGGACGGCCCGGGCGCTGGAGAGCACCAGCCCCACCAGGGCGGTGAGGCCCACGATGCCGGTTTCCACCAGCGCCTGCACCACGGTGTTGTGGGGCATCAGCGCTTCGGGGGTCCGGGCCATCACCCGGTCCAGGCCGATACCGGTGACCGGGCTCTCCGATGCCAGCGGCAGGAGACGTTGCCAGTAGCCGATTCGCCAGGCCAGCGAGTTCGGGCTGCCGTTGGCCACGTACTGGGTTTCCCCGAGATCGGACAGCCGGGCGCTGACGGAGGGGACCAGTAACAGGGCCGCGAGCGCGCCGCCCACCGCCGCCACCAAGAGGCGTTTGTCCTGGCAGGCACCGATGATCAGGATGCCCACGATGAGCGCCACCCAAGCAGCGCGGGCGTAGGTGAACAAGATGAGCACGGTGGCGGTGGCGAACACCGCCATGCTGGCGAACTGGGCCCAACGGCGCAGGTGGGGACGCAGGGCGAGCGCCATGACGGCCAGGATGACCAGATACGTGGCGAAGGGGTTGGGGTGCACGAACGAGCCCCGAATACGCGAAACCGTAAGGTAGGCGTCCAGTTGGCGGGGGCCGACCAGCTGCTCGATGGAGATCAGGGTGGGAATCACCAGCGAGGCGATCCCCGCCACCAAAATGGCCTTCACTCGGGCGGGGTTCTGGCGGTACAGCTGTTCAAGCACCACCAACATCAGCGCCCCGGCCCAGATCTTCAAGCTGACACCGAGGGAGGTGACCACCGCCCCCGAACCGAGTGCTGACAGGCTGCCGGCAGCGGCCAGGCCCACGAACCAGCGGGCGGGGTTCGACACCGGATACAGCTGGCCGGCGCGGCGCTGGCAGATGAGCCACCCGATGGCTGAAGCCAGGAAAACCAGCCCGATCATGGTGGAGGGCTCGAAGATGTTGGTGATGCCCTCGGTTTGGGCCTTCGCCGCGGTCTGGGCGTCCAAAAAGTACGTGTTGGTGAGCTTCAGGGCGTCCAGGCTGGCCCGGAACATGAACATCAACACCAGCACTGGCCAGAACCGGCTGGCGGCGGCCACCGCAACCGCCGCGCCGACCACACCCGCCAGGACCATGGTGCTGTCGGCGGAGAGCAGCGCACCGCCCAGGCCGAACAACAGACCCGCACCCACGCCGGTGACGCTCAGCAGGATCAGGCCCACCACGATGGACACGCCCGAGATGGGCCGCAGCGGACGACGACGGGGGGTGGGGCGGGCGTCACTTTCGGCCAGCAGGTCCGGGCCCATCAGCTGAGGTGGGGCGGCGCGCAGGGCGGTCACGACGACGGCACCGAAGCAGGCGTTGGGGCGTGGCTCACAGGAACTTCCTCATTCGGCGTTCGTGCCGGTCCGGTCCGGTCCGGGTCCCAAGGTGGCGATCCGCCGGACCCACAGGCCTCCGACAGGCTAACGGCCCAGCCGATCATGGCCCGAGCGGGGCCGGTGGGTCAGATGACCTTCAGCCCGGCCAGGCCCTCTTCCGGCGGCGGGTACTGCAGGTCCATGGTCTCGAGGGCGTCCACCAGGATCTGGGCCACCGCCAGGTCCCGGAACCAGTTTCGATCGGCGGGGACCACGTACCACGGGGCGATAGCGGTGGAGGTCCGCTCCAGCATGACCTCGAATGCCTGCTGGTAGGCGGGCCAGTGGGCGCGTTCATCGAGATCGCCGCGGCGGAACTTCCAACGTTTGGTGGGGTCATCCAAACGCTGCTGGAGCCGGATCCCCTGTTCCTCTTTGGAGATGTGCAGGAACACCTTCACCACCGTGGTTCCCTCGTCCACCAGCAGCCGCTCGAAATCGTTGATGTGTCCGTACCGCCGTTCGATACGATCCGGCGGGACCAGCCCGTGGACCTTGACCACCAGCACGTCCTCGTAGTGGCTGCGGTTGAACACCATGATCTCGCCCTTGGCCGGCATGTGGGCGTGGACCCGCCACAGATAGTCGTGGGCCAGCTCGGTCTGTGTGGGCGCCTTGAAGCTGGTCACCCGGGTTCCTTGGGGGTTCACGCCGGTGAAAATGGCCCGGATGGTGCCGTCTTTCCCACCGGCATCGGGGGCCTGCAACACCACCAGTAGCGCCCGGTCGGCGGCGGCGGCCAGCAGGTGCTGCAGTTGACCGAGTCGGGCGGTGAGCTGCTCCAGGCGGGTCCGTCCGGCGGTCTTGTCGCCGTCGAAGCCGTCCGTTGCCCTGGTTGCTATCCGGGCCAGGTCCACCGTTCGGCCCGGTGTGACTCGTAGGCGGCTCACATCGATGGCTGGCTCCGGGGGGGCCGCGTCGTGGTTGCGTTGGGCTTGGGGGCTCATCTGCGGATTTCCTCCGAATGCGGGTGAACGGCGTAGCACAGGGTCTTGACGGCGCGGCCGGCTTGGCGGGCCCGGCGTTCGTAGTACGTCACCGGCCGCGGCGGGAGCGCGGTGGCGGGGTCTGCGGGTCTGAAGCGCGGATCGGCGTGGAAGGCGGCGGCGATGGCCCGGGCGTAGTCCGCGTCGTCGGTGGCGAGTTCGACCACGCCGCGGTGGTGCAGGCTTTGATGCAGCAACTGGACCAGCTCAGCAGTGACCAGGCGGCGGGGGTGATGACGGCGTTTCGGCCAGGGGTCGGGAAAGAGGATCCGGACCAGGTCCACCGGGCGATGCACGGCCACCTCGGCCAGCACGTCGCGCCCGTCGCGGGCCTCCACGGCGAGATTGGACAGGTCATGTTGGTCCACGCCGAGCAGCAGCGTGGCCCGGCTGGCAGTGTGCACCTCGGCCGCCACCACCAGCCAGTCAGGGTGCTGCGCCGCCAGGGCCAGGGCCGCTTCGCCGCTACCGGCACCGATTTCCACGGCCACCGCGGTCCCGTGGCGCAGCAGGGCTGTCTTGGCCGGCAAGTGGTGGCGCGGAGCGAGTTCCCGCAGCGCCCACTGGCGGGAGGTGTTCAACCGTCCTGAGCGGGCGTGCCAGCTTCGTCGCCAGCCAGGCCCAGCGGGAGCGTCGGGAGGGTCGGGATCGTTGGGCGTATCGGGGGGAGCGGTGCCGGTCCCGGGTTCGGCGGGCGGGGACGCGGTCATGAACCGATCACGGTAGCGGGACCGGGGGGCTTGCAAACGGTGGTCGGGGCGGCGTTGTGGGGCGTTCGGAGGCGATACCGTTCGATCATGGGCCGGCTCGAGGTGGGCGTTGCGATCCTGGTGGGCGGCCCGGTGGGGGCGGAGATCAACGTTCTGAGGCGGGCGCTGGCGGACCCCGACCTTGATCGCATCGAGCCCCACATCACGTTGGTGCCGCCGTTACGGCTACGGGCGGAGGACCTGGAGGCGGCAGTGGGGTTGCTGCGGCGTACGGCCTCCATGCGCAGCCCCTTCGAGGTGGGCTTAGGGCCGCCGGCCACCTTCCTGCCGCTATCGGCGACCGTGCACCTGCCGGTGATCGATCCCTCCGGGGCACTGGCGGCCATGCGACGGGGGGTGTTCAGGACGCCACTGGAGCGAGCGACGCATCCCTTCGTGGGTCACGTGACGCTGTTGGCCAGCGCCACCGAGGCCCGCATCCACGCCGCGTGCGAGGTGCTGGCGGGGTACGCCGCCACGGTGGCGATACCCCGGATCAGCCTGTTACACAAGCCTTCGGGCGAGCGGGGCTGGTCGGTGTTGGCCGACGTGGACCTCGACGGCGTACGTCGGGTGGGCGCCGGGCCGCTTGAGGTGGAGCTGTCCTGCGGAACGGTGGTGGAGCCGGCGGGCTGGTCCTTGCCGGGTCTGGAGCCGGGCGCTGGCGATCCTGGAGGGCATGACGGTGCAGGAGGGCATGACGATGCGCCGGTGGTGGTGACCGCTCGGCGCGAGGGCCGGGTGGTGGGCGCGGCCCGGGGCCCGGTGGCGCCAGAGCCGGAAACGGTCGTGGTGGATCCGATGGCGCGGGGCCAGGGCATCGGCACCCATCTGGTGCGCGAGTGGCGTTTCCGGGCCCAGCGCCGCCTCGCCACCCGAAGCTGAAAACGATCAGGACCGACGGGTCAGGTGTACATCTTGTCGAGGCGATGACGGGCCTGGATCAGGCGCACCGTGCCCGAACGGGACCGCATCACCAGGGACTCGGTGGTGACGCTGTCCCGCTCGAAGTGGACCCCTTTGACCAGCTCACCGTCGGTGATGCCGGTGGCGGCGAAGAAGCAATTGTCGGTGGCCACCAGCACGTCATGGGTCAGCACCCGGTCCAGGTCATAGCCGGCGTTGAGGGCGGCGGTGCGCTCCTCGTCGTTGCGGGGCCACAACTTGCCCTGGATCTCCCCACCCATGCACTTGAGGGCGGCGGCGGCGATCACACCTTCGGGGGTGCCGCCGATACCGAAGAGGATGTCGGCGCCGGAGTCGGGCCAGGCGGTGGAGATGGCACCGGCCACGTCGCCGTCGGGGATCAGCCGGATGCGGGCCCCGGTGGAGCGCACCTCCTTGATCAGATCGGCGTGGCGGTCCCGGTCCAAGATGACCGCGGTCAGGTCCCGCACGGCGCGGCCGGTGGCCTTGGCCAGCCAGCGCAGGTTGGCGGAGGGGCTGGCGGTGATGTCGATGGCGCCGGCACCCTCGGGACCGACGGCGATCTTCTCCATGTAGACGCAGGGACCGGGATCGAACATCGTGTTCTTCTCGGCCACGGCGATCACGGCGATGGCGTTGCCCCGGCCCAACGAGGTCAGCGTGGTGCCGTCGATGGGATCAACCGCCACGTCCACCAGGGGCAGCTCGCCGTTGCCGACGCGCTCCCCGTTGTAGAGCATGGGCGCTTCGTCCTTCTCGCCCTCGCCGATGACGATGATGCCGTCCATGGACACGCTGGAGAGCATCTTGCGCATGGCCTCAACGGCGGCACCGTCGGCACCGTTCTTGTCGCCCCGACCCATCCAGCGGGACGCGGCCATGGCGGCGGCCTCAGTGGTGCGGACCAACTCCATTGCCAGGTTGCGGTCCGGGGCGTTGGCGGCCGGGTTCGGGGACTGACGAGCGCTCATGGCGGGTGAGGATAACGGGCGGGAACTGCCAACCGTCGATGAGCCGACCATACGACGGGTGGCCGCCTGCGCTGAAGTGAACACACTCGGTGCTCGTCACGGCGCAGTACGGGTTGGCTGGACCCCTTTTGGGTTTCTCCGGTGACGAAATGCGGGTCCGACACGGTTGGTGTTTGTCCGGTGACGAAATGCGGGTGGGCGAGGGGCGGTCTTGGTCGGGTGACGAAATGCGGGTCTGGCGGTGGGTGGGTGTTTGTCCGGTGACGAAATGCGGCCCGGGGGAAAGACGCCGCGGGTGTCGGGAGAAGTCAGGTGGCATTTCGTCACCGGAGGAACAGATGGGGTCGACGGAGGAGGTCTGGCCGGGGGCGGGGGACACGGGCATGGGCTCGGGCGCTGATGGTCGCGCTGCTAGAACGGAGGGCATGTCAGAGACCTCGGAGGGATCGGCGCACCAGGCCGAGCTCGTGTACTGGTGGGCCCCCCGTGGCGACGAGCGGGTGTTCGACCTGGAGAGTTGGCCGGAGGAGGCGCTGGTCATGACCCGGGCGCTGTTCGAGGAGGACGGGCTCGAGCACAGCTGGGAGGGCAACCTGCTGGTGGTGCCGGCGGCGCAGCGTGATGACGCCGCCGGCCTGCTTGATGAGGTGGTGGCTGCCTCCCTGCCCCGGTTGGACGAAGAAGCCGACCGAACGGCGTATGACCTCGCCGGTTGGCCCGATTTCGAGCTGGAGCAGCTGCGCTCGGCCTTGGACGGTGCCGGCCTGCTGTACGAGTGGACGGACGAGGATGAGCTGCTGGTCTACGAGACCGACGAGGCGCTGGTGGACGAGCTGTTCGAGCGCCTGGAGTTACGCGGCCCCGACGCCGGGGTGCAGCTGGAGGGCGAGGCGCTGAACGAACTGCTCACCAGGTTGTTCATGGCCGCAGATCGGCTGGAGAGCGATCAGGATGACACCAACGCCATCCTGTCGGCGCACGGTTCCATCCAGGAAGTGGAAACCCTGGCCGTTCCCTACGGCATCCAGCCCGACACCTGGGACGCCATCGTGGCCGATGCCCGGGCCTTGCGCCGTCTCATCGAGCACGGCGCCGATCAGGACGCGGACGACGCCGGTGTCCCCGCCCGCATCCTTCACGAGGCCGACGACGATGACGCCACTGCGGAAGACGAGGTGGTCCAGGACGCAACCGAGGCCGCCGCGGTCGATGAGGCCACCATCGACCAGCACGACGATGACGCAGACGACGATGACGCAGACGACGATGAGGCCGGGGACGGTGACGACGACGACGAGGCGATGTTGTACGGCGACGACGCCATCCGGGCGGTATCCACCAGCTTGCGTGACCGGTTGAGGCGGATTCTTTGAGCACCGGCTTCGCCCGCCTCGGCGCGGCCCGCAGCGACTGAAGCGCCATGGACACCTCGGCGTTCGGCTTGGCCGATTTCGAGCTGTACCACTCCCGACCCATCGCCCCCACCCGCCGGCTGGCGCTGGGACTGCAGTACTTGCCCTGCCAGCCGGCGCCGGGGCCGGGTGGGTTGCTTTTGGCCGGGCTGGTGGCGCATTTCGCCCACGAGCTGGGTGAAGAGGACCGCGGCGATGCCCTGTTGTTGATGGCGCAGCTCGAGGCAGGGCTGCGCATTGTGCAACCCCGGGTCCGCCATCGCCTGCAGAGCGATCGGGTGGGGTTGTTGAAGTCCCATCATCGGCTCGAGGCTGATGTGGACGGGCCGCGTTTCGTGCTGTCGGTTGGGCGGGGGTCGCCGCTGGTGCACACCCTGGGCGCCATGTACGCCGCCGCCAACCTGCCCGAGGGTTGTCAGGGAACGGTGTTCGCCACCCTGCGCAAGGCCATGCGGTGGCGGGGTCCGCTGGACGCGGTGTTCGTGACCGCCATGACCGGTGGAGGAGGGGCGCCCCGCGGCTGGACCGCGGTGGGCAGCGACCCCACCGAATGGGCGCTGTCGGTGCTGGGGTTCGAGGCCGGCACCGATCCTGCCCATCGGGACGTTCGGCGGCGCTTTCGGGAAGCCCTCCGCAACGCCCACCCCGACCACGGCGGAGATGAGGCCGACGCCGCGGACCGCATCGCCGAGCTGGGTGAGGCCCGCCGCATCCTGCTGGGCTCCTGAGCGCCGGTGACCGGGCCGGATCGGAGCTCATCGATTGGCTCGGGCGTGCGGGCGGTGCTGCTGACCCCTGGTGCGGGCAGCAGCCGTGAGCACCATTCGTTGGTGGCGTTGGCCGGGGCGTTGTCGCCGCTACCGACGGAGCGGATCGACTTCCCCTACCGCATCGCCGGGCGGCCCTTTCCCGATCGGGCCCCGGTGCTGATCGCCACCATCAGGGACGCGGTGGCTGCCCTCTGTGACCGGGCGGGCTGTGATGCCACTGAGGTGCTGCTACTGGGCCGTTCGATGGGCGGGCGGATGTGTTCCATGGCGGTGGCCGATGGCCTGGGTGCGGCTGGTTTGGTGCTGGTCAGCTATCCGCTGCATCCGCCCCGCAAACCCCAGCAGCTGCGCACCGCCCACCTTCCCCAGCTCAGCGTGCCGTGCCTGTTCATCTCCGGCACCCGGGACACCTTCGCCACCCCCGACGAACTGCTGGCGGCAACGGCGCTGATCAGGGGGCCGGTGACCACCCGGTTCATCGACGGCGGCCGCCACGAGCTGGACCGCCACGACCCTCAGCTGTGCGCCACGGTGACGGAGTGGCTGGCCGGTCCCACCAGCTGAAGGACCGGGTGCTCAGGCGTCCCCGGGGTTGAGCTCTTCCAGTTCCCGTCGGGCGGTCTCGGGGTAACGGGTGAGCACCAGCACCGCCACCACCACCGGGCCTGCCGCCACCACGGCCATGGCCGGACCGAAGGCGTCGAACCGCTCGGCCAGGCGACCCACGCTGAGCAGGCCCACCACTGACCCGCACACTGCGGCCAGGGTGATCAGCCCGTTGGCCCGACCCCGTAACCGGGTGGGGAACAGCTCGGGGCCGTAGACCACCAGGGTGGGCACCACCAGCCCACCGAACAGGGTGCCGATGACCGCCCCACTCCACAGCACGACCCCATCGAAGGCGTAGCTCAGCCACACCCCCACCGCCGCCCCCACCAGCCCTAACGCGCCGATGGCCCGACGCCCGTAGACGTCAGCCAGGCGGCCGCCGAAGAACACCGCCAGCCCGGCCGGGGTGGACGTGAGCAGGGTGAACACGGTGATCGAGCCGGCCGAAAAGCCCCGTTCGCCCCGCAGGTACTCGTTCTGCAACTGTGACGCCGGGGCGGCGAACAACGTGGTCAGGGCGGCCGAACCGGCCAACAGCGCCAGCCGTCCCCGATGCTGGTTGAGCTTGGCGGGTTGCGCGTCGGCGCGGTGGCGCAAGAACCGCCCGCTTTCGGGCAGACCCCGCCCGGCCCACGCCGCCAGCGGGGCGAAACAGATCGCGCCGCCGAAGAGCAACCGCCAGGCCCGCTGATCGGTGTCGGCGATGGGTAGCAGCCACACCACCATGCCGGCCCCCATCCCCGCGCACATGGCGGACAGGCTGATGGCATAGGCCCGAGATCCCGCCGGCATCTCCTCGGCCAGGAACACCGCCCGCAGCACGTCCGCCCCGGTGGTCAGACCCCGGGCCAGCACCTGGACGGCGGCAAAGCTCACCATCCCTCGGGAGAGGCCGGTGAGGGAGCTGACCACGCAGGCGCCGACCAACGCCACCAGCAGCATGCGGCGTCGGCCCACCCGATCCGCCACCACCGTGGCCACCAGCACCACCAGGATGCCGATTCGGGTGGCGGCCTGCGCCGTGCCCTGCGCCGCGGGACCGGCCCCGAACTCCCGCCCGGCGAACGTGGTGAGCTGGCTCAGCAGCGTGCCGATGTACCCGCTGCAGATGGCCAGCACGGTCAGCCGGGCCAGCGTGGAGGCCTGGGTGGGGTCCAGGCGTTGCGGCGGCGCCCACCACGGCTGGCCCGATCGTGCGCCCCGGCGCCGCAGCTCAAAGGCGAACAGCGGCCGTACCAGCCACCCCCACAACGGGATGGCCAGATCGAACGTCACGTCCTCGCGGGCCCGGTAACGGCCGTCCGCCTCCATCGTGGGGCTGATCGCCACCGAACGCCGATAGGAACGGCAGGGGCCCTGATCGAGCTCGAAGTCCAACCGGGAACCGGCTTCCACGGCCTGATCGGACCCCGCAGGGCGCTCTTTCACCAGCCCGTCGCGCGGCGTGCACAACACGGCCACGCCGGTGGCGTCGAGGAGGTGGGTGCGGGTGAAGTGCGACATGCGGGAACGAGCGGGCCCTGGCCGATTCGGTTGGTTCGGCGGGCCGGCGGATCGTCGGATCAGCGGATCGTCGGTCAACGCAGCCGGAGCGAGCATACTTTCGGACGATGTCGGTCATCGTGGTGCGCCCCGGCGCGGCCCTCAGCGGCGAGGTCAGCGTCAGCGGCGCCAAGAACAGCGTGCTCAAGGTGTTGGCGGCCACCGTGCTGGCGTCGGGTCGCTACCACCTGTCCAACGTGCCGGACATCGCCGACGTGACCTGGATGAGCGAGCTGCTGGCCGCTATGGGGTTGCGCACCAGCCGTCCCGGGCCGGGTGAGCTGGTGGTGGACAGCCCGCCCGACGTGCTGCCCGAGGCGCCCTACGAACTGGTGGAGAAGATGCGGGCCTCCATTGTGGTGCTGGGCCCGCTGGTGGCGCGCTTCGGCCGGGCCCGGGTGTCACTACCGGGCGGGGATGACTTCGGGTCCCGCCCCATCGATATGCACCTGCGGGCGTTGGAGACCCTGGGCGCCACCATCGAGTTGGCCCACGGCTTCATCGAGGCCCGGGTCCCCGGCGGGGGTCGATTGCGGGGCGCGCCCATCTTGTTGGACTTCCCCTCCGTCGGCGCCACCGAGAACGCCCTGATGGCGGCGGTGCTGGCTGAGGGCACCACGGTGATCGACAACGCCGCCCGGGAACCCGAGATCGTGGACCTGGTGACGTTCCTGGGCCAAATGGGGGCGGTGATCCGCGGCGCCGGCAGCTCCACCATTGAGGTGGACGGGGTGGCGGAGCTGCACGCCGCGTCCCACACCTTGATCCCGGACCGCATCGAGGCGGCAACGTTCCTGGCCGTGGTGGGCGTGGCCGGCGGAAAGGTGCTGGTCCGCCACGCTCGGCAGGACCACATGCAGATGCTGCTGCACAAGCTGGGCCAACTGGGCCTCCAGATCACCAGCGGCCCCGAGGGATTGACGGTGGCGGCCCCAGGGCGGTTGCAGGCGGTGGACGTGTCGACCCTGCCCTACCCCGGTCTGGCCACGGACTACAAGCCGTTGCTGGTGGCCATGTTGTCGGTGGCCGACGGGGTGTCCATCGTGACCGAGAACATCTTCTCCGGCCGCTTCCGGTACGTGGATGAGCTGGTCCGAATGGGTGCCGACGTGCGCACTGACGGGCATCACGCCGTGGTCCGGGGCCGGCCGTGGCTGTCGGGGGCACCGGTGCGGGCTCATGACATCCGGGCCGGGGCGGCCTTGGTGGTGGCCGGATTGCGGGCCCAGGGCGAAACCGTGGTCACCGACGCCGACCACATCGACCGGGGTTACGAACGCTTCGTGGAGAAGCTGCAGGGCCTGGGCGCGGACGTCGAACGCAAGTGACGGCCAGGGTTTGCTCCTCTGACGTTGAACGCTGATAGTCCCGGCGACAGCGCGTACGGTCGTCGGCCCCACCAGCAAATGAACCCCTGAGCACCAACCTGTGTGGTTGGCCAGGGTGGCGCCGGTCTGAGTTGTTCGTTGCGCAACGAAATGGTTGGTACGTTCGGCCGCAGCCACAACCTGGGGGTGCGTATGCGAAGAATGTTGCTGCTGGCGGTCGGGGCGTTGCTGTTGGCGCTGTTGCCTGCGGGGGTGGCGGGTGCCGCGGTGTCCACCAGCCGAGCCGAGTTGATCACGGGCAGTCTTCGGGTCGAAGGCCGTGGTGCCGTACCCAGCAGTACGGTGCGGGTGGACGGAGGTGCGGGCATCGCGTCGGCCCGGGCGAGCTCGGACGGCCGTTTCCGGGTGTCGGCCAGTGGGTTTTCCTCACCGACCTGCGTCGCCAGGGTGTTCGACGGCACCACGTCGGTTTCGGTGAATCTGACGGGCTGCACCCCTACTCCGCCGCCACCACCCCCGGCGCCGCTGGCGGTGTCCCAGGTGACCTTTTATTACCACGGACCGCTCTACCCGGCGCTGGATCGCACCTACAGCGGAAACGGGGTGATCGACCTGCTGGTGCGTGGTCGGGTGGATCTCAACGGACCGGCACCGGCGGGGGGTGTGGTGGTGACGTTCAGCACCGACTCCCCGGCGATTGTGCTGTCCCCGGCTTCCGCCGTGATAGGCCAGGGTGAGACCGCAGCAGTGTTCGCCATCATTTCCAACGAGGTCCTCAGCCCGGTGGTGGCCACCGTCACCGGGTCGCTCCCCGGTTCCTCCGCCAGCGCGCAGATCTCCGTGCTGCCCACCGCCATGAAGCGAGTTGATGTGGGCACCGGCATCGGGGTGCAGAACCTCTTCGGTGGGAACTCGATCGTGACCAGCGCGGTGTTCCATGGGGTCGCCCCCAGCGGCGGTGCACTGGTGAGCCTGTCCTCGAGTTCGCCCCTTTTGAGCTTCCCGGCCACCCTGAGCGCCCCCGCCGGTTCGCAACAGGTGGCGTTCACGCTCGGCACCAGCCCGGTCACGGTCGAGACGGCGGTCAGTCTCACCGCTACCTACAACGGCACGTCAGCCACCACCACGTTCAACCTGCATCCCGCGCCCACGCTGCTGACGCCCAACGACGGTGCCACCGTGGCCAGCGGCGCGTCCATCCTGTTCGATTGGGCCGGGCTCAACGGGTCCTTCCAATACCGGATCCAGATCGATGACTCGCCGGCGTTCAGTGACCCACCGCTGGTGGACCTCGATCAAGGGACCGCCAGTTCCTACACGACCTCGGTGTTGTCCTCGGGCACGAGGTACTGGCGGGTCCAGGCCCGCGATCAGTACGGCAACCCCGGACCATGGTCGGGGTCCAGGTCGGTGATCATCAGCGCCTCCAGTTCACCGTTAGGCACCCCGAGCCTGATGTTCCCCGCCAACGGCACCAGCGTCACCGCGGGCAGCACGGTGGCCTTCATGTGGAGCGCGGTTACCGGAGCCGCGTCCTACGAGTTGCAGGTGGATAACTCCAGCACGTTCGCTGCGCCGTTCGTGCTGCAGCAGAACGTGGTGGGCTCGAACCAGTACCAGACCACCACGCTGCCGGTCGGGTCGTTCTGGTGGCGGGTGCGGGCGCTCAGTTCGAGCGGGACGCCGGGGGCGTGGTCCTCGGTTCGGACGGTTGCGGTGCGCTGAGCGGGTCCGAGTCCGGGTCCGGGTCCGGGTCCGGGTCGCCGGCGGCCGATTCCGTCTGCGGTGTCTCGCTGAGCTCGGTCTGCCGCTGGGCCAGCACCCGCTTGGCTCGGCGGTTGGCCATCACCAACAGCGCGGCCACCACCAGGAGCGGTATCGCCACCAGGCCGATCTCGTCCCAGCCGCCCTCGTGGGCCAGCAGGCCAGCGGAGAGATCGGCGAGCGGCGATGGCGACATGGCCCCTAGTCTGCTCGGTCCGGCGCAACATTCCACACGTGCGCGGAACGTGACCTGCGTCGGGCGTTTCGGCCTCGGGACGGCGTGGATCGCCCCTGCCGGCCCGGCGTGACGGCCCCGGCGGCGTAGACTGGCGGTTGCGAACCACCCGGCAATCCCGGCAATCCCGGCAATCCCGAGCAGGAGCCATGCTGCGCAGCAAGGTCGAAGAGGTCATCGAGGTGGTGCGGCCGATCATTCAGGCCGACCATGGTGACGTGGTGCTGCACGACGTGGACGAGGCGTCCGGTGTGGTGACCGTGGAGCTGGTTGGCGCCTGCGTGACCTGCCCGGCGTCCAGCCAGACGCTCAAGGCCGGCCTGGAGCGCATCATGAAGGACCGGGTGCCCGGTGTGACCGAGGTACGCAACATCGGTCAGGTGCTCGACACCGCGGATATCGGGGCGCTCAGCTCCAGCGGGTCCGCAACTGGCGGCGGTGGGGCGTCAACCGTGAGTGGTCATCCCGAGGCCAGCCCGTTGCGTCCCGGTGCGGCTGCGGCTCCGGTCCCGGCTCGTCCCCCGGTGCGCGAGACCCCCGTCTCCCTCTAGGCCGGCCGGAACCCGTGCGTCACGCTAACCCTGAAGAGCTGTTCGATCGCGCCCGGGCCGGTGAGCGGGGCCCCCTGGCACGGCTGCTGTCATTGGTGGAGCGCGGGGGTGAACCGTCCCGGGCCGTGGGCCGGTTGGCGTTTCCGCTGGCCGGTTCGACGCACACCGTGGGTATCACCGGGGCACCTGGCGCTGGCAAGTCCACGTTGACCAACGCTGTGGTGGGTCACATGCGCAGCTTGGATCTGCCGGCGGCGGTGCTGTGCATTGACCCCTCGTCTCCCTTCACTGGTGGGGCCATCTTGGGGGACCGGGTTCGGATGGGTGATCACTCGCTGGACGCCAACGTGTTCATTCGCTCCATGGCCACCCGAGGCCAGCTCGGTGGTTTGGCGCTGGCCACCCCGGGGGCGGTGCGGGTGCTCGATGCTGTCGGTTACCCCTGGGTGCTGATCGAGACCGTGGGCGTGGGTCAGGTCGAGGTGCAGATCGCCGGGGCCGCGGACTGCACGGTGGTGGTGGTCAACCCTGGTTGGGGCGACTCGGTGCAGGCCAACAAGGCCGGGCTGATGGAGATTGCCGACATTTTCGTGATCAACAAGGCGGACCGTCCCGGGGTCAATGACACCCGGCGGGATCTGGACCAGATGTTGGAGCTTTCCCAGCTGGGGGAGTGGCGCCCGCCCATTGTGGCCACCGTGGCGGACCGTGGTGACGGCGCCGAGCAGCTGTGGGACGCCATCATCGAGCACGCCGAGTATCTGGAGCGTTCCGGTGAGGGCGCGCGTCGCAAAGCTCGTCGGGCTGATGATGAACTGCGCCGGTTGATGGTGGAAGAAGTGCTGGCCCGCGCCGATGAGCGCTGGGACTCGCCCGAGGGCGCCAAACTGCGTGACGCCGTGGCCGCCCGGGAACTGGACCCCTACGAGGCCGCTGCCACGCTCATGGGGCAGTAGCGCCGAAGCGAGGATGGTGCTACTCCGATACTACCGGCGGTAGCATGGTGGTATGAAGGTGAGTGTCAGCCTGCCCGATGCGGATGTGGCGTTTCTCGACGCCTACGCCAAGGCCAACGGCATCGAATCCAGATCAGCGGTCCTGCACCGGGCGGTGCGGCTCCTACGGGCGTCGGAACTGGGCGCGGCGTACGAGGACGCGTGGCAGGAGTGGGCCGAATCCGGTGATGCCGAGCGGTGGGAGTCCGTCATCGGGGACGGGTTGGTGGATGCGCCGGGGTGAGATCCGGCTGGTGGACCTGGAGCCGGTTCGGGGGTCCGAGGCCAACAAGCAGCGGCCGGCCGTGCTGGTCAGCAATGACGGGGCCAACTCGACCGCGGCCCGGTTGGGGCGGGGCGTGGTGACCGTGGTGCCGGTGACCTCGAACCTCGATCGGGTGTACCCGTTCCAGGTGGTGTTGTTGGGGTCCGACACCGGCCTTCCCATCGATTCCAAGGCGCAGGCGGAGCAGATCCGCTCGGTCGCGGTTGAGCGCATCGGTCCTCGGGTGGGTTTCGTGCCCGGATCGGTCATGGAGGCGCTCGACGAGGCGCTGCGGCTGCACCTCTCGCTGTAGCCCGCGGACGTTCGCAGCATTGCGGTTCGCCCGGCTCGGTCGCTCAGTCGATGCTGAGCGGTATGGTCCGGGGGCCGGGGATGATGCCGCCTTCGGTCCTTTCGATGGGGCGTGTGGGGTCCGCGCTGAAGTGGGGGATGCGGCGGAGTCAGGCGCGCAACGGGTTCGAAGCGGTGAGCCCGAGCAGTTCGGCGCTCGTGTACAGACGGCTTGGTCGCCCCCGCCCGTTCGGTTGCACCGTCCCGTGCTCGACGAGAACGCCGGCAGCGACGAGGTCGTTCAACGCCGCCGTCGCTGATTTCAACGGGAAGGCGAGTTCGCCCACCACGATTGGGCCGGTGAGGATGAGGTGAGGGGGTAGGAGGTCGAGCACACGCCAGGCCGCGGCGTCGCTCCGAAGGCGTCTCGATGCTGTCCAGGGTTCGCCGGACACCGCCGCCGCGAACAAAGTGGTCCAGTTCCTATACCGGGACGAGCAACCCGCCCGCCGCCGGCACGCCCGGTACGACTGCGGATCAGCGGTACGGTGGAGCGACCGGTGGCGGCCGGCGCCCACGACGTGAGCCAGCCAGGGCGCGAGTCCGTCAGCTGGCCCAGGTGACCAGGCCCAGTTCCATGGGGGCGGACAGGCCTTCTCGGGCGGTCACCACCCGTACCGTGTAGCCATACCGTCCGGTACTATCGGCGGTGAAGCTGGCGGTGAAACGGCGATGGGCGTCATCGAGGGGGCCGGCGTCGGCCATGGGGCTCACCACCGGATCGATCAACTGGCCGCCTTCGCCCACTGATCCGTGCAGCAACTGCACCGACACGTCCGTGACGTCCAGCGGCCCCAGGAACACCTGGGCGAACACCTCGCTGCGCTCACCCAACTCTGTGACCGGATGCACCGGATCCACCCGATCAACGTGCACCTGGTGCCACGCTTCGGTGACCTTGGCGGTCCAGGCGCACAGCTCCCGGGCCGCGGCAAAACCATCCTCGGGGGTATGGAGCTGGGCGGAGCGCACGGCGATCGGCGCGTACAGGTTGGTCACGTAATCTCGCACCATCCGCTGGGCGGTGACCTGGGGGCCCAGGGTGTGCCAGGCGGTACGCATGCGGGAAATCCAACCGTGGGGCAACCCGTCCGTGGAGCGATCGTAGAACAGCGGCACAATTTGTTGTTCCAGCAGACCGAACAACGAATCCGCTTCCATCTGATCCCGGCGGGCGAGGTCTTCCACCCGATCGGCGGAGGTGATGGCCCAGCCGTTATCCCCGGTGAACATCTCATCCCACCAACCGTCCAGTATGGAGCAGTTGAGCGCACCGTTGAGTGCCGCTTTCTCGCCGGAGGTGCCACACGCTTCCAACGGCCGCCGGGGCGTGTTGAGCCACACGTCTGCGCCCTGATACAACATCCGGGCCACTGAAATGTCGTAATCATCGAGGAAAGCGAAACGATGGCGGATGCCCAACTCATGGGAAAAGGCGACGATCTGACGAATGAGCTCCTTGCCGCCGTCATCGGCGGGGTGGGCCTTACCGGCGAACACGAACTGCAACGGCCGCCGCTCGTCGGTCAGCAGGGCCTGGAGCCGCTCGGGTTGGGACAACAACAGGGTGGCGCGCTTGTAGGTGGCGAAGCGGCGGGCGAAGCAAATGGTCAAGGCGTCCGGATCAAGCGCCTTGGCCGTCCAGGCGGCATCCGATGGCGAAAAGCCCCGTTCCAGCTGGGAGCGGTGCAACCGTTGCCGCACGAAGCCCACCATGCGGTCCGCACCCACCCGCCGGGTGGACCAGATCTCGCTGGCGGACAGCTCGGCCACGTTCTCCCATTGCTCGGCGTCCGCTCCGGACCAGTCCGGGCCCACGCATTTCGTCAGTAGCTCGTCGATCTCGGGAGAAGCCCAGGTCTGGCCGTGCACCCCGTTGGTGACGGAGGTGATGGGTACCTCGTGGGCGGGCACCTCGGGCCACAGATCGGCGAACATCTCCCGGGACACCTCGCCGTGCAAGGCCGACACGCCGTTGGAGCGCAACGCCAGGCGAAGGCCCATGACCGCCATGTTGAAGCGCTCCTCCGGTGGTTCGCCGATGCGCTGACCCAGCCGCATCAGCTGATCCATGCTGATCCCGCAATCCGCGGCCAAACCACCGAAATAGCGTTCCATCAGCTCCCGGGGGAACCGGTCAATACCGGCCGGTACGGGGGTGTGGGTGGTGAACAGGCAGCCGGCCCGGGCCACCTCGGTGGCGTCGGCGTAGCTCAGGCCATGCTCGCGGATCAGTTCGCGGATGCGTTCCAGGCCTAGGAACCCGGCGTGGCCCTCGTTGGTGTGGAACACCTCACAGCGAACGCCCAACGCCCGCAACGCCCGCACCCCGCCAATACCGAGCAGTATCTCCTGGCGTAGCCGGTGTTCGGTGTCCCCGCCGTAGAGCCGGTCCGTGACTTGGCGCACCTCGGGGGGATTGACGTCCAGATCGGTGTCCAGCAGATACAGCGGAACCCGGCCCACGTCCGCCCGCCACAGCTGCGCGGTGGTGGTGATGCCGGCCAGATCCACCTGCACCGTGACCCCTTCCACCAACTGCACCGCCAGCGCGAAGGGGTCCAGGTCCGGATATCGCTCCTGTTGCCAGCCGTCCACTGACAGCGCCTGGCGGAAATAACCGTGGCGGTAGAACAGTCCGATGGCCACCACCGGCACGCCGAGGTCCGAGGCGGCCTTCAAATGATCCCCGGCCAACACCCCCAACCCGCCCGAGTACTGCGGCACGGCCTCGCTGATGCCGTACTCGGGGGAGAAGTACCCGACATGGCTGATCGGGGCGGTACCGGTGGCTGAGCGATGCGTTCGCTGGAACCAACGGTCCTCGGTGAGATAGCGGTCCAGATCGGCCTTGGCCACAGCCAACGCGGTCAGGAACGCCGGCTCTTCAGCGAGGTCCTCCAAGCGCTGCACGCTGGTGGTGGCGAGCATGCGCATCGGATCATGGATGACCTCGTCCCAGCGGGCGGGGTCGATGCTGGCAAAGAGATCTCGGGTACGACGATCCCAGGACCAGCGCAGGTTCATGGCCAGCGTGGTCAGATCGGCCAGCGGCGCGGGGAGGTGCGGTCGAACGGTGAAGCTCTGCAGGGCCTTCAAGGGACCAACGCTACCGAGGAGGGTGACCTGCTCGAAACCATTGACCCCCACGAACACCGAACTTCCCCGGCCGACAACCGCCCGAGCGCCGGTAGCGTACCGGTGATGGCTTCGTCGAAAAACCTCGGCGTGCGGCGCGTGTCGGGACCGCGATATCACGACCACATCGCCATCTTGGAGCTGCAACCCCGAACCGCGAGTGGGCAATGGCCGGCCAAGGCCACCGTCGGGATTCCCGTTGAGGTGTCCGCCACATTGGTGAAAGACGGCCACGATGTGCTGGCGGCGGCGTTGCGCTGGCGTGTCGATGGGGGCTCGTGGCGATGGGCGCCCATGGTGGATCACGGCAGCGGGCACGTGGTGGGATGGTTCACGCCCGGCGAATGCGGCGGGCATGAGGTGCAGGTGGTGGCGTGGACCGACCGGTTCGCCGGCTGGGTACGTGACCTGGTCAAACGGGCTGACGCCGGTCAGGACCTGGCGGTGGAGTTCGACATCGGCGCTGAGCTGTTGGAGCGGTTGCTGGCGGAGCGGGCCCAGCGCCCCGAACCTGAGGACCAGCTCCCGAATGACGCTGCGTCCGTTGCGCCTTCCGTGGACGGCGGGCCGCGTGACCACGCCCTCCTGGCACGGGTGCAGGACCGGATTGAAACCCTGCGGCGCAGCACCTGTTCCGCCACCGTGCGGTTGGAGGCGGCGCTCGATCCTGAGGTACGGGCCGCGCTGGTGGGGGTGGTGGCGCCGTGGGACCAGACCCGTAGCGAGAAGTTAGCGGTGTGGGCCGAAGGACCGCGGGCGGGGTTCTCGGCTTGGTATGAGCTGTTTCCGCGATCCCATGGCGGGTTGCGCGGGGTGATCGGCGAACTGGACCGGGTGGCGGCCATGGGGTTCGACGTGTTGTACCTCCCGCCGATCCATCCCATTGGGCGGGCCCATCGCAAGGGGCCGGGTAACACCTTGCAGGCCGCACCGGAGGATCCCGGTAGTCCGTGGGCCATCGGCGCCGCGGAGGGCGGCCATACCGCGGTGCATCCTGAGCTGGGCACCGAGGACGACCTGGTGGCGTTGATCGGGGCCTCGGCGCAGCGGGGCATCGACGTGGCGCTGGATTATGCCCTGCAGTGCTCGCCTGATCATCCGTGGGTGGCGGCTCATCCCGAATGGTTCAACCGCTTGGCAGACGGCACCATCCGCTACGCCGAGAATCCTCCCAAGAAGTATCAGGACATCTACCCGATCAACTTCTGGCCCGACCGGGATGAGGACCGGGCCGCGTTGTGGCAGGCGTGCCTGGACGTCCTTGAACATTGGGTCGCGCTGGGGATACGGATTTTCCGGGTGGACAACCCCCACACCAAACCGGTGGCGTTCTGGGCTTGGATCATCGGCCGCCTGCGCCAGCGCCATCCGGACGTGGTGCTGCTGGCGGAGGCCTTCACCGCCCCGGCCATGATGAACCTTTTGGGCGAGGTCGGCTTCAGCCAGAGCTACACCTATTACACCTGGCGGGGGACCCGGGCCGAGCTCACGGGGTACCTGACCGAGCTGAGCGGGGCGCCCACCCGCAATCAGATGCGCCCCAACTTCTGGCCCAACACCCCCGACATACTCGAAGGTGTGCTCCGCAACGGCCCGTTGTCGGCGTTCGGGCTGCGGGCGGTGCTGGCGGCCACCCTGGTGCCCAACTACGGGATCTACTCCGGCTATGAACTGGGCGAGAACCAGCCCCAGAGCCCCGATAACACCGAGTACCTGCATTCCGAGAAGTACCAGGTGGTACGGCGGGACTTTTCCATCGAACCCAACCTGGTGGGCCTGATCAGCACCGTCAATGCCTGGCGACGGGCCCATCCGGCATTGCAGCGCATGGAAGGTCTGCACTTCCACAGCAGCGACAACGAGGCGCTCATCGTGTACTCCCGCCGCTGGGGGGACGATGTGGTGCTGTGCGTGGTCAACTTGGACCCGCGCCAGGCCCAAGCCGCTACGTTGCAGTTGGATCTGGCGGCGTTGGGCCTCCAACCGGATGCGCCCTTCCAGGCTGAGGATTGCCTGAGTGGCCAGATCTTCCACTGGCGGGGTGCCTCGCCGTGGGTTCGTCTGGATCCCGGCGAGCACCCGGCGCATCTGTGTCACATCCAACCCGCCGGCTGAGACGGTTCCGGGGGGCGGTTCGTCTGGGCGGTTCAGGTCGATAGCCTCCACCCAGAAGGCGTCCTGCCTTTCCCGACATCGAGCATGGCCGAGGTAGCGACGTCCCCATGTCCAGCGCTGCACCCACCCAAGCGGCATCGCCCCCACGCACCGGAAACGGATCATGAGCGCCCCGGGCCAGCCCCTCCACCCCATCGCCAACCGCCGCTCCCGCCCGCCCTCCCAACGGTTGGCGCACCCCATTGGCCACCGCCTCGACCCCGAGGATGGCCGCTGGTTCCAACGCGCCGTGTTCTACGAGGTGGTGGTGCGGGGCTTCAAGGACGGCAACGGGGACGGCACCGGGGATCTGCGGGGGCTCATCGAGAAACTGGACTACCTCGAATGGCTCGGTGTCGACTGTCTGTGGCTGCTGCCGTTCTACCAGTCACCGTTGCGTGACGGAGGCTATGACATCAGCGATTTCTTCACCGTCCTGCCCCAATACGGCGATCTGGCCGACGCCGTGTGGTTGGTGGAAGAAGCCCATCGCCGCGGCATACGGGTGGTCGCCGACATGGTCATGAACCACACCAGCGACCAACATCCATGGTTCCTGGAATCGCGCAGTGACCGCACCAACCCCAAACACGATTGGTACGTGTGGGCGGACGATGATGCCGCGTACCGCGACGCCCGCGTCATCTTCGTGGACACCGAAACCTCGAACTGGACGTTCGACGCCCAGCGCGGCCAGTACTTCTGGCACCGGTTCTTCCACCATCAACCGGACCTGAACTACGCCAATCCGGCGGTGGCGGACGCCATGTTGGACGTGGTCCGGTACTGGCTGGACATCGGCCTGGACGGATTCCGCCTCGACGCCGTGCCCTACCTGTTCGAACGGGAGGGGACCAATTGCGAGAACCTGCCCGAAACCCACGCCTACCTCCAGCGGCTGCGCACCGAGGTGGACCGGTCCTTCCTGGGCAAGGTGTTGCTGGCGGAGGCCAACCAGTGGCCCGCCGACGTGGTCGACTACTTCGGGGACGGTGACGAGTGCCACATGTGCTTCCACTTTCCGCTGATGCCCCGGATGTTCATGGCCGCCCGCCGCGAGAGCCGCTACCCGATCACGGAGATCTTGTCCCAGACCCCCGCCATACCCGACGGTTGCCAGTGGGGCATCTTCTTGCGCAACCACGACGAGTTGACGCTGGAGATGGTCACCGACGAGGAGCGGGACTACATGTATGCCGAGTACGCCAAGGACCCCCGCATGAAGCGCAACGTGGGTATCGCCCGGCGGCTGTTCCCGTTGCTGGACAACGACCGGCGGTTAGCGGAGTTGTTCCACGGCATGTTGTTGTCCTTGCCGGGTTCACCGGTGCTCTATTACGGGGATGAGATCGGGATGGGTGACAACATCTACCTCGGTGACCGTGACGGCGTGCGTACACCGATGCAATGGACCCCCGATCGCAACGGCGGGTTCTCCACCGCCGATTTCGCCCAGCTGTGCCTCCCCTCATTGATGGACCCGGTGTACGGCTATCAGCGGGTGAACGTGGAATCACAGATGCGGGACCCTTCCTCGTTTCTGCACTGGATCCGCCGCATGTTGGAGGTGCGCAAGGAACTGCCGGTGTTCGGCATGGGGGCGTTCGAAGCGCTCGACGTGCCCAACCCGGCGGTGTTCGCCTATTTGCGAAGGGTGGTGGTGGACGCCAGCCAGTCCGGTGTGCCCGCCGATGGGTCTGACACCCTGTTGCGGGATCTGGACAGCGACGGGTTCGAAGACATCGTGCTGTGCGTCAACAATCTCTCCAAGGTGGCGCAACCCGCAGAGTTGGACCTTTCCCATCTGGCCGGCAAGGTGCCGATGGAGATGCAGGGTGGGGTACGATTCCCTGCCATTGGAGCGTTGCCGTACTTCGTGACGTTACCGCCGTATGGGTTCTACTGGTTCTCGTTGATCGACGAGTCCCACTCGTGAGCGGCGGACTTGAGGTATCGGCCCCGGCGTTGGTGGATCTGGTGCGAGCGCAACGTTGGTACGCCGCCAATGATCGCCATGTCGCCGCTTCCGAGGTGCTGGAGTCGGTGGACATCGGCGCCGGTTTGTGGTGGGTGCTGTTGGCGGTGGACTTCACCGGGGAGGGAGCGGGCGGTGCCGAACGAGTGGTGTACCAGCTGGTGATCCACGGGGATTCGGGGGCGGAGGCGCTGGAGCGTCCCGACGTACTGCGCTGGATGTTCCCGGACCTGCCGGTGACCTCGGTGCGGGTGCTGGCCGGTGAACAGTCCAACACGTCGTTGGTGGCCACGCTGGCAGACGACGAGGAAGGCCACCGCCGGGGCGAGGTCATCGTCAAGGTTTTCCGCCGATTCGAGATCGGTGACGGTGACGGTGCCGCGGGCCGCAACCCTGACGTGGAGGTCTGCGAGCGGTTGTGGGCCCAGGGTTTCCGGTCCATCGCCGAACCGCGCGGGACGTTCGAACGTGACGGTCGTGATCTGGCCGTGGCCCGCACGTTCCTGGCCGGCGCCACCAGCGGCTGGGAGATGGCCACCGAGGATCCGTGGTTCATGGACCACATCGGTGCGCTGGGCACGGTCACCGCCTCCATGCATGTGGCGTTGGCGGCGGCGTTCGGGGCGCCCCGGGTGGGTGGTACCGACTGGGCCGCCACCCTGACCGCCAACCTGTCCCGGACGACGGTACCTACCGGTATGGACCTGGCCGTCCGCTTCGAGGCGCTGGGGAACCTGGCCGACGCCGGGGTGTCAACCCGCATCCACGGGGACTACCACCTGGGGCAGGTGCTGCACTGGAAACGGCGATGGTACGTGTTGGACTTCGAGGGCGAACCGGCCCGCCCGGTGGCCGAGCGCCTGGCCCCCTCGTCCCCGTTGCGTGACGTGGCCGGCATGTACCGTTCCTTCGGGTATGCCGCGGCGGTGGGCGGCCTGCCCCCGGTGTGGGAACGCGAGGCCCGTCAACGGTTCTGGCGTGGATACCGGTCGGTACCGGAGATCGGCGCCTTATTGCCCGCCGCAGACGCTGACGTGGCCACCGTGGTGGACGCCTTCGAGTTGGACAAGGCCATCTACGAACTGGCCTACGAGCGCCGCTACCGCCCCGACTGGGCCCACATCCCTCTCGCTGCCATCGAGCGCCTGGCCCGCTGACCGGCGCCTGAGGGGTCAGGGTCAGCGGCAGCGTCCGTTGGCCTCCCAGATGCAGGGCGGGGTCCGACCGGACAGTTCCATCAGCTCGCCCTCCCGGTAGAAGACCTGATCGGCGGCGTTGTAACGGACCACCTGACCGGACTCGATGAGGTAGGCGTCCCGGTTGCCGTCCAGGTTGTAGCGGGCCCCCGGCGGCAGGAACGGCGCGGTCATGTCCAGGTTGCGCAGCGCTACCATCAGGTTGACCCTGGTTAGGCCGCCTTCAAGCTCCGATGCGATGCGGAACAGTTGCTCGGTGGTCCAGGCCCATCCCCCGGCGCCGAGGAAGTACAGCGGGGAGCTGCGCCAGTCCAGACCGTTGGTGTCAAGCAGGGTCCGCGTCTGCGTGGCCCACGGGTCACCATCAGCACTGGCCCCGCCCAACACCTTGATGCCGTCGTCGAAGCTCAACCAACCGTCGCTGGCGTTGCCCACCTTGTCCGAGCCGACGAGGGCATTGGTGCGACAGGTGGAGGGCAGGAACAGCTGTTGAGCAATGTCCTTGATGCCGTGCACGGAGGCCTCCCTGACCGCCTGGGTGCAACCGTTGGTGCCAGTCATGGCGATGAAGATCTCCGGCGCCCTTCCGGCCAGGGAGGCCATGGTGGTGGCGATGTTGGCTTGGCCGGACTGCACGTATTCGGAGTGGATCTCCACGTCGGCGGCGATGGGCGATTGCTGCAGCCAGGTCCTCAGGCCACCGTCGAAGCTCTTGCCGAAATCGTTGTTGGCGGCCAGCGCAGCGATGGTGATCTTGCCGTCCACTGCCCGAAGTTCATCGGCATGAGCCTCGATATACGCGCCCCACAAGAGGGCCTCGGTGTTGAGCGCCAAGGGTTCGGCACTGGTCCACGGATGTTTGGTGGGGTCCCCGAAGGCCGGATGCGCCGATGGTGCGATCGGTTGCGGGATGCAGCGGGTGTTCAGCGTGTCGTAGGTGCCGAATGTGCCGAGGGTGCTCAGGGTGATCACTGCGAGCACTTTCTCCCGATCGATCAGTTCATTCACCGCCGTTATGGTGCGGCTCGGGTCGTTCACATCGTCTTTGATGACCAGGTTGAAGCGACGAGTCTTCCCGGTGCTGTCGGTGATGCCGGATTGGTTCACTGCTCCCAGGTACGCCTGCCAGCCGGTGGTGATCTTGCCGTACTGCGCGTCGGGGCCGGTCAGCGCCGTGGTGTGGCCGATGCGGATCTCGGTGTCGGAGAGGCCTTCGGTATTGCTCCACCCGGTGCCGCACTTGGACAGATCGATGGTGTAGCCGTCAGCGATCAGCGCCGAACGGCCGTCGGGGGCGATGCCGTAACCGCCGGCCTTGATCTTGGTGACGATGGCCTGTCTCTGGTTCTGCCACAACGCCTGCCACTCCTCCATAGTGGCGGGCGCCGGGCCGCTGAAGATGGCCGGTGTGGGACGGGCGGCCCAGGCGGTGGTGGTGGTGCTGGGTGGGATGGTCGATGCCGCGGTGGTGGAGGGCACGGTGGGCTCCGCCGGCGCGGTGGTCCCGGTGGTGGGGGTGACGGTGGTCGAAGCCGCCTGGTCCGGCTTGTCGCTGCCGGCGCACGCGGTGCTCACCACGGCCAGGGTCAGCAACCAGCCGATCAGGGCCCGGCCTCCGGTCCGTGGTGCAGATCGGTGAGGCGCCGATCGCGGGGCTTGATCCCAGCCATACCGGCGCGTCTGGTGGCCGGTCATCTTCGAGCGCATCCCCAACCCTCCGTGGCGGCGGATCGGCCGGCTCGCCGCCAACCACCATACCGTGGGGTCGCGGCGTTGACACCGCGTCATCCAGCGCCCGGCGGCCGGTGCTCCTGTGGGGCGATCAGAGACAGCGGCGGGTTGAGGGGTCCAGCGGCAGGGCGGGGTGCGGCCGCTGACATCGAGCACGTCGCCCTCGAAGTGGAAGGACTGCGACGCGACGTCGTAACGGGCGGTGCGGGAACCCTCGGTGAGGTAGGCGTCGCGGTTGCCGTCGAAATTGAGCTCCGCGGCCACACGGAACAGCTGCTTGATGGACCATCCCCATCGATCCGAGCCCATCAGGTAGTAGGGATCGCCGCGCCACTCGAGACCGTTGTCCTCAAGCAGTTGCCGGGAGTGTTGCGCCCAGGCGTCCCCGTGCTCGCCTAACGCCTTCCGGTACGGCTCGTGAAGATCGCACGCTTAGCTCCACCTCTTGCCTCCTCAACCCGGTTCGCGACGCTGGGGTCTGCCGACCGAGCAGACCGTTGTGGAGGTTCACCGCCATTGTCGACTAAACAGACAGCCGAGCAATCTCCCACTGCGCCGACGGGTTAACCTTCGGACACTCTTCATGAGATTTGCAGAATATCTGCCCATCGCTCCGGTCAACCAGCGCGGAACGGGTAAACTGGTGGCATGTCGGCGGACATTGTTGCAGCACTCCAAGAGCTCCTGGTTGATGTCTGCGATCGTGGGTGTGACGCTTCCCGGCTGGGGGAATTGCAGCAAATAGCGAACCTCGCGGTTCAGGTGTTGCGGGAGGGGGCGTTGGCGGCGCAGCGCGAGGAGCACTGGGTCCGGGAAGGGTTCAGATCACCAGGGGTGTGGGTGGCTGCTCATACCGGGCTGCCCCGCTTTCAAGCATCGGGGTTGTTGCGTGAGGCGGCGGCGTTGGAGCACATGCCCCACAGCCAGACTGCAGCCAGGGCCGGCACGTTGTGTGGGGCTGATGTTCGGTTGTTGACCGACTGCCAACGTGAAGATCCCGCTCGGTATGACGAGGGGATCGATGCCACGCTGGTGGGGTTGGCTGGTACCGGGGATCTGGCGAACGCGGTGCGACACTGGAAGGCTTGCGCCCAATCGGTGAATGACCCGGATCCGGCGTTGCAGCCCGAGCCGCAGCAGGAACCGGAATGGTTGCGGCTAACCGGGCTGTTGGACGGTCGCGGTCGTATCGAGGGTGAGCTAAACGCCGAGAACTTCGCCATCGTCCAAGCCGCGATCGACAAGGGCGTGGCCGGGTACCTGAACAACCGACGCAACGGTGATGAAACCCTCGCCGGCCTGCAGGTCAACGAACTGCGGGCGCAGGCGTTGGTGGATCTCGCCAACCTCGGACTACGGGACCGGCCCGGGCATGGCACGCGTAACGGGCGGCATCGGGTGGTAGTGGTCCTGCGCCTTGACGAGCACGGTCGACCCCAACCGGAAGGGCCGGTCCCGGCGGGGGCCTTTTGCGACAGCGCGTTCATGCGGGTGGTTCTCGGAGCGAATGGGGAAGTCCTCGACGTCGGGCGGGATATACGGTCCTGGCCTGATCCGATCGCGAACGCCATCCGGGTGCGGGATCGGCACTGCACCTATCCCGGCTGTGACCGGCCACCATCGTGGGCGGACATCCACCACTGCCACCCTTGGGAAACAGGCGGAGAAACGAAGATCACCAACGGCACGCTGCTGTGCCGTTGGCACCACACATACATCCACCGGCACAAGTGGACCGTGAAACTGGACGAACACCAGAAACCGATCTTCCGCAAACCGGACGGTACGGTCCTGCACCACCAACCCTGCCGGCCCCAGCCACAAACAGCCCAGCGCCCGCCGAAACGGGAGTAGCTCAGCGTGTCGCGACACGGCGCGCTTGCGGGCCCGAGAGGATCCAGGTGCAGCGGTCGCTGTGGGCCAGGACGCGTCGTGGAGGTTCTTGTTCAACGCCACTGTCAGCTCGGTCGAGGCACCGGTAACGCACCAGTTCAAGCTTCAGCCCGCCTACCCACGCAGATCCCAATCCCCGCGGCCACGCGAAGAGCCGGTGTTGGTCTGGTGCCCGGGCTGGGCCGGGGGGGCCCGGTGGCGGATACGGTGGGACGTGCGCGCAGCAAGGTTGTGGTCCCCGGTGGGACACGTCATCGCAGGATCAGCGGTCATCACAGGAACAGCGGTCATCGCTCGAACAGCAGGCCCGGCATGACCGACGTTGAACGGGGGGTCGATCGGGCCGACGCCAACGCCGGGGCTTCCGCTGCCGTTGGTGGGGGCCCGGATCGGCGGGCAGTGATCCCGGCCCGGGCGTGGCGGGCGTTGGCCATCAGCGCCGCGGGGTCGGTACTGGTTTCGTTCAACTCCACCGCCACCAACATCGCCTTTGACGAGCTGACCCAGTCCTTTCCCGAGGCCGGCCAATCCATCGTGTCGTGGACCTCGTCGGGGTTCTTCATCGGGTTGGCCGGGTTCATGCTGGTGGGTGGTCGGCTGGGGGACCGCACCGGGCGTCGCCGGGTGTTCCGCATTGGCATGATGGGCTTCGTCGTATCGGCCTTGCTGTCCGCGGTGGCCCCCACCATCTGGCTGCTGATCGCCGCCCGGGTGCTGCAGGCCATCTCCGGGGCGTTGGTGCTGCCGGCCTCGCTGGCGTTGATCCTGCCGGAGTTCCCCAGGGAACGGCACGGCACCGCGGTGGGGGTGTGGGCCGCCACCTCGCCCATCGCCTCGGCCTTCGCCCCCAGCGTGGCCGCCGCCATGTTGCAGTTCGCCAGTTGGCGTTGGTTGTACTTCCTGACCGCGCCCATCGCCACCGCGGCCCTGGTGATCGGCTGGAACTGGCTGCGGGAATCCAAGGCCGACAGCGCCCCCGGGCGGTTGGATTTCCTGGGCGTCAGCGTGGGCACGGTGGCTATCACGGTGTTGGTGTTCGCCGTGTCCCAGGGGCCCGCCTGGGGTTGGGGTCATCCGCTGGTGGCCGCGGCCATCGTGGGTGCGGTGGTGTTGTTCCCGTTGTTCGTGCTGCAATCGCGCCGGCATCCGGCACCGCTGCTGAACCTCACCCTGTTCGCTGAGAAACCGGTGTGGACCGCCAACCTGGCCAACTTCTTGATCCACGTGGCCGGTATGTCCTCGTGGCTGATGTGGCCGCTGTACATGAGCCGGGTGTGGGGTTGGGACAAGTTCACCATCGGCATCGCCCTCACCCCGGGCCCGATTTTCTCCGGCATCACCACCACCATCGCCGGGCGGTTGTCGGACAAGTACGGCTACACCATGATGTTGCGCATCGGCTCCTCGCTGCTGGTGGTCGGCATGGCCTGGGAGTGGTATTTCATCGGGCCCGACGCCAACTACTTCCTCTGCCTGTTCCCCGCCATCGCCGCCATGGGCTCGGGCTGGGCCATGGTGTCACCACAACTGAATGCGGCGTTGCTGAAACATGTGCACAGCAACTTCTGGGGTGAGGCCAACGCCAGCTTCAACACCGTTCGCAACGTGGCCGCGGCGCTGGGCATCGCGGTAGCGGTGGCGCTGGTGGGCGAGGGCACCGGTAAGGCCGCGGCCGGCGCCTTCGAGCCGTTGTGGGCGTTCTACGTGTTCGCCATGTTGGCCATGGCGTTGGTGGTGTGGTTCCTGTTCCCCACCAAGTCCTCGGTGTCCTCCACCCAGGTCCCCGGTGGAGGCCAATAGGCAACCGGGATAGGCAACAGGGACGTGCAGAGAGGTTCAGGCGGTGGCCCATTCTCGACCGAACCAGCGTCTGACCCGGCTGGTGCCGAAATCGCCCTTGTCCCGCGCCAGATCCAAGGATGGGCCCTGGAGTTGGCCGGCCGGAGCTTGGCCGCTGAGGAACGTCACCTCGACCTTGGCCACCTGATCGTGACCGAACTCGAGATAGCAGACCCCCCGCCCGTCGTAGTGCACCGACGGCGACTCGCCCCGTACCTGGTTGATGATGGCCGCCGCCACCACCGCTGCCTGACCCTCCGCAAAGACCCCGGCCTTCGGGGTGCCCACGCTGGTCACGTCTCCCACCGCGTACACCCCGGGGAAGGCTGTCTCCAGGGTGAGTGAGTTCACCGGGACCCAACCATCCACACACAGGCCCGAGGCTTGCACCACCTCCGGCACCCGGTGGACCGGTACGCCGAGGAACAGGTCGTAACCCATCTCGCTGCCGTCGGCCAGGCGGGCCACGCTGCGATCACCGTCCAGCCCGACCACCAACTGGTTCGGATGCCAGCTGATGTTCCGCTGGGCAAACGCGCTCAGCAAGGCCTTGGAGGCGTCCGGCGACGGGGGAATCGGAACACCCAGCGGCATGACCAGGGAGATGTCGGACTGTTGGCGCACTCCCCGAGCAGTGAGGAAGTCATGCAACAAAAGGGCGGTCTCACTGGGCGCAGGAGGACATTTGAACGGAGTGGAGGTCACCGCCACCACCACCCGGCCGCCGGGGAAGTTCGCCAGCACCTCCCGCAGGGCGAAGGCGCCGGGCACGGTGTAGAACTCGTGGCCGCTCTCGACCAGGCCCGGGGTGGCATCGGGGTGGAGATCCGCTCCGAGCGCCACCACCATGATGTCGGCCTCGAAGGCCCCGGCGTCGGTCACCACCCGCCTGGCCGCCGGATCAATGCCCCGGATCGTGCTACGTACGAAGGTCACCCCGGGCTTGACCAAATGCTCATAGGGGTGCACCACCTGTGCAGCGGTGGTTCGCCCGAACATGACATCGAGTTTGGAGAAACCGAAGACGAACCCCTCGCCCTTGTCGATGAGGGTGATGTCGACCGAATCCCCCAACACCTCGGACAACGTGGTGGTGAGCTCCAGGCCACCGAAGCCTGCTCCGAGTACGAGAACGCGCATGAGGCCTTTTTAGCGCAGCTCTTCAGCCGACGTATTGAGGAAGGCGGGTTCGCCCCCAAGAACCCCCAGCACGGGAAGCAGGGCGGGTCTCGGTAGCGTGGCCCCGGTGGCGATGCCCGAGACAACGGCCGATCCCGCTGAGCTGAGCGCACTGCTAGCCGGCCTTCATGATCAGCCCCAACGGGTGCTCGGACCCCACGGCGAGGGTTCACGGTGGGTGGTCCGGGCCCGTCATCCTCATGCGGTGGCGGCGGCGGTGCTGCTGGGCGAACACCCCCATCCCATGACCGCGCTGGGTGACGGCCTGTTCGAGGCCCGCTTACCCCCAACCGTGGTGGGGCTTTCCGGCGGAGACCATTGCATCGAGTGGCGCTTCGCCAACGGGGACCGGCAGGTGGTGGGTGACCCCTACGCCTTTGACCCGGTGCTGGGGGACGTGGATCTGCACCTCATCGGGGAGGGCAACCATCAACGCCTGTGGGAGGTGCTGGGCGCCAACGTCCGCACGCAGGAGGGCGTGGCCGGGGTCCATTTCGCGGTGTGGGCCCCCAACGCGGCCTCGGTGCGGGTGGTGGGGGACTGGAACGGTTGGGACGGCCGGGTGCATCCCATGTGCCGCCGCAGCGAGGTGTGGGAGCTGTTCATACCCCTGGTCGGACCCGGCGCCCGGTACAAGTTCGAGGTTCTCGGCGCCGACGGCCGCCTGGTCCTCAAGGCTGACCCCCTCGCCCGCCAGGCTGAGCTGGCGCCGGCCACGGCCTCGGTGGTGGCTGATCCGGCGCCCTTCGCGTGGGGCGATGCGGCGTGGTTGGCTCGCCGCGCCACCCGCCCGTTCGAGGATCGGCTCTCCGTCTATGAGGTGCATCTGGGCTCGTGGCGGCGCAACCCGCTGGAGGCCAACCGCAGCCTCACCTACCGGGAGCTGGCCGTGGAGCTGGTGGACTACGTGACCGAATTGGGCTTCACCCACGTGGAGTTGCTGCCGGTGGCCGAGCATCCCTTCGGCGGCTCCTGGGGTTATCAGGTCTCCGGCTACTACGCCCCCACCATACGGTATGGTACGCCCGATGATTTCCGGTTCCTGATCAACTCGCTGCACGCCGCCAACATCGGGGTCATCGTGGACTGGGTACCGGCGCATTTCCCCCGGGATGAGTTTGCCCTGGCCCGCTTCGATGGCACCGCCCTCTACGAGCACGACGATCCCCGCCAGGGCGCCCATCCGGACTGGGGCACGTTGGTGTTCAACTTCGGTCGTAACCAGGTCCGCAACTTCCTTCTGGCCAACGCCCTGTACTGGATTGAAGAGTTCCACATCGACGGACTGCGGGTGGACGCCGTGGCCTCCATGTTGTATCTGGATTACTCCAGAGAACCGGGGGAGTGGATCCCCAACCGCCTGGGTGGACGGGAGAACCTGGAGGCCATTGACTTCCTGCGCCAGTTCAACCAGCTGGTGCTCACCACCCACCCCGGGGTGTTGACCATCGCCGAGGAATCCACCGCCTGGGCCGGCGTGTCCCGTCCGCCGGAGCTGGGGGGCCTGGGGTTCACCCAGAAGTGGAACATGGGGTGGATGCACGACACGCTGGAGTATTTCAGCAAAGATCCACTGTATCGGAGCTACGAACACGACAAGTTGACCTTCGGGTTCATCTACGTGTGGCACGAGAACTTCGTGTTGCCCCTCAGCCATGACGAAGTGGTCCACGGTAAGGGCTCCTTGATCAACAAGATGCCCGGTGATGACTGGCAACGGTTCGCCAACCTGCGGGCACTGTACGGCTGGATGTGGGCCCATCCCGGCAAGAAGCTGCTGTTCATGGGCTGCGAATTGGCGCAGTTGCAGGAGTGGAGCGAGGAGCGCAGCCTGGACTGGCACCTGCTGGAAAGCGACCGCCACGCCGGTATCCAGCGGCTGGTGGCGGCACTCAACCATCTGCAGGTGGACCATCCGGCGTTGTGGCAACGGGACTACCAGCCGGAAGGATTTGCATGGCTCGACGCGTCTGATCGGGCGTCGTCGGTGCTGGCGTTCTGCCGGGTGGGCGGTGAGGGCGACGCCGCTGACGCTGACGCTGGTGGTGAGGTGGTGGTCTGCGCCGCCAACTTCACCCCGGTACCCCGACCGGGCTACCGCATCGGCCTGCCGGGGCCGGGCCAGTGGCGGGAGTTGCTCAACACCGATGACACCCGTTTCGGTGGCAGCGGCATGGTCAACCCCTTCATCGGCGCCGAAGCGGTCCCCTGGCACGACCGCGACTGGTCCGCAGTGATCGACCTGCCACCGCTGGGCGTGGTCTTCTTGGGCCCAACCGAGCCCTGACGTTCAACCGCTGATGTTCAACCGCTGACGTTCAACCGGCGGGGGGATCGAAGCCGCACGAGGTGCCATCAACGTGCACCACGTCCGCTTCCCACGGCAGCCGATAGCTCCCGGCCACCAGGTCCTGCATGAACGTGTACGGGCAGTCCGTGGCGCCGCCTTTGACCGCCACGTAGCCCCGATGACCCAACTGGTAGGGGTTGTTCTCCACCCCCCACCCGGTGCGGGCCTCGGCCACCAGATCCGGGCGAACCTCGGCGGTGATGATCTCGTCGGGTCGGTTGCCGCCGCTCACCATCGGGGTCCCGTCGAAGTTCACGATCATGGCCTCGCCCATGGAGTCAAAGCTGCCGTCGCTGCCGCACAGGCACACCGACGCCGTCACCATCAGGTTGCAAAAGGCGTTGGCCTGGTTGGTGATGCGCCAGGCGTGACGGATGGGCGCCGTATACCCCGCGGTACGCAACATGATGTCCGCACCCTTGTAGGCACATTCCCGGGCCATCTCGGGGAACATGCCGTCGTGGCAGATGATGAGCCCCAAGGTGGATCCGTTGGGCCCCTCGCACACCGGCACCCCCAGGTCACCGGGTGCCCACGGCTCCACGGGGACCCAAGGGTGCAACTTGCGGTACCGCAGCGCCACGTTGCCGCCGTCATCGATGATGATGCCGGTGTTGAACGGGTTGCCGTGGGCGTTGTGCTCCATCAACGAGAAGCAGCCCCAGATCTTGTTGTCCCGACAGGCGTCAGACAGCGCCGTCACCTCAGGACCGTCGAGATGGCACATGATGGCGGCATCGGTGCTCATCGACAGGCCGTGCAGGCAGTATTCGGGGAAGGTCACCAGGTCCATGGTGGGCAGGTTGCGGCGGGCCTTGCCCACCAACTCGCAGACCCGTTGGACCTGCGCCGCCAACTGCTCAGGGGTATCCACCACGGGGTTTTGCAGCTGCACCATGCCCAACACCACACCGGCCGCGGATTTGTTCAAACCACCCAGACCACTCATCGCCTCACACTCCCATCAGGCCGGTGGGGTTGCCCTCCGCCGAGCGGCAACCTAGGGAGTAACCATTTCCGGGATTGGGCGGGCTCATGTCATCACAATGAACGGAATCTGTCAGGAATCTGATCACCCGCGACCCCACAACACGGCGGGGGTCCGCCCAACAGGGTTGTTCAGATGGACGTCAGATTCGGCAATGCAGCGTTCTTGGCCGGGCTATCCCCTCGATGGCGCTCTGGTCCTAGGGTCCGGCCTCATCGAGTTCAGGCAACGGTCAGACTGCCCCGCGTCGGGGCACCCGTAGGAGGCGGCTTCGTGAACCTTGCACCCAGGGACGTGGACAAACTGCTGCTGTCCATGGCCGCCATGGTGGCCCAACAGCGGCGGGCCCGGGGATTGAAGTTGAACTACCCCGAGGCGGTGGCGTTGCTGTCGGGCTTTGTGCTGGAGGGCGCTAGGGACGGCCGAACCGTCAGCGATCTGATGGCGACGGGGCGAGCGGTGCTGGGTCGGGGCGATGTGATGGACGGGGTGGCCGAACTGGTGCACGAGGTGCAGGTCGAGGCCACGTTTCCTGACGGAACCAAGCTGGTCACCTTGCACCAGCCCATTGTCTGAACGGCGGCATCATGACACCTGGAGAGATCATCGCCGCTGACGGGGACATCGAGATCAACCCCGGACGAGCCCGGGTGGTGTTGCGAGTGGAGAATACCGGGGACCGTCCGGTGCAGGTGGGCAGCCACTTCCACTTCGCGGATACCAACGCTGCGCTGCGCTTCGACCGGGTCGAGGCCACCGGATTCCGCCTCGACGTACCAGCCGGTACGGGGGTGCGGTTCGAGCCGGGTCTGGCCCGGGAAGTGACCTTGGTAAAGCTGGCCGGAACCGGTCAGGTGCCCGGTCTGCAGCTGCGGGTGCTCCCCGCGGCGCTCAACAACGAGGTGCCGTCATGAGGATGTCCCGCCAGCGTTACGCCCAGCTCTATGGGCCCACGGTGGGTGATCGGTTGCGGCTGGCGGACACCAACTTGTTCATCTCGCCCACCGAGGATCTGACCCAGGCCGGCGGACCGGGCGACGAGGCGGTGTTCGGAGGCGGCAAGGTCATCCGGGAGTCCATGGGCCAGGCGTTGCGCTCCACCATTGATCTGGTCATCACCAACGCCCTGGTGTTGGACCATACCGGGGTGTTCAAAGCGGACGTCGGGGTCCGCAACGGACGCATCGTGGCCCTGGGCAAGGCCGGCAACCCCGACATCTCCGACGGGGTCCATCCGGAGTTGGTCATCGGGCCCTCCACCGAGGTCATCGCCGGTGAAGGCCGGATTCTTACTGCCGGCGCGGTGGACTGCCACGTGCATTTCATCTGCCCCGAGATCATCCACGAGGCGCTGACGGCGGGCATCACCACGCTGGTGGGCGGCGGCACCGGCCCCGCCGAGGGCACCAAGGCCACCACCTGCACCCCCGGCCCGTGGTATCTGCCCCGCATGCTTGAGGCACTCGATGCCTACCCCGTCAATGTCGCGCTGCTGGCCAAAGGCAACACGGTGTCCGAAGCGGAGTTGGCCCTGGCCGCCCGCAGCGGTGCCGCCGGGTACAAGCTGCACGAGGACTGGGGCACCACCCCCGCCGCCATCGACGCCTGTCTGACGGCCTGTGATCGATGGGGCCTGCAAGCGGCGCTGCACACCGACACCCTGAACGAGGCGGGCTTCGTGGACTCCACCCTGTCAGCCATCGCCGGGCGGTCGATCCACAGTTACCACACCGAGGGAGCCGGCGGCGGCCACGCCCCGGACATCATCACGGTGGCCTCGTTCCCCAACGTGCTGCCGTCCTCCACCAACCCCACCCGTCCCCACACCGTGAACACCATCGCCGAGCACCTCGACATGCTCATGGTGTGCCATCACCTCAACCCCGAGGTGCCCGAGGACCTGGCGTTCGCCGAGAGTCGGATCCGGCCCTCGACCATCGCCGCTGAGGACTGGTTGCACGATATGGGCGCCATCTCCATCATCGGGTCGGACTCCCAGGCCATGGGCCGCGTCGGGGAGGTGGTGACCCGCACGTTCCAAACGGCGCACGTGATGAAGGGCCGCCGCGGTGCGCTGGAGGGCGAACCGGTGCCCGGGGCGGACAACCTGCGGGCCATGCGCTACATCGCCAAGGTCACCATCGCCCCCGCGGTGGCCCACGGTCTGGACGCCGAGGTGGGCTCCATTGAACCGGGAAAACTGGCCGACCTCTGCCTGTGGGACCCGGCGCACTTCGCCACCCGCCCGGCGTTGGTCATCAAGGGCGGCATGATCGCCTGGGCCCAGATGGGCGATGCCAACGCCTCCATCCCCACCCCCCAGCCGATCATGTCCCGTCCCATGTTCGGCGCCACCAACGCCGCCGCGCTCAGCGTGGCCTGGGTGGCCCCCGCGGCGCTCGATGACGGGTTGGCCGAACGGATCAGAGTGCAGCGGCGACTGTTGCCGGTGGGCGACACAAGGGCCGTGACCAAAGCACACCTGCCGCTCAACACCGCACTGCCCGGTATTGAGGTCGACCCCAGGAACTTCGCCGTGCGCATCGACGGGCAACTCATCGTGGAAGATCCGGTGAGCGTGCTGCCGTTGGCCCAGCGGTACTCGCTGTTCTGATGGCGCGCACCACCGCAACGGGGTCCACGGTGGAATTGCTGTTGGCCGACGGACGCTTTCCCGGGGGTGGTTTCGCTCATTCCGGCGGCCTCGAAGCTGCGGTTTCCGAACGGGCGGTGTTCGACGTCACCACGTTGGCCGCCTTCGCCGAGGGCCGATTGTGGGCCTGCGGACCGCTGGAGGGATGGCTGGCAGCGCAGGCTTGCCGAGCCGCACACCACGACCCCGACCACGACGCCGACCACGACCACGACCACGACCCCGACCCCGAGCTCCATCCGGACCAGGTCCGTCTGGCGTGGCTGGAGGCGGAGGCCGAGGCGCACCAACCTTCGTCGGCACTGCGGGCCGCGTCGCGGGCCCAGGGGCGGGGGCTGCGGCGAGCGGCGGCGGTGTTGTTCCCGCAGCTGGACCTGGGCCCCATTGAGGTGTTGACGGTGGTGACGGGCGTGGTGGCCGCCGCTGCCGGGCTGTCCCCGCAGGCCGCGGCCCGTCTGGCGGTGTGGGGTTCGTTGATGTCCACCGTGTCCGCCGCTCCCAAGCTCATGGCGCTGGACATGATCGACGCCACCGCCATTGCCCTGCGCCTGGCCCCTTCAGTGGACCGCATCAGCGAGGCGGCCAGCGCGTCGGCGGACCTTGCCCCACCAATCAGCTCGGCTCCGATGATGGAGCTGCGAGCCCAACGTCACGTCACCTGGGAGGTGCGTCTCTTTGCTTCATGATCTCGCCGCGTTCGGGTCCGGCGGCCCCGACCACGACCATACCGTCCAGGATCATACCGTCCAGGATCATACCGTCCAGGATCATACCGTCCAGGATCATACCCATCAGGATCATGCTCCTCGGTACCGTACCGACAAGGATGGACCGCTGCGGGTTGGGATCGGCGGGCCGGTGGGGTCGGGCAAGACCTCCTTGGTCATCGCCTTGTGTGCCGCACTGCAACCCCGCCGATCGGTGGCGGTGGTGACCAATGACATCTTCACCCGGGAGGACGCCGCCATTGTGGCCCGGGCCGGGGTGCTGGCCGATGATCGACTGACCTCGGTGCAGACCGGATGTTGCCCCCACACCGCCATCCGGGATGACATCGCCGCCAACGAGGACGCCATCGCCATGCTCGAGGCCCGCCATCAGGACCTCGACGTGGTGTTGCTGGAGTCCGGCGGGGACAACCTCACCGCCACGTTCAGTCCCCGGCTGGTGGATGTGCAGTTCTTCGTGATCGACGTGGCCGGCGGTGACAAGGTGCCTCGCAAAGGCGGCCCCGGCATCACCCGATCCGATCTGCTGGTCATCAACAAGACCGACCTGGCCCCGTTGGTCAAGGCCGATCTTGCGGTCATGGCCCGTGACGCCGCCCGGGTTCGAGACGGCGCCCCGACGGTGATGCTGTCCCTGGTGGCCGACCCCGCGGCGTCCGAGGTGGTGGCGTTCATCGAAGGGCGGCTGTGCGAGCGACGTTGACCGTGGCCGTTCATGACGCGGCCGTCCGCCACCTCGAGGTCAACCCGCCGCTGTGCGCCAGGGTCCGTCACCACGCGGACATCGCCGGACCGCTCACCGAGGTGTGGCTGGTGAGTTCGGGCGCCAGCCTGTTGGAGGGCGACGAGCTAACCGTGCGGGTGGAACTCAGCGGCGGGGCCCGGGTGGCGGTGCGCAGCGTGTCCGCCTCGGTGGTGCATCCCTGCCCTGGCGGCGGCTGGGCCGAGTGGACCCTGCAAGCCCACCTGGCGGACCGCTCACAACTGCTGTGGTGGCCGGAACCCACCGTGGTGGCCGCCGGGGCCCGGTACCGGGCTCGATCTGAGGTGGACGTGGGACCGCAGGCCGCGCTGGCCTGGGCTGATGAGGTGGTGTTGGGCCGAACCGGCGAGGAGCCCCATCAGCTGTCCGTTGACATCGGCGTGCGCATCAACCGTGACGGCGCCGCGGTGCTGCGCGACGGCCTTCGCAGCGCGCCCGGCTGGACCGCCGCCGCGGTGACCGGTGGCGCCCGCTACCTCGGCACCCGCTGCCTGGTGGGCGGCGCCTCGCCCACGCCGCCCGCAGACGGTCAGGACGGTCAGGACGGTTGGATGGCGTTAGCGGCTTCGGGGTGTTGGTCGAGGCGGGTGCTGGCGCCAGATCCCCTGGTGGGTCGCTGCGAACTGGGAGCGCCCGCCAGCGCCGAGGTGGTGCTGGCCCCGTAGAGCCAGGGGTGCTCCGGGCCCGTTGGTAGCGTCGTAGCCCGATGACCATCCCGCAGCTGAGTTGTTACCGACACGCGGACCGCGGTGCGGGGGTGTCCTGCCAGCGTTGCGATCGTCCGATCTGCCCCGATTGCATGATCTCCGCCTCGGTCGGTTTCCACTGCCCCAACTGCGCCCGCAGCAACGCCCAACGGGTGGTGAAGCCGTCCGCCCGCTGGTCCAACAACCAGACCATGGTCCGCCCCGTCGCCACCTTGGTCATCATCGCCATCAACGTGGCGGTGTTCATGTTCGACTACACGCAGCGCAACTCCGTGCTGTTTGAACGCTTCGCGCTGATCGGGTACGGCAATTACCGTGACATCGGCGAGATCGGCGTGGCCCAGGGGGAGTGGTGGCGGCTGGTCACCGGCGGCTTCCTCCACGGCGGGGCCATGCACCTGGCGTTCAACATGTTCGCCCTGTGGAGCCTGGGTCAGATCATGGAGCAGGTGTTGGGGTCGGTCCGTTTCGCCGCGGCGTACATGGCCAGCCTGTTGGCGGGCTCCTTCGGGGTCATGGTGCTCAGTCCCAACGACATCACCGTGGGCGCCTCCGGGGCGGTGTTCGGGCTGTTCGGGCTGCTGCTCATGCTGCAGCTGAGCCGATCCATTCCGCTGCGCCAGACCGGGTTGGGGCTCACCTTGGCCCTCAACCTGGGCATCACGTTCGTCATCCCCAATATCTCCATCGGCGGTCACCTGGGCGGGCTGGCCGGCGGGGCGGTCATCGGGCTCAGCCTGTTCGGGTTGCCCCGCTCCGCCCGTCAGCCCAACGCCGCGGTGGGCTGGGCTGTGATCGCCGCGGTGGCCGTGGTGGCCACCATCGGGGCGGTGGCGCTGGCCTCGAGGCCGCCGATCTTTGGCGGCGGATGACCCCGATCACGCCGCCGCCGCACCGGGTGAGCGCCGAATTTGACACGCAGGCCGCCACCGAGGAGTTGCGGGCGTTGGCCGAGGTGCTGGTGACCCTGGCCTGCTCGGTGCGCGATGAGGTGCGGCGGGCGCTGGCGGTGCAGACCCATGGCCTGGGGCAGGTGGTACGCCAAGAGGGCGGTGACCACGTGTTCGGCGTTGACGAGGTGGCTGATCAATTGATCCTGGCCGGGCTGGGGCCCGGCGGGTCCTTGGCCCCCTGGTCAGGGCGTTGGACCATGGAGGGCTTCGAGGAACCCCTCCCGGTGGGGGACGGCACCGGGCCATGGCGGTTCCTGTGCGATCCGCTGGACGGCACCCGCCCGTTGCTGGCCGACAAACGCTCGGCCTGGGTGCTCATCGGCGCCGGTCGCGACGCCGCCACCCTGGAGGACCTGGAGCTGTCCGTGGTGGTGGAGGTGCCCACCCAGCGGGCCGCGTTGGGTCTGGTGTGTTGGGCGGACCGACACGGCAACCTGGTGGCCCAAGACGAGGATCTGCGCCTGGGCCAGCGTCACCCCACGTCGCTCGTCCCCCGCCCCGGGGCCGATCTGGACCACAGCTTCGTCACCGTGGTGCGCTTCGGGCCCGGCCACGGCGAGATCATCGGTCGATGGGCGGACCGACACCTGGCCGGCCTGGCCACCTTCGATGATCTGGTGCCCTGCAGCGGGGGGCAACTCATGGGCCTGGCCACCGGCGCTGACGCCGCGGTGTTCGACCCCCGCCCGGTGCTGGCCCCCGGTTCGATGGCGGCCCATCCCTATGACCTGGCCGGGCTATGGGTGGCCCGCGCCGCCGGCGCGGTCATCGAGGCCCTACCCGCCGGCCCCCTCGACATACCGCTCGGTGTGCACCATCCGGTGGCCTGGGCCGGTTACGCCAACGCCGACGTGGCGCAGCGGCTACGGGTCCACACCTTCGAGTGACCCCGGTGAGGGTCAGCCCAGACCGGCGCGCAACCGATCGGCGGCTTCGTTGAGGGTGTCGAGGCGTTTGGCGAAGGCGAAACGGACCATGTTGTGCCCGGTTGGTCGCGCCCCGTCCAACGTTGAGTGGAACACCCGTCCGGGGACGCAGGCCACGCCCACCTCGGTGGTCAGCCAGCGGGTGAAGGCCTCGTCATCGAGGTCGGGGCGAACGCCGGTGAAATCGGTCATGGCGTAATACGCGCCCTCGGGCCGGTGATGAACCAACCCCACCTCGGTCAGGGTGTCGCAGAACAGCCGCCGCCGCTCGTGGTAGTCCGCCACCATCTGGGTGTAGAACGAGCGGTCCAGCTCCAGGGCGGCGGCGCCGGCGGCCTGCAACGGGGTGGCGGCGCACACCGTGAGGAAGTCATGGGCGCCGCGCACCGCCCGGGTCAGCTGATCGGGGGCGATGGCGTGGCCCAGCCGCCAGCCGGTCATGGCGAAGGTCTTGCCCAACCCGCCGATGGTGACGGTGCGCTCCCGCAACGCCTCGAGCGAGCCGGGGGCCACGTGCACCCGCCCGTCGTAGAGGATCTCGTCGTAGATCTCATCGGTGATGACCACCAGATCGTGGCGCAACACCAGCTCGGCCACCGCGGCCAGCTCGGCGCCGTTGAACACCCGGCCGGTGGGGTTGTGGGGGGTGTTGATGAGAATGGCCCGGGTGCGGGGGCCGATGGCGGCCTCGATGCGGTCGGGGTCCAGGGCGAACTCGGGTGCTTGCAGGGTGACGGGCACCATCACCGCGTCGGCCAGCATCGCCGCCGGCCCGTAGGTTTCATGCGCCGGTTCCAGCACGATGACCTCGTCACCGCGGTCCAGCACCGCCAAAAAGGCGCAGGCCACAGCCTCGGTGACCCCGCAGGTGACCACCACATGGCGATCGGCGTCCACTTCCCAGCCCAACATCGTGCGGTAGCGCCGGGCCAGCGCCTCACGCAGCGAGGGCAGCCCCCAGGACATCGAATACTGGTTCTGGCCGCCGGTGAGGGCGCGGGTGGCGGCTTCAATGACCTGCGGCGGCGGGTCAAAATCGGGAAAGCCCTGGGACAGGTTGACCGCGCCGCAGCTGATGGCCAGCCGGGTCATCTCCCGGATCACGGACTCCTTGAGTTGCAAGGTGCGCGAAGCGATGTGCATGACGGCGGGCTCCAGATCGGTTCAGGCGGCGGTGTCGGTTCAGACGGCGATATCAGCTCAGACAGCGATGTCTTGGAGCTGCTGGGCGGCCCGTTCGGGGGCGACGATGTTGATGCGGACCCCGGTGCCCTGCTCGAAACCGGCGACGGTGCTGGTTTTCGGCAGGACATGGACATGCCAGCAGAACGGCACCTGGAGCCCGGCACGATGCGGCGCGGTATGGAACACCAGGTTGTAGGCGATGTCCCCGAGCAGGGCCCGCAACCGGCGCAGCACGTCCCGTAATACCCGCCCGGTGGCGGCCAGATCACCGGGCGCGGCCCGATCGAGATGGGCCGAGGCTCGTTTGGGCACCACCAGCAGCTCGTAAGGGGACCCGCTCCAGTAGGGGCACAACGCCACCACCCGATCATCGTCGATCACGATGCGCTCCGGCCGGCTCAGTTCCTCTGACAGCACCGCCCCCAGCAAACCGTGCGCGCCGGGCACCGTTCCGGGGGTGCGTTCGAAGGCGGCGAAGTTCTGCAGCTCATCTTCCAGCTCGCCCGGCACGAAAGGGATGCCCAAAAGCTGCCCGTGGGGATGCTCGATGGACGCCCCCGCCTCCCGCCCGTGGTTGACGATGACCTGGGTGTATTCCACCCCGGCCTGGTTGGCGTGGTCCTCGATGCGGTCCCGAATGGCGGCCATCACCAAACCGGCCTGGGGATCGGACAGATCCGCCCAGCTCAGCCGGTGGTGGGGGCTGAGGACCAGCACCTCATGGATACCGGTGGCGGGGGCTGAACGATGCAGCGGACCATGACCCACCGGTCTGAGCGGCCCCTCCCCATCGAAGGCCGGATAGCGGTTGGGGACCACCCGGACCTGCCAGTGGCCCTGAGGTCCATAGCTTTCCAACGCCGGTGGGGTGGCGCCCTCGTTCCCCGGGCAGAACGGGCACGGTCGGAGCGGTTCGGCCTCCACCGGAAGCTGGCGGGTCACGAAGTCCGACGGTCGGGAGGCGCGTTCACCGGCCACCGTCACCCAACGGGACAACAACGGGTTGAACCGCAACTCGGTCACGGTGTCACCCCGGAGCGCTGGGGGCCGGTCAGGCGGTAGACCGAGACGTGGGTCAAGGCGTCGGCGTCGAAGGCGGTGCCGGCCCAGTCCGCCCATCGATCCTCCAGCTCGAACCCGGCCGCGCTGGCCAGGGCATCAAGCTGCGCCGGGGTGATGTAGCGCAGATGCCACGGCCGCAGCCGTACCCCGTTGTTGGTCAGCTCCACATGCTGCCCGGTCACGGTCTGGGTGGCGGGATCTTGCCGGCTGACCCGCAACACCACCCGGTCCACGCCGATGGAGTGCAGCTCAACGGCGTCTTTGACCCGGCTCGGGGCATCCCCGGGGACCACACACTCCAACGCCAGGCGGCCGCCGGGGGCCAGGTGACGGGCGGCGGCATGCAGGCAGCCGGCCTGATCAGCCTCCGCCGGCAGGTTGAAGAGGCTGTTGAAGGCCACGAAGACCACGCTGAAGGGCGGGGTCCCGACCAGATCGAACCGGGCCATGTCCGCCTGATGGGTCACCACCACCGGCCGGTCCGCGCTGCGGTCCGCGTCCAGCTTGGCCTGAAGCTGATCCAACATGGGCCGGCTGCTGTCCAAACCGTGCACCTCCAGGCCCAGCTGCGCCAACGGCAACGCCAGCCGCCCGGTGCCGCACCCCAGCTCCAGCACCGGCCCACCGCGGGCCAGACGGGCCACGGCGCTGACCGTCTCGTCTTTGCCGGGAAGGTCCCCGTACCAGGTGTCGTAGATGTCAGCGAAGGCGTCGCCGTAGGTACTGGGGCCGAACCCGTCCATGCAGCCGGCCACGCTAATCGCTGGTTGGGTGCGGCCAGCCCCGATGCCGCCGGTGGATGGTCCCGCCATGGCCGCTGGCTACGTCGAGTCGCCGATATGCTCACCACACCACGTGACGGTCCGGTTGCGTGGAGATCCTGGCCAGTCCCGTTGGGGTGGCTCCAAGCCCAGGCAGTCCCCGCCCCATGTCCCTTGCCGACGGCACCCCAGCAGCGCCGCCCCACTCCCTGGCGGGGTCCGGCGCGACACCAGCGCCCGTGACGGGCTGGGTGGCGGACCTGGAACCGTTACGCCCGGAGCTGTTGGGACCCCGGTCGGTCCCCGAACTGGTGGACCGGGGCTTCGCCGCGCTGCGCCGTCATCCCCGCCTGCTGATGGGCAGCGCCCTGCTGTTCCTGCTGCCTGCCACGCTGATCACGGCGCTGGTAGGCGAGGGCCAACCCACCCCCGGGCTGGTGACGGATGGGTCCTGGTGGGCCGGTGCGGTGTCGGTGGCCGGGTTCAGCCTGGCGGCGGCGATGTTGGGGCTGCCCATGGCCCGGGCGGTGGCGTTGGAAGCCGCCGGGATCCGTCCCACCTGGCGGCGCTGCCACGCCCTGGGATGGCGGATCTGGCTGGGCGCCGCGGTGACCTGGGCCCTGCTGGCACCGGTGCGTCTGCTGGGCGTGGTGCCGGTGGTGACGGTGGCGGTGATCTCGGCGTGGACGTTGCAGCTGTCAGCGGTGCAATCCCTCGAGGGTGTCGGTCCCCGCCGGGCGTTGGGGCGCATGATGGGGCTGGGTCGGCGGAGCTTCGGTCGGGCCCTGGGGTTGGTCTGTTTGCAGGTCCTGGTGGGATGGGTGCTGGCCCTCACGCTGGGACTGGTGCCGTTGATGTTGATCCTGCGGCTGCCCGAGGCGTGGCAACGGGTGGGGGCCAACCTGCTGCAACTGGGTTTGGGTCTGGTGCTGTGCCCGGCGGCGGCGTGGACCGCGGCCGCCTTCCACCTCGACGAGCGCATCCGACGTGACGGGCTGGACCTGGAGGTCGGCCTCGATTGGTGGAGCGGCACCGCCGGCACCCACCGGCACCGCCCTGATGTGCGTGCCGACGTGCGTGCCGACGTGCATGCCGACGTGAGTGCCGACGTGGACGCCGGCGGCCCTCGCCGGTACACGCCGCTGAAGGTGCCCGCCCGGCGCCGTGACGCGGCACGTTCGGGCCGGCGACGTTCCAGGGTGGGCCGTGGCCGCGCCTGATCCGTCGACCCCCGGCACGGTCCAACCGGAAGCGGCCCGGGCCGCCGCCGAGGACATCGTGTCCCGGCCCGAGTTCCAGCGCCGGCCGCCTTCGTTGCTGTCCCGCTTTTTCGAATGGCTGGGCGACCAACTGCCGGAGTTCCCCATCTCATCCGGCGGTGGCGGCACGGGAGCCAGCGGATGGCGGGTGCTGGGGTGGTTGCTGCTGGCGGCGTTGGTGGTGGCGGTGGTGGTGCTGTTGGTGCGATCCGCCCGCGGCCGGCCGTTGCCGTTCCGGGGGCGCCGAAAGAAAACCAAAGAAACTGATGAGGTCCGCGCCCTGGACGAGGACGATGCCGTCATCCAGCCGGGATCGTTGGCGGCGCTGCACCCCGGCGAGGTTGACGTGCTGGAGGCCGCCGGTCGGTGGCGGGACGCCCTCTTGGCCCGTTACCGGGGGGCGGTGGCGGACCTCAGCGGGGCCGGGCTCTTGGAAGCCCACCCGGGTACGTCCTCAGCGGAACTGTTGGCCGCGGTGGATGCCCACGACACCGGGTTGCGTGAGCCCTTCGCCCGGCTGACGGCCACCTTCGAGACCGTGTGGTATGGCGGCGCGGCGGCCGACGAAGCCCTCGCCGCCGAAGCCCGTATGCAAGCCCAGGCCCTTGACGCCGCCGTGGGTTCCGCGGCGCGCCAGAAGCCGTCTCGGGTCAAAGCCGTCGGCGAGGGCACCGAGGGCACCGATAGTGCCGATAGTGCCGATAGCGCCGACATCGTGACGCAGGATGGGTCGTCATGACCAGACCGAAGAGTATGACGATGGTGATCGTCGCTCTGGTCCTGACCATGATCGTGGCGGCGGTGTGGGCCTCGGGCGGGGATCGGCGCAGCGGCCCACCGTATGGCCCGACCTCCACCGATCCTGACGGCGCCGCCGCGCTGGTGGCCCTGCTGCGCCGCTTCGATACCGAGGTGAACATACGAAGCGGTATGCCTGCTGAATCGGACGCGGTGGCGGTGGTCCTTCAGGCGCCCGCGGTTGAGGCTGACCTGGAAGATCTGCTGCGCTTCGCCCGGGACGGCAACGTGGTGGTGGTGGCCGATCCCTCAACGCTGCTGAAGGCCGGCCTGATTTCGGAGTGGTCCGAGCGATTGGTGACCGGCGCGCCGGACCTGGATGAGGTCGTCGCCCGGCGCGACTGCACCATGGATCTGCCGGATGTCGAGCGGCTGGTGGGCCTCAGCGCCTCCTTCTTGGTGCAGGACGCGGCGGCGGGGTGCTTCGGATCAGCTCGTGAGGCGGGCCTGGTGCAGTGGGCGGTTGGTGACGGCACGGTGGTGGGCGTGGGCGGACCCGATCCGTTCAGCAACGCCTTCCTGGCCCGGGCCGACAATGCGGTGCTGGCCACGTCCCTGCTGGCCGGCCGCGGTCCGGTGGCCTTCGTGGAGCCGGTGCCGGTCACCGACGGCGAGTACGGCTTGGGGACACTGGTGGGGTTGCTGCCCGAGTGGTTCTGGCGTCTGATGGCCGCACTGGTGGTGGCGGCGGGTCTGTCGGTGTGGGCCAGCGCCCGCCGCTTGGGCCGCCCCCTGTCCGAACCGGCGCTGTTGGAGTTACCCGCAACGGGGCTCACCACGGGCGTGGCCAACCTCTATGAGCGAGCCCGCCGTCCGGCGCTGGCGGCCTATTGGCTGCGGGCCCGGGCGCAGCGGCAGTTGGCGCCGAAGGTGGGGCTGCCCGCCAGCGTCTCACCGGAGGAATTGGCCCAGGCGCTGGCCGCCGCGGACCCCGGTGGAGAACCAGCAGCGGCCGCGCCGGCCATTCGGGACCTGCTGGTCTCCGGCCCGGTGACAGACGGCGCGGCCCTGCTGCGTCTGTCCCAGGGACTGGACGCCCTGGCCGGCCGCCACCAGCCCCACTTGGTGGATGAGCATCCGGCGAGCGGTGCAGGCAGCCTCGGCCTTCCCAGCGATGCGCCGATGGCTGCGTCCCCCGACGACCCGCCCCGGGGTCCATCCCCCTCTGAACGGCCCCGCGGACGCGGTCCTGGCCCTGGCCCTGGCCGTTCTGCCCCCGGCAACCCCCGCGGCCGCGGCCCAAACCGCCGCCGATCCGATTCTCCGAGCCCCGAGGTTCCCCATGGCGCTTCCTGACCACCCCCCGTTGCCGGCCGAAGGGACCGACGATCCCCGCTGGCCGCCGCCCCCGCCGATGCACCGGGTGCCGCCGCCCCGCCCGGTGGCGGCGCTGGCGCCGGATTCGGTCGACAACGGGTACGGGCCGGCGGGCCCACCCATCGGCCAACCGGTACCCTCACCGGCCCCGACCGACTGGCCACCAGACCACTCGGTATGGTCAGCGCCGAACCCCCCGGCGCCTCCGATCGGCCAACCCCCAACAACGCCGCCACCGGCCCCACCGACAGACGCGCCCCCGCCAGACCATTCGGTACGGTCGCCAGACCATTCGGTACGGTCGCCAGACCAAGCGGTACGGCAACCGCAGGGACCGCCCTCTGTGGTGGACCCCTTGGCCGAAATGGCTCGTTTGCGCCAGGAGATCGCCAAGGTGGTGGTGGGCCAACACGGTGTGGTGTCAGGGCTGCTGGCGGCGTTGTTGGTGGGGGGCCACGTGTTGTTGGAAGGGGTCCCGGGGGTGGCCAAGACCCTGTTGGTGAAGACCCTGGCCACCGCCATGGACCTGCAGTTCGGTCGGGTGCAGTTCACCCCGGACCTCATGCCGGCGGACCTGACCGGCCAGATGGTGCTCGACAGCGCCGGCGGGCTGCGCTTTCGCCCGGGCCCGGTGTTCACCAACCTGCTCCTGGCCGATGAGATCAACCGCACCCCACCCAAAACCCAAGCGGCGCTGCTGGAGGCCATGGAGGAGCACCAGGTCTCCTCCGACGGTCAGTCCCGCCCCCTGCCGGATCCGTTCCTGGTGGTCGCCACCCAGAATCCCATCGAGTACGAGGGCACCTACCCGCTACCGGAGGCGCAGCTGGACCGGTTCCTGTTCAAGCTGCCCGTTGGCTATCCCACGCTGGAGGAGGAGCTTGAGTTGTTGGCCCGCCATCATCGGGGCCTCGACCCTCGGGATCTGCCCTCGGTGGGGGTGCAACCGGTGATGAACGCCGCCACCTTGGCCCGGGCCCGGGCGCAAGTGGCGGCGGTGACGGTGGAACCGGTGGTGCTGCAGTACGTGGTGGCCCTGGCCCGCGCCACCCGGGACGCCCCCTCCAGCCAGCTCGGGGCGTCGCCGCGGGCCACCGTGGCCCTGCTGGCGGCGGCCAAGGCGTGGGCCTGGATGAGCGGGCGTTCCTATCTCAGTCCCGAGGAGGTCAAGGCCACGTTCAAGCCGGTGCTGCGTCATCGGGTGACGGTACGGCCTGAGGTGGCCCTTGACGGGCTTGATGTCGAGTCATTGTTGGATCGGGTGTTGGCCTCGGTCCCGAGCCCCCGATAACGCTGCCCATGACCGCCCCAGCCGCGTTCCCAGCCGCGCCTTCAGCCGTGCCTCCAACTGCGTCCGCCCGGCCCGACGGGGTGCTCGGCCCTACCCCTGTCGAGAACCGCGCTGAGATGAGCCGGTGGTGAGCGCGCTGCCCACCCACCGGGCTGCGATGGCCGCGGTGGTGTTGGCGGTGGTCTCAGCGGTGCTGCCCGGTGGCTGGGCCGCGTCCGCGCTGGGTGCGGTGGTGCTGGTGGCGGCCCTCGGCGTTGAGCTGGTACTGGCGGTCCCGCCCCGCCGACTGCAGTTCAAGCGGCGATTGCCACCATCGCTGGCGTTGGGTCAGGTCGGAGAACTGGGCTGGGAGGTCCACAACCCCACCAACCGATCGGTACGGGTGGCGCTGGCGGACGAGGTCCCACCGTCATGGCGATTGGCGGACCGTCGGGCTGTGCTGCGGGTGCCCCCTCGCAGCAGCGTCACCCGGCGGCGACCCATCCGCCCGGCCCGCCGCGGCCGTTTCGCCGTGGCCGAGATCGTGCTACGTACCTACGGACCGCTCGGTCTGGCCGCCCGGCAGCAGGCGTTCGAGGTCCCCTCGCAGCTGCGGGTGACGCCGGCGTTCCCCTCACGGGCGGCCACGGAGCTGTTGCTCGACCAACGACGGGCGTTGGGATCCGGCGTGCGTACCACCCGGATCCGGGGCGCCGGCACCGAGTTTGATCATCTCCGGGAATACCAGATCGATGACGATTATCGGCGCCTCGACTGGGCCGCTACCGCCCGGCGCGGTCACCCGGTGGTGCGCACCTACCGGGCTGAACGTAACCAGCAGGTGGCGGTGCTGCTGGACTCGGGGCGTCTGATGGCGGCCACGGTGGCCGGAGCCACCCGTTTAGAACACGCCCTCGATGCCGCCTTGGCCCTGGCGTTGGCCGCGGGACGGTTGGGGGACCGGTTGTCCTTCGAGGCCCACGATCATCGGCCCCGGGTGTCACTGCCGGCGTTGGAACGCGCCGATCGGGCACCGATGCTCATCGACGCCCTCATCGATCTGGAACCGCGCCTGGTGGAGACCGATTATCGGGTGGCGGCTCGTCATCTCTCGGACCGGGCCCGGCGCCGCTGCCTGGCGGTGGTCCTGACCGATCTGGCCGAAGCGGTGACCGTTGAGGCGATGCTCCCGGCGCTGGAGGTGTTGGCCCGCCGTCACCTGGTGATGGTGGCCACGGTGGCGGATCCGGAGCTGCTGGCGTGGGCGGACGGCCCGGCCGAGGGGGTGAGCGCGGCGTACCGCAAAGCCGCCGCTGCCCGCACCTTGGAACAGCGCCGGGCCATGGCCGCGACGCTGGCACGACGGGGCATGATCGTGCTGGACGAAACCCCTCAACGGCTGCCGTTGGCGCTGGTGGAGTCCTATCTGGCGATCAAGGCCGAACAGCGCCTCTGACCGCGCCGCCGAAGCTCAACTCCCGATGGCGTTGAGCCCGCTGATCAGCGTGGCGCAGGCGAGGGCGTGCCAGCGCTCCGCGGACATGTCCGCCAGGGCCGGTTCCCGGCGCAGGGACAGCACCGCCCGGACCTGGGTGACGGCGAAGGTCAACGCCACCACCGGTGCCACCTTGGGCAGTGCCTCGGCCCGACCGAGTTCCCGGAACAGTCCCACCAGGTACGACAAGGACTCGGAACTATCGGCGCTAGGTGTGGTCACCCGTTGGGCCACCTCGAAAGAGAATTCCTCCGACAGCAGGAACTCCGCCAGGCGGGGATTGTCATTGGCCCAATCAAGGAAGGTGCCGGTGAGGGAGGCCAACCGCTGCGCCGGCGGCAGCCCACCGCGGGCGTCCAGCGCCAGATCTTCGGTGACCAACCGGGCTGCGATCTGCTCGATGAGGCGGTTCTGCAGTTGCGCTACCAGGTGCTCCCGGCTGCGGATGGCGGTGTACACCGTGGGCAGGGACACGTGCAGCGCCCCGGCCAGCTTGCGCATGGACAGGCCGTCGGGACCGTCGGTGACCACCAGCCCGTAGGCCACGTCCACCACTTGCTCCCTGGTCACCAGGGGCGGCCGCCGCCGACGCCCTTCGCTGGAACCGGTCACCGGCGCCGCAGTGGCCAGCGTCCGGTCCAGACCGGGGCTGAAGCCCAAGTTGAGATCCTGATTCGACATCCGTTGTCCCCGATCACGGGTTAGGCCAGGTCGCTGGACTGAGCGATGCTTCCGTCGCCGCCGCGCCCCGGCGTCCGAAGACGTACAAGTACGCCAAGAAAACTACCTCGACCGACCCTCCCAGGCCGACACGCATTGCGGTGGCAAGCGTACTGCCAGTAACGAAGCCTTCAATAGCCCCCGCCACCACCAAGGCCGCAGCCACACCCAGCATCACCGTCAAACCCCGTTGGGATGCCGCCCGCACGGCTGCCCCCCGGGTGCGGTCACCAGGCACGATCATGGCCCAGCCCAGGGCCAGGCCGGCCGCTCCCGCCAACACGATGGCGCTGAGCTCCAACAACCCATGGGGGAGCAGCAAGCCGTAAAAGCGGCCCTGCTGATCAGCCTCAATGAACATGCCGGTGGCTAACCCGACGTTGGCGCCGTTGTAGACCAGCACAAACAGGCTGCCCAGGCCCACCAACATGCCCGAGGCCACCGCCAGCACCGACACCCGGATGTTGTTGAAGGTGACCTCAGCGGCGAACTGCAGCGCCGGCCGGTCCGAGTAGTACGCCTCGAACTCGTCCTGCACATACGCCGCCCGGAACTCCTCCGGTCCCACCGCCGTCCGGGCCTGATCGGAGTTGGCCAGCCACAGCGCCATCGCCGCCGCCGGCAGGAACGTGGCCACCAGGGCCACCGCCACGAACCGTCGTAGCTGCCACACCGCGGTGGGGAAGGCCACCAGGAAAAATCGTGACACGGTGGCCCCGCTGAAGGGTTTGCGGCCCTCCAGCAGCACCCGACCGGCGCCCACGGCCCGGCTCAACTTGCGCAGCAGCGCCGGGTCCGCGTGATGGGAACGGGCCTGGGACAAATCCACCGAGGCCCGCTGGTAGTGCTGTACGAAGGCCTCGATCTCGCCCTCGTTCAGACGCCTGGGTCGACGGCCTCCCCGCCCGCTCAGGGCGGCCAGCTGCTCCCAGGCGACCTCTTTGTCAGCGAGGAAGCGATCGATGTCCACGTCTGGTGCCCGTCTGTGCGCCTTGGTCCTACCCGCCTGCTCTTGCGGCGGGACCGTTACGGTACAGCGATGGCCGCCGATCGCGACAGGGTCCCTGCCGGGCCGTTGGTACCGGCCGTGGGCGCGCCCGGGGGCCGGTTGCGTCGTCCCGCCGAGGCCTTGACGGCGGACACCCCGCTGTTCACCGAATCCGGGGTGGCGGTGGATGTCCAGCCGGCCGGGATCGCTTCGCGGGCCGCGGCGCTGATCATTGATCTGGTGGCGCTGTACGCGTTGACGACCGTCCTGGTCATCGGGGGCGCCGCACTGGGGTCGGTGGCCGGTGCGGTGGTCATAGCCATCGTGGGCGGGTTGGCGTTGGTGGGGTATCCGCTGGCGTTCGAGACGTTGTGGGACGGGCGCACCCCGGGCAAGGCGGCGTTGGGGCTGCGGGTGGTGAGCGCGCAAGGTGGTCCGATCGGGTTCCGGGCGGCGGGCGTCCGGGCGGCGCTGTTGCTGGTGGACGTGGCCACGTTCGGGTTTTCCTGGGCGATTGGGGTGTTGTGCTCGCCCCGTGGTCGCCGGCTGGGCGATGTGGCGGCGTCAACCATGGTGGTGCGTGACCGTGAGAGCGCCGCCGCGGATCTGCGCCCGGTGGCCTTCCTGCCCCCGGAGCAGCTGGTCACCTACCGCGACCACCTCGACGTGGGGCTATTGGACCCCGCCGGCTATCGGCTGATCCGGGCCGTGCTCCTGCGCACCCGCCGGATGAACACCGCCACCGCCAACCGGCTGGTCGAGCGCACCGGCCACCAGGTTGCCGCTCGGCTGCAGCATCCCATTGACCTGCGGGTCAGCGCCGAGCAGTACCTGCTGTGCGTGGCGTCTGCGTTCCAGGTACGGCATCTGCCGCCCGGGGCCCCGCCACCACAGCTGTTCACTCCAGGGGCTCCGGGGTCCCGTCTGCATGCCGGGCCGGGGAACTCGGTGCGTTCCCAGCTCCGGTGACGGTTAGCTTTTGGACATGACCACACCATCCCCGCCCACCTCCAGGAACGGGGACGGGGGTTCGGCCAGCGAGAACGATGACGTGGTGTACCTCGATCACGGGGCCTCCACGCCGATGTATCCCGAGGCGTTGGAGGTCATGACCGGTTGGTTGGGGCGGCTGCGGGGCAACCCGTCCGGCGCCCACCGCCTGGCCCGGGAGGCCCGACGCACGCTCGACGATGCCCGTGACCTGCTGGCGGAGGGCCTGGGCTGTGGTCCCGGGGACGTGGTGTTCACCTCCGGCGGTACCGAAGCGGACAACCTGGCGATCTTCGGGTCCGCCGGGGTGGGACCGGACGGGGTGCGCTCGCTGGTGGCCTGCAGCGCCGCCGAACACCACGCGGTGCTGGAGCCGGTCACCCACATGGGCGGGCTGGTGCTGGCGGTGGACCGGTTGGGCCGGCTCGATGTGGACGCGTTGCGCGACACCCTGCCAACCCAGGTGGGTCTGGTGTCCGCCATGTTGGTCAACAACGAGGTGGGGGTGATCAACCCGGTGGCGGACATCGTGGAGGTGGTCCGCTCGCGCACTGCCGGGACCGCGCTGGTGCACGTGGACGCGGTGGCGGCCTTCCCCTGGCTGGACGTGGGGGCCGCAACCGCCTCCGCTGACCTGCTGTCCATCAGCGCCCACAAGTTCGGTGGCCCGCCCGGCGTGGGGGTGCTGGTGGTGCGTCCGGGGGTGCCGTTGCGGGCCCGGCTGCTCGGTGGCGGGCAGGAACGTGACCGGCGTAGCGGCACCCAGAACGTGGCCGGGGTGGCCGCGATGGCCGAGGCCGCCCGGCTCACCGTGGCCCGCCAGGCCGCCACCGTGGCCCGCGTGACCGCGCTGCGCGATCGCCTGGTGGATGAGGTGCAGGCCCAGTTGCCGGGGGTGACGGAAACGGTGGCCGACCGCAGCGTCAAGGTGGCCGGCAACGCCCACCTGTGCGTGCAGGGCGTGGTGAGCGAGGAGCTGTTGTTCGTGCTCGATCGTCACGGGGTGGCGGTATCGGTGGGCTCCTCGTGCGCCAGCGGTGCCACCCAGCTGTCCCACGTCCTCGCCGCCATGGGCCTTGACCGTCAGCAGGGCGCCGGCGCGCTCCGCTGCACGTTGGGCTGGTCCACCACTGACGCCCACATCGACCGGGCGGTGGCGGCGCTGGTGCATTCGGTCCGCACGTTGCGCTCGGCGGCGCTGGTTCCGGGTGCCCCGTGAGCGCGCCGAGCGGGCCGGTTAGCGGCGAGGGGACGGCTACGCCCGGTCGGGTGATGGTGGCCATGTCGGGTGGGGTGGACTCCGCGGTGGCGGCGTTGCTGTGCCAGCGGGCCGGTCACGAGGTGGTGGGGGTCACGCTCAAGCTGTGGGGCGGCCAAAGCGATCGGGGCTGCTGCTCGGTGGCCGATGTGGACGACGCCCGTCGGGTGGCGGACCGGTTGGGCATCGAACATCACGTGTTCAACTTCGCCGAGCAGTTCAGCGCCTCGGTGGTGGAGCCCTACATTGACGCCCACCGCCAGGGCATCACCCCCAATCCCTGCATCGAATGCAACCGTCACCTGAAGTTCGACGCGCTCACCCGCCGGGCCCGGACCCTGGGCTTTGACCTGGTGGCCACCGGTCACCACGCCCGCATCATTCGGCGTGACCACCACTGGCGGCTGGCCCGCGGTGCGGACGCCGCCAAGGACCAGTCCTATGTGCTGTACATGCTGGACCAGCCCACCTTGGCCGGCACCTTGTTCCCGGTGGGGACCATGGCCAAAAGCGAGGTTCGTCGTCTGGCCGCCGAGGCTGGTCTGCGCAGCGCCAACAAGCCCGATAGCCAGGACGTGTGCTTCATCGCCGGGGAGCCCGGGCAGGCCCGGCGGACATTCCTGGCGGATCGGCTGGCGCTGCGGCCGGCGGTGGTGGTGGACCAGGCCGGCGTCACCGTCGGTGCCACCGCGGGAGTGCAGCTGGTGACCATCGGCCAGCGGCGGGGCCTGGGGCTGGGTGGCGGCGCGGCGCCGCGCTACGTCCTGGACGTGGACCATCGCCGGGACACGGTGACGGTGGGTCCCCGGGAGGCGCTATTGGAGTCCACCGTTCACCTTGACGGTTTCGCCCCTGCCGACGCTGAGCTGCCGCCCTCGCCCACCGGCCGGGTGCTGGTGCAGTGCTCCGCCCACGGTCCCGCTCGACCAGCCACCATTGAGGGGCGAACCCTGATCTGGGAGGAACCGCAGATCCGGGTGGCGCCGGGCCAGTCCGTGGTGTTCTACGACCCCGCCGCGCCCGACGAGGTCCTCGGCGGCGCCCTGGTGGCCCCGAGCCGTTAAGGACGTCGCCCGCCGAGCGAGAAGACCTTGCCCGGCCCCGCGGTCCGGTTGCCGTCGCGGTCAGCCCACGGGGAGGCGGTGGCCGGCGGCGGCCTGCAGGAGACGACCGGGTCGCACCGGGGTGAACAGGACCGAGTCCACCTCACGGGCGTCGCCGCCTTTGCGACCCTGGCGTAGCGGCACCCGCAACGGGCGTTCCAGGCGCAGTTCCAACACCAGCCCGGCACCGCCCAGGGTGAGGTCGGTGGCGGTGGACACCCGCTGGGGATCAGCAGGGCCGATGCTGGTCATCACGTCGCGGCTGAACAGCACCGGATCCACCAGCGTGGCCCTATCGAGTAGCACCATGCCCGCGGGGACCAGCACCACCACCCGTTGGCTCAACCCGTGCAGCGCCCGGACCCCGGCCCAGGCCAGCGGCGCCCCGACCACCGCCACCAGCGCCGCCGCCCACCACTGGCGGGCCGCGGCCAACATCGGCGCCCCCACCAGCCACCCCGTCAGCAGCACCCACGCCAGCGGCAACGGTCCCGCCAGCAGCGCCGAGGGCACCCGCAAGGCGAAGCGCCGCTCGGCCCCATAGGAGGCGGCGTCCACGCACCGGTCAGCCTGGCCCGCGGACAGCGCCAGGGCGGTCGCCGCCCCCGACACCACCAGGCAGGACACGGTGACGGGCCACCCCGGCCGGCCCGAGACCACGCTGGCGCCGCTCACGGCGGCCACCGCCGGGCCCAACACCCGCAGCGCGGTGAGGGACAGCGGATGGGCCACCAGCGCCGCCACCAGCCCCAACGCCCATCCGGCCCAGGCCAACACGGCGGCGGTGGCGGCCACGGCGCCCGATCGGCCCTCCAGCGCCTCGGCCAGCGCCGACCCGGTGCTCAACGGCAGCACCAACCAGATCAACCGCAACGGCCAGGCCCCCGTCAGCACGGATCTCACGGACCTCACCGACCTCACGGCGCTCACGGCGGTGGCCGGTTCCGGGGCGGGCGGCGCGGCTTCCGCGGGAGCGGACGAACCTGCAGGGGGTGGGGCGTCGGCGGCGATGCCCGCAGCGTGGCCCAACCCGACGGTGCCCGGCCAGTCGGGATCCCCGGCCGCTCCCCCCACATGCTCGTTCCCATCGCCCGGTATCGCCCCGGTATCGTCCCGGTGTCGCCTCGCATCACCCCGGCAACGTCCCTACGTGGGACCTCGCTTTTTCCCGCACCGGACCGTGTCGTAGCCTCGGGGCTCAACCGGAACCAGCTCCCGGAAGGAGGCGACGCACGTTGCAGGCACCTCAGGTGGCAGACCTCGCCGTGGGTCTCACCACCTCGATCGGCACCTTGCCCCACCACCGGGCCCAGGACGCGGTGGCCTTCGTGCTGCGCTGCCACCCGCAGCTGCCGGCCACCCCCCAGCTGCCCAACCGGTCCTCGTTGGAGCGCCGGTTGCCGCAGGCGGCGTGGGGTATCGGTGGGGTGTCGGTGATGGCCGATGGGTCCCTGGAGATAGACCACGCCGCCATTGACCGGGAGGCGCCGTTTTCCGATCCGGCCTTCAGCGGGGAGCCCTTCGTCACCTTCCGCACGTTCTTGGACGCCATCGCCGGGCGCCAGGGGCCGGCCAAGTTCCAACTCACCGGGCCCGTCACCCTGGGCGTGGCGCTGACCTCGGCCGGGCTGGCCCCTGAGCTTGCCTTTCCGCTCAGCCGTACCATCGTCTGCAGCCGGGCCCGCGCCCTGTTGGAGCTGGTGGGGAGGCGGGCCCCGGGGGTGGCACCGGTGGTGTTCGTGGACGAGCCAACCCTGCCGGCGTGCCTGGAACCGGACTTCCCGATCTCGGTGGAAGCGGCGCTGGACCTGGTGTCCACGGTGCTGGCCACCCTGGAGGCGGGGGCCATCACCGGGTTGCGGTGCAGCCCCCGGGTGGGCATGAACCCCGCCGTGGACTGGCCGTTGGTGCTGGAGACCGGACCGGCGGTGGTGGCGGTACCGGTGCAGACCCATGAGTCCCTGGTGGCGGCGTCGGCCTCCATCGGGCAATTCCTGGAGCGCGGCGGCCGTCTGGCGTGGGGCGCGGTGCCCACCGAAGGACCATTGGGGCCATCAGTGGGCTTGTTGTGGCGGCAGCTGTCCTCGGTGTGGTGCTCACTGGTGCAGGGCGGTTGTGACGTGACCCGGTTGCGGCTGCAAGCCCTTGTGACCCCCGCCGGCGGGCTGGGCCGACACGCCGTGGAACAGGCCGAGGTGGTGTTGCGCCTGGTGGATGAGTTGGCCAATCGGCTCTACGACCAGGCCACCGGGCTCCGGCTCAGCGTCGGGGCCTGATCTGCCGCCATGAGCGATCCGGGTACTGACTGCACCACGGCGGCGAACGACGGGGCGAATGACGCGGCGAACGTTGGTGATCCCGCCGAGCGCATCGCCGAGCTGCGCCGCCTGATCGAGCACCACAACCGGCTCTATCACCAGCTGGACCGGCCCGAGCTCACCGACGCCGACTTCGACGTCCTGGTCCGTGAACTGGCCACCCTGGAAACCCTTCACCCCGAGGCGATACCCGTCGATTCGCCGGGCCCGGGTGTGGGTGCGGCACCGTCAGCGTTGTTCGATCCGGTACAGCACCGGGTGGCCATGATGTCCCTCGACAACGCCATGGATCCCGCGGAGTTGGCGGCGTGGGGTGAGCGGCTGACCCGGGCTATCGGACGCACCCCCGACGGTGGGGACGGCGCCGCGGTGGCGTTCTGTTGTGAGCTGAAGATCGACGGGGTGGCCACCGCCTTGTCCTACCAGGACGGCCAACTGGTCCAAGGCGCCACCCGCGGTGACGGTCAGGTGGGCGAGGACATCACCGACAACTTGCGCACGCTGGCGGACATCCCCACCGCGCTGGGCCCGGGGGCGCCGGCGCGGCTGGAGGTGCGCGGGGAGGTGTATCTGCCGTTGTCCGCGTTCGAGGCCACCAACGCCGCCCTGCTGGAGGCCGGTCAGAAACCCTATGTGAACCCCCGTAACACCGCGGCCGGCTCGTTGCGTCAAAAGGACGCCGCCGTCACCGCCACCCGGGGGCTGCGGTTCTGGACCTATCAATTGGCCGAGATCGAAGGCGGTCCAGCCTTGAGCGGCCACCATGAATCGCTCCAGTACCTGGCCTCTTTGAGTTTTCCAATTAACCCTGAAGTGAAGGTGTTGGGCTCACTGACGGAAGTACTGGAGCATTGTCGTTACTGGGAGTCACACCGCCACGACCTTAATTACGAGATTGACGGGGTGGTCATCAAGGTCAACGATCTGGCCCTGCGCCAGCAACTGGGCAGCACCGCCCGGGCGCCGCGCTGGGCCATCGCTTACAAGTTCCCGCCGGAGGAGCGTTCCACCCTGCTGCGGGACATCCACGTGTCCATCGGCCGCACCGGGCGGGCCACGCCCTTCGCCCTGCTTGAGCCGGTGTTCGTGGGCGGCGTCACGGTGGAAACGGCCACCTTGCACAATCAGGATCAGGTGGCGGCCAAAGACGTGCGGGTGGGTGACACGGTGATCGTGCGCCGCGCCGGTGACGTTATTCCCGAGGTGGTGGGGGCGGTGTTGTCCCTGCGTCCGGAGGGGGCGGAGCCGTGGCGGTTCCCCAGCCATTGCGAATGCCCGCTGGGCCGGCCGTTGGTGCGGGCCGAAGGCGAAAGTGACACATTCTGCATCGAGCCCGAATGTCCCTTCCAGCGTGATCAGCGGCTGATCCACTGGGGTTCGCGGGGGGCGATGGACATCGAGGGTCTGGGGGAGCGCACCATCCGGATGCTCACCGAGGCGGGTCTGGCCCGGGACCCCGCTGACCTGTACCGGTTGACGGCGGAGCAGCTGTTGGGGTTCGAGGGCTGGGGCGAGGTATCGGTCAACAAGCTGCTGCGGGCCATCGAGGATTCCAAAGCCCGGCCGTTACCCAACGTGTTGGTGGCGTTCGGCGTGCGGCACCTGGGCCCCGCCGCCTCCACCATACTTGCAAGTACGTTCGGTTCGTTGGAGGGGATCGCCAACGCCCGGGTGGAGGAGCTGGCTGCCGTTGAAGGGGTGGGCCCGGTGATCGCCCAAGCGGTGCGGACCTGGTTTGACCGGGGCGGCACGCAGGACCTGCTGCGGCGTCTGCACGAAGCCGGGCTGGATCCGCCCCCACCGACGGCGTCCAACCTGCGGCCCATCCTGGCCGGTCGCTCCATCGTGGTGACCGGCGCCCTGGAAGGCTTCACCCGGGAAGAGGCCGAGGCCGCCATTGTGGCCCGCGGCGGGAAAAGCCCCGGTTCGGTGTCCAAAAAGACCACCGCGGTGGTGTTAGGCGCGGATCCGGGCGCTTCCAAGGTCACCAAGGCCACGGACCTGAACATCCCCATCATCGACGAGGCCGCCTTCGTGGCCTTGCTCGAAACCGGCGAGCTCCCGACCCCGGCGAACTGAACCAGGTTCGGGTGGGCCGTCGGACCGTGACGGCGCCGTCAACAACTTCTACGAGGCGCGTCCCTGAGTGGGCGGGCGGTTGAGGATGCTCGCTCAGGCCAGTCCGATGTCGAACTTGGCGTGAAAGTGTGGCGTGCTGGACTGGACGGTTCTGCCCGTCGGTGTGTTCGCTCTTCTTGTCCGAGGTGTCCAGGTGAACGCCCATCTTCCGCGTGCTGGGACGAGAGCGCGTAGGGCGACGCCGGGGCAGTGTGAGCGAAGGGTCGACCGACGTATACAATAGTCTGGTCTTTCTATACAATGGGAGCGCTCCGGTGGCATCGAGCTACGTGATGAAGGTTTCGTCCAATGGACAGGTGTCGATCCCGGCGGACACACGGGCACGGTGGCTGACGGACCGGGTCGTGATTGTTGATCTCGGCGACCGCATCGTGCTTCGTCCCTTGCCGGCCGATCCTGTTGGTGAGCTCCGGGGCAAGTACCGAGGGCGGGGCTCGTCCACGGCGCAGGCCCGCAAACAGGCCCGCGCCGATGAGGCCGCCGCCGAGCAACGGCGCCGATGACGGTGTTGGATGCCTTCGCGGTGCTCGCCCTGTTGAAAGACGAGCCAGCAGCCGAGCGGGTCGAGCAGCTGCTGCACGATGACCCTGCCTGCGCCCTGACGGCGCTGGGTGTCGCTGAGGTCATTGATCACCTGGTCCGGCTCGTGGGGATCGAGGAAGAGGACGCGGTGTTGGATCTCGCCCAGCTCGGCCTGGCGGCGCCCTTTCCCGTTGACGACGACCTCGCCACGCGATCGGGCCTGCTCCGCGCCCGCCACTACCACCGACGCACCCGAGCCATCAGCCTCGCCGACTGCATTGCGGCCGAGGTTGCCCGCCTCGCCGGTGCACCGCTGGCCACATCGGATCCGCACCTGCTCGCGACCTGCCACGCCGAAGCCATCCCCTACCTGGCGCTGCCCGACACCGTTGGTATCACCTGGACAGGTTGAAAGACCCGACCGCATCGGTGCCACTCGCCGAGATCGTTCGGCCGATCAATCGTCGTGTTCAGCTGAACGGCGGTGGTCCGCGTCCCGGAACGAAAGCGTTCAGCAGAACAGTCCGGAGCCGGGATCCATCGGTTGGCAGCGGCCAGCGGTTGAGACGACGGCTGAGCCGCCAGGACATGCATCGCGAGCGCGGCCGGTGTGTTCGTTGACGGTTTCCGCCGGTGGAGCACGATCACCGAACCCGGGCCCTACCTGCAACGAGTGGTTCTGAATCGCTGCCGGGATCTGCTGCGCCGTGACAGTGCCCGCCGCTCCGGCCGTTGGGCCACCAGCGCCTACGCCGCCGGTTCCGATGCCCATGTGGGGCGACCAATCGTGGTTTCGGCGTTTGTTGGCAGCGACCGCACCCGGGACGGCGCGCCACGCCAGATCGTGGACGGGCAACCGGTCGACGTCATTCAAGTAAGAGGGTGGCGGGCCGTCTTCAGCGACGCCGATGTGTTCCGGTAAACGGCGATGTTCCTCGCGTCGGGACAGGAGCGTTCAGCAGAACAGTCATCAGCAGAACAGTCATCAGCAGACCAGTCATCAGCAGACCAGTCGCCGGGGCAAGGGACGATGGGAGGGGGCCGGTGCCGGTGCGGGCACGAGGGGTTGAGACCGGCTGGCGGGGGACTGCCAGTAGCGTCGGGCCATGAGCCTGGTGACGGACACGGTGGACATCGGACCGCGGCTGGAGCGGATGGTGGCGGCGGCCCCCGGCCTGGACTACGTCAGCGCCCGCTACCACTGCGAGCACACCGAGGACCTGGCGGTCACCGCCGGGGTGGTGCAGCCGCCCTCCTTCGGCACCGAGATCGGGGTCATGGTCAGCGTGTGGCACGGCGGCGGTTCCGGTTACGCCGCCACGTCGGACCTGAGCGACGCCGGCCTGCAGCGGGCGCTGGAGGTGGCTGCCGGCTGGGCCCGGCGCACCGCGGGTCTGGCCGTGCTGACCGCCGCCCCGTTGGGTCACCCGGTGGGCCGTTACGCCTCCCCGGTGCAACGCTCCTTCGCCGATACCACCGTGGCTGAACGGGTGGAGCTGCTGGTGGCCCAAGAAGCCCGGCTGCAGATCGACCCCCGCATCGTGGACACCGAGGCCTCGCTGCGGCTGGTGGACATCGACACCCTGCTGATCACCAACGGCGGCGGGCACATCAGCCAGACGTTCAACACGGTGTTGCCGAACCTGCGGGCCACCGCCAACGTGGGCTCCAACACCCAGACCCGTACCTATGGCGCCGGCGCCTTCTGCGGTCAGGGCGGGCTGGAGGTGCTGGACCGCTTCGGGTTCGGGGACGCCGCCCCCCGCATCGCCGCTGAGGCCATCGAGCTCTTGGAGGCGGCCCCCTGCCCGGAAGGCACCATGGATCTGCTTTTGGCGCCGGACCAGATGATCCTGCAGATCCACGAATCCATCGGTCATCCCCTGGAACTGGACCGCATCCTGGGCGACGAACGGAACTTCGCCGGCACCAGCTTCGTCACCCCGGACCACTTCGGTACCTATCAGTATGGTTCGCCGTTGCTGAACGTGACCTTTGATCCCACCGTGGCCGGTCAGATGGCGTCCTACGGGTTCGATGATGACGGCACCCCCGCCCAACGCGAACACCTGATCCGTGACGGCATCTTGCAACGGGGCCTCGGTGGCAGTATCTCCCAGACCCGCTCGGGCCTGGCGGGGGTGGCCAACTCCCGGGCCAGCGCCTGGAACCGCCCGCCCATTGACCGCATGGCCAACCTCAATGTGGAACCGGGGCCGGACCGTTTCGAGGACCTGGTGGCCAAGGTGGAGCGCGGCGTATACCTGCAGACCAACACCTCGTGGTCCATCGATGACAGCCGCAACAAGTTCCAGTTCGGCTGCGAGTACGGCCGGCTCATCCAAGACGGCCGCCTGGGCGCGGTGGTGCGTAACCCGAACTACCGGGGTATTTCGGCCACGTTCTGGCGCAGCCTGGACGGTGTGGGCAACCGTGACACCTGGCAGGTCATGGGCACCCCCAACTGCGGCAAGGGCGAACCCAACCAGGTCATCTGGGTCGGCCACGCGGCCCCGGCGGCGCTGTTCCGTGATGTTGAAGTGTTCGGAGGCCGATGATGGACCATACCAACAGGTCCGATACCGCGCGGTCCGATACCGCGCGGTCCGATACCGGGGGGTCTGGTACTGAGCAGTATGTCGAGGAGTTGTTCGAGTGGTTGCAGGGGGGCTTGCGGGGGGCGGAGGTTCTGCTGGCCAACTTCGCCGGGGAAGACGCCGATTTCGTGCGCTTCAACCGGGGGTCGATCCGCCAGGCGGGGTCCGTCAGCCAGCGCAGCGCCACCTTGGAGCTGATCGAGGGAGCCCGCCACGCCCGGTGCTTCGTGCAGCTGGCGGGTGAACCCGTTGCCGACCGGGCCCGTCTGGAGCGGGCCCGCAGCCAACTCCGGGACCAGCTGCCCCTGCTCCCCGAAGATCCGTACCTGCTCTACAACACCGAGGATCTGAGCCCCCGTCGGCGGGTGGATCAGCCGGCCCTGCCCCATCCCGATGAGGCGCTGGAGGCCATCGCCCACGCCGGTCGGGGTGGGGACCTGGTGGGGGTGTACGCCTCGGGCAGTTCCCTGGCCGGCTTTGCCAGCTCGCTGGGTCAACGCCACTGGCACGAGGTCGGCACGTTCAACCTGGACTGGTCCTTTCATCTGCCCGGCCAGGCGCCAGCCCCCGGATCAGATCACGCGACGGGTCACGCGCCGGGTCACGCGCCGGGTCACGCGCCGGGTCAACAACGAAGCGGGCTGGACCGCGCCGTCAAGCACAGCTACGCCGGCCAACACTGGTCTGATTCGGAGTTCCAGCAGCAGCTGGCGTGGTCCATTCGCCAGCTCGAGGTCCTCCATCGTGACCCCATCGATCTGGGGCCGGGCAAGTATCGGGCCCTGCTGGCACCAGCGGCCATGGTCGAGCTCACCGACATGTTGTCCTGGGGCGGGTTCGGGTTGCGGGCCCAACGCACCCGCCAGAGTCCCCTGTTGCGGCTGCTGATGGGTGAGGCGGCCTTCGCCCCACAGGTGCGCATCGTCGAGGACACCGCCGCCGGCATGGCCCCCGCTTTCGGTCCCGAGGGGTTCCCCAAACCGGACAAGGTGGTGTTGGTGGACGGCGGGCAACTGGCGGGATCCCTGGTGTCACCGCGCTCCGCCCGGGAGTTCGACGTGCCCACCAACGGCGCCGGATCCTGGGAGGCGCCCCAGTCCATCTCGTTGGCCCCGGGTCAGCTGGCCAGCGCCAACGCCCTGGAGGAGCTGGGAACGGGCCTGTTCGTGGGCAACCTGTGGTACCTGAACTTCTCGGACCGGGCGGCCTGTCGCACCACCGGCATGACCCGCTTCGCCACCTTCTGGGTGGAGCGGGGTCAGCTGGTGGCCCCGGTGAACGTGCTGCGCTTCGATGACAGCCTGTTCGATCTGTTGGGGGACAAGCTGGTGGGGCTGACCGACCGGGCCGAGGTCATGCTCGATCCCAGCAGCTACGGGGCCCGCTCCACGTCCTCCAGCCGGGTGCCCTCGGCGCTGGTGGAGGAGATGACGTTCACCCTGTAACGGAGAACCCTGTAACGGAAAACGCTGTAACGGGCGCGGGCTCAGCTGACGTTGAAGCACCAGCGGTAGGCCGGGCCGGCGGTGGATGCCCCCAGCTCGAAACGCCAGAATGTCACCGCAGCGCAGTTCTCCCGGGCGTTCAGGCCGGTGACCACCTTGCCCGGTCCCGGTCGGAACGTCAGGCGATTGTTGCCGTCATCAGGTTCCAGTTGGTCCTCGGGGATGGTGACGTCGTTGAGGCTCAGCACCCCCACGTACCCCGCGGCTAGGTCCGCCACCACCGGCATCTGGCGGGCCTGGGCCTCGGCCCGATTGACCGGCGTGACCCCTTCCAGCCCCTCTTCGGTGTCCACGGAGCCGTCATCGGTCTCCCCGAACAAACCGGCCACGGCGAAGAACCCCAGGCCAAGGACGATGAGAGCGGGAAAGGCCAGACGACGCAGCAGCTGCACCCCACCAGTGTGCTGCACCGGCATCAGCAAAACCGGGCAGGGTCTCAGACGGTGCCGCATGGCGGTGGCGCCGGTCGGTGGACCGGGCTGGCCCCAGGCCTCACTTCGCCGCGCTCCGAAGGTCCCTCACTACCCACAGCGTTCCGATTACGGTAGGAAGGTGGCCCATCTGGACCCCAGCGGAGGAACGCGTCCCCAAGCCCCGGCGGGGGAGCAGGGAGTAGCCCGGTGACCGGTGCCGATCTCATCGGTCGGGTCTTGGCCGGGCGCTACCGGCTCATCGCCCCGGTGGGCTCGGGTGCCTCCGCGCAGGTGTACATGGCCGATGACGTGCGGTTGCGCCGACGGGTGGCGGTCAAGGTGCTGCACCCGGGCCTGGCCGGTGACCCCACGTTCCTGCGGCGCTTCCAAGCCGAGGCCCAAGCGGCGGCGGCGCTCAACCACCCCAACGTGCTGGCGGTGTACGACTGGGGCCGGGACGACGAACCCGGTGCCGGTGAGGCGGTGCCGTTCCTGGTCACGGAGTACCTCGATGGTGGCAGCCTGCGCGCCGTTCTCGATCATCGCCGGGGGCAGGGGACCGATCGCGATCCGGACCAGGCCGGAACCCTGTCGCTCTCCCAAGGCCTGGTGGTGGCGCTGGAGGTGTGTCGGGGCCTGCACTACGCCCACACCCGGGGGTTCGTGCACCGTGACATCAAGCCGGCCAACCTGCTTTTCGGGGAGGATCGACGGCTGCGCATCGCGGACTTCGGTCTGGCCCGGGCGCTGGCGGAGGCGTCGTGGACCGAGCCCGAGGGGGTGGTGTTGGGTACCGCCCGGTATGCCTCGCCGGAGCAGGCCGCGGGGTTGCCCATCGATGCCCGCAGTGACCTGTATTCGCTGGCCCTGGTGTTGGTGGAATGCGTCACCGGACGGGTGCCGCACACCGCGGACACCACGCTGGGCACGCTGCGGGCCCGCATTGACCGGGACATCACCGTGGACGATGCGGTGTTCGGCCCGCTCACCGAGCTCATCGAGGCCGCCGGCCGGGCGGACCCCGCCGCCCGCATCAGCGCCGCCCGCTTCGGGGCCGGGCTCATGGCCACCGCCGAGCTGCTGGCCCCACCGGCACCGCTGCAGTTGGTGCCCCCCGAACGCATGGTGCTGGCCCGCAGCCCGGGGCCGGAGACCAACCACCTGACCCCGAACCTGCCGGGCGGCAGTGATCCCCAGCGCGGCCCCGCGCCCGGCGCTGTCAGTCCCGACGCGGTGGGAGATGACATCACCATGTTGGGGGCCGCCCCGACCCCGGCAACGAGCCGCTCCAACGGCGCCCCCCGACGAGCATCCACCGCTAAAGGCCGCTCTGGTTCCGCCCCCGCCCCCGCCCCCGGCATCGCAGCCGCCAACGCCGGCGCTGCGAACAACGCAGCTGCGGGGACCGACGTGACCGCGGCAGCGGGGACCAAGCGGACCCGGTCGACCAAGCGAACCAACTCGAAAGAGCAGCCCAGCCCCACCAAGCCGCCCCGCTCGACGCTGGCCGCCCCGACCTCCCCGACCACGCCGACCACGCCGACCTCCCCGACCAGCCCGACCGCTTCGGCTGTGATCACTCCCGCGGCGGCGGTTGCAGTTCCGCCGGGATTGGCGCCCAGCGGGAGCGGTCCGCTGGCACCGGACGGCGACGCCCAGCGGGAGCGGTCTCCTCGGCGGCGTCGGCGGTTGTCGCTGCGGGTGGCGGTGGTGGTGCTCTTGCTGGTGGCCGCCGTCGGATTGTTGGCCCGGCTGGGTGCGTCATTGTTGGGGCCGGGCGGGGACCGCGTCGGATCGTCTTCATCCGCCCCCACCACCCAACCCGTTCACCCTGTGGGCCGCTACCTGGGTCGGGACCTCGCTGACGTACGCCGCGAGATCGATCAGGCAGACGTTCGATGGCGTGTGGACATCACCGACCGACGCCAGGACGGCACCTCGCCGGGGGAGATCCTGGAGCAGAACCCGCTCCCTGGCGCCGAACTGGCAGCTGGTGGCGTGCTGCACCTGGTTCAGTCCTTGGGGGACGAGCTGGTCACCGTGCCCAAGGTGGTGGGCCAGCTCATCGAGGATCCGGCGGTGGGACAGGCCTTCAGCGCCGCCACCCTGCTCATCGAACGCCAGCCCCGCTTCGATGAGAACCGGCCCGTGGGCGAGATCCTGGCGGTGCAGAACGTGGGCGGTCAGGTTGAAAAGCGCTCCCGGGTGGCGGTGGTGGTTTCCGCCGGCCCCGAACCGCGCACCCTGATCGATTACGTCACCATCGACAAGAAGGTCGATGTGGTGGTGGCCGAGCTCACCGTTGCGGGCCTGGTGGCATCGGTGGTTGAGCAGCCCAGCGAATCGGTCCCCGAGGGCCGGCTCATCGTCACCGAACCGGCCGCCGGCGGTCAGGTACCCAAGGGCGGCACCGTCAAGCTGGTGGTTTCCACCGGGTTGCCGTTCCTGACCGTGCCGGACCTGGACGGCGTCAGCGGGCGCGAGGCCGAGGACGTGCTGACCGCGGCCGGGTGGCAGGTTCGCAGCATTGTCGGGGCGTCATCAGGGACGGTGATCGCCACCGATCCTCCTGCCGGGCAGGCGCGCCGCAAGGGCTCACCCATCGTCATCATCACCGCCACCAACTGACCCGCAGCGGTACCTGTCAGCCGGCGCTGAACCTGCCGGGCCCGCTGAGCCCGCTGAGCCGTTGGAATCGCCGGCATAGATTCCAGCCCATGGGAACACTCGAAGGACGCGTCGCCATCATCACCGGAGCCGGTCGGGGCATCGGGCGGGAACATGCCCTGCTCTACGCCGCCGAGGGGGCCAAAGTGGTGGTCAACGACCTGGGTGGGGCTGCCGATGGGACCGGCGGTGACGCCACCCCGGCCCAGGAAGTGGCCGCCGAGCTGCGGGCCATGGGCGCTGAGGCCATCGTCAACGGCGACAACGTGGCGGACTGGGAAGGCGCCCAGCGGCTCATCAACCAGACCATTGAGACCTTCGGTGACCTCCACGTGCTGGTCAACAACGCCGGCATCTTGCGGGACCGGGTGCTGGTGAACATGACGGAGGCCGAATGGGACGCGGTGGTGGCGGTGCACCTCAAGGGCCACTTCGCCCCCACCCGCTGGGCCTCGGCCTACTGGCGCGAACAGTCCAAGGCCGGCAAGACGGTCAAGGGCTCGGTGATCCACACCTCCTCCACCTCCGGCTTGTTCTCCAATCCCGGTCAGACCAACTACGGCGCCGCCAAATCCGCGGTGGCCACCTTCAGTCAGATCTGCGCCAAGGAACTGTCCCGTTACGGGGTCCGCTCCAACGCCATCGCCCCCGCCGCCCGCACCCGGCTGACGTTGGCCACCCCGGGGTTGGGTGACGTGATCGCCGCCCCGGAGGACGCCGCCACCTTTGACATGTGGGACCCGGCCAACATCAGCCCGCTGGTGGCCTACCTCGGCACCGAGGATTGCCCGTTCAGCGGGGCCACCTTCTACGTGCAGGGCGGCATGGTCAAGCTGTTCCGCAGCTGGGAGATGGGCGAGGGCGTGGAGCAGGACGACCGTTGGACCGTGGCCGGCTTGGCCCAGGCCATGGCCCCCCTCGCCGATCGCCCCGAAGCCCGGGCCCCCAGCTTCTCCCCGGACTGACGACAGCCGTCGAAAACCGTTCGGGCCGGCTGCAGCACCTCCAGCCGGCCCGTCGCCTGAGGGTCTCCGCACCACCCGGTTCCCCCCTCGAAGAACAACCTGCGCCTAACGACGTTTGTCGTCGATGTGACCATTGTCTCATCCGGTCGTGGTCGGAGACTGATCCCGGGTCGTGGTTGGTCAGCGCTCGCCGAACATGTTGGCGATGTCCTGGTTGATTTGGGTGAGGGTGTCACTGGCCTCTGCGGCCTGAGCGGCGCCGATCATGGTGCGGGCGGTGGCCGACGCCACCCCGTCGATGCGGGACACGATCTCCACGCTGGATCCGCTGAGGCTCTCCACGCTGCGGGCCACCTCGGCGCTGGTGGCCGTCTGTTCCTCCACCGCGGCGGCGATGCTGCTTTGTAGCGCCGCCACCTGATCGATGACGCCGGTGATCTCGGTGATCGCGGTGGCTGCCCGGTCACTGTCCGCTTGCAGGGCGGCGATGCGGTCCACGATCTGGGCGGTGGCATCCGCGGTTTGGCCGGCCAGGGCCTTGACCTCCCCGGCCACCACCGCGAAGCCCCGGCCCGATTCCCCGGCGCGGGCGGCTTCGATGGTGGCGTTGAGGGCCAGCAGGTTGGTCTGCTCGGCGATGGCGGAGATGGCGGTCACCACCTCACCGATGGCTGCGGAAGACTGGGACAGCATTTGCACCACCCGACCCGCGGTGTCCGCGGCCTGCAGGGCATTGCTGACCACGCTGGTGGCATCGGAAGCGTGGTGGGCGATCTCGCTGATGGCCAGCTGGAGTTGCAGCAGGGCCTCGGCGGCCTCCGCCATGGCGTCGCTCATGGCGGATGCCGCGCCGGCCACCGCCCCGGCGTCGGCGTTGGTGCTGGTGGCCTCCTCGTTGACGGCGCTGGTGCCGTTGCGGACCTGTTGCACCACCAGGCTCAGCTGGGTTCCGAGGCGGCGAATGGTGGCTCGCAGCTGGCGGACCCCATACCAGGTGCCCGCGGCCAGGCTCAGCGCGGCCACCACTGCCAGGGCGATGGCACTGATGAACGCCGCCGTGACCAAGCGATGCTGGCGGTGGGTGAGGGCATCGGCCCGCTCGTGAATGCGAGACACCACCTGGTCCACCTGAGCGACGACCTGGGATTCGAGCTCTTCGGCCTCCGTGACGGCGGCCCGGGCGGCGGCGGGGTCCCCCGACTGGGCTGCGGGTACCACCACCTCGGCGAAGTGCTCGGCGTAGCGAACGTCCATGGCTTCGGCGTTGGCCACCGCACGTTCCAGCTCAACGTCATCGGTGAGATCCGCCGCCAAGCGCTGTAGGGCGGAGCTGGTGGCCTGGTCGGAGGCCTCTATGCGCTGCAGGGCGGCAGGCTCCGGATGCAACACGTACCGGGTCTGCAGGGCCCGCAGGTCACTCAGGCCGGCTTGCACGCTACCGGTGAGGGTGGCGGCTTCCGTCCAGCGGGCCTCTTCACGATAGGAGCCCGCCACCTGGCCCAACAGGACCGCCGCGGCGGTCGCCCCACCGCTGACGATGACCGTTAAGGCCACCGCGCCAACGGTCAGTCGGCGCACCAGCGAGCTGAGCGAAAGGTCGGACGAGTCAGTCTCGTGCATGCATTTGCATCGTCCTCGGCCGGAGCGATCTTGATCTCGATCTAGTGCAAACGCATGATGTGGGACGCCAGCCGGTGCGCGCCGCGCCCATCGAACAGGGGCGGCTCAGTCCGCGGTGATGGCCTTGACCCGGGTGGCGATCTCCGCCGCCAGCGGATCCGCGGTCATGGCCTGCGCCTGCAGGGCCAGCAGCCGGGCCAGGTCACCCTCCACCCGGATCTTGCCCGACATGAACGCGGTCATGGCGGCGGTGCCATCTTGGGCCACGAAAATGGCACGGGCGGTCTCATGGTCCGTGAAGATCGACACGTCGGCCTGGGGCAGGTGTTCCAGCTCGAGGCGGGCCTGGCCGCTGGTGGTGTCGACATGCGCTGACGTGGTGCCGTCAGGACCGTCGGTGAGGGTCAGATTCATGCGCAGCGCCGGTGGCGGGGTGGCCCCGGCAGCGGCGACCAAACGGTCCTGATACTCGTCCCGTATGGCCCGGGCGGCCGCCACCCACGGGGCTGAAAGGAACTCGTAGCGCTCGGTCACAACGCAGCAGGCTACCGATGCCCTGCGCCGTGGCGGCCGGGGTCGGTCAAGGGGCGATGACGGGGCCGGTAGGCTCAGCGCCGATGCCCGATCCCACCGCGCCGAACCAAGCCCAGCCGGATCTCCCACCCCCCAGCCCTGCTGCCTCGCAGCCCAACCCCGGCGGGGCCGCGGCCCGCATCACGGTGGATGACGTGGCCCACGTGGCCCGCCTGGCCCTGCTGGAGCTCACCCCCGAGGAGCTGGTCCGTTTCACCGGCCAGTTGGCGGCGGTGCTCGACCACGCCCGGGACGTGGAGGCGTTGGACCTGGCGGACATCGAGCCGCTGCTGCATCCGCTGCCGTTGCGCAACGTGTTCCGCGCTGATGAACCCGGCGCGGCCCTCGATCGGGACGAGGTGCTGAACCAGGCCCCCTCTTCGGAGTCGGGTCGATTCCGGGTGCCGGCCATCTTGGGGGAACAGCCATGAGCACGGCACTGGAACTGGCGGCGGCGGTCCGCAACGGCAGCCGCAGCGCCACTGATGTGGTGGAGGAAGCGCTGGCCTGCATCGCCGCCGGTGACGGGGACGTGCGGGCCTTCAACCTGGTCACCGCCCAACGGGCCCGGGACGCCGCCAGGGCGCTCGATGCCCGCATTGCCGCCGGTGAAGCGGTGGGTCCGTTGGCGGGGGTGCCGGTGGCGCTCAAGGACAACCTGTGCACCCGCGGCGTGGCCACCACCTGCAGTTCCAAGATCCTGGCCGGCTGGGAACCGCCCTATGACGCCACCGTGGTCAGCCGTTTGGCGGCGGCGGGGGCCGTGATGGTGGGCAAGACCAACCTCGACGAGTTCGCCATGGGGTCCTCCACCGAGAACTCCGCCTTCGGGCCCACCCGCAACCCTCATGACCTGACCCGGGTGCCCGGCGGGTCCTCCGGCGGGAGCGCGGCGGCGGTGGCGGCGGGGTTCGTGCCGTTGTCGTTGGGTTCGGACACCGGTGGTTCGATCCGTCAGCCGGCGGCGTTGTGCGGCGTGGTGGGGGTCAAACCCACCTACGGGCGGGTCAGCCGTTACGGGCTGGTGGCCTTCGCCTCCTCGCTGGATCAGATCGGCCCGTTCGCCGCCACCGTGGCCGACGCCGCCGCCTGCTATGACGTCATCGCCGGCTGGGATCCCGCCGATTCCACGTCGATTCGCCAGCCGCTGGAACCCACCTTGGACGCCGCGCTGGCCGCCCCCGGCGCCGGTCTGGCCGGTTTGCGGGTGGGGGTGGTGGCAGAGATGGGCGCCACCATGGGCATCGCCGATGACGTCATGGCCCGGGTCAATCAAGCGGCGGATGCGCTGCGGGCCGCGGGGGCCAAGGTGGATGAGGTGTCCATCCCCGCCGCCATCTATGGCTTGTCGGCGTACTACCTGATCGCCCCGGCGGAGGCGTCTTCCAACCTGGCCCGGTTCGACGGGGTGCGCTTCGGGTTGCGGGTGGACGGTGCCACCACTGCCGAGATGCAGCGGGCCACCCGTACCGCGGGGTTCGGTCCGGAGGTCAAGCGCCGCATCATGTTGGGCACCTACGCCCTGTCGGCGGGGTACTACGACGCCTATTACGGCCAGGCGCTGCGGGTTCGGCGGCTGATGCTGAACGATTTCGAGCGGGCGTACCAGGACTTCGACGTGTTGCTGTCACCGACCTCGCCCACCACCGCCTTCCTGTTGGGCGCCAAGACCGAGGATCCGATGACCATGTACCTGAACGATGTGTGCACCATCCCCTCCAACCTGGTCGGCCACCCCGCCCTGTCCGTACCATACGGTACGGGATTGGACGGCCTGCCGGTGGGGGTGCAGCTGATGGGCCCGGCGCTATCGGAGACCCTGCTGTTCTCGGTGGCCGCGGTCCTGGAGGCATCGATGCTGGAGGTAACCCGATCATGAGCGCGACAACCACCCCGGACACCCTCGAGGGCTGGGAGATCGTCATCGGTCTCGAGGTGCACGCAGAACTGGCCACCAAGACCAAATTGTTCAGCGGTGCCCTCAACCATTTCGGCTCCGAGCCCAACACCAACATTGACCCGGTGTCGTTGGGTTTGCCCGGTTCGCTGCCGGTGTTGAACGAAAAGGCGGTGGAGCTGGCCATACGGGTTGGTCTGGCGCTGCACTGCGATATCCGGCCCAGCGTGTTCGCCCGCAAGAACTATTTCTATCCCGACATGCCCAAGGATTTTCAGATCTCCCAATATGATCAACCCATTGACTTGGGTGGGTGGTTGGAGCTGCCCTCGGGTAAGCGGGTGGGCATCACCCGGGCTCATCTGGAGGAAGACACCGGCAAGAACACCCACATGGGCGGTACCGGTCGCATCGGTGGTGCGGAGTATTCCCTGATCGATTACAACCGTTCCGGCGTCCCGCTGCTGGAGATCGTGTCCGAGCCCGATCTGCGCTCCGCCGAGGAGGCCCGGGATTACGTGGAGGAGCTGCGGTCCATCCTGGTGGCCATCGGTGCTTCGGACGGCAAGATGGAGGAGGGCTCGCTGCGGGTGGATTGCAACGTGTCCGTCCACCGTCCCGATGAGCCCTTCGGCACCCGCTGTGAGATCAAGAACGTGAACTCGTTGCGGTCATTGGGTCGGGCGGTGCACTACGAGGCCCGCCGGCAGGTGGATCTGATCGAGGCCGGGGAACGGATTCGTCAGGAAACCCGTCACTGGGATGAGAACAACGGGCGCACCACCCCTGGTCGCTCCAAGGAAAACAGCGAGGATTATCGCTATTTCCCGGAACCGGACCTGGTGCCGGTGGTGCCCGATGCGGCTTGGATCGAGGACATCCGCGCCGCGCTGCCGATGTTGCCGGCCCAACGCCGTCAGCGTCTGGCCGAAGCGGCGGGGGTGGCAGCGGGGGAGCTGGCGGTAGTGGTGGCGGTCAGCCGGGGGATGGACGAGTTGGCGTTGGCCGCCATTGAGGGGCTGGGCGCGGCCGCCCCCACCGGTGAGCGGGCCCGGGTGCTGACCCACATCGAGCACAACCTGCCGGTGGAGGGCGCCGAGGGCCTGCCCGCCGCCAGCCTGGCCGCCCTGGTCCGCTTGGAAGGGGCCGGCAAGCTGACCGCCACTCAGGCCAAGTTGGTGCTGGCGGACATGCTGGCCGAAGTGGTGGCCGACGCGGCTGCCAACACCGGTGCCGTCGGCGTTCCCGACCCCGCCGCCATCGCCGCCGCCCGCGGCTTCGAAGCCATGGACGCCGGCTCCCTCGATGGCCTGCTCGATGACGTCATCGCCCAAAATCCTGAGCAATGGGCCCGTTTCGTGGCGGGGGATGCCAAGGAACGCGGCCGGCTCAACGGGTTCTTCGTCGGTGCGGTTATGAAGGCCACCAACAACAAGGCCGACGGTAAAGCGGTAACTGCCGGGCTGCGGGCCCGAGCCGAGGCGCTCCCCGCTGGCTGATTTAGCCGTCGACCAACGGTGCCAAGCGGTCCCGGTCGATGATGTCGATGGTGAGGCCGTGCTGGCGGATGATGCCGTCGCGTTCGAGTTGATGGAGGATCTTGGCCACCGCGGCCTCCGATCCACCCGACTGCAACGCCAGGGTGGCGCCGTGGGCGTCGAGGTACAACGTGGTGCCGTCGTGATGGTCCGCGGCGTCAAGCAGCGCCGCCGCCACCCGGGTGTGCAGATCCCAAAACAACACCGTGGAACGCCGGGCGGTGGCCGAACGCACCAGAGCTGCCAGCGAGCGCAGCAGGGCCTCGGCCAGATCCGGATCCGATCGGTAGGCGTCACGTAACGCCTTGCCGGGCACACCCACCACCTCGCAATGGTCGATGGCCTCCGCGGTGGCCGAGCGGGGCTGGCGATCAAACACCGACAGCTCACCGAAACTGGCCGGCGGACCCAGCACCGCCAGCGTGTCTCCTATGCCGTTGGCCGTCGCGGTGTACAACCGCAGTTGGCCGGTGGAGATGACATAGAGGCTGTTGCCCCGATCGCCCTGCCGGAACAACAGGTCCCCGGGATCGAGATGTTGGATGAAGGCCTGTTGGGCCAACTCCATGATCCTCGAGGCGCGCAGCCCCGAGAACAGAGCAGCCCGGCTGATGAGCCGGGCTGCGTGGAGCACTTCGTCGTCGGTGGAGGGATCCGGCGAATTCGTCATCAGCGCCGGCGAAGCGGCTTTCGTAACGACCATGGCGCACCGTAGCGCGCCAACTCATCGCTGTCACCGGTCCAACCGGAGAAAAGTTCACCCCGGTGCCACCTGGTGTTCGCCGGCGTTCGCTGGTGTTACCCGGAGCTGACCGGGTGTGGCGCGCTGCTCCAGAGGGGCCCGCGGTCGCCCAGTAGCGTTCGGGCTCGATGTCTGCTTTTGCCGCTGAACCTCACTCCGTCCAACCGGTGCCCTCTGAACATCGTCAGGTGCGTTATGCGCCGCTGCCGGGCAGTACCGAGATCCTGCTGGTGCGTCACGGCGAGTCCGCCCCGTTCCGGCCAGGGGAACCGTTCCCGCTGGTGGATGGGCACGGTGATCCGCCCTTGGCGCCCGATGGGCTGAACCAGGCACTGGCGGTGGGTGAACGCCTGGCTCGAGAGACGATCCATGCCATCTACGTCACGTCGCTGCAGCGCACGCATCAGACGGCCCAACCGCTGGCGGACCGCCTGGGTCTGCAACCCATCGTGGAGCGGGATCTGCGGGAGATCTTCCTGGGTGAGTGGGAGGGCGGTCTGTTGCGTCAGAAGGGGGCCGAGGAGGATCCCATCTACCTGCGGATGCACGCCGAGCAGGATTGGGGTGTCATTCCTGGCGCGGAGTCCATGGCGGTCTTGCAGGGGCGCTGTGTGGCTGCCATTGCCCGCATCCACGCCGCCCATCCCGATGAACGGGTGGCGGTGTTCGTGCACGGCGGGGTGATCGGCGCCCTGTGCGGATACGCCACCGGTTCGCGTCCCTTTGCCTTCAACGGGGCCGACAATGGATCAATCCATCATCTGGTGGTGCTGGATCAGGAGTGGAAGCTTCGTTGCTTCAATGACACCGCTCACCTGGGACCGTTCACGTCCGCGGCGCAGGCCCTTACGTGATGTAACCCACCAGGTCAATGATCACGTGGGTCTGACCGAAGGGGGCGAACAGGCCCAGGTGGCCGTCGGGACTGACCGCGCTCACCACCAGGTTGGGCACGGTCTGGCCGGGGCCGAAGTTGAGGTTGGACGCCAATGGCCGCCCCTGGTTCGCCGGCCATACCGTTAGGTATCCGAAGTCGGTGCCGCCGGTGACGGTGATGTTGGCGATCACCCCGGAGAACGTACCGGCCGGTAGGCCACCCACGCCGGCCAGGGAGACCATGCGATCGACGCCGCCGATCAGCGGTCCGCCGGCCCAGCCCTCGCGGGTATCAAGCACACGGGCCGGGGTGAGCGCCACCACCCGACCGGTGCCGGACGTGGCGGTGCAGACGTAACCGAGCAGGTCCACCACCACGTGGCTGTTGCCCTCGGCGTTGAAGAAGCGAACCTTGCCCCCGTCGCCCACCTTGGCCACCACCAGGTTGGGCACGGTTTGGCCGGTCAGGAAGTTCAGGTTCGATGACCAGGGGCGGGGTTGCCCGTTGGGATACACGGTGAGGAACGAGGCACTGGTGGAACCGGTGGCGGTGACGTTGAGCACCACCGACTGCACCCCACTCCACGGTATGGTCCCGCCCACCACCGTGAGCTCGATGTCCCCGCCGGGGCCCACCGGGGCACTGTCACGGGTGTCGAGCAGGCGCACCGGCTGGGTGGGCAGCAGGTTGGTGTCGCTGCCCTCCTTGATGTAACCCACCACGTCCGCCACCACATCGGTGTGTCCGTTGGCGTTGCGGATCGATACCCGACCGTTGGGGCCGATCTTGCACATGACCAGGTTGGGCACCACCTCGCCGGGCAGGAAGTTGAGGTTGGAGGACCCCGGCTGCCCCTCCCCGGCCGGCCATACCGTAAGGTACCCCGCTTCGGTGGGGGTGACGGCGGTGACGTTGAGCACCGCTGCCAGCACGCCGTGGTTGGGTACCCCGCCGGCCCCCGTTACCAAAAGATCGACCTGGGCGCCGGGACCGAGCGGGCCGGCGGCGGAGATGCCCAGTCCGATGCGGGTGTCGAGACGGCGGTTGGGGCTGAGCGCCATCAGATCACCGGGTGGGGTGGGGCCGGGGCCGGGGCCGCTGGCGGATACCCCTGGCCCGGCGCCGAACAGGGCCAATTGGTCGGGGTTGGTGCCCAGGATGGTCTGGGGATCAGCCCCCAGCCATTGGGTCAGCACGCTGGCGTACACCTGGTTGAAGTGGGTGCTGGCGATGGGGGAGCGGTGGCTGTCGAGCTGGCTCAGCGATGGCGCGCTGCCGTGAATGCCGCCTCGTACCTGGGGGCCGATCAGCAGCTGCATCCCGCCGGTGCCGTGGTCGGTGCCGCGGTTGCCGTTCTCGGGCAGGCGGCGTCCGAACTCCGAGAAGGTCATGATGGTCACCCGGTTGGCCCACTGCGGTGACAGCGTGGCCCAGAACGAAGCCAGGGCGGAGTCGAACTCGGCCATGCGGGCGTCGTGCATGGCGCGGTGGCCGTCGTGGCTGTCGAAGTCCCCCCAGCCCAGCGACAGGATGCGGGTGCCCAAGTTGGCGTTGATCAACCGGGCGGCCAAGGTGAGCTGTCCGATGAGCCTGCCGGTGGGCAGAGCCGGGGTGTAGGACGGTCCGGCGGCCGCAGCCAACGAGAGATGGTCCCGCTGGGCCGCCACCAGGGCGTCACCGTACTGGCCGGTACCGGTGCTGGCGGCGGCGAAGCTGTTGATGCCGTTGTGTAGCCGCACCCAATTGCCATCCGAGCTGGTGCCGAAGGGTCTGCTGGTGCCCAATGCCGACGCTTTACGGCTGGCGCCGGCCATGTGCAACGGGATGGACTGACCCAGGTGGATGGCGTGGAAGGGGTCGGCCCCCACGTAGTCCAACCAGCGCCCCAGCCAACCGGTGCCGGGGGTGCCGGCGCCGGCCCAGGCCCGCATCCAGATGGCCATGGAGGAGAAGTGGCTCAGGTCAGGGTTGGGGTAACCCACCCCTTGTACCACCGCCACCTGGTTTTGATCGTAGAGATTCTTCAGGTTGACCAGGTTGGGGTGCAGCCCCACCCGGCCGTCGAGCGGCAGCACCTGATCCGGCGGAATGGAGGTATAGGGCCGGCGACTGTAGTAATTGCCATCGATGTAGGGCACCACGGTGTTGAGGCCGTCATTGCCGCCGGCCATCATCAGCATCACCAAGATGCCCTCGTTGGGTCCCACCGGGGCGGCGGCGAAGGCCTCCTGGGCCCAGCCCGGGGCGGTGGCCAGCGCCGCGCCGCCACCGAGAGCACCGGCGGCCTGTAGGAACCGGCGGCGGGTGAGGTTGAACGGGGTGTCCTGCTCCCGGATGCTGAGGGCCCGCAAGGCGTGGGCGGTGTCGAGGTCGTGAGCGCGTGTCATGCGAGTTGCATCTCCGGGCACAGCAGCACCATCATCATCAGCCCCAGTGGTTCAAACCATCCCTGGTGGGGAACGGCGCGGTTGTTGGTGAGCCAGGTCTGGAGCACGTTTCGGGTCTGGGTGGTGGGCGACAGGATGTGGAACGTGTCGAATGCCAGTTGGACCGCCGCCGGCACGCTAAGCGCGGTCACGCCGGCGAAGGGGTGCTTGGGGGGCGTTGTTTGGGACACCCGATAGCTGGTCGAGCTGGCCAAAGACGCTTTGGCGCTGGCGGAGGAGGTGGAGATCCAGTAGTTGTTGTGCTTCCAACCCTCAACGGTGGGCGGGTCGAAGGGAAACTGTCCCAGATCGTCGAGATACCACTCGGGATGGATCTCTGCCGAGGTCGCCGTGGGCATACCCTTTAGTATGGCCACCACGTACTCGATGGGGGAGCGGACCCTGCTGGGTTGGGCGGTGTCGTAGAACTCGGGTCGGTTGAACAGCACCCGCAGCGTGTCAGTGATGTTGAACGCTTCCAGCAGCTTGGCAGCGATGGCGTTGATGGCGGCCGTGGGCGGAGCGGTGTGGGCGAAGAAGGCCCACAACTTGGTGGCGATCCAGCGGCTCATGGTCTCCCGCATGGGCGAGATCTGCAACATGATGTCGATGGTGTCGGGCCCGTCCAGGTTGCCGGTCTGGCCCAGGAACGTCTTGGGGTTGTTGTCGTGCCAGGTGGGGCGGAACAGGTAGCTGCCGGTGGTTTGGTCCACGCTGTGACCGGTCCAGGCGGCGGCGGCGGCCACCACGTCATCCTCGGTGTAGTTGCCGACGCCCAAAAGGAACAGTTCCATCAACTCCCGGGCGAAGTTCTGGTTGGGGGACCAGTATCCGGACCAGGTGTTGTCCAAGTAGTCGAGCATGGCTGGTTGCAGGGCCATGCCGTGCACCAGGGTCTCGAAGTTGCCCACCGCGTGCAGGCGGTAGAAGTGGTGCTGGTTGGCGATGGCGACGGGGTCGAACACCTTGCTCAGAGAGGTGGTGAACAACCCGTGCCAGAACAGTGTCATCTTCTCCACGATGGGGGTGGTGCTATGGGCCATGCGGTCCATCCACCACTGCCCGAGGAGGACGAACTGCTCCCATTCCGGTGCCGTGCTGGCGGCGCCCATCGGCGGCGGCGGCGGTCCCGCGTAGGGGGTGGAGGTGTCCAGCAGCTGATCAATGAGCACGGCACGGTCCAACAGGACCCACTGGTCAATCTGGGCCTTGGTGGCCCCAAAACCGACGCGCCGGCCCAGCAGCGCCGCGTCCGCCGACGAGGTAGGCATGGTTGAAGTGAACCCCCTGTCATCTCAAGGCGCCATCCCCCGGCCGTGGGTTTACGGTTCCCTCAACGTGGGTCCTTCACCGGCCAACTGACGGCTAACTGCGACACCCGCGCGTCGAGAAAGGGAGATAACGCTGTCTGAAAGATCCGCCTGTAGTCGAGGCTAATCCCAATCGCCTGGCGGTCGAAGATGCTCGCATCGCCCCCGGGACCCCGTCCGGCGCGTTCGCCGCGTCATCGGCCGGTCGCTTGGTTGTGGGTGTGGGGGCCCATGTCGTGGGCCGGCGCCGCACCAGCCGCATACTGCGTCAACGCCGCGGCGCGCTGTTGCACCTAGCCGCGGTGTGGGTGACATACTTGATGGTATGGCAAGGTCCGGTGGCATGGTGGTGTGAAAACCGCCGTTCACCACGGGATATTGCTCAGGCTGGTGCGAGTAGTGGGTTCGCTTCTGGCGGCAGAGGTCGATGTTCAGCCGACCAGTTCAAGCGGTTTGGGGGGGACATGCGGAGAGGTATGGGGACCAGTGGGTGGGGGGCGTGCACCTTCTTCCCAAACACCGCGACCCGGCCCCGGCCCGAGGTGCAGTTGCTCTACGGCCTGTTCAACGGGCGAGAATATGTTCCCGATTCAGACCGTCTACGTTCAACTGGGTTCGCCCTCTGTACGCCGGCGGTTCACCTTCACCCGCTGCTTCCGTGGCGTCGTCACGACCGCCTCGCTCCCTGCTGAGGCAGCCGGTGGCACTGCGGAACCGCTCGCGGCGATGGGTGCTACGGGCTCCCTGTGGTTCGTTTACCGGCCAACACGCGGTGGCCGCTGAACGATTCGGCGGGTGGCTGGTCGAGTTACGCCGGGCGCTGACCGTGCGAGGAAGCGCCGATCCTGCTGGCAGTGTCGGACAACGTCCCAGAAATGCGGTCGGACACCATCGACCCTCAAACCCCGACCGATCAGCGTAGCAAGCGTTGATCGAGACGCTGCGGGGACCCATCAACGCCGAGAACGCCCACCTACTCGCCATCACCGAACCCGACGTCTCTGTCACCCCCAACGATGAACACGAAGGCGCGGCGACAAGATCGGCCAACACCGCCCACCGCGCCCACCACCGCGGTACCACCAACACCCATCTGCAATGTTGAACCCAACAACCCGCCCGACAGCACACCCTGTGGTCTGAAACCCGACCCCACCTGTCGCGTTGCGTCAGAAATACCTCACAACCACGCTGAACGAGATCTCTGCATGGCCACAATCCAACAGAAGATCAGCGGCGGCCGGCGAACCGAAACAGCCATCCAAGTCTTCGCCCCTTACGCAGCTTCCGCGGTTAAGTCCCAACTGGTGGTGTAACGAGGTGTCGTGTTCGATATTCATCTCGTCAACTTGGAGCCGATTCGACGTGTTGTCTATCTGCTCTATCGGTAAGTGTTTAGCATGAAGGGTGCGGGGTGCGCAACCCCTGTTCGGTGATCGGTTTCGGGGCGCGTGACGCCGGCCGGGTGACAGCGCGA
>JBJXFH010000136.1:0-8931 GCA_046155365.1 Acidimicrobiales bacterium | reverse complement strand
AGCCCAGGTTCTTCTCATGGCGGATGACCGTCAGCGGCAGGTCGCTGCCCCGGCTCTGATAGCCCAGGCCCACCAGGTACGTGGAACCACCGTCGGGGCTGGCGTCATCGGCCACGATCACCTCTTCAATGGAGCCGCGCACCTCCGCCGGGATGCGGTCGAGCACCGATGCCAACGTGGTGGCGGCGTTGTAGGCCACCACCAAGATGCCGATGCGGGGCGAGCGCGGGTGTGACCCGGAGTCATCGAACCCGGCGGGCTCGGCGAGGGGATCAAGGTGAGGGCTGCTACCCACGGCGGGCTGGGTCACGGACGGGCTCCCGGGATCGACGGCTCGGGCGGGCTTCGACGAAGCGCCGAAACCGCCCCGAGGCTACCCGGCACACCAGGAGAGCATTGGCCTTGCCCCCGCACGGTCAACCTGGCGCATGCAAGCTGCAGGCGCGTTTGTAGACTGGCCGGATGGCAGCCACGACGACCATCCGGATCGATCGGGAAACCCACCAACGCCTGGTCGCCATCTCCCGCGCCACCGGACGCCAACTCCTCGACGTGGTGCGTGACGCCGCGGAGGCGCTCGAACGAACCCGCTTCGCCACCGACGTGAACACCCAACTCGACCGGCTCCGGCAGGACCCCGCGGCGTGGGAGGCCTACGTCAATGAGGCCGATCTTGCCGTGCGCCATGGCCTCGGTTAACGAGATCTGGCTGGTTGATTTCGGTGACCCGTACCCCGGCGAACCGGCCCACCACCGGCTCGCCGTCGTCATCGGCCCCGCGCCGGTCTTTCGTCCCGACTTCCCGTTCACCATCGTCGTCCCGATGACGACAACCGATCACGGGCTCGCGCTCCACGTCGAGGTGAAGCCCACCGCGCACAACGGCTTGACGGTGACCAGCTACGCCCAGTGCGAGCTGCTCCGATCGCTCAACCGCCAGCGGCTGGTCACCCGGCTCGGCTCCCTCGACCTGGTCATCGCCGCGCAGGTCGAGCGGGTGATTCGCGCCCTGCTCGGTTACTGAACGCCGTTGCCGGGCGATGCCCTTTCAGCGTGAGACGTGGGGCATGCACAACCCGTCGAGGTCCGCCACCGTGATGCGGTCGCGGTTGTTATAAGTGACCTCGTTGGAGGGATCCACCCGCAGCTTGAACTCCCGGAAGGACAGCTCCAGGGCGTCGAAAGCCAGGATCCGGCCGGACAGCGAATCGCCCAGACCCAGGATCAGCTTGATGGCCTCCAGCGCCTGGATGGACCCGATGATGCCCGGCAGCACGCCCAGCACCCCGGCCTCGGCGCAGCTGGGGGCGTACTCCGCCGGCGGGGGTTGGGGCAGCAGGTCCCGGTAGGTGGGGCCGTTGCGGGGGTCGAACACGGTGACCTGGCCCTCGAAGCGGAAGATGGACCCGTGCACCACCGGGATGCCCAGCTTCACCGATGCGTCATTCAGCAGGTAGCGGGAGGGGAAGTTGTCCGCCCCGTCCACCACCACGTCAAAGTCGGCCAGGATCTGCAGCACGTTCTCCGCGGCCAGGCGGGTGTCGTAGGTGACCACGTTGACGTCGGGGTTGAGCAGGGTCAGGGTCTTCTTGGCCGAGTCGACCTTGGGTTCACCGATGCGGTCGATGTTGTGCAGGATCTGGCGTTGCAGGTTGGACTCGTCCACCACGTCCATGTCGATGATGCCGATGGTGCCCACCCCGGCCGCAGCCAGATACAGCGCAGCCGGTGAACCGAGACCGCCGGCGCCGAGCAACAGCACCCGGGCGTTGAGCAGCTTCTGCTGGCCCTCGATGCCCACCTCGGGCAGGAGCAGGTGGCGCTGGTACCGGTTGCGCTGGGTGGGGCTGAGCACCGCCGGGGTCTTCCAGGGGCGGCCCTCGTCCTTCCAACGCCCGAACCCGCCCTCGATGGACACCACGTCCTGGTAGCCGAGCTCCTCCAGGGTCTTGGTGGCGAACGCCGAACGGACCCCACCAGCGCAGATCACCAGCAGCGGGGTGGTCTTGTCCGACACCCGGCTTTCGATCTGGGTCTCGAGGTGACCCCGGGGGATGTGCATGGACCCGGGGATGGCGCCCTGCTCCCACTCGTCGGGCTCACGCACATCGAGCACCACGGCGTTGGGCTCCGCGTCGCGACGCTCGGCCGCGGCGGCGGTGTTGATCTCGCGGATCTGGGCCTTGGTCTGGGACAACAGCTCACGGAAGGTGGGCATGGATCGGCTGCTCCTGGTATTGGCGCGATCACCGCTCGACCCCTCGGCGGCTCGCTGGTGAAAACCCTAGCGGATTGGTCAACAATTGGTCGAGGGCGGTTATTTCCGCGCTCGACCGGCTCGTACCGGCTCGATCAGAGCGGCGGAGCCACACCCAGCACCGCTGGCAGCACATCGGCGATGGAGGCCTGGATCACCACGTCAGCCAGGGAGTCCATGGCGGTGGGCTCGGCGTTGATGATGATCACCTGGGCCCGGTTGCGGGCGGCAATGGGCACCACCTCGGCGATGGGGTACACCGCCAGCGTGGTGCCGATGGCCACCATCAGGTCACATTGGCGGGCCACCTGATCCGCCCGTTGCAGGTCCTGCGCCACCAGACCCTGCCCGAAGCTGATGGTGGCGGACTTGAGGATCCCGCCGCAGGTCCGACAGGCGGGGTCTTCCTCTCCGGCCTCCACCCGGGCCAGCGCCCGTTCCATGGGGGCCCGCTCCTCACAGCTGAGGCAGACCACCTCCCGTACCGACCCGTGAATCTCGATGATCTTGGCCGGATCGGTACCGGCGGCGTGGTGCAGGCCATCCACGTTCTGCGTGATCAGGGCCAGCAGCCGACCGGTGGTTGCGAACGATGCCAGCGCGTGATGGCCCACGTTGGGTTGCGCCGACCAGTACGTGGAATGCAACCGGTTCTGCCAGGCGGCCTTTCGGACCTCGACGTCAGCGACGTAGTTCTGGATGGTGGCCTGCTTCTCGGCGGCGGGGTTGCGGGTCCACACCCCGTTCGGACCCCGGAAGTCCGGGATGCCGCTATCGGTGGAGATCCCGGCACCGGTCAGCACCACCACCCGCTGCGCCGCCGCCACCAGCGCCGCGGCCCGCGCCACGACCTCATCCCTTCCCTGCTGCGTTCCCGGCATGCCCGGATGCTACCGCTGACCCCTTGGCGCGGCTTGCAGAGTGAAAGATACCGATATACACTGTTACGACTTCCCCGTGCGATCGCCCCTGCCAGCCCAGGAGCCCCACGTGAGCCTCGTTCACCCCGTCCACACCGCGGTCACTGACCCTGCCACCCCCGCCACAGCCGTTCGGGGACACGCTGACCCCGCCGCCCCAACTGCCCCATCCGCCCCGTCCGCCCCGTCCGACGGTGATCAACCGGACTTGGTCTCGGGGTCCGATTTCACCGCCGCGCTGGAACTCGTCATCGGCCGCCGGGGTCCTGACCCTCGCCCGATGGCGGCCCGTCACGCCGGCGGCCCGGACGCATCCGGGACCACCGGGTCCTCCGCCACCACCGGGCGCAGCGCGATGCTGGCGCAAGAGGAGCGATCCGCCATCCCGGCGGTATCAGCCGGCGCCGGCGCCGACGGGACCGGGGAGCAACCTGGGGTGGCGTGGCTCACCGTGTTGCCGTGGAGCGACCCGGTGATCGATCAGTTGGGCGTGGATCCCCGCTCGGACTACGCGGAGCGGTACTGGCTACCGCTGGTGGGGCCGGCGTCGGTGTTGCTGATGCGCTACCTGGCCCACCGTTTCGACGAGGCGCCCGAGGGTTTCTCGCTCGATGTCACCCACACCGCCCGGGTCCTGGGGTTGGGCACCGGGCTGGGCCGGTGGGGTCCGTTGCAGCGCACGGTGCATCGCTGCGCCAACTTCGGTTTCGCCCGACGATGGGGCGAGGACCGGGTGCTGGCCCGCCGCCACCTGCCCACCGTCACCCGCCAGCAGCTGGCCCGCCTACCCGAAGACCGCCAAGCCCTGCACGAGCAGTGGCGTGCCGACATGGCCCGCCCCCACCCACGCCCCACGCCATCCCGCTGACGTCTGACCAGACAACGCTCCCGCCATCTCGGCGGTGCGCCGGCACGGGCGAGGCTCAAGTAAGGGTGGGGACCTCGAACCGTTCGGCCAACTCCACCAGGAGCCGGACCCCGTAGCCGGAGCCGCCCTTGGTGACCTCGGCGTCCTCGGATTCGGTGAACGCCGGCCCGGCGATATCCAGATGAGCCCAAGCCAGCCCGTCGGCCACGAATTCGCCGAGGATCAGCCCGGCCACCAGCGCCCCGGCCTGGCCGTTGCCGATGTTCTTCATGTCCGCCACCGATGACTCGTACTGGCTCTTGTACTCGGCCGGCAGCGGCAGGCGCCACACCTGTTCGCCGCTGCAGCGGGCGGCGGTTTCCACCTGGGTCAACCAGGCATCGTTGCGGCCCATCAGACCGGCCATCTTCGACCCCAGGGCGGTCACGCAGGCACCGGTCAACGTGGCCAGGTCAATGATGGCGTCGGGCTTGGCCTCCGAGGCCAAGGACAAGGCGTCCGCCAGCACCAAGCGACCCTCGGCGTCGGTGTTGAGCACCTCGATGGTCTTGCCGTTGCGCAGCGTGAACACATCCCCGGGCCGGCTGGCATCCCCGCCGGTCATGTTGTCCGTCAGCGGCAGATAGCCCCGCACCTCCACCTCGGGGCAGAGCCGGCTGATGGCCACAAAGGCCCCGAGCACGGCCGCGGCCCCGGCCATGTCGCACTTCATGGTCATCATGCCGCCGGCGGTCTTGAGCGACAGGCCGCCGCTGTCGAACGTGATGCCCTTGCCCACCAGCGCCAACGTGCCCCGGGCGTCCCCGGCGGGCCGGTAGCGCAGCTGCACGAAACGGGGTGGTTGGGTGGAGCCCCGATTGACCCCCAGGAGGCCGCCCATGCCCATCTCGGCGATCTTGTCGCGCTTGAAGACCTTGACGTCGAAGCCGTGCTTTTCGCCCAATCGACGGGCGATCTTGGCGAATCGACGCGCCGTCAGGGACCCGCCGGGTTCGTTGACCAGGTCCCGGGTGGCGGTGACGGCCTCGCTGAGCACCCGGCCCCGCTCCGCCCCGGCCCGGGCGTCATCGTTGGGGGCCACCAGATCAACGTCGGCCAGTTTGGTCTTGGTGGCCTCGGACTTCAGCGGTCGATACTCGTAGCCCGCCAGCAGCAGGCCTTCCACCAGCGCCTGGGCCCAGTTCGACCACTGTGGTTCGGGGGCTGCCGGGGACGCCGGGTCCGTGGCGCCGGCCTGCTCCTCTCCGGGGGACCCCTCAGCCGAACCGTAGGGGCGATTCGACGTCGATTCGCCGGAATTTGACCGCGCCCCGGACCCCGACCGATTCGAGGTCGATTCGCCGGCTTCGGTCGACGCGTCGTCAGGCCGATTCGACGTCGATTCGCCGGCTTCGGTCGTGGCGTCTTCGGGGCGATTCGACGTCGATTCGGTGGGAGCGGGGGGCGTTGCGGCCAGGGCAGCGAGGTCGGCCAGCACCGACACGGTGAGGCGGGGGTGTTTCTTGGTGGCCCGGGTCAGGGCGGCGCCGGCTTTGCGCACCACCGCGGCGTCAACCTTGGCCCACGGACCGAGCCCCACCAGCACCACCAGGCGATCCCCGTCGGGCACCACCTGGACCTGATCGGCCTTGGCTTCGAAGTTCAGCTTGTCCAGCAACGCCCGATCGAGCGGGGCGGCGTCGAGGCGGTCGGAACACACCGCGTGGCCCACAACATCAGCGTCGGCGGGGAGGTTGGCGAGGAGGTGCAGGTCGGCAGGCACCCTCGCACGTTATCGACCCGCAGCGCCGCCGCGACTGGGCAGCGACCCCGATCCGGCTTCGGCCTCCGCCCAGCGGGCCAGCGTCCAGCACAGATCCGACAGGCGATTCAGGTACTTGACCACCAGCGACGTTCCGCCACTGAGCGCCAGGGCCTGGCGTTCGGCCCGGCGGACCACGGTGCGGGCCACGTCGAGGTGGGCGGCGCAGAGGTTCTGACCGGGGATCACGAACTCCGTGGGGGGCTCGAAGCGCTCGCTGGCGGCGTCGATCTGCGCTTCGAGGGCGCTGATCATCTCCTCGGTGACGGCGGTGGTGCCGGGGGTGAGCTTGTGGTGGTTCTCGGGGGCGGTGGCCAACTCGGCCATGGCCACGTACAGATCCCGGCACAGCCCCACCAGGATCTGATCCAGCTCACTGCCCGGTTCGGTGTGGGCCCGGGCCACGCCGAGGTGGGCCTGGGCCTCATCCACGGTGCCATAGGCCCGGGGCGCGGCGGAATCCTTGGGGACCCGGCCGCCGTAGAACAGCCCGGTGGTCCCATCGTCCCCAGTGCGGGTGTAGATCTTCACTGCCGGTCACGCTACCTCCCCGCGGGAACCGGCCAGATCGTGATGCTCGTCCAAGTTCGGACCCAACCGCGGCCGGGTCCCGGGAGTGATGAGGGCACATGAAACGGCGTCGTGCCATGACCGAGCAGGCCGAGGACTCCCTGGCGGAGCTCTTCCGGGCCAACTATTCCCGGCTGGTGCGCGCCCTGACGCTGGCCTACGGGCCCGAGATCGCTGCCGAAGCGGTGCAGGAGGCGTTCGTGCAGGCCCATCTTCACTGGCATCGCATTGATCGCTACACCGAGCCCGCCGCCTGGGTGCGTCGGGTGGCCGTCAACCGAGCCCGGACCCAGCGCCGCAACCTGCGCCGGCGGGACCTGCACCCCGCCCGCTTCGTGCGCCCAGTGCCGGTGGAATCCCTGAGCGACGAACTGGCCGATCTGCGCCGGGGCATCGACGCCTTGCCGGAGCGGATGCGCCTGGTCTTCAGCCTCCACTACCTGGCCGGCCTGACCGTGGAGGAAATCGCCGCCGCACTGGAGATATCTCCCGGCACGGTGAAATCCACCCTGTTCGATGCCCGCCGCAAGCTCCGCGCCGATTGGACCGACGGATTTTCCACAACAATGGTTGCTGTTCCCACACAGACCGAACAGCCCGTAGCCCCCGTACCGCCCTTCGTGCAGACCGACATGGATGACCGATGAATACTCCACAGCATGATCCATTGGCTGGTCTGACCCGATACCTTGCGCCGACGGTGGACGTCGAGGCGGCGCAGCACGCGCTGCGGTCCACGGTGCGCCGTCGCCGCCGGCAGAGGCGATTCACCAGGGTGGGTTCCCTCGCCGTGGTGCTGGCGGCGTTGTCTCTCGGCGTGGCGGCTATCAACAAGGACCGCGACCAACTGGTGCGCACGCTGGGATCAGAGCGAAGTGTGCCCACCAGTGCCCCAGCGGACACTCAGACCGACATCATCGAGATCGGACCAGAACAGTTCCGGGTCTTGGGTGCTTTCCCGGCGGCCAACAACGCGAACCCCTCGTCTGCGCCGTTGCAGGCCTTCACCGGGAGCGACACGAGCCAGTTCAGCGACTTCCTGCGACCGCTCGTCGGCGCTGGCGATGCAGTGGTGCCCGTGCCGGATTTCAAGCGAGAGGTGGTGGTGGCGTTCTGGTGGCCCAGCAACGCCTGCCTACCGGAGGTCGCCGGCTTTCGTTCCCTTTCCGGCCGCGCTCTGGAACCGGTCATGGCGGTACAAGGAGCACCTGAGGCCTGCGATGACGTGTTGCTGTGGACCACGCATGTGGTCGCCATCGAGAAAGCCACCGTGGAGCCGTGGTTCGTGCTGCACGTCCCCGGCAGCGACATCGTCGGCCATGCGGATCGAAGCCTTCGGATCGACCTCGATACCCGGGCGGACGCAGCAGACAAGACCGGACCGGCGGACCCGAACACGGTGTCATACCGCTTGCTCAAGACGACAGGCGTTCTGTTCGACCCAACGAACCCGCCGACGTTCGCGCTGGACGCGACAAGTTTGATCAAGCTGTGGCAGGCCGATTGGCCCGGCGAAGAGCCTCCGGACATCGACTTCAGCACCGAAATCGTCGTGGTGTTCGATCAAACCTTCTGCGGTCGGCTCGAGGGGATCGCTCTCGACAGCGATGGAGTCCTCAACGCCGTCAAGGCCGAACCCGCAGACTCGATCGTTTGCCCCAGTGTTGGCTCGGAAACCCGGATGGCTATTGCGTTGGAGCGGAGTTCGCTGCCCGACACCTTTCGTCTGTTCCGCGGCGCCACCGGCCCCCTGGTCGAGGTCACGCTCACCCGACCCGACGCGGCTGTATACCCCCAGTGCCTCCCGACCGAAGGCAATGTCCAGACCATCAACGACATCTGGCAACCCGTGGCTGGCCCACCCCCGACCACCTCACCAATCGAAGCCATCACACGCCTTGACGACCGGGAATTCCCGCCACAAGTGAGGACTGCGACGCTCGTGGTCCTGCAGCGCTCCTCCTACGCCGCGCAGGTCATTGCCGTGGACGGCGAACGCACCGTCCTACGGGCCGACATCGGGGCCTACAACGGAACATGGTCCGTCGAGTCCGCCCAGTGGTGCCAACCAATCAGCGTCGCCACCACCGGACCCTGACTGCCGTACCCACCAGTACGGAAAGGGCCCGCCAATTCTTCTGGCGGATTTTGAACACGGGAGTCGGGCGCATCTGAAGAAATCTCGACAGGGTGCGCGCAGAGGACCACGGATCGTCGACAATTGAGGCCCGTGACGAGGGGCACGTGTCCAAAATCCGCCAGACGACAGACGCTTCATCATTTTTCATGTAGTTCCGCACGGGGCAGGAGCCCGGCGCTTCGGTCCGCCGCCGCTGGAGCGCGCTCAGTGATGAGGCGGGACCGAGCTGGGCCGATGGTGCTGGTTCAGTGGTCCTAGCATGGACGGATGGTTGATTTTCTGGGGCTCGTCGAACGCGGTGTGGTCATCTTCGACGGAGCCACCGGCACCCACATGCAGGGCCACAACCTGGGACCGGACGATTTCGGGGGCGCG